>JANTGM010000026.1 GCA_024762925.1 Kofleriaceae bacterium | reverse complement strand
CGACAAATCAACACAAGGACACAAGGTGGTCGATCCCAAGCAAGGGTCAGGCTGCTGCTTTGTAGCACCGCGGTATCATCTCACTGTCCCAGCAGTTCGCCCTTCGGCTCATGCTGCATACGATGCCGCTGGAATCTAAGAACTTTTGGTAGTCGTCGCTCGCATATTGACTGCCACGGTCCGAATGAAAAACGAGGCCTTCATCTGGACTGCGAAGCCGCATGGCCATCTTGAGCGCATCCAGAGGCAGGTCAGTGCGCATGTGGTTGGCAACCGCCCAGCCGACGACTCGACGCGAATAGAGGTCGATGACGACCGCCAAATAGCTCCAACCTGCCCACGTCTTCACGTAGCTAATGTCGCCAGCCCAGAGCTTGTTTGGGGCGTCGGGGGAGAAGTTTCGGTTGACCACGTTGGGTGCGATTCTGAAGTTGTGCTCCGAATCAGTAGTTTTCCGAAATTTCTTCGGAAGATGAGCGCACAGGCCCTCTTGCTGCATGATTCGAATCACGCGACCACGGCCGATGCGCTCGCCGGCTTCCTTGAGTTCGTCGAGGATTCGAGGACTCCCATAGGTGTGCTCAAACTCCTCGAAGAGCGCACGAATCTTTGCCGTGAGATACACATCGCGGCTCGCTCTCGCGCTCGGTTTGCGAACTCGCCACGCGTAGTAGCCTGAACGAGAAACCCGAAGTCGACGACACATCCAAGCCACCGGGTACTGGCCTGTCTTCGACGAGATGTAGTGAAATCTCACTTTTTCGTCTTTGCGAAGTATGTCGCCGCATCCTGCAAAAAATCCCGTTCCCTCTCGAGTTCGCGACACTTTTTTCGAAGCGCGATGAGCTCATCGCGTTCAGGCGTAGTCAAAACACCGGGCGCTCCGCGGCCCGCATCGGCATCGGCTTGCTTTGCCCAGTCCCGAATCGACTTGGCTGCTACGCCCAGCTCCTTCGCGAGCTGCGCGACGGGCTTGTTGCCGGCCTTAAAAAGCCGAACCGCCTCCGCTTTGAATTCCTTGCTATATCGGGGTGTTCCCATGATTGAGACCTCTCTAGGTGCCGTACTAACTCGCACGACAGAAAGTGTCTACGGAAACAGATCAAGCCCATTAGCTGGTTCTTGTCCTTTTCGGGACAAAAACTCGCTAGCGAATCATGACCATGGTTGCGGCACCGCGTTTGGCAATGGGCTGCCAATCGTCCTCACAACCAAAGCCATCCTGAAAGTCATCGAGACCGGCAGTGTTGGTATCGGTAAAGCTCATCTTGCCGGGATTGGTGGTGTTGTTGTCCTGGTCAAAGAAGGTGACCACGTCACTGGTGGTGAAGCCATCTCTGTTGTTCCTCGGGTTTTCGTTTGCTACCCGTACCAGACCATCGTTGCCACTCATGTAGCGACACTCGATCAAGCCCTGGGCTTCCAGCCCCACGAGAAATTGGTTGGAGACCTCCGCCGACAGCGACCACAGCGGTTGATTGGGCAAGGTCTGCGGAGCGGCCCACGAGAATCGATTGTGGGCGAGCACCTGCAAATCCGCATCGCGTTCGGCCCAGACCAGTTCGGTAAATGGCACGCCGTGAACCGGGACGGCAAAGTCCTCATCGCAGCCAGGTGTGCCGCAGACAAAGCCATCCACCGTCGCCAGACGTGGCAGGCAGCCATCGGGCTCTACTGCATCGGCAACGTTGTTGACGACAATGGTCCATCCGCCTCCAGCGGTGGCCATATCACAGAGCACCGGGAAGGCGGGCCTGGTGCCGTCACCATCGACATCGATGAGGTAGCGCCCCGATGCTCGATACCCAGCGTCGAAATACTCCTTGCAGGAGGCAAAGCTCGCGGCGCCCGACACGATGTCCTGGGTTGGGCATGCCGCCAAGAGGCTGCACACCGAAGGCTCGTCGAAGCAGTCATAGCCCGCTTCAATAGCGCAGGCTTCGGAACACCCATCGAGGGAGTCGGTGTTGGTATCATCGCAGGTCTCCCCGTTGTCGATGACTCCATTGCCGCACCCTGGCGCGGCTCCATCGGCGGCGGGCGTTGTTGCCGCATCGGAGCTAGTGGGCTGCTCGGTGCCGGCCACGCAAATGCCGTCCTGGCACGACTGGCCCGATGGACACAGGCCGCTCTCGGTACACGCGAGGCCAGCCTGGTAGTCGGGGGAGAAACACCCGCCGATTGCCAGAGCCAGCAGCCCAGCGACTACGGCACTCGTTTTGGCCCTTCTTGCCACCACCTCATCATAGCAATCCCAGACCGCCCGCGGCCGGCAATCTACGGACACTCGTCCAAATCCGAGACTAGGGCCGTCATAGAGAGCCACGACTACTCTCGTCGAGAGAGGGGCGATACTCCCGGCTCCCTAACGAAGCGGCCATTCCGCAGCATGCTGCTCCAGACACTCAGGACTTCAACAAGACCAGATATCGGCCGTGGCGTTGAGTATTGTTGCGTCCCACAGCTGGGCGATTGGGGGCCGCCATTGGCAGTGACCATACGACCAGGCCTTTGTAGTGGCGCAAAGCAGAGCGCGTATGGCGCTGTTGCCAAGTGCGTGGCAAATTGCGACAAGTGGTTCGCTTTGGGGATTAGGGCCCGCAGGATTTGGGATCCTAGCTCCATGAGACACATGGGCTGTTTGGCGCGCGAGGTTCAGATGAATAGCGATTGTATGAAGGGGTGTTGGCGCGACATTTAGTGCTCGTGCGAACTTGGAAGACAATGCGACTAGCACTCGGTATTTGCCCGATAGCCCTCCTTGGTGGAAGTCACGTTCTGTTCTCTTGAAGTGGGGGCGACACCCGGCGATCGAGAGGGTTCCTGTGACCTTTGCGTCTGGGCTCGATCTTTGTGAAATGTGCTATGAGGGTGGCTCCGCGGATTCGGCATCCAAGTTGCTCTTCGAGAGGACATGACGTTGTTTGACAAAAAGCCCCCCTACCACTACGTCTTCGCTGGCCGTCGTGGCGATGAGGCCATCGCGATCGCCGACGCACTGAGCCTGGAGCCTTGAGCCCTCGTCGCCGCCGGACGCCTTTCTGCTTTCTGCGTGCACGAAAGCGCGGAAGGGGGAGTTCGCTCTTGATGTGGCGTCGACGATGGGTCCTTGGCCTTGCTGCAGCCTGGGTTCTTCTTTGCACGGTGCTGGAGCTAGCCCAGCCTGAGCCTTCCATCCCCAGCGAGGGGCCGGCGGTCGCTCTCGTCGGTGCGCCTATTCCCAAGATTGGCCTCGTTGCTCGCCACACCTGGCTGCTGGTGCGCGGGGCGGGGGAGAGCCGCTGGGAGCGCTGGGAGATGTGGCAGGATGCTGGGCTGACCGCCAGCGCCGCGGGTCACGTCCACCGAGACTTGCTCCAGCCGCTTGAGGGTGTGGGGGCAGGAAAGGCCAGTGTTGAGTGGCTCCTGGTCGGAGAGGGAACACAAGCGGCTGTCGAGTGCGTGCGCCGTGAGGCGCCGGCATACCAAGAGCGGAACGACTATCGGGTGTGGCCGGGGCCAAACTCCAATACCTTTACCGACACGATGATTCGGCGCTGTCAGCTTGGAGCCCCGATGACCGGGACCGCTGTCGGCAAGGACTGGCAGGGCTGGTTTTTTGTGGGCTCCAGTCGCCAGGGAACAGGTCTCGAAGTAGAGGTCGCCGGTATACTTGGCTTGGTCATCGGCATTCGCGAAGGAGTGGAGCTACACGCCCTCGGCACCACTGTCGGCGTCGATCTGTGGCCGCCCGCCCTGATTGTGCCCTTTGGTGACGGGCGACTGGGCTGGGACTGAACGCGGCAACAGCCAAGGTCAACGCGTTCTGCCTAGGTGATTTTCCACCAAGGGAGGAATGCCCTCGCCGGTGGTTGTATTTGTATTTCCAGCCTCGAAGCAACTCCGTAGCTGCGTCAAGCGATGGGAAGAAATGGGTGTTCAAAAACTCATCTCGGAGCCGCCCATTGAAGCGTTCGATGAAGGCATTCTGCGTTGGCTTTCCGGGCTCAATGTATTGAATGTCGATTCCGTGCTTCGCAGCCCAAGTCTGAAAATGTTTGGCGCGAAACTCTGGGCCGTTGTCGCAATTGATTGCCTTCGGGTGAGGTGCCCGGCCGCAAACTAAGACATTCTCTGGTGGCCACATCCATCGCCGTGAAGATACGAAACGAGAGACCTTGCTCGGTTCGGTCTGAGGCGAGATCGATCGCCCATACATCGTTAACATGGTCGGGGACCGTCATTGGTTGTCGCGCTGTCACCAGATACGGCGCACGAGCGACGTTCGCTCGCTCCGAACTCTTCTTGCAAATGCACCGCAGCTTCTCGGCGCGCGCTCGGCCCTCGCGGTGCTCGCGGGTGGCATCAAATGAAGTCACCACACGCTTCACCACACAAAGCAAAATCCCCGAGGTGGCGACCCCGGGGATTCCATGGAATCTCGAATGATTCCAGCTAGTGCGAGAGGGGGGACTCGAACCCCCACATCATTGACACTGGTACCTAAAACCAGCGCGTCTACCAATTCCGCCACTCTCGCAGAGCGCAGGTCAGATACCACACCCACGCGCGCCTCGACAAGATCCGAGGCAGGCGAGATGCTCAGGCTAGGCCAGTAGACCTTCGTGCTCAAAGACACGGCGAAGGTAGGTCACGGGCATGTTGCCGCTGTGCAGGTAGATGTCGTGGAAGCGCCTGTCGAGCTCTAGGCCCTCGAGTTTGCCCTTCTGCGCCGCTTTGAGGTCGTCCTTAAGCTCCCAGACCAGGCGGTTGCCAGTGAGGTACGAGAGGGGATAGCCACGCTCTTGGGAGTACCAGTTGAGCTCGGCTTGCACACGTCCTGGGACAAAGCCTGTCACGGCGCGGAGCAATTCGCCGGCAGCAATGAATGGATCGGCGGAGCTCAGGTCGCAGTCGACGCCAACATCGAGGTACTTCTTCTCGCCGGTCATGAAAAAGAGGTCGATGGCAACGCGGGCACCGATGCGACTGAGGTCGCGCTTGCCGATGAAGCGAATCTCGTCGGCGATGTCAGCCTTAAAGCCAACGTCGATCATGTAGTCTTCGAGCATGGTGGTCCAGCCTTCGGCGTGCTCGTTGGCTTCTACGTGGCGGCGGATGATGCTCTTGTGAGTGCTTGCCGTGGCGAGCTGCAGGTGATGACCGGGGATGCCTTCGTGCACCATCATGCCGGGGATTCCAAGGTGTGTGTGCTCGTCTACGAGTTCTTCTGATAGCGTGAGGTACACCATGCTGGTGCGCACGCCTTCGCGAAAGGCGGGTGGCGGCATCATCGCTCCAGCGGGGATGCTTGGCGCCATAAACGACGGTGTGCGCATAATCTTCATGTCCTGGTTGTCGAGAATGGGGAAGAGGTCGCGCTCATTGATGAATTCGAGGATCTCTTCTCGGCATTTTTCGTAGTGCACCAAGATGTCCTCGACGTTGCCGGTGGGCAGGTCCACTTTGTATTTCTTAAGAAGAAACTGCTGAAGGTCCTCGGTGCTTGTGTCGGGAGCGAGCTCGTGCTTGGTCACGAGCTTGGCACGCAAGGTTTCGATCGTCTCAGTGGTCTCCGCCAAGAATGTTGTGGCCATCGTGTGAAGCTCATCGAAGCTCTTGTCGATTCCGCGCAAGTCGACGATGCGCCTAGCCACTTCGGGGCCAATGTGAAGTTGCTCTGTGGTTGGCATCGCTGCGAGTTCGTCTGAGTAGCTCGAGAGTGCTGCTTCGGCGGACGCTCGCGCTTTCTGAAGCCTCGTGAGGTCTCCGTATTGGCATTCTTCTGCCCAGCCCTCAACCGTTGCAAAGAGCTTTGGTAGCCCCTCAACGGTCTCTAGGTCCATCTTCACCCAGCGCGCTACAGGTGTGTCCAATCGAGCAAGCATCTTCTCGGTGTGCTCGGGAACGGCTTCGAGACGACCAACGATGTCATCAAGGCGGACCTTGTCCTCGCGCGGGTCGTTGATGAAGAGCAGAAAAATTCCGTCGCCGATGTCATCACCAGCTTTTGGCATCTGCTGCCGCTTGCTCTTGCCGTTGAAGACGTAGCTGTGATCATGAAGCTCGAAGCCAACGATCAGTTTGGCGAGGTCGAGGTCGAGCGTGTCGTCAAAGTCGAGTGTGCTTGGGTCGAGGGCTTCCAAGCGCGCCAGTAGCGCCTTGGCCTCGCGCTGCACTTCTGCCGAGGCAGCCAGCGAAGGGTCCGGCAAGGTGCCGAGGTTTTCTGTGAGTCCCGCGTTTAGCCTGGCGTTGGCGTCGCTTGTGAAATGCTTGTGCAGGTCTGCGGCAATGGTCTCAAGTGTCTCGCTCATGCCGCAGAAGGTAGCGCATCAAGGCGCGTGGAACCGCGTGGCGCGAAAGATTCGGCTCCGAAACGCAAGATGCGAGTTCGCGTCGGCAAACTCGCATCGAGAACTCGCATCGAGAGGTCGAATCGAGAGGTCGGGATCGAGAGGTCGGGATCGATGGGGGGTAGCTTAGGCCTCGTCCTCTTCCTCGACGGGTGGCGGCACGAGAACACCGTAGAGCTTGAAGAGATCGGCAGCGATCTCGTCGGCCAACGCATCAAACGATTCCACACTCTCAAGATCATCGATGGTCATCGTTTTGCCAACGATGGAGAGAATGCCAGCCGTCTTATTGGTGACCGGGCGCGGCGAGAGAACCTCGAGGGTCTCGTCAATGGCGCGGTTCATGATGCGAAGCGGCCCTTGCACTCGCTTGACCTTGTCGGCTGCGAGGCAAAACGTGCCCCAGCGAATGTGCGCAGGGTAGTGCTCTTCGGTCTTTGGGTCCGTCCATGCTTGCCCGATTGTCACGCCAATTTCAATTTCGGCATGCTTCTTCTTCTCGTTTTCGAGGGCGAAGCGCAGTTGCGGAATCCAGTGCTTTCGCTCAGGAAGTTCAAGGCGATACTCCGCGATGAACTGTGGCTTTGCGCTGGAGGTTCCACCAAGGGCACGGGTCTCAGGACCAGTGAGTTTTTCAACGCGCTCCTCGATGGGACGCAGTACTTTCTCGGTCGCTTCGGACGCGAGTTTCTTACTGCGGGCCGTTTTGTCGGCCGCTTCGTTGCCTTTGGTGAGGAGTTCTTTGAGGTAGTCGAGGCTCACGCCCGCATCCTTACTCATTTTCGGCCCACATGCAGCCGATCCGCCTGAGCGAATCACGCTCACTGGGGGAAAAGAGCGCAAGATGAGAGCCATGGGCAGCACGAGTCGACTTGTGGGGGGTGCGATGCTGCTCATCGCAATCGCTCTCGCTGCGCTCTGGTGGCAGCGTCAGGGCGTGGAGCCAAGCGCGCACGCCGGCCTGGAAGCCCAGGCCGCTGAGTTGGGTGCGACCTACAGCAATGTTCGCAAGGAGGACTATGTAGGGCCGCAGGTTTGCGGTGAGTGCCATGACGAGCGCTTCAAGCAGTGGGAGGGCAATCTTCACCGTCGCATGAATCGGTTGGTCACCGAACCCGGCGCTGTGCTTGGCGATTTTGAGCAACATCGGGAGAGCTATGCAGGCGGCGAGGTACTGTTTGCCCGACGCGGCAATGAGTACGCGATGAGCTTTGTCCGTGAGGGCCACGTCTATCGGCGATATCGGATTACTCGCACCATAGGCTCACGCTACATGCAGGAGTACGTAGGTGTGCAAGAGCTTGGACCAGAACCGAAGGGCCACGAGATTTACTCCCGTGAGATTCGTTTGCCCTTCGGATTTCTTCTTAGCCAAGAACGCTGGCTGCACCAACAGTACTTCGATTCTTGGCATGGAGCGGAATACGACGAGGGCGGAACGATTGCCACCAGCGTCTTTGACCCAGAGCAAGCGCCCTGGCGAGGACGCTGTGCTTGGTGCCACAACACCTATTCCTTCGACAAGCGCTTGGCTCGCCTTCAAGGAGCACAGCAAATCGGCAGCGGGATTGAGCTTCTCTACAACGACTCGGTTGTAGCGCCAGCATCACCAGACAATCTCCTGCCCGTTGAGGACTTAGTGAGCGTGGGCATTAGCTGTGAGTCCTGCCACTTTGGCGGCAGGGAACACGCGATACTAGGCAAGCCGATACGCTTTGAGCCCGCAGGTGAGGGGGTTACGAAAAACTCTCAGTCAATAGCGGTTGCTGGCGATCGCAGGGACCCTCGAACCATCAATGCGATTTGCGCCCAATGCCACAGCACACCGACCGCGCTCTATCCCAATGGCGCTGGAACGCGAAACTCGAGCGAAGCGCTCGATTTGCTTAGCGGCGCATGCGCAACAAAGATCAAGTGCACCGATTGCCACGATCCTCATATTCCCGGGCCTGGTGCACTCGCAGAGGATCAAGCCAACCACATTGGCGCTTGCTTAGGTTGCCATCAAAACTTGGCAGATCCTGTTCTCGCTCTCAGTCACAGCCTTCACGAGCCCACAGTCACGTGTCTTGACTGCCATATGCCACGTATCGTGCAGGGCGTTGACGAGCTCATTCGCAGCCATCGCATCAGCTCACCCGCGGATGAAGAGATGCTGGCCACCAGCCTCAACGCGTGCAATCTCTGCCACCTCGAAAAGAGCCTCGCCTGGACGGTAGAGCAGCTGCGAGGACAGTATGGCGTGTCGCTGCCCAATCTTCCTACACTTGAGCAAGCCGAGTCCGCAGCACACATCTGGCTCATGAGCGATGAGCGCATACTCAGGCTAACGGCGGCCTCGGCCATCGGGTACAGCAAGGATGGAGCAAACTTCCTAGATGACCTCCTCTCGATACTCGATGCTCCAGTTGCCTACGACCGCTTGCGATTTCTTTGGGCCGTCGAAGAAATACTGGGTCGCGAGTTGCGAAAAGACGAGTACGATCTAACTGCCGCGCCACAGGTCCGTAGCGCTCAAGCCAAGGCGCTGCGTCGCAAGGGGAAAGAGCTGAGAGAAACACCGCAATGAGTACGCCAGACGATCCGTTCGCCCCTGCTCCCGATGCAGAAGTATCCCTCGAACTCTCCGATGGATTCGAACTCCAGGAGCGCCGTGCAACCGTGAATCAGCATGCGGACTTCATAAAGAAGGCGAAGGACATCTCTGGTATTCGAGAGCCTCAGAGTTATGCTGAGAAGGAAGAATCGACGCGCAGGCTGTATTGGACGCTTACCCGCATTCCGGTGTTGGTGTTGTTGGCCTGGTTCACAGCATCCCACCTCTGGCTATCGTCGGAGTGGGTTTTTATTGATGGTGTGAACTTGGTCTTCCACGAAGCGGGCCACTACATCTTCTCTTTTGGTGGCGAAACGCTTCACTTTCTTGGCGGCACGCTTGGACAACTGATGTGGCCATTTGGGCTTGGGCTCTACTTTTGGTTCAAGAAGCAGCAGCGCTTTGCAGCGGTCACATGCGCTTGGTGGTTTGGCGAGAATCTCATCAACATTGCCCGCTACATGCATGACGCGCCGGTCGAGGAGCTGCCGCTCGTTGGCGGTGACACTCACGATTGGGTCTACCTCTTTACGAAGTGGGATAAAATGCAACAGGCCCGCGACATCGCCGACAACGTGCGTTGGGTTGGTGCGGTCCTCATGCTGGTTACACTCGGCTATCTTGTGTATGTGACGATCCGCCCAAATGCGGATGAACTCGCCGAGGGCTTCACCGCCGACTAAAAAAAACAATTGTTGTGTAAGCCAAACGGTCGAGGAGCGTTTTGCCAGCATGACTAGCAAAGCTCCGCTTCTCCTCGCCTCCATCCTCACCGCTACCGCTCTCCTTGCTTCGGCCCCAACTGCCGCAAGAGCCAGCACGTTGGCCCTGGCGGCGCCTCCTGAGAAGCCCATTCCCAAGCGCCTGGAGTTCGATGTCGGTATGTTGGTTGGTGGGCTCAACATGGGCACAACCCATGCGTCCGCTACCGGGCTCTCTGTCAACACGGGTGTGCGCCTTGGTGAGCTGAGTATTCTTGGTGAGCTCGACTACTTCAGCTTGCGGGCAGATGAGCGAGGCACTATGACGCGTGTGGGCCTCACATCTCGCTACAGCCTTGTTCCGCTTGGAGACCCAAAGAGCTTTGCCACCAGCGACATCTGGCTTGAAGGCGGCGTTGGCTGGGAGCATGTATCGTGGCGCAGCGGCGGAGTGTTGGATCGCCCCGACCTTGCGCTCGGCTTCGGGTGGCAATCGAACTTCGTGATGGACAAACACAGTGACCATCCACGCTACCTAGGGCCGTACTTCGCCCTGAGAACCCTGATTGGCCAGGGCCCTGAATCCAATGACGAAGTCACTTGCGGCGGGCCCTGTGATCGAGCGACCGCACCATCCAGCACCGACGTGAGCTTCATGTTTCACTTCGGAATCAACTGGGGACGCATGAGCTTCTAGGTAGAAGCGAGCCCGACGAAAGCTGGGGATCAACCAGCTGCCTTTTAGTAGGCTTTGTTGGCAACTTTGGTAGCGGCGGTGCGGATGCGCTCGTCGCTATCTTGCGTGAACTTCGAGAGGCCGGGCAGGACAGCTGCGCGGTCTGCATCCACTCGGGCCAAGGCGCGAAGCGACTCGAGGCGAACATCAGCGTCACGACTCTGAGTGAGGGAAGCAAGGTTGTCGAAGGCTTTCGATGCTCCGAGGTTGCCCAGAGCCCGTGCTGCAGTAGCTTGCAGCTCAGAATTGCTATCAGAGAGCGCCGCTACGAGTGCATCACTCAGGTCGAGACCATCAGCACGCCGGCCAATCGCAAAGGCTGCACGAATGCGAACCGAGGCGGCAGCGTCGCTCATGCCAAGCGCTAGGCCTTCAAGAGCAGCCTTGCCGTCCTTAGCCAGGCGAAGGGAGTCAACCAGGGCGGCCCGAAGCGTTTCGCTGCGCTCGTTTCGAAGCATGGATACGGCCTCGGCTGCGTAGTCTCCCTGGGTCTGTGGAAGCGCAACGATGAGGGCGTGACGCGTTGCTTCGTCGTCACCTGCCGACTGCAAACGCGCAAGCAAGAGTGGTGCTGCGGCGGGTTGCACAAGTTTCTCATCGCTGAAGCGAAGGCTGCCATTGCGAGCGAGCTGTGGCTCGATTGTGCGAACGAGCTCTGCTAGGTCTGTGCTGGCTAGCGTGTTTGCCGATTCTGTTGCGGCCTGCTCGGTTTGCGTTTGGGCAATGATGGCTGCCTCCGTCTTAGATGCGGTGTCCGAGGTTGATGCGTCATTGCAGGCGGTAAGGATGAGGGGAAGTGCGAGTGCGAGGGTTAGAAAGCGGCTCATGATTGTCTCCGGGGCTGGGGGGTCGAACGTGTTGGCTTATCGATCGTGGTTCTCGATTGGCAAATTACTGCACCAGGTGCATGGCCTCTTCCCACCAGTTGGCAAGCGGAGTGCGTTCGACGTTTGTGCCGCAGTGAACTTCGCCAAGGAGCGCGTGGTAGCTGAACCAGTCGTCCACAAAGTGCATGTTGGAGCCAGCGGGAAATATTGACGCGTAAACGGTCTCGAGCGAATCGATAAACGGCTTGGGGATGAAGAGGTGGGTGTTGGCCTGGGCGTCGTCAGCGACGATAAGGTTGACCGTGCCTGGGATGAGCGCCGCCATACCGCAACCAACATCTTCAAAGAGCGCCGGCACCTTGATGATGTCCGCGTCGGTGATTCCGGTTGCAGCCTTGAAGGCGTTGGTCATGGGCGTTAGGTAATCGTCCTGGATGTCCATGTTCTCGTTGCGGAACGCGATATCCGTTTCGAAGTCATTGGTATTGAAGAAGCCACTTGCTCCGTATCGGCTGCTCGATAGGCTTTGGTTGGTGCCGTCGAGAGCAGCAAAGGCCGATGGGACATCGGCGATGAGCAGCTTGTAGCCAAGTGCAGAACTTGGATCGGGAATCCAGCTCGTCACCTCATCGATGTGCCCAACGCATAGCCAAGAAGTGTTGACCGTGAAGGGATCTTGAATCTTTTGTTCTTCAAGGAACTGCCCAACGGTTCCATTTGGCCCCTGGTTGCCAACATCTCCATAGTACACGCGGCCGAATGGGTACTCGACACCGTTTACCGTGACCGGCGGTGACACTTCGAGGTTGCCGAAGGAGTCGTAGCTATTCGGGGTAGCGTTGCCCCACGTTCCGACGTAGTACTCGGGGCCGCTGAAGTACGCCTCGGGCATCACATCAAGACCGCGATCTCGAATGGAATCAATGACGGTATCCATGCGCTGACCGTCATCACCGGTGCTTGTGCCAAACTCGATTTCGTCCTGCATCCAGATATCAAAGCCGACTTGGTTTCCGGGGACAGCGGTGAAAGCGCTGGGTGAGAGCACCGATTGGTAGGCTCCAACCATGGCAGTGTTGTTCGATCCACCGTTGGGCGTGTTCGTCACATAGACGTGCTCGGAAGGCTGCAAGTGGTGGTTGAGAATTAGCGGTGACGACCAAAGGTCGATGAGGTCGGTATCAACTTCGGCTCCGCTGCTGTCGAGAAGTCGAGCGCTCAGCGATGCTTTTGCGAGGTACCAACCAAACTCAACGCGAAGCGTGGAGCCATCGGCAGGAAGAGTAACTTGGGTTGTGACGGAATCGTCGATGTCGGTGCCGAGCAACATCTGATTGCTTGCGTTCCATAGGCGAAGGTATTGGGTCTCACCGCTGAGTGTTAGCTCGATGGTGTGCCCTGGGTGGTTGGGCAGTGGAAGGCTCGATAGGTCGTTGTCGCTTGCGAACGGTTGCTGGAACCAATCGGGATTGCCCGTGTTGTCATCATCGTCGGCGTTTACGACACCGTAGACGGAGCGGAGGCCAAGGGTGTTATCGCCATCGCCATCGCCATCGCCATCGCCATCGCCATCGCCATCGCCATCGCCGTCACCATCGCCATCGCCATCGCCATCGCCATCGCCATCACCGTCACCATCGCCATCACCGTCACCATCGCCATCGCCATCGCCATCACCGGATACGCTAGCGTCAGCGTTGGCTTGGCCTCCATTGTCATCTCCATTTGATCCACCGCTACAAGCGGTTGCATTTAGGAGGGCGGCAAGGGCGAGTAGGCGGAGGAGGAGGTTCATGGTTGCGGACTGTAGGTGCTTCTCGCCAAACTGCCAAGTAACAAGTTTCTCGTGGTCCCGAATACAAAAGCGGCGACCGATCTACATCAGTCGCCGCATTGGTTCGCTATTTAGTCTTACCGAAGCTGGAAGTGGCCTAGTGCCAGCTGCCTTGACATTGACCAAGCAAACTCGATTCTTCGCTCGGCCATCGGTCACTTAACTCTCTTCGTTTCAGATGACCCATGCCAATGATTCACGCCCTAGTCGATCCAATCGGTGCAGTCAGGAATGATGTTCTCGTTGAATGTGACACGCCACTCGAAGATGTATCCGTTGTCGATGCCCCAGTCGTCGGTGGCGCGAATGGACCAGTCACCATTGAGAGTACAACCTACAAGGTCATTAAATGATGAGTTTGGTCGGTAGTCGCCTGCGGGCAGGGTGAGGGTTTCGAAGAGAGGCGGTGGATTGTTGTTCGCCCACTCGAGCATTGGCTCGTTGGGAGCGTCAGCTTTCCAGCAGTACTCAGCGCCAACACCTGGGGTTGGGTCGGTGCCATCGCTGTCGTTTGGCATGCCCATGTAGACTTCGCCCCCCTCAGTTCCGAGGAATTGCTGCAAGACCACCAACTCGCCCGATGGGCAAATCATTTCGATTTGGAGATCACGAAGCCAAGAGTGCTCCATTGTGACGCATGCTGAGACAAATCCGTCTGCTGCGAGAAGTGTCTGACCATCATCGAAGCCCGTGATTGTAACGGCGGTCTCATAAGACATGCCAACACCATCGGGAATTGCCAGGGGAGCGCCACCAAAGGTTGCTTCGCCACATCCATCTGTGTTTCCGCCGCCACCACCCCCTGTGCAGTAGGAGTCAAAGGCACACTCGACGTTCTCGCAGTCGGTCTTGCCATCGCAGTTGTTGTCCACACCGTCGGAGCAGCTCGCTTCATCGTCTGCGGTCGCGACACATTCGGCTCCAGCACCACCATCGGCACCTGCACCACTGTTGTCCTCATCGGTGCCTGTAGCTCCACCACAGGCGGCTAGGAGAAAAGAAAGTGCAAGACAGCGATGAAGAGGGGCTAGTTTGATCAAGTGTGGCTCCTGGGCAATGGCGTGATTACAAGAAAACAGGGGTTGCGCTTACGTCTCTCCCTTTTTGGCTACAAAGACCCATTTGGGTGACGCTGGAGTGACATTTAGAAGAATCCTCAAAGAATTGCAACCCATTTTTAGGCGTGGTCTTACCGTTTGCGATCTGTCGTTTCCTGCAATACCAATATGATAGCTATGATTTCAGGCCTGTACTTTCGCGATAGAGCCCCCGATGATGGGTGGCTCTTGTATGAGCGAATTGCCGAAGACACGGATCAATAAGTACCTCAGCGAAGTGGGCTATTGCTCACGCCGGGCAGCCGACAAGCTTATCGCTCAAGGGCGCATTACGATCAATGGAAGCGTGCCTGAGCTTGGAACGAAAGTGGCTCCAGGCGACGAGGTGCGTGTCAACGGCGAGTTGGTTTCGCCATCAGAGGACAAGCGAGTCTACCTGGCGTTTCACAAACCCGTCGGAATTGTCTGCACCACCGACACCCAAGTGGAGCCCGACAACATCATCGACTACATCGGCTATCCTGTGAGAATTTTCCCGATCGGGCGCCTCGACAAGCCCAGCGAGGGATTGATCTTTCTCACCAATGACGGAGACATCGTCAACAAGATCTTGCGTGCTCGCAATAACCACGAAAAGGAGTATGTAGTGTGGGTTGATAGGCCCATCGACAACGAGTTTGTTCATGCGATGAGCAACGGTGTGCCAATCCTCGATACCGTGACTCGCAACTGTATCGTCAGGCGCGAGGGTAAGAGTCAATTCAGAATAATTCTCACTCAAGGTCTCAATCGGCAGATTCGTAGAATGTGTGAGTATCTCGGCTATCGCGTCACCAAACTTAAGCGTGTCCGCATCATGAACGTGAAACTCGATTTGCCCGTTGGTCAATGGCGTGACCTCACAGAGACAGAACTCAGTGAGATTCTGCGTCTCTCTGCCGACTCCGCAAAGACCCATGAGGACTAGATAGGCGTTTATGCTGGTGCTCCTAAACAAGCCGTATGGCGTTCTGAGTCAGTTCACAAGCGATAAGGGCTTTGCCACCTTGGCGGACTATGTCGACGTTCCTCACGTCTATGCCGCTGGACGATTGGACAAGGATTCAGAAGGACTGTTGGTGCTCACCGATGATGGCGCATTGCAAGATCGCATTGCCTCGCCCAGACACAAGATGCGCAAGACCTATTGGGTGCAGGTAGAAGGCGAACCCACAGACAAGGCACTCGAAGCACTTCAAAGCGGGGTACGCCTCAAGGACGGTATGAGCAAACCCGCCAAAGCATCACGCATGGCTGTGCCAGACGTGTGGCCTCGTACACCACCAATTCGCGAGCGCAAGTCCATACCAACATCGTGGATTTCCCTGACAATCCGAGAAGGCCGAAACCGACAAGTGCGACGGATGACCGCCAAGGTGGGTTTCCCAACCTTGCGACTCATTCGCTATTCCATTGGTGAATGGACCATCGATGGCATCGATTCGGGCTCGTATAGAATCGCTTAGCCGATGGAGCGAATCACCAAGACTGCCGAGGCATGGAAGCACCTGAGGCCCGCTTTGGCACGTTGGGCCAAGAGTGCTAACTTCAAGCGGCTAAAATCCTCGCCACCAGCATATGGACAGGCCTTGTCCAATGGCTTCCTAACCTTGTTCGCTGTTGGCTCAAGCGGAGGAGTGGATGCCCAGACCCTTGGTGGCACGTTTACCGTTGCGATTCAAATTGGCGAGGCTGCGATGCTGGGTGTCGACTCTTGTGAAGGCGTCGACCTACGCACAACCCGCTTGCCCAGCCTGTTTTCGCCGAGTGAGCAAGCACAGGCTGTCGACATTCACAATCGGGTTATTGCCAAGCGGCGCATGCCACCAAGTCACCATTACTTGAGGGACATCTATACAAACGAGCAGATCGAGACGAGGTTCTTTCAACCGATCGATGAGCTCTCAGATTTGGACTATTGGTTTGCCTTTGTCGACGAAGCCGATCTGCGTGCCTGGGGGGAATTCTTAGCCAGCTCTCTGTCAACATGGGTTGAAACTCTTGTCTCGGAGACGGAAGGAAGGTTCGGCAAAAGGCCCAGGTGAGAGTGGTTCTAAGAACTGTTCTGGTCGTATGCCGGAGGCGCAAGAAAGCCCGCTTGAGTGCGGGCTTCTTCGTTTCTATGGGAATGCTGATTACTCGATAATTTCGCCTTCGCAGCCGAGGTCAACTTCGATGCCGTTGGTGCCACCGCTCTGCACAGACTCACAAGCTGCGCCGTTGAGAGTAATGGTCTTGGTTGCTTCGTCGTAGCTCCAACCGTTGGGATCGTCGCGAGCAAGCTCAACACCGTTGATGACAACGTTGATATCGTCGGCATTCGCTGGCGTTTGCTGGAGTTCGAACTCACAGCTTGGAACCGTGACGTCACCGAGAATCGAATCCAGCGCGACATTGAGCTCATCTGGAGAGTCGGCACTGTAGAGTTGGTTTGTTCCGCCTGCGATAGCCATTTCAAGCAGGCCACTCACGTCAGCATTGCCAAAGCCAAAGCCAAGGACGTAGGTCTTGATGCTTCGCTGTCCAAGGGCTTGAATGACGTTTACGGATTCCCCTGTAGAAGAGCCACAGGTAGGGATGCCATCAGTGGCCAGAATGACGATTCGTCCATCAGGATTGACGGGCTGGGCATCAAAGAAGTCGCGGGCGCGTCGAAGGCTTTGGTGTGTTGGAGTGCCGCCATTTGGTCCGACACTGTTCATTTGACTAAGAATTGAACCAACGTTGTTAAGTGCAGGTGTGACATTGGGAGGGTTGGTGTCGCAGTTGTTGTTCGAAGGAAACATCGAGAGACCGAAGTTCACGGCATCCCCATTGTTGGCAACGATGCTTGCCATCGCGTTGCGCATGACATCCCACTTGCTGGTGTTGCTGCCATTGACCAGGGGGTCACCCATCGAACCTGAACGATCGAGGACAAGCATGATGTCGGGAATGATCTGACGCTGCTCAAACGTAATCGCAACCGCTTCGTCGCATACTTCAGGCTCTGGAACGAAGTCGCTCGCATCAGGTCCATCGGGTTCGCCAACCATCCCACCAATCTCAGGGCTACATGCAGCGGCGCCAAGAACGGCGATGGCCAGAAGTGTTGTGCGAATCGATTGGGTGCGTGGTGACATGCTTCTCTTTCCTATCGTTGACAGATGTAGCTCTTCAAATCGTTACAGTTGTTGTCATCCCAAGCGCCACCTTGGTCAGATACAAGGACAAGGCAGTTCTCGACGCCATTGCCATTGTTTGGCTCACCTGGTCGCCAGTTGCCATAGCTCATTGGCTCGCCATCCCAGGTCCAAACACCTTCGGTTTCCGAGTCGCTACCGAGGAGCCAGGCTTGGGGGAATGCGGTTGGGACGAGGGAGGAGAGGATGCCGTTGGTGGCAGAATCATCGACACGAGCAAGATCACCACCGAGAAATTGGCACTTGAGTCGTGCACCAGCCCAGCTGGAACTCTCAAAGAAGTACTCAAAGCAGATGCCATCGCCAGTCTCGAAGAAGGCGTCGCCCTCACCACAGGGACCGTCAAAGGGGGTAAAGGCATCTGGTGTGGGGGCTGCATCGGCGCCAATGACATCAACGTTGTCTTCTTTGTCATCAATTCCGCCCACGCCATCGGGGCCGCCAACTTGGGTGGTGCAGGCGGCTCCGAAGAGGAGAAGGGAAGCCAGCGCTTTGGGGATGAAAGAGGACATCTTGGAGCGATTTCACTGCGAGTCACGTGCCAACCGTTTCACTTGTTTAAAATCAATTGGTTAGATTGTGTTTCGTCTTTACGTTTCCGACTGGAGTCCCCGAGATCCCGGGACTTGAGCGCCCGGATCGGTCGCTTGTCACCACCATCTCACCCCAGATCTCGCTTCAAGTTTGCGCACACTCGGCCGCGTAGTATGTACTTGGAATCGTGGCAGCAAATGACAAGAGGGAGCAGCTTCTCGGAGCTTTGCACAAGGCCGGTGGGCTCACGCCTGGGGCAGCGGCTAAGGTCAGTGCGGAGCTTGGCGTTCCAGAAGCGCAAGTCTATGGAGCTGGATCGTTCTATCACTTGCTTGGCGACTCCGAGACCAAGCTTCGGGTTTGCACAGGGCTCTCATGTGCGATGCGCGGTGGTCGCAAACTGCTAGCACTTGCCCAAGATGCAGACATGCCTGTGGCAGAGTGTTCGTGCTTGGCCGCATGCGATAGAGCTCCCGCTCTGCTCAAAGATCGCAGTGTTCTTGTTGACGTTACCCAAGAAAATGTGAAGTCTGCAGGAGGCGATTGGCGGAACGTGCAAGGCGCCGAGCTAGCCGACGACTGGAACGGCAGAGTTGGTTCCAACAATTCCGAACTGCCAATGAATCTAGGCGGGACTCCGAGTTTTTCTGGTGAGGCGTTTGCCAAGGCGCAGAGCATCGGGGCGGATGAAGTGATCGCAGCCATCGACGAGTCTGGATTGCAGGGACGCGGCGGCGCGGGCTTTCCTGCGGCAATTAAGTGGGGTGGTGTGCGAGCGCAAGAAGCAAAGCCACACTACGTCGTGCTCAACGCCGATGAGGGCGAGCCTGGTACGTTTAAGGACCGAGAACTCATGCTCCGCCGCCCCGATCTCGTGTTGGAAGGGTTGGCGATTGCTGCCTTTTGCCTCGGGGCGCAAGATGTGTATCTCTACTTGCGTGGCGAATTCACGGGACCCTGGATTGCTCTCGAAAAGGCCATTGCGAGTTTTTCTGAGAACAAGCTCTTTGAAGGAGTCTCCTTTCACCTGCACTCGGGTCACGGAGCCTATATCTGCGGCGAAGAAACGGCACTGCTAGAGGCGTTAGAGGGCAAGCGGGGAATGCCACGCCTTAAGCCACCCTTCCCCCATGAGAACGGGCTCTGGGGCAAGCCGACATTGATTCAAAACGTGGAGACCATTGCCTGCGTTCCCGCGATTGTTCTGCAGGGTGGAGCGTGGTTTAAGGCGATGGGCGCGACCGAGCCAGGTACAAAGCTGTACTCCATAAGTGGCGACGTAAAGGAACCGGGAACGTACGAACTTCCCCTAGGTTCAACACTGGATGATGTGGCGGCTGCAGCTGGCGGCTATGTTGGTGAGTTGCTTGCATTTTCCCCGGGAGGCGCGAGCTCTGGATTTCTGCCTGCGAGCGAGCGAAAACGCGCACTCGACTTCGCTGCGTTGTCCAAAATTGGCTCGATGTTGGGATCGGCTGGAGTCGTGGTAATGAACACCGAGTCGGATATCCGCGAGTTGGTTCGAGAGCAACTAATTTTCTTCGAGAATGAGAGCTGTGGTCAGTGCGCGCCTTGTCGCATTGGGACGCGCTACTTGCGCGAAGCACTCGATCGGGACTTGCAGGGCAAGCCCTCGGAACAATCACTAGGTGAGGTGGCGGAAGTCGCTTGGGAAATGAATGAGGGCTCCATTTGCGGGCTAGGACAGGCGGCCGCGTTGCCCCTTACGTCGGCCCTACAGCACTTTCCAGGAGCTTTTGGCGGAGAGAAGCGCAAATGAGTAAAACACTGAAGCTAAATGGCGATGAGGTTGAGATTGTAGCGGGAGAAAGCGTGCTCGAATTGGCGCGCCGAATGGGGCAGGAAATCCCCAGCCTCTGTCACGATCCTCGGCTTAAGGCTGTTGGGGCGTGTCGAACGTGTTTGGTGGAAGTCGAAGGAGTTCGGCGCTTGGTGCCCTCATGTGCAACAAAGGCCGAAGAAGGTATCGCTGTCACAACGGCCAATGCGCGCATCGAACGCCATCAAAAAGCTCTCTTCGCTCTCTACATGACAGACAATGTGGATGCTTCGGAAACCGATGACTCGTCGGATCCATCGGAGCTGCACGCTCTGGCAGAGAGAGTCAAAGCTCCAACGACGTGGCCAAGAATGCAGCACAAGCGCTTTCAGCGCGCAGATGATCGCAATCCCTATATCGAGTATCGAGCTGATCGCTGCATCCTTTGTGCACGTTGCACGCGGTATTGCGAAGAGGTTGAGTCGGTGTCAGCGATCACGCTTGCGGGACGTGGAGCAGAGACCACCATCGCAACGGCCGATGCCCGCTCGCTCCTCGATACAACCTGTGAGCTCTGCGGTGGTTGTGTTGATGTGTGCCCAACGGGTGCCATGACCGAGAAGAAGCCCTTGGCTCTCAAGCTACTGCCAGCACGCAAACTCGAAAAGGTTCGCACAACTTGCAACTACTGTGGTGTTGGTTGCCAAATGGATCTCAATGTTGATCGAACAGCCAACAATGGGCGAGGGGTGGTTGCAAAAATCACGTCACCAGATGCTGGCGTTTTGCCCAACGATGGCAATCTCTGCGTCAAGGGACGCTTTGCCTATCAGTTCATTGATCACAAGGACCGCCTCACAAAGCCCTTAGTGCGCAATCAGGAGGGGCTGTTAGAGGAAACCAGCTGGGACAACGCGCTGCAGATCGCCGCTGAAGGCCTTAAGAAGGTAGCCAAGCGACATGGGCCGGATAGTCTCGGCTTTGTCTCATCATCACGCTGCACTGGCGAAGAAAACTACCTTGTGCAGAAACTGTCGAGGGCAGTCTTTGGCACGCACAACGTGCACCAATGCGCGGCCACTTGACACGCTCCCACCGTGGCCGGTCTGGTCACAACGTTCGGCGCTGGTGCGATGACGAACTCGATCGACGAGATTCGCGACGCAGAATTTCTATTCGTGATAGGTAGTAATACTTCTGAGGCCCATCCAATTATTGCCATGGAGATGAAGCGCGCCGTGCATCGCGGAGCAACTCTTGTCGTGGCAGATCCTCGTGCCATTTGGATGAGCACACTTGCCGATATCTACTTGGCCTTGCACCCAGGTACCGATGTTGCGTTGCTCAATGCAATGGCACACGTCATTATCAATGAAGGTCTCACGGACCAGGCTTTCATTGAGAAAAATACCGAGCACTTTGAGTCCGTGCGGGAAGCGGTGGCTGAGTACACACCCGAGAAGGGTGAGGAGATCACTGGTGTTCCTGCCGAGCAAATTCGCAAGGTCGCCCGTGCATATGCAACGACCAAGAAGGCGGGCATTTATTACACGCTTGGCATCACTGAGCACAGTCATGGCACCGACAACGTCTACGCGCTCTCAAACCTCGTTCTGATGACAGGACACTTGGGCTATGCATCCGCGGGGCTGAACCCGTTGCGAGGACAAAACAACGTGCAAGGCGCGAATGATGCCGGTGCGTCGCCCGTGTTCTATCCAGGCTACCAACGAGTTGATGATCCGGCGGCCCAGGCCAAATACCAAGAGTCGTGGGGCGTCACGCTTTCTGACCGACCCGGCTACAATCTCAACGAACTGATGAAGAAGGCAGGAACCGAGATAAAGGGGTTCTTCATCATGGGTGAGGACGTGGTGCTCTCGGAGCCCAATGTGAGCCGCCTTGAGGCGGGGCTCAACAATGTCGATTTCGTCGTCATGCAAGACATTTTCTTAAATGAGACAGCGCGCTTTGCCGACGTTATTTTCCCTGCTGCGTGCTTCGCTGAAAAGGATGGGGTGTTCACCAACTCCGAGCGCCGAGTTCAGCTTGTGCGGAAAGGCGTCGAACCGCCAGGACAAGCGCGGGCGGATTGGGAGATTCTGGTTTCTCTGGCCAACGCCTGTGGAGCCGACTGGAAGTATGAAAGTCCCGCCGAGATCTACGACGAGATGGCCAAGGATGCACCGCAGTTTGCCGGCATATCGCATGACCGCATCGCTTCGAGAGCGCTTGGACTTCAGTGGCCGTGCCAAGATGCCGAGAGTGATGGAACTCGATTTCTTCACGAAGGTGGGGTTTTGCGCGGCAAAGGGCAGTTCCAAGCCGTTCATTATCGGCCATCCCTTGAGCTGCCAACAGAAGAGTTCCCACTGATCATGTCCACGGGTCGAACTCTCTATCACTACAACGCAGCGACCCAAACGCGACGTGATCCCGGAACCGATGCGAAGCAACCCGAGGCCTTTGTCGAGATGCATCGCTTTGATGCAAGGCAACGAGGTGTCGCAGATGGAGAGATGGTTCGGGTGTGGACTCGCCGAGGCGAAGTTGAGTGCCGGGTCATCATTTCGAAGCAAGTGAAGAAGGGCTGCATCTGGATGCCGCTACACTTTGCGGAAGCCCGTGCCAACTTGCTCACCAACGATGTCGGCGATTCGATCACTGGAACAGCTGAGTTCAAAGTATGCGCAGCGCAGATTGCCCGCGCTGAGGCCGCGACGAAGTCCGAGTCAAAGCACTTTCCCGGATCGTTCTACCGAGATCCAGCCGCAGGCTCCTAGGAGCCCAGCTTCTTACCTCCGGAGCTTCAATGGTGAGATTCGCTAGCGAATCTTGCTTGTCATGTCACGGATGATACGAGTCTTCTTGCCCGACTGAATCGACACGCGAAAGCTGTCCCGCAACTTGTGTTCGCGATTGATGAGCGTGATCTTGTGCCTGCCCGGTGGAAGTCGAAGAACACGCTGTGGCGTCTTGAGACCGGTCTTCTTGCCATCAATAAAGATATCGCAAGGCGGCTTCGCCCCCAGCATGAGCACGCCAGGGTCGCCACTTCCAAAGCTCTTTGGGGCGATGTCATCAACGTCATTGGAGCGGGCCCGGCGTGCAGGCTTGGACGGAGTGCGGACCTTGGGCTTGGTAGGTGCGGCGACCTCTAGCGGTCGCACTTCAACCTTGCTTTCCGCAAGAGTCTCTTTGGGCGTTTTTTCTGCGACTTCTTCTGATGAATCTGCCAGAGTTTCAACAGTGGGAAGTTCCGCTCTTTGCGCAGGATCGCCTTCTCCTAGCGCAGGATCGCCTTCTCCTAGCGCAAGATCGCCTGCTCTCGCAAGATCGCCTTCTTCTGTCGCAAGATCGCCTACTGCCAGCGCAGGATCTGTGAGCTGCGGGTCCTCACCTGCTTGCGGGTCCTCAGTACTCTCGACAAGTGGAGCCACCACAGGAACGTTGTTAGCTTGTGCAGCAAGTGGTTTTGCGGAGGCATCCTCCGGGATGATCACGGCTGCCCGTGAAGTCCCTGGTGCTGCCTTGGCAGAAGACGACCCTGGGCGTCCAAAGAAGACACCAGCGCCAATTCCTGCGAGGAAGACCATCGCCATCAGAATATTTCTGATTGTCCAGACACTGGAAGCTGGGGTAGGCCTCTGAATCTGCTGTGTCTTGCCGGTGGAATCGCGGTCCAGGGAGTGAACGGGGACCCCGGTGCTGTAGGTTGCCATGCCACTGTCCACGGCTTGGTTGTGAAGCGTCTCGTGAAGTGCCGCAAGACTCACAGATGAGCCTTCGATTGGCGCAGGCGCAGGATGGGGTTTGTCGATGATTTCTCCGCGCGCTTCGACATAGGAGAGCAGGCCAGAGTCGACTTCCTCAATCACATCAGAAGCATCGAGTAGCTCAACATCCTCCGTAACCTCTTCAATAAGGTCGTCCGAGAGCATTTCAACTTCGCCTGAGTCGTTCTCTTCAACCAGCATGGTTGAACTGAGTTCTACAATTCCGTCTAGGTCTTGCTCAGACTCAGTGCTCATCACCAAGCTCGATGCATCGATTCGCTCTCCAGAACCATCAAATCGTGGCGCTGGCGTTACTACGGTTTCTGAGACAGCTGGTGCTTGGCTTCCTCGGGGCTTGCGTGAGAGTGGCTCAGTGGAACCTAGGCCTAGAGCCGGATGTGCAGCCTCAGCTGCTGTCCACGAGCGTCTTTCTGTAGAGTCGCTATCTTCGCGTACTACTTCGTTATCCATATGTTTTCTATCCCCCAATAGAATTTGCAGCAGAGTTGCTCGAATCTCCGCTGCCTGTCCAGCCATTTCCGACAACTGAGGGGGATCCACTGGTCAGATCACTCCCTCAAACGGCCATGAGCTGTATTCAGCTCGTTAGAAGTAGTCCGATTCGCTGATGTCGATATCGACATCCTGCGTCGCTTCATCCTCCGCTCGCGCAAGATCGAGGATGAGGCTGGTCATGCTTGTGCCAAAGCGATCTTCTCGTTGAACCTCTTCTACCACAAACTGAAATTCGCCCTCTGCCCAGCCCATAAGCCGGGTCAGCAGCTCTCGAGGTGAGGTTGACGCTTTGCTGACATCCACCATATCAACAGGTCGACCGGCGTCCACATAGAGCACAAGCTCATTCTCCTCGTAGGCGTTGAACCGAAGTTCGCCTGACATACGCTCCATTTCAATGAGCCCCAAGATCGTAGGTAGTTTGATCCGCGAAAGCTGACCCGATAGGTGTTGCGGGGCTGGGAGGTGGAAGTCCTCGACGGGCTGGGTGAGCAGGTCTGTGAACACGCTCACTTCCTGATCGAGTTCTGGTGGGTGACTCACGGATGGCTCTGTGTGCTCATCTATTTCTTGGTCCACAAGGCCCGTGATGCGAACTTCCACTCTAAAGCCCTCCTCTGCGGGGTTTACACTTGTAACTTGACCTTGTAGCGGAACCATTCGCGCACCGGCATGGGGCGATCGAATTTGCAGGAGCATGGACTCACCAACATTGGCTCTCCAGTCAGTCTCCAGCGTGAGTTTTTGAACGCTCAGGTGCTGAAGGCTCGTTCGATCACTTTGGTGGGTGCCACTCACATCAACATCAAATCGATGATCGATCGTCGACTCGTGGCGAAGGCCGAGTTCGACAACATGCCGGACCAGGCGCTCAAGCCCCGTACGGCCTTCAGCGGAGGACGGCATGAATTCCATCGCGAGCCCCACACTGTCGCCAGTTACAATGTCGGTGATGTTGCTCGTGCGAATGATGCGAGCCAGAACTTGTACAACAACTCGGTGATCTTCTGATTCGATGTGAAGGAATTGAACCGAGCCTGCTGGCCCAATCGACTCCTCGGTCTCGAAGTACATCCCCGTCGAACTCAGGTTGCCCTGGCGAAGTATTGGTCGGCTATCGATTCCTTCGATTCCGATCCAGAAGCTCGCTGCGATTCTGGCACCGCGACGCGGCTCACGTTGCACCTCATCCACATTCGCTGTTTTATCACGTTACGAGAGGTGTGGAGACTGCTCAGGATTCCTGAATTCGGATGAATCCTCGCCGACGACCTCGATGGCGAGGATCTCCCGTTGCCATGGCCCGCTCGATAAGCTCTCAACGAGGCGAAAGTCCTTTGTGGCAGTGCGCTTGGCTTCTTGTCGGCTCAGAGCAGACACTTCAAGGCACCAGCTGCGCGGTTCGGATAGTTGGCCAGCGCGTGGATCTCGGTAGTGAATGATCACATCAAAAACCTGGTGTCCAGCGCCCGCCCAGGTTCCGGTAGCAAAGTTGTCAGCTTCATATATATCGCCTAGTTCTTCCTCGAACTCATCTTGCAGGTCTTCACAAGTATCATCGCCGTCCTTTGGGCATCCCGTGATGCGCAATCTCAATAGATGTTTGTCGCTGTTCTTCAAGACATACTCCTCGTGACACCAGCCTCAGAGGACGTATCGGTAGCTTGTGTGTGCAGCTAGAGTGACAAAGCGAAAACGTCGTTAGAAAGTCACGTGTATGGCAGCGGTGGGCGGTGTGAGCGAGGCTTGAGCATCTTCAACCGTGCTATATTGCGTGGTGTTTGATGTCGGCGCCATGGTGCAGGGATTGAATTCTCACCACACCTAGATCGCACCTATCGTATCCAAATGCCTTGATTTCTCTCTCGTCGCAATATCGGCAACTGCTGTGGCAGCGCGATGACTGGTCCCTAGCCTTAGAGGAACTCGCAGAAGAACTGATGGCACACGGGGCAACGCCTGAAGCGTTCGCCGAAGCAGCAGCTGCCTGTGAAGCCATTGTGCCCTCGCCCGAGCTTGCCATCGCGCTGTACTCAAGGGCCTATGCTGCTGGGGCAAGCGACTGGTGTTGTGAGCGCGCCATTGTTCTCGCAAGGCAATGCGGGGACTTCGCAGCTATCGCGAGCGTTGCTAGCCTGCGTTACGCCGCTGCCCCAGCACCAACACATCTGAAAGCCGCTGCATACGCGCACGTCGACGCGGGGGAGATGTCGATGGCGAAAGACGCTGTGCACCGGGCCCGAACCGCGGGCATAGAATGTGTGTGCCTTGCAGCGATCGAATCTGCCTTTGGTGCCACCCATAAGAGTTCTTCTGTGCTGCTTCGGAACCTCGAGGCACGAGCGCTAGAAGCGTCGACTGGGGAGGAGAAGGCGAGTTACTTCCTCGCAGCCGCACGTGTTGCCCACATCGCGGAAAGGCCGGCCGAGCGCGAGACGATGCTCTTAGGCGCGCTTGAGGCCGTACCAGAAGAGGCGACGGCCTTTGCGGCGCTAGAGAACGCCTGGCTTGAAGCGAGAGAGTGGGATCGGCTGAGCGTGCTGTATCGCATGCGGTCCAATAGCGCTGCCACCTCGGAAGAGAAGGTCGCGGCCTATCGGCTCTCCGGGACGCGTCTCATTCTTGGCAGCGTTCGCAAAGCGACGGGACTGCGCTTGCTGCAACAGGCGATTGCGATCATCTACCAGGAAGACCTGGAATCGATACCTCAGCTGGTCGCCATGCTTGGGCTGCTAACAGATCGCTTGGAGCTGGCAGGAAGTGGTCCGTCGGCCATTCGGCTCTTGGGGCAAGCGCTCGCCCATCCTCGGTCCGACGACGAGGCAATGTGGATCGTGAATCGAGGTTTGTGGCTTGCAGGAGATGAACCGGCCTTTCGACGAACTGTAGCGAACTTGAAGATGCTAAGAGAAACTCTGTTGGCCTCCACACCTAGATCGATCGCGGCAAGTGTTGCTGCTGAGATTGATGGCGAAGTTGCGAAACGAAACCATCACCCAGGCCTCAGCGAGAATGTGGCCGAGCGGGCTTTTGTGGCTGCAGACGTGAACGTTCGCGCAAACGTGTCTTCGAAGGCAGGGCACGTCTCTGGCATGACACGAGACATGAGCGAGACCGGGCTATTCTTGGCGTGTGATCTTGAGCTGAAACTAGGGGAAGATGTTGAGCTCGCCGTGCTATTGCCCGGAGCCGATGAGTGGTCGCTTTCAGAGCACCGCCTCTCGGGGAAAGTGGTGCGCATTGTAGATGGCGTTGGCTACGGGATACGCTTCGCTTCCGCTCCCGATGGCTACTGTGCAGATATTCGCGCTTTGTGCCCTGCTAGGGCCTAAGGGGGGCTTAGTTGAGGACCTTGAGCTTGACAACCTTGCGGCCCGAATCAAGATTGGCTTCTTTGGCCACGGGCTTTTCGCCCCGTAGCGTGGCCATGACGCGGTCGTAGTCCTTCTTGTGGGCACTGCCAACCATGCTGTCTTCGAGAGAAGCGAGCAACTCGGCTCCATCCTCGCTGAACCCACACTTCATTGCGAGCCGGCCAACATGATAGAGGCCGTCACCAAACGGCTCTTGCTTCGTGATGTCTAAGAGTTTATCTAAGATTCGATAGTAAGCCCCGAAGTGCACCAGGACGAATTCTCGGGCCTGCTCTTGTGTGACTTCGCCTTGGCCCGGCATCCAAAGTGCGCTGGCGTCACCACTGTCGCCCAGCCGCACATGCAAATCGAGTGCGAGTAGTTCCGCGGGCATGAGCACTTCTCCACCATGCGTTCCCGAAGAACCCGCGATCGAGTGCAGATACTGCTCGATCTCGATGCGTCCGGATAGGTAGTGCATGAGTGCACTGTCAGCGCCCATGTCTTCGCTGCTTTGAACTTGAGCACCGGCCGCAGCATAATCGCCATTAGCTAGAAGCGCGGCTGCAAGTAGGAGCCTGGCATCAGGATTTTCTCGAGCGGTCGCCATGGCCTCTTCTGCGATTTCGAGAGCTTGCTTCGCCTTGCCGTCTGCTAGCAATTCCCAAACATCGGCAGCTTTGGGATGAGAGCAAGATGGTTCGTGGGACTCAGAGGGGCCATAGGCGACAATCGTTGCACCGAGTTTCGCTTCGAGCGCTTTGCGCTGCTTTGCTAGGTCAAGCCAGTCTTGATTTGCTGGTGGCGCAAGGTGCCGCATCGCCAATAGGGAAATCGCGACGATGATGCCTGCACCGATGCCGACAAGGACGTAGAGCACGACTGCGTTGTACCTTGCTCAGCTAGTCGAAGAGGCTGCTGGACATGAACTTTTTCGAATGGCAGGCGCCACAGCGGGCGTTGCCCTTGCTATCGTCAACATCTCGGCTGTGACACCCTCCCGCGCCGCAGTTCTTGTGGGCGAGGTCGCGTGCATTGTCCATCATCGGGGCGGACTTGACATCCGCCAGGCTCACATAGCTCTTGCCGCTGTGCTTCTTCTTCTTGAACATGTAGTGGCACGACGAGCATTCCAGAGGCTTGTCTTTGGCGAAGCGGTGTTCGGTGCGCTCGTGCTTAAAACAGGGCTTCTTTGAGTCCTGCGTCACTTCACAGACCCTCACATCAGACGATTTGCGGGTCTTGGTAAAATACTCATTGGTTCCTGGAGCGCTGTGGCAGGTCGAGCAGTCCGACATGGGAATCGCATGCTCCGTGTCGTGACAGCTTCCACATTCTTTGTGGCCAGGACCGTTCTCATCGAGTTGGAAGCTGGTTGGGTCGACGGTGTGGCAGCCACTGCACGATGTGCGAGTTGTGTGTTTGTGGTGATTCATCTCCACATGGAAATTTGCGCCAATTTTGGATTCGAAAAGTGCATTGGCCTTGGCCTTGGCAAAGCGGCTTGGCGGGGCTCCTGACTTGCTGGCGTGGCAGACTCCGCAAAACTTCGCTGCGTTCGCGTAGGTTTCTGGCTCTTCTTTTTTTGTACGTGGGCCCGTGCTCAGAAACTCGTCGATGTGACAACCGGAAGCGAGACACGGGGAGTGGCTTCGGGTCGTAGGCGCAGGTGCTCGTGTTTCGGCCTCTGCGGCCTGATGGCACGCATCACACTTGGCGATGTCAAGTTTGTCCTCGTGGGAGGTGTGACTGAAGACGGTCTTGCTATTCGTCGTTTTTCCAGCAGCAGAATCGGCGGGTGCCTTGTCATCGGCGACACTGATCGCAATCCATGGGAGGGCAAGGACCATGGCGACAATTGCAACTCTGTGAGATCGGAGAGCCATCGATGTGGGAATGATAGGCACAGCTTTGGTCTGGAATGAAGCGCGATGCGCGGCGACCTATGATAGCGTCGCAGCGGACGATGGCTGTATCGGAGCAGGGGGGAGGAGGAAGCCCTCAAACAGAGCTTTTGCGGCACGTGCCGTTTCTTGCTGGAGTGGACGAGCACGATCTAGAAACTCTCGTTGAGAGTTCGGTGGTGCGAACCTATGCCCCCGGTCAACCCGTGGTTGAACAAGGCGACTTTGGTCACTCGATGTTTATCGTGATGACTGGGTCTCTCTCTATCTCAGCACAACTTGAGGATGGCACAAGGAAACTTTTGGGGCGCCTAGGTCAGCCGGGAGAGTTCTTTGGAGAATTCGCTCTCTTAGGGCGCGGCCAGCGCTCAGCCACTGTGCACAGTGAGCAGCAGTCCACCCTTCTCGAGATTGAGAAGCGACGTTTTGAACTTCTCACGCGGCGCTACGCAAAGGTGCTCGCCGACCTTGAGACGATTTATCACCAGCGTGCGATCTCCAGCTACTTGGGCATGCATGACTTCTTTGGTCTTTTGCCACCCGATCAACTCGGCAAGCTGATCGAAGGCGCGACGATGCGCAAGTTTGCTCGAAACGACTTGGTATGTCGTCTAGGTGATCCGGCTGACACTGTGATGATCGTCAAGGACGGTGTGCTCAAAGCAGTGCGTCCAAGCTCCTCGGGAGACCTGTCAATTCTCGCCTATTTCAACACGCACGATCTTGTGGGCGCAGGTGACTTGCATCGCCGTGGCTACGATCTCGTCGCGCTTGGACAGGTCGAAATAATCTACCTCGATCGCACCCTCTTCGACGCGCTCGAAAAGACCGCACCAGAGATCTACGCAAAGTTTGGCAAGAGCGTCATGGGCGACGATATGAACGCCGACAGCAACACCGTCATGGGATTTGCTGCAAGCATGCTCAAAGAAGGCGTCGAGGCCGAATCGCTTCTGATCATCAACCTCGACCGCTGTGTTCGGTGCGGCAACTGCGTGCGGGCCTGTCACTCGCGACACGACTACACCCGCTTGGCCCGCCGCGGCCCAATTTTCAAACGGCGAAAGTCCCTTGAGTCCAAGCAGCATGAGCACATCTTGGTGCCTGGCTCGTGCCGGCATTGTCGCGACCCCGAGTGCATGATTGGCTGTCCCACTGGTGCCATCCAGCGATTTCCCGATGGTGATGTTGGCATCAACGACAACTGCATCGGTTGCGATAACTGTGCTCGAAAGTGCCCCTACGGCAATATTTCGATGATGCCTCTGCCTGAGAAGGACCAGAAGGATGGCGTCACCAAAAAAGCGATCAAGTGCAACCTTTGTCGCGGTCACAGTTACTCCAACTGTGTGCACGAGTGTCCCCGGGGCGCAATCCTCCGCGTCGATCCGCTGCGCTATTTCGACGAACTCTCGATGGTGATGTCAGCTGAGCAGCAAGCTCATCTTCGGATGAAGGAAGCGGCATCAAAAGACGAGAGCAAGCAGCGCATCAAGCCACGGTCTACCACCTTCGTCCTTGTGTCGCTTCTTCTCGGCATCCTAGGGCTCGGCGGCATCGTGGGTCTTTTCGTCCTGTCTCCAGGGCCGCACACGGGAGGAAGTCCCTTGGGCTTGGCGTACGGGATTGTTTCTGCAGGCATGATCGGTGTGGCGCTCTTCTACGGTGCGCGCAAGAAAATGCGAAACGTCGGCTGGGGGCCACTCGAGTGGTGGACGCAGTTTCACATGGTCATTGGCACTGTTGGCTTTGCCGCGGCGCTGGCACATGCGGGCTTTCAAATCACTGGTGTTCTTACTGCGCTCTTGCTTCTGCTCTTTGGACTTGAGGTCATTACTGGTGTTTTGGGCCAGTACATCTACATGACAGTGCCCTCCAAGCTCACTCGATTGGAAAAGGACGGCCAGGCAAAACTGATCGAGGACTTGCTCGAAGAGGACATCAGCCTCTCCGCTTCCATCGAGGAACTCAAGAACTCGCTGCCCGCAAAGCTGCAAGCGGTTGTTGCATCGGTGCGAGGCAGGGCGCTGGCCATGTCGACCAGACTTTCCAAAAACTACGATCGCAACGCGCTGCTTCTGGACGTCACCCAGCGCGTCAATCTCGATGGCGCAGACATGCGATCGCGCCCAACACTCGAGCGCTTGATTCAAGACCTTTGCACCCATGGTGATGTGCGGACACAAATCCGCTTACACCGCAGTCTCCGAACCTGGCTCGTCGCCCACCTTGCTATCACCGGCATGTTGGTCGTCTTCCTCGTTGCTCACATTGTCACGATGTTGATGGTGATTGGATAATGCTCAAGCTCATCGTACATAGTGGTCCTTGGGCGGGACGAGAACTCGTAACTGCCAGTAGAAGAATTCTTATCGGATCCAATCCGCAACAGTGCGATATTGGATTCGATGACCCCGAGCTCGCTGACGCACATTGCGTGCTCTCGGTTGCTTCTGCTGGCACGTTCACCGTCGAGACCGCTGGCCGACCGGTCGGTATCTTTGTCAATGGTGTGCAACTCAATGTCGGGGCAGGGCAGACCTCGGCTCGATTGAGCCCGCAAGATCGCTTCCGCATCGGCAATACCGAAGTTGAGATTCAGCTCTGCAAAGTGCGCCTAATCAGTGTCGCTGGTGTCCACTCAGGCCGCGAACTCGTCCTCGGAGAAGAGCTTGTATCGATTGGCCGTGCGCCCGACAACACGCTCGAGCTCAAAGACCCCGACGTATCTGTTTACCATGCAGTGATTCGCTGCACAGCCCAGGGCTTTGCCCTTGAGGACCAAGGCTCGACGAATGGCTCTTGGGTCAACGCAACCCGCGTTTCCAACCATCTGCTTTCCGACGGCGATTCTGTTCACATTGGCAAATCCGAATTCCGCTTTCTCGTCGATTCCGAGAGCGATGACGATTCAGAGTACGACTGGGGAGCGCACGACAAAGAAAAGGGCGAGGGAGACACGGTTCTCGCGCGTCTGGCATTCCTAGCGGGAACTCGCGAAGGCGAAGAGTTCGAGCTCAAAGAAGACCAGCAGATGTTCGGTCGTCGGCCGAGCTGCTTTGTCACACTAAGCGATCTTCGAATCTCGGGGATTCACTTTGGCATCACCCGCATCGATAACCAGTATCACATTACCGATCTGCAGTCGTCGAACGGTACCCTGCTCAACAATGAGCCGCTGGTTGGTACCAAACTCCTGCGCACCGGTGATCTCATCTCGGTTGGGGACAGCATCGCCGAATTCCGAGTTGCTGGTGGTGTAGCGCCCATCGATGGCGGCATGACTCTGCTTGGTGAATTGGTCATGGCCGACGGGGCCTACCAAGTTAAGAGCAATCCAAAGTTTGTCGTTGGCGGTGCTGTCGAGAGTACCGACCGATTCGAAATCGGTTCGTCGCCGCAGACCAGTCTTTTTATCGGGGATGATGATCGGGTCGAAGCCGTTCACGCGCGCATTCTCTACAAGGATGGCTTTGTTATCGAAGATGCCTCCAAGACTGGCACCTATGTTAACGACCGGCGCATCGTGAGCGAAGACCTGCTTAGCGGGCAGGTCATTCGCATTGGACAAACTCTTATTGATGTGAGCATTCGCGGTGAGCGCTGCACACTCGATGTCATCGACAAGGCCATGGCGCGTGCTGCTGTCCAAGTGGCCCGAGAAACCGCGTTCGACCTCGGAAAGGCGCAAGTTGATGCAAACGAGGGGGGTGGCATCGGCCAGAGCGCCTACAAGACCATGTTCAGCATGGACGTTCCAAACGTCGATGCGATGGTCAAAGAGCGCAAAGACAGCTTTCACCAAGGAGCTCCCGCTTGGCGCCCGAGTTCGGATTTGCAACGCAATCCGCTGGTTCGCCCAATGGTGGCGATCGGCATGGTTGCCTCGATCGCGCTTCTGGTCTTTGCACTGCTCAGCGACTCCCGTGGTCACCTAGAGAATCACCCGCTTTCTGAGGTGCACTCGAGCAAGCGCTTCATGAGTCGGGCCCAAGATGTTGGGTTGCCAACGGATTGCCGAGCCTGTCATGGCAGCGGGGATGCGGGGCGCAGCAACGGCACAGCAACGTGCACCACCTGTCACGAAGGATTTGAAACAACGCGTTCGGCTCACATGCTGGTGAGCAACGGCGGGATTGAGCCGTCTGGGGATGGTCGAAGCAATGGGCACCAACCTGGATCGGACTGCGCCAGATGCCATTCGGAGCACAAAGGGCAAGCTCGCGCAGTAGGCGATCATCCACCCAATCTCCTGGGAGCGACAACCGCATGCAAAGGTTGTCACGAGAATCCACATGGCGAGCAAGACTTCTCAACGTCCGACACCCACCTTGTCGACGCGCCAGCGCTGTCGTCATTTTCGCTCGGTCAAAAGGAGCTGCACGTCAAACACGCAGTGCTTCCCAAAACCGAAAGCGGTGAAGAGCTTGGGTGTCGCTCGTGTCATGGAGGCGTTGACGAGCATGGTGACCTCACCGAAGAAGAAGTCGATCCTGGCAAGTCGTGCTTTCGATGTCATGAAGCGCCAGGGGCAGGTGGCGATGCAACGGCATCTATTGATGAGCAGTGCCTCTCATGTCACGAGCAAGAGCATGCTGTTGGAGCACGCTTTGTTCGACTCCCCGACGACGATCCACTGCATGAAGCTGCGGTAGCGAAAGTTTCGCCAAAACGCTCAGCGACGCTTGCTGCAGGGTACCTCGTTGTTCTCGTAGCGCCGCTCTTCTTGGTGGCAGCTTTCCGTCGTGGGCGTCGCAAGAAGGATGCAGAGAAGCTCGTCAAGAAGCTCAACGAGTACCCGGTGGAGACCGTCAAGCGGCTGGTGCACTCCATTAACGTCGACAAATGCGTGGGCTGTCGTTTGTGTGTGCAAGCCTGCCCAGCGTCGGTGCTTGAGCTTGTGAACCACAAATCAACCGTCGTCAACTTCGATGCCTGCATTCAGTGCAAGCGTTGCGAAGGTGCCTGTGCCTTCGACGCCCTGCGCATGCACGACGCTGACAAGCCTCCACCCTCGATCAAGATGCCCGATGTGGACGCCTGGTACCAGACGTCGGTCAAAGGCATGTATCTCATTGGCCAAGCGGCAGGAACGCCACAAGTGAAGAACGCGTCCAACGTGGGCACTGCCGTTGTACATCACGCCTTGGCGCACGGGCTTGCACCTGGTCTCGGGCAGCGCACTGGCGCCGCCTATGATGTGGTTATTGCTGGAAGCGGTCCTGCGGGTCTCAGTGCGGCACTCACCTGTGCAAAGCAGGGGCTCAGCTATATCGTTATCGAGAAGCAACGAGAGTTCTCGTGGACGATTCGCAACTACTATCACAAAGGCAAGCCCGTGATGGCTGAGCCCAACAAGATCGAGATGCTCGGTCACTTGCATCACTGGGACACCAACCGAGAAGACTTGCTCGCCCATTGGCAGCAGCAAGTGGCGGAGGTGCAAATGCCGATCGCTTTTCAGCAGGACGTCACAAACGTTCAGAAGACCGGTGAGTTCTTCACTGTCACCGTCTCGGATCCCAAAGGCAACGAAGCGGGTAGCTATACAGCGGCCCGCGTTATCTTGGCAATTGGCACAATGGGCAACCCTCGAAAGCTTGGCTGTCCTGGTGAGGACATGGAGAAGGTTCGCAATTCACTCGTCGACCCAGATGAGTTCCAAGGGCGAAATGTTCTTGTCGTTGGTGGTACTGACTCCGCGATCGAGGTGGTCATGGCGCTCAAAGACACAAACAAAGTCTGGCTCTCATGTAGAAGTGCGAAGTTCGACCGAGTGAAGCCAAAGAACCTTGAGCTAATCACCGAGGCGATCGAAAGTGGCCAGGTCACGGCTCTGTGGTCGACAGCCGTCAAAGGGGTTGCTGAAGGCACTGCCATGGTTGAGCACAGGACGAACAAGGAGCAGACGACGATTCCGAATGATGTCATCTTTGCGATGATCGGTGGGCATCCGCCAGTCAAGTTCCTCGAGTCGATTGGGGTGCCGTATATCGAGCGCCCTCACAGCTGGTCACCACCTGCCAGCGATGAGCTCGTAAAGAGCAGCCAGAACCTCTAGAGCCCGGCAATGGCTCTGTGCTGCCTTCTGCTTTTCGCAGAAGCTAGGTACAATCCCAAGATGATAATGACAGGTACGTCTGGGGAAAACGTAGCGAAATTCATGTCAGGACTGCGGAAGCGCAATCCGCATCAACTTGAGTTTCATCAAGCTGTGGAGGAGTTTGTGGAGGCTGTCATGCCGACAGTTCTCGCCAACAAGGGATACCAGGAGGCACAGATTCTGGAACGTCTAACGGAGCCCGACAGGGTGATTTCGTTTCGCGTGTGTTGGCAAGACGACGATGGCAACTACCGTGCGAATCGAGCTTGGCGCGTTCAGTTCAACAACACGATTGGGGCGTACAAGGGAGGCCTGAGATTTCATCCATCCGTCACAGAATCGGTGCTCAAGTTCTTGGGCTTTGAACAGATCTTCAAGAACAGTTTGACTGGCCTTCCGATGGGTGGAGGCAAGGGTGGGTCAAACTTCAATCCGAAGGGAAAGTCTGATCGCGAAGTAATGCGTTTTTGCCAAGCCCTCATGACCGAGCTCAGCCGTCACATTGGTGAAGATACTGATGTGCCGGCTGGTGACATTGGCGTTGGTGCGCGTGAGATTGGCTATCTCTTTGGGCAGTGGAAGCGGGTGCAGAACCGCTTTGTCGGAGTACTCACAGGCAAAGGCCTAGACTTTGGTGGCAGCCTCATTCGCAAGGAAGCCACAGGCTACGGTGCTGTCTATTTTGTGCAAGACATGCTCATGACCCGGGGCCACGAGGTCAAGGGCAAGAAGGTCGCTATCTCCGGTTCAGGGAACGTGGCAACGTATGCTGCCGAGAAAGTGATTATGCTCGGTGGAACTCCGATGACGCTTTCCGATTCGGGCGGCACGATCTACGACAAAGATGGCATTACCCAAGAGAAGCTGGAATTCGTCAAAGACCTCAAGGAAGTGCGTCGCGGTCGAATCAGCGAGTACGCAGAAAAGTTCGGAGCCGAGTATCTTGAAGGGAAGCGGCCGTGGCAGATTCCCTGTGACATTGCTCTGCCTTGTGCAACACAAAACGAGTTGAATAAAGAAGATGCCGAGGACCTCGTCAAGAACGGCTGTATTTGCGTGGCCGAGGGAGCAAACATGCCGAGCACGCTTGATGCAATGCACGTCTTTCTTCAATCGAAAACGCTCTTTGGTCCAGCAAAGGCGGCCAACGCCGGTGGTGTTGCGGTGTCTGGATTGGAACAGAGTCAAAACGCCCAGCGCCTCTCCTGGACTTCAGAAGAAGTCGATCACAAGCTCGATACAATCATGGAAGACATCCATGCAAAGTGCGTTGAGCACGGGACAGAGGGCGACTACGTCAACTACGTGAAGGGGGCCAACGTGGCGGGCTTTCTCAAGGTCGCCAATGGCATGATGGCCTATGGAGTGACCTGATTCCTCGCTGGAAGCGTGCCACTCGAGCTCGCACCCACAACACTTCGGCCTGCCATCGACCTGGAAGCGATTGATTCTCATGTTGGTGTGCAGGCCGTTTGTTATGGTGTTCTCGCTGTGTCACGACGCATGTGGAACAAGAGAAAATGGCAAGGATCCGTTCGGCGAGTCACGCTTGCCGCTCAGAACGCTCTTGAGCTAATCCAGGCAGGTCGACTCTCGGAGCCGTACAGCGCTGGGTATGACGTCCTGCATTCCGACGCCCGCTACTCCTTGAGGCGCTATCAAGGGACACTTGCCACAAACAAGCAAGTGAGTGCGCCCTTGCTACTGATTCCACCCCTCATGCTTACGGCTGAGATCTACGATATATCAGAAGAACTCTCAGCAGCAGCCACGTTGGTTCGAGAGGGTGTCGATGTATGGGTCACTGATTTTCGCACGCCAGAAGCGGAGGAGGGTGGGCTCGCGCGCACTCTCGACGACCATGTGATGGCTGTTGGTGACGCCATCGATCGTATTCGAGAGATCACAAGACGAGATGTGCATCTCGCTGGCTACTCGCAAGGTGGCATGTTCGCCTACCAATGCGCTGCACACCGAAGGACCAAGGGCATAGCATCCGTTATCACCTTTGGCAGCCCTGTCGACATTCATCGGACAGTGCCCAACTTTAGCGACGCCTTTGCCGAGAAGGTAACACAGACCATGCGCACGGTTCTCGGTGGTCCACTCGCACGCGTGGAGGGCTTGCCCGGCGCCTTTACCAGCCTTGGCTTCAAGATGCTCGGCATGCGCAAAGAGCTCGGGCAATTCAGTGATTTTCTGAGCAAACTTCACGATAGGCAGGCCCTCGAGAAGCGCGAAGCGAAACGCCTTTTTCTGCGTGGTGATGGCTTTGTTGCGTGGCCCGGGCCGGCGTTTCGAACATTCGTGGACGAGTTTATCGTCGCCAATCGCATGGCAACGGGCGGATTCGTCATTGATGGGCGAACTGTGTCGCTTGCAGACATTTCCTGCCCAGTGCTGTGTTTTGTCGGCGAGCGAGATGAAATGGCTTCGCCTGCCGCCGTCCGGGCGATTCACACTGCGGCTCCCAATGCGGAAATCTCGGAGGTTCCTGTGGTCGCGGGACACTTTGGATTGGTCGTTGGTTCCGAATCATTGCGGCTCACATGGCCGACTGTCTCGGAATGGGTGAGGTGGCGTGATGGGCAAGGTGACGTTCCTCTTGCGCTTCGCGAGAACGAGGGACACGAGGTGCACGATTTTGAGTCCCTCGATAACGATGTTCTGGATTTCGACCTAGCAATGGACGTAGTTTCTAAGGTAGCCAGATCCGCTTGGGGACGCACCGCAGAGATCGCCGAGAATCTGAGTGATTCTGCAACCAATCTTCGCTATCAGATTCCAAGGCTCTCAAGGTTGCGGAGGATCGAACCTGGTACGCGCGTGAGCTTTGCCCTTGCGCTCGAGGAGCAAGCGGCTGCGATTCCGGAACGCACGTTCTTTCTGTGGAAGGGAAGAGCGTTCGCGTACTCTGACTCTAACGGGCGCGTCGACAATATTGTGAAGGGACTCATCGCTTGCGGTGTAATGCCGACCCAGCGAGTCGGTGTTCTGATGCAGGGGCGGCCAAGTTACCTCTCGCTGGTCGCCGCGCTGAATCGAATCGGAGCAGTCGCAGTGCTCATGGATCCGAAATATTCTGATGTGCTCTTAACGGACGCGTTCGAACGCGCAGAGGTTGCGTTGTTGGTTGTCGATCCGGCGCGTGCACACCGTGGCAACGAAATCTTTCCGGGGGAAGTGCTGGTCCTTGGTGGTGGCTCAGGGGCTCGCGATGGACTACCCAAAGATGTTGTTGACATGGAGGATATTGAGCCCAACGCGGTGAAACTCCCTGCGTGGTATCAGCCTAACCCTGGCCGCGCTCGAGACCTTGCGATGGTCATCATTTCCGCTGCTGGAGACGAAGCCCGCGCATTGCACATCACCAATCACCGTTGGGCGTTTTCTGCCTATGGTGCAGGAGCAGCAGCCACCTTGACCGCGAAGGACACGGTCTATTGTTGTCTACCCTTGCATCACGCAGCAGGCACGATGGTCTCTGTTGGATCTGCTCTAGTCTCGGGCGCTCGAATCGCTCTGGCCGAAGGATTCTCTCCAGAGACCTTCTGGCAGGAGACACGTCGCTATGGCGCTACAGTGGTCTTCTACGCCGGAGAAATGTGCAGGCAGCTAGTAGACGCGCCTCACGACCGGAGCGAAAACCGACACCCTATCCGCCTCTTTGCTGGCAGCGGGATGCGTCGCGATGTTTGGCAGCGACTCACTGAGCGCTTTGGCCCAATTGGTGTGCTCGAGTTTTACGCCGCTACCGAAACGCACGCAGTTTTGGCGAATGCGTCGGGACAGAAACCGGGAGCGGTTGGCAGTCCGATGCCGGGGAGTAGTCGGGTCGCACTTGTGCGTTTTGACTGTGATAGCGGAGAATTGGTTCGAGGTGCGGGTGGATTCTGCGTTCCCTGTGCGCGCGACGAGGCTGGTCTCATGCTGATCAGAATTTCTCCTGCTCAGGGGGACACGCTCTTAGAGTCGCGCGTGCTTCGGGGAGTCTTCTCGCAACCTGACTGCTGGTATTCAACCGGGAATCTACTCAAGCGAGACATTGACGGTGACTTTTGGTTCCTTGCGAGAATTGCCGACCTTGTGCGAACACCCGTTGGACGCGTTGCTTGCATTCCAATTGAAGACGCCTTGTATGAAACGGGGCTAGTCTCGTTGGCTGCGGCCTACGGAGAAGGGGCTTCCGACGACGCTTACGAAGAACTCGTAGCATCGATTGTTCTGCGAGATGCTGCGCAGCTTAGTGCGAACGATCTCGACAGAGCATTTGGTGAGGCTAGCGAAGGCGAGCGGCCAACCACCGTCCATGTTGTGTCGGAACTGCCTATGAGTGACGGATTTCGGCCCAAGAAGGCGCTCTTGAAGAACTCTGAGCCCCGTGGGCTGATTGCGACGTATCGCCTTGTTGATGGTGGCTATGAGCTATATAGGTGAAACTTGGTAGTGGCTAGTGGCTAGCCGTGAGTCCAGATGGACAGCGCGGAGACTGCGTAGGTGGCGAAAAGAACGAGAGCGGGCTTGTAGAGCTGTTTCATAGTGGGTGCTCAATAGGTAGCAGGAGCCACAGCATCGCTCCAAGTTTTTGGCAAATTCGCCCTCGTGAAGAACGTCGCCCGCGCGAAGATTGCCGAGGGGTTCTCAATCCCGACGATGGCTCCGTTGGTGCCGATGAGGACCCAAGCAGCTGGTCCCTGCGGAGCATCAGACAAACGAAAAGAATCCTACCTACATCACACGCTTGCTCTACCCATGGCTGCCTTGCTCGTGGCTCCATGCGAGTAATCTGCCTTCACAGGCGCTGGGCAAAACGCAAAGAAGCCCGCGATAGGCGGGCTCCGGGCAAAACGCAAAGAAGCCCGCGATAGGCGGGCTCCTCACAGCATCAGGGAATGCGTTGGTGTTACTCGAGACCTTCGAATGCCTTCTTGACAGCTTCGTTGTCCATGCAGGTCGAAAGTCCGCCCATCATCTCGGTCATGATGCCTTCGATCGTCTTGCCGTGGGTCTCGTCGAACCACTTCTTCGCTTCTGGATCTTCGTCGAACTTCTTGCCAGCTTCCATCACGTCTTTGCCTTCAGCGATGACAGCGGTGAGGTCGGCACCGATTTTGTCGCAGTCGCCAGCACCAGCTTTGACAGTCTCGTTCATCTTGGTGAAGAGAGCGATGGCTTTCTCAGCAACTTCGTCTCGGTTCATGTCGCCAGCAGCAGCGGCTTTGTCAGCAGCAGGAGCTTCGTCAGCTTTGGGAGCATCGGTTGGAGCAGTTGCGGCTTTGTCAGCAGCAGCCTTGTCAGCAGCAGGTGTTTCGGTGGTCTTTGCAGCGGGCTCAGCGGCCTCTTTCTTGTCGTCCTTCTTGCAAGCGGAGACTGAGAGGAGGGACGTGAGTGCAACGAGTAGAAGACTGTTCTTGATCATATTTGGATATCCTTACTCCCCCGGCTTATTCGTTGTTGAGGGACGATGGCAGTCTAGCGCCTGTTGCCGTCAATCGGTGTCGGAACACGTTGCAACTTTGTCGTTCAAGTGTGCGCATCCGCAATGCAGTTGTCGCGCGATCGTTACAAGCCGTGGCTTTCAAGAGCTAGAAACTGAGTCTTGCTGTTAACCGGGCCGATGGCGCGGCATAGAGCTCACGAGCGTTGCCAAAATTGCGATTGCGCTCAACTGGACGTCCGGTCTCAGCGCCAGAGGATCCATCAAACTGCTTCAAGAATACGAGATCTTCATAGCTGCCCCCAACGATTGGGTTCACGTTGGATCGGGTGTAGCGCCCTTCGATGGCTGCTGTCCCCTGTCCACCAAGGAAGCCAAATGCATTGAGATTGAAGACGTCGATGAAACCCTCAAAGCGCATGCCATGACCAAGGTTGCGGAGGTAGCCAATCTTTGCGCTCGCGTTCAAGTCGAAGTCGACGCGTCCCAAACTGCCGCGCGGCAAGAGCATGGTTTCGTCGCGCCCGTAGAGATAGTGCGCACCCGTTACGTTCACAGGCGCCCCGGAGATTGCGCGAACACTCAGACCCGTCGAGATTGTCCCCGCGCGCTTGAGATCGAAGCTGTAGTAGCTGTCAACCTTGAAGAGGTGGGGGCGGTCTTGGGGCAAGGCGCCATCCCGGTTCGCCATTAGCTCTGGCAGGTCGAAGAGCGAGGTAATGTTTGGGTCGACCTGGCTGTTGTCGCTTGAGAACAATCCCTGATAGTTGCCATCGGTTGTGGAGTAGGTGTAGCTCGCTTTTACGCCAATCGCGCGCGAGAAGCGTTTGGCGGCGGTCACTGTCACGGCGTTGTAGTCTCGCCTTGGACTATCGAAGTTTCGAATGCCTTGGAACTGCCGCAGCATTTTGCTCAGTCGAGCTTTCGTTGCGGGGTCATCTTCCGCGTCAATTTGCTCTAAGAGTTTTGCTTCTTCCTCGGTGGACCAAGTTCCCGGGTTTGCCAATACGTAGGTGTTTGCATTGTCTGTTGAGAGATCCTCGAGCACCCGGCCTAGGCGTCGGTTCTGCACACTCGCGCCCACCCGGAAATCCTTGGAGACTTCGTAGTCAACTCCCAAGATCGCCTCATCTAGGTATTGTGCCTCGATTCCGCTCGCAACGAGAATGCCTGCTCCGGTGAGCGCGTCCCCAAACGCGGGAGCCTCGCCATTTGCAACGCAACCAGAGCCGCTGGGAGTAGCCGAAGCACCGCCTAGCGACGGATCCGGTGGGCCGCATTGATCGAGATTTCCTGAATCGTAGGTCGAGCGCATCCAGCTCTCGCCACCAAAAGAGCGGTCGTTGATGTCCATGGGAATCGACTCGTAGAAGCGCCCCCAGCTGCCATAGAGTTTCGAGCGTCCTTCGCCCGTCCAGTCGTATGTCACGCCCAGGCGCGGAGCCCACATGTTGCGCAGGACCATGGCGTTCTTTCCCAGTGTCTCGCCTGTGCCCACCGCTGTTGTGCCTCGGAGATGTTCTGCATTGCGCAATCGCTGTTCCTCGTAGCGCACACCGGCGTTGATTGTCAGCGCGGGAATTGGTTGCCAGCTGTCTTGAAGGTAGCCTGCGAGATTGAGGGTTTGTCCTCGAACGTCTCCTGGCGGCGTGTAGTTGCAAGCGATTTCGTCGGACGCTTCTTGACCGCGTCCACACTGATTGGGAAATGCCTCGGCGGCAGCTCCCTCAGGCGCGAGTGCTACATACCGAAATACCTCAATTCGATTTCTTCCGCCTTGCTCGTTGGTGAAGTAGACATCCCCAGATATGAGGCGCTTCTTGTTGAGAAAGCCGCTCTCCGAATCGACTCCAGCTTTGATTTGGTGGTTGCCAAAGGCATCGATTCGCTGTGTGACTGAGAGTTTCCCCGAGGTTCGTTGCTCCTCTTCATCGCGTAGAAACCCAATTCCACCAACTGAGTAGCCGATGCCAGTATCGGGGCAGTTCTCCAAGAGTCGGTAGGGGTCGCGGGTGGCGTCCATCGAATCCTGACAGCCCGTGATGGTTGCAAAAGACTCCCGAGGTTGGGATGGATTTGTTGAATTCGTGCCTGCAGCCCAGTCGCCAAAATTGCCAAAGACCAGGCGCTCGTGGGGAATGCTGTCAGCATTCTCATCGATTGAGCCCGATGTGAAGGTACTTCGATGCACGCCAAACTGGGCCTCCAATCGGGTCTTGGACTCGTCGAGCTTTGACATCCACTGGCCACTTAGGTCGGTCGTTAGAACCTGGATGTTTCGACTGACTGCTTGAAGCTCCCCCAAGACTCCTACGTTCTGACGGGAGAACGGCGTTCCGGAAAACGTCACTTGTCCCGAGTGGTTGTCGTCGAGCTTGAGATTGATTTTCGAAACGAACTGGTACTCCGTGGCTTGAGACCGAAGTGTCTTACGATCAAGCTCCTCGTATATCTGAATGCCGTTTTCATCGACATCGGCGACACCATCTTCATAGAGAAATCCCGCGTTGGGATCGTTGGCGTCGCGAGGCTCACAGGACGAGAGTGAGCCATCTGGGAGCGTTGTGCGGCAGTCGGTCTGTCGCTTTGTAATGCGATCGGTATCTGTTGCGATGAGTCTTGGAACCAATCCAACAAAGAACCACAGTTTGTCTTTGATGATTGGTCCGCCAAGGGTAACGCCCAAGGTGAGGTCATAGGCCTGGTTCGATTCCACATCGATCCAACTCTCAAGCGGGGCGCGCGCTGTGCGCTTTTGTAGAAATGCGTTCGTAAACTGGCTGAAGATTGTGCCGTGAAACTCGTTGCTCCCGGTACGAGTCTCAACGTTCACGATCGCACCTGTTGCGCGACCGTGCTCTGCTGCGTAGCCGCCAGTTACCACGTCCACCTGCTCGAGAAGCTCCATACTAATGGGCGAACCAACCCGTGCATCAGTGAGGCTCGTGGTGTCCTGGCCGTTCACGATGTATCGGCTTTCGAGGGACGAGGTTCCGCCTACGGCGAACCCTTCACCATCGAATATGGCGGTGGGAGACTGATCGAGAAGCCCTTCAAAGCTCGAGCCTGGGATTGGCAGGCGTTCCATCGCTTCTCGATCAACGCTCGTAACGAGGCGATTGCGATCGCTTTCAACGACACGTTTCTTGGCGTGAACAACGATGTCCTCGCCTTTCACGCCAATACTTCGATTGACGATGGTTGCCTTTCCTGGCGCCACGCGCACGTTCTTGACCCGAACAGACTCCTCCCCATAGAGCACAAGGAGCTGGTAGGTACCAGGCGGTAGCGGGGCTACGTTAAAGCGCCCAAGTTCATCGCTTGTGGCTGAGTAGTTCTGTCTTTGTGAGTTAACCACCGCAATCGTGGCAGCTGCTAGCCCCTCTCCAGTGCCCGCATCGCGGATGGTGCCCGCGATGGATCCGGTTTGCCCTTCATTGCCATCTGCATTCCTAGAATTCCAAGTGCAGGCGATTGTGATTGCTACAATTGTAAGTATTGTTCTTAGTTGCATCGAAGTGTCTCGCTGAGTTTGGGCATAGCTCCGCCGTGCAGCACGCCGGGCCGCCGTTCTGAAGGCATAGGTTCGCCTCCATGATCATGAGTAGCATTGGGACCCGTGACTGGGAATCGGAAGCGCCTATCGCCTCTTCACAACGTTGCGACCGTGTTCGCGACCGCGGTTTGCGAGACGATTGGGGAGCAGACTGTTAGGAGTGAAGTGATGTTGCGATTCGCAACGCATTCATTCGCGGTGTTCGCGCATCACTCGTTGCAAAAAGCATCAGTTTTCGCGCCCTTTGCTCGTGTCTTCATCTTTCGAAGGTTTTGAGAAGTGCTGGCTTATGCAGCCCGGTCATTCTTGATAGCGTCGTCTAGCCTTACAGAGACTCAACGATCATGAGCAAGCAAGATAACTCGCCATCGCCTTCCTCCAAACTCATCGCCGAGCTGCCTCCTTTGGGAATGCAGGCCAGTGACCTCACGAACGACTTCCTTCGCCACCTGAGCAGCACTCTTGGTGGGCTGTACAACAGCAAGTCTCAACATGATCTGTACAAAGCGCTGGCATCGATTCTTCGCGAGCGTTTGATTGAACGTTGGAATCAGAGCCAACTCGCATATGAGCAGCAAGGTTGTAAGCGAGTGCATTACCTCTCGCTTGAATTCTTGATGGGGCGCGCTCTGAGCAACGCGATGCTCAATCTAGGAATAACCGACGAGGTGGAGCGCGCCCTCTACGAGTTGGGGCTACGGATTGAGGAGCTGTGCGAAGTTGAGCCCGATGCTGGGCTTGGCAATGGCGGACTCGGCCGCCTCGCCGCGTGTTTTTTGGACAGCTGCGCTACGTTGCAGTTGCCGGTGACAGGGTATGGGCTGCGTTACCAGTACGGCATGTTCCGTCAGTACATCGCTGACGGATCGCAGGTTGAGGCGCCCGACCATTGGCTGCGTGATGGCAACATGTGGGAACTAGAGCGCATGGAATTCACCCAGCGTGTGCAGTTTGGTGGACGCTCTGAGAGCTATCAAGATGCAAACGGTCTGCAGCGTATGCGTTGGGTCGAGACGCAAGATGTGCTCGCGGTTCCCTATGATACTCCCATTCCAGGGTTTCAGAACGAGACTGTCAACACTCTTCGCCTTTGGAAGGCCGCAGCCACTGAAGAGTTTGATCTTGGAGAGTTTAACGCGGGTAGCTATCCGGAAGCTGTAGCTCAGAAAAATGCTGCCGAGCACATCACGATGGTGCTCTATCCGAATGATGCAAGCGAGAACGGCAAAGAGCTGCGCCTGCGCCAGCAGTACTTTCTTGCAAGCGCGAGCATCAAAGACGTGTTGCGTGACTGGGAAGAGCGCCACGGCTCTGACTTCTCAGGTTTTGCCGAGCACAATTGCTTTCAACTCAACGACACGCATCCAAGTGTTTCTGTGGCAGAACTCATGCGTCAGCTCATGGACGACAAGCTCTTGGCCTGGGATGAAGCATGGGCAATCACCACTGCGACCATGGCATATACGAACCACACGCTATTGCCGGAAGCTCTCGAAACGTGGCCTGTGCGGCTCTTTGAGGTGCTCTTGCCGCGCCTGCTCGAGATTGTTTACGAAATCAATGGGCGCTTCCTCTCGGAGGTTGCTCAGCACTGGCCATCCGACACGATGCGGCTCCAGCGCATGTCCATCATCGAAGAGGGGCATGAACGGCAGATTCGCATGGCCTATTTGGCTCTAGTTGGAAGCTTCTCGGTCAATGGCGTTGCTGCACTTCATACGCAACTGTTGCAAGAGGGGCTCTTTAGCGACTTCTACGAGCTTTGGCCTGAGAAGTTCAACAACAAGACAAATGGTGTGACTCCTAGGCGTTGGTTGGCCAACTGCAATCCCCAACTCCGTGCATGCATCGACAAGACGATCGGAACGAGCTGGGTTGCCAACCTGCCACAACTAGCCGAGCTAAGACCCTGTGCGGATGACGCAGAGTTTCGCGCAGGTTGGGCAGCAGTAAAACGCAACAACAAGGTGCGGCTCGCTCAACTCGTTCAGCAGGACTGTGGCGTGACCTTCGACCCAGATGCGCTCTTTGATGTGCAAGTGAAACGCATCCACGAGTACAAACGCCAGCTGCTCAATATCCTTCACGCCATTCACCTCTACAACCGCATCAAAGCCGGTGACACCGAAAACTGGACCAAGCGCTGTGTGTTAATCGGAGGCAAAGCAGCCCCGGGCTACGCGATGGCAAAACGCATCATCAAGCTCATCAACAACGTCGCCTACGTCGTGAACAATGATCCTGATGTTGGGGATCTTCTCAAGGTGGCGTTCCTGCCGAACTACCGAGTCTCGGCAATGGAGATCATTTGTCCGGGAACTGACCTCTCAGAACAAATCTCAACGGCAGGGAAAGAAGCATCCGGCACCGGGAACATGAAGTTCATGATGAATGGTGCGATCACGATCGGAACACTCGACGGCGCGAATATCGAGATTCGCGAGGAAGTCGGTGATGAGAACTTCTTTCTCTTTGGGCTCACCGCGGATGAAGTGAAAGTACGTGCTTGCAATTACGATCCCAATGGCATCATTGCCGCCGACCCCGATTTCGCAAGAGTGATGGAGATGCTTGAGTGCGGTCACTTCAGCCAGTTTGAGGCAGGCATCTTTGATTGGATTGTGAGCACAATTCGCAACCCCGGCGATATGTGGATGACGGCAGCGGATTTCCGCAGCTATGTGGATGCGCAAGAGCGCGTTGCCGAGGCGTATCGAGATCAAGAACGTTGGACGCGCATGAGCATTCTCAACACCGCATCGAGCGGTCGCTTCTCAACCGACCGTACCATTGGCGAGTACAATCGCGATATTTGGAAGTCAAATCCCATTGCCCCAGCACCTCGCCAGCAGGCTTAGACTGTTTCCACGTCGGCCCAACCATCGGGGCAATTTCTGCGGGCCTTTCGTAGCTTGCGTGTGCGAAGCTTCCTCTCGAACTCAAACTGAATGACTCACCTATGATCAAATCGACGATTCTTCTCGCTACCCTCGCACTTCTTTCTTTTCCCGCATGCACCGGTGGTGGTGGTGACGGTTCTGGCGGTGGCGGTGGCAATGGCGGTGGCGGTGGCGGTGGTGGTGGCAATGGCTCTGGCGTACCTGGAGCCACACAGCTAAGCGATCTCACACCAGCACAAGTCATGACGTTTTGCTCTTGGGCAATCATCGACATTCAAGGCGGTGAGAACATCGAAACAGAGTGCGGTGACGGCCTCTCTGTGGACACCGGGACCGTAGCTGAGTGCACGGCGGACTATGCTGATCTTCCGGTGTGTGATCTCACTGTCGCGCAAGTTGAGCTGTGCATGCTCGAAGTTGGCGATGACCCATGTCTCGCGTTTCAAAGCCCCGAGTGTGCCGACTACATCAGCTGCATCTTTGCCGAGTAGCAGCGGCCACTCTCGGAAGCCAGAGCTAGGTCAGCGCTTTGTAGGCTAGGCGCTTGGGCTTGTCTGCCTCGTCGCCAAGTCGTCTGCGGCGATCCTTTTCGTAGTCCTGGTAGTTGCCCTCAAACCACACCGTCTTCGAGTCGCCCTCGAAGGCGAGAATGTGGGTGGCAATGCGATCGAGGAACCAGCGATCGTGGCTGATGACAACGGCACATCCTGGGAAGTTGAGAAGGCCGTTCTCAAGCGCTCGAAGTGTGTCCACGTCCAAGTCGTTTGTCGGTTCGTCGAGAAGCAACAGATTGCCAGCACTCTTGATGAGCTTGGCAAGGTGCACTCGGTTGCGTTCACCGCCTGAGAGAGTGCCCAGCTTCTTCTGTTGGTCGGAGCCTTTGAAGTTGAATGTTGAGCAGTAGGCTCGTGCGTTCATCGTTCGCGATCCGAGCTCGACAAACTCGGAGCCTTCACTGATCTCTTCGTAGATCGACTTTTCGTCATCCAGAGCATCTCGGCTTTGGTCAACATACGCGAGTTTCACGGTCTCGCCAATCTTGAGTTCGCCTTCATCGGGCTGCTCTAGGCCCATGATCATCTTAAAGAGTGTTGTCTTGCCTGCGCCATTGGCTCCAATGATGCCAACGATGCCGCCGCGAGGCAGTCGGAAGCTCAGGTCGTCCATGAGCAGCTTGTCCCCAAAGGACTTCCGTACCCCAACCGCTTCGACAACTTCGTTGCCAAGGCGAGGGCCGGGCGGCACGACGATCTCGAGAGTATCAATGCTCTCTTTGTCAGACTCAGCGACCATTTCTTCGTAGCGATTGAGTCGCGCCTTGTTCTTTGCGTGTCGTGCTTTAGGAGAGAGTCGCACCCATTCAAGCTCGCGTTCCATAGCTCGGGCACGCGCCGATTTCACCTTCTCCTCCGATGCAAGGCGCTTCTCCTTCGCCTCAAGCCAACCTGAGTAGTTGCCCTCAAAGGGAATTCCTGCTCCGCGATCAAGTTCGAGAATCCAACCCGCCACGTTGTCCAAGAAATAGCGATCGTGCGTGACAGCGACGACGGTGCCCGTGAACTCGGCAAGGAAGTGCTCGATCCATTGCACCGACTCAGCGTCCAGGTGGTTGGTTGGTTCGTCGAGAAGAATCATGTCGGGCCTCTCAAGCAAGAGGCGGCAAAGCGCGACACGACGTTTCTCGCCACCAGAAAGATTCTCAATCTTCGCGTCGCCTGGTGGACAACGAAGCGAGTCCATCGCTAGTTCAACTTCGCGGTCGAGGTCCCAAAGATTACCGGCATCAATCGCGTCCTGCACTTTGCCGTGCTCCTCCATGAGTTTGTTCATCTCATCGTCGCTCATGGGCTCGGCCATCTTCATGCTGAGGTCTTCAAACTCTTGCAGAAGCGCACGCTTATCCTTTACGCCGTCTTCAACATTGCCCAAGACATCTTTGCTCTCATCGAGGCCCGGTTCCTGTTGTAGAAAGCCGATCTTGAGGCCCTCCATCGGAAACGCTTCGCCAGTGAACTCCTTATCGACACCGGCCATGATGCGAAGCAGCGTTGACTTGCCTGCGCCATTGTTTCCAAGCACGCCGATTTTGGCGCCAGGATAAAACGAGAGCCAAATGTCTTTGAGGATTTGACGCTTTGGAGGCACGGTCTTGCCGAGCTCTTTCATGGTGAAGACGAATTGCTGTGCCATAGCTGCGGACCTTACAGCAGGGGTCCGCTCCGGCCAACGCCAGGGTGCGCGATAGCACCCAAGGGAAAAAGCGACTATGCTTGAGAGTGTGTCTCCGTATCGCAAGGCCGTCTCGCAGAGCGAGCATGATGCTGAGACCGGAGTGGGCCCAGTCAAGCTGGTCCTAGGGCCCAAAAGCACACGGCTTATGGTCGGACCTCAGGTTTGGACGATTGCCGATGACCATCTCGTGGTTGCAACCCAGGGCAAGCGAAAGGCCAAAAAACGCTCGATTCGCTTGGGAGAAGCTAGTCTCTATGTGGCTCGCGCCTGGCCGACCAATGAGGTGAGTCTGTGGCTAGAGCGCAAACCCGGCATCGTTCAGCGAATGCTTGGGTTGCCGCCACTGCCGGGAATGGACGAGGATGTGGTCAAAGCATGGCGGGATCTGGAGCGGCTCGCGACCAAGCTTCAAGACGCCCTCATCGACTATGGTGCTGGAGCGCGGGCTTTTGAGTTTGGCAACGGGCAGCACAGAGTGTTTGCCCTCCGCTATCCAAGTAAGTTCATCGTGTATGCGCGCAAGGTCTTTCGCGAAAAACCGCGGCGCATTATCGAGCTTCGCGATGATGGCTCTCTCGCGCTTCCCGGGCGCCAGCGCGACCGAGTTATTCCCATGGCGAAAGGCATGGAGGTGATCGCGAGCGGTGATCGCATTAGCTTCTGCCATCCCGATGGTGAGCATGTCGCCGGCGTATTTCTTCCGTGGATAGGAGACGCCGACCGAGTGGAACTCACTCGTCGCTTGCAAGCGCTAGTGCGTGGTCGATGAATATGGATTGTGATCGCGAAGTGTTTATTCGGCAATGATCAGCATGTCGATGAAGTGGCCGAAGTCATCTTCAAACGATGCGGTGTACTCGCCAGCTGGGACTTCGAAGTAGAGGTAGCCCTCACTCAAGTCAGTTTCGATGAGCCCCGCTTCGAGCCCGACGTCGACGGTTGCTGTGTAGACATATCTGCCCATTGTTGGAACGTCGATTCCGATGACTGGGGTGACCTGAAAGGAAACCGCTTCATCGGCATTCACGGTCCAGACCTCGTCAAAGGAAGGGTCATCTGCAGGTCCAACTGCATTGCCGAGAACGTTGCTACCGATCAAGCCTGTTAGCTCTTGCATCGGGACTTCAAGAAAGTCGAGGTCGGCACCTTGTGAGTCTAGCACCGTGAGTCTTGCGACACCGGCCGCCAGTGATTTCAGCTCCCATGTCGGTTGCCCCTGATCGGCAATGGGCGTCACGCTAAGAAGGTCAGGATCGTCGCTAATGAGATCGGCGCCCGCCGTGCTCACACCATCAACCCCTGCGATTTGCACATTGATCACTCCACCAACGCCAATAGAATCGTCGAAGTCACAGCCAAAGCGTCCACAGTCTGTCGGGGTAAACGTGATATTGCCATTGGCACCATCGGTGCTGACGTTGCAGGCGGTGGCGGCAAGGGCGATGAGGGCAAGTAGGTATCGTTGCATAGTCTTAAGCTCCAAACGTTCTTAGTAACGGATAGACGAAACGGACTCTTCGATCTTCATGCAAGCGGTGGTGTTGTAGCAAGGCAATGTGTCGAATCTGGGCCGTTGCCATGCGCAATGCCATTCGCCGTGCCCAAGCGCACGCGAGAACCAACGAAAACGCGCCCAGATCCGGACACTGCTGTCAGCGTTGTTCCTGCATCGTTAGCGTGTTGCAGCGAAGACTGCGTCGAGGGTCTCACGACTCGAGCGTTTCTCGCCTCGAGCAATGGCGTGAACGGTCTCGGTGATGAGCGTGTTGACGGGTGTTGCAATGCCATGCGCCATGCCTCGTGCGGCGACTTCACCGTTCAAGAAGTCAATGGCGGGTGGGCGACCGCGCTCGAGCGCAGAGAGCATCGACGACCGAAGCCTGCGATAGCGCATCCCAACAGCGAGAAGCATGGCGTGTTTGGCCGCGAGATTTGGAGAACCTGAACTGGCGCGCTCCTTATCGGTGATTGCGATCCAATTGAGATCCAGTGTCCCTGAGACTTTTTCTAATCGCACGTTTTCCGCCTTTGCAACAGCGACTGTCTCAGCAAAAATCTCAAGTCCAAGACGTCGGTAGCGCCGCACTTTGGCAAGAGCTCCGAGTCTGTCGCCACCAAGCGTTCCGAGCGAAGAGATGCAGCAGTTAAGCGCAAGTTTGCTCCACCGTGCACCCAGAAGATTTCCGGTTTGCGTAACTGGCCCGATGGTCTCGAGAAGACCTCGCAGCTCGCGGAGCTTTTCGTCTTGCAGACCGCTAAGAGTTCCGACCTGAAATCCGCCCGATGATGTGCGGTCGTAGTTGCCCGGTGAAGTCATCGAAGCGCCCCAAGCAATAATTCCGCCGATGACGCGCTCAGATCCGCAAATCGGAGCGATGCGTTCTTCGCAAAGCCCGTTTTGAAACACCACCATGCGGCCGTCTTCGGCGAGTAGTGGCGCCATTTCCTTCGCCGCAGCTTCAACTTGTGGCGGCTGCGTGGCGAGCAAGATGTAGTCAAACGACTCCTCTTTCGGAGTGCCAAGGCAAATCCGCCCATGCACATGGCGTGGATTGCCATCACCTGCGAGGCCAAATCCGTTTCGAGAGACCGCCTGATAGATGCTCTCATTGGTCGTTGAAGCAACTACATCGGCACCGACTTCGGACAGGTAGCCACACACGGTTCCTCCAATGCCGCCAGCACCAACGATGAGGATCTTGGGTGGTTTGCTGCTGCTCATGCTCCTAGACGCTAGCAAAATGCGCCTCATCGCAGGAAGCACCTCTGTGGGCGTTTTTCTCGGATGTAAACTTATGACTGCCAAGCGAATCAGCTAGGATCACGAAAGAATGTATTTGACCTTTTGGGGCGTACGCGGGAGCTATCCAGTTCCTGGTGCCGCGACTGTGCGCTATGGCGGCCACACTTCGTGCGTAGAGTTGCGTTCTGATCGCGGCAAATGCTTGGTGATCGATGCTGGTACCGGATTGCGCGGGCTTGGGAAGAAACTCGCACAAGAGTTTCGCAAACCCGATGGAGCAACCTACAACTTGATCCTCTCCCATGTGCACTGGGACCACATTCAAGGACTGCCCTTTTTTGAACCTGCCTACATCGGCGACACCAAGATCGTTGTGCACGCACCAAGAGCTGCCGCCAAAGAACTGCGGCAGGTTATTGGTGGCATCACGCGCCATGAGTTCTTTCCCGTTGACCTGGATGCCGTTCCTGCGGACTTTGAGTTTCACGAAGTGGTGCCTGGTAGTGCGTTTGAAATTGATGAGTTCACCGTACTTCCTATTGGACTCAACCATCCGTTTGGAGCCGTGGGGTATCGCGTTGATGCCGACGGCAGCAGCATGGCTTATGTTAGTGATACTGCGCCCTTTGATCGCATGCTGCACAAGCAACACTTCACAGCTGGTATCGAAGAACCAAGCGATGAAGACAGAGAAATTCTGAAAACCATGCGCGCAAACCTCGTCGAGTCACTGCGAGAAGTGGACACTGTCATCTACGATACCCACTTCACTAGTGAGGAATACGAGCAGTTTCCGCATTGGGGACACTCAACGCCAGAGCATGCGCTTCAGATTTGCCAAGAAGCCGGCGTTCGTCAACTTGTGCTGTATCACCACGCTCCAGCCCACGATGACGACATGATGGATCGCATCGCGGAGAAGTTCGGGCTTCTCGGCAAAGAGGCAAACGTGGTTGTTTGCGTCGCCAAAGAGAAGATGACCCTTACGATGGGCGAAGTGACCAACCCGGGAATTGTCGCATGAAGGTTCGGTTCTGGGGCGTACGTGGCTCGTGCGCCACTCCTGGTGGACGTTACTTGCGCTACGGCGGCAACACCACGGCCATCGAAGTGCGCGCTGCCAGCGGCCACCGTATCTTGATCGATCTAGGCACGGGCGTCACAGAGCTTGCAAAAGAGCTCATGGCAGCGGAGTTTGGGCAAGGGCGAGGCGAATTGCCTGTGCTGCTAACTCATACCCACGTGGACCACATTCAGGGACTGCCGTTTTTTACCCCACTCTTCATTCGCGGCAATTCGATTCGAATCATGGGGCGTGAGCTTGAAGGCGCCTCCCTAAAAGAGGTCTTGCAGGACCAGCTCAATGGTCACTACAGCCCGCTTTACGGATTAGAAAATCTCGCAGCAGGTCTTGAGGTGCAGACGCTGCGAGCCGGGTCGTCTTGGCCGGCCGAAGGCTTTGAAGTAAAAACACAGCTCGCGCCACACGGCAGCACATCGGTGGTCGCTTGCCGAATTACGGCTGATGGCAAGAGCGTCGTTATCATGACGGATGTGGAACATGCACCCGAAGGTATCTCCAGCGAGCTCACAGAGTTGGCTCGTGACTGCGACCTCTTGGTGCACGACGCCATGTTTAGCGACAGCGAGTATACCCTTCGCGCTGGTTGGGGGCATTCCTCCATAAGCTCGGCGATTGCTGCAGCGCACGCTGTCGGTGCCAAGCGACTCGCGCTGTTTCATCACAGTCCCGATTCCAGTGACGACCGCCTCGACATGTTGGTGCAGGACGCTGCCGAAGCATCCTCGGTTCCTCTTTTCGCGGCCCAAGAGGGCCACGACGTAACGGTCTGAGAAGAGTTCTCAATGCCCGAGGCATATCGCTTCGTAGTCTGCCCAGCTTGCAGCTTGCGTTTTCCCGGCGAGGTTGGCGTGCCGTGCCCCTTGTGCAAGATCGAGACGCAACTGGCCTCGGAGCGCTGTGCCGAGCCCGATGCAGATGTTTCGAATTCCACGGCGCCGCTATCGCTCTTGCTCGACAATGTGCGCAGTGTGTTTAACGTGGGGTCTATCTTCCGCAGCGCAGATGGCGTGGGGGCAGGGCATATCTACCTAGCAGGCATTGCGCCAACGCCCGATCACAAGGCGATGCGAAAGACAGCGCTTGGAGCCGAATCGTGGATCTCTTGGAGCGCGCACAAGAACGGCGCACAACTGGCAGAGGAGCTTGCAGACCGAGGGCACACCTTGTGGGCCCTCGAGCGAACCCAAGGCTCAGAAGATCTCTTTGTTGCCGCTCCCAAGCGCCCGGAAGGTTCGCTGGTGCTGGTGCTTGGCAACGAAGTCGCTGGCGTTGACCCCGGAATTCTTCGGCATTGTGAACGCTGTGTTCACATACCCATGCGGGGCAGCAAAGCGTCTCTAAACGTTGCCACAGCCATGGGCATAGCCGCCTACGCCCTTTGTTGAACGCGAGCTAGATTGGCGGATCTTGTGGGCCAGGAGCGGCCTCAACCGTGAAGTTGAACTGTACTGCTTCCAGTTCGGAGCGACAGCCGTCTTCAACAGTTTCCTGTCCTGCCTCATCAACGGTGACCGCGCGAAACTTGACGTCAGCAAGCGTGCCTGTGACAGAACCCGTTTCAGGAGTGACGTCAATGCCATCTATGACCAATTCACCACCGTAGGCCATGTTGAAAGCGATGGGCTCACCTTCTTCGTAGTCTGCGGCGATGAAAGCACACGCACCACAGGTGATGAGGTCGGCCTGATCTCCATTGAGGGTTTGAGATAGCGGGACGAATCCTTGGCTGAGGAACGGCTCTTCTGTCTCCCAAAACTCGAGAAAGAGAACATCGGGCTCGGCATCGGCGTTCAAGGGGATTGTCGCAACGAGCCTCTTGGGTCCGTCGGGCATGTCCTCATCCACAGGGCCAATGAGGGCGATGCCAGTGACCTCGCCAAGATCCGCATACATCGCTTCAATGTCAGTGCACACATTCTGGGGCATCGCATCGGCAACAGGCCCTACATCAGCATCAGAGCGAGGCCCTGCGTCCGCCTTTGGTGGAGGAGGGCCGGTTGTGCCACCGCATGCTGCAAAGAGAAGTGCGACGAGCGCCGAGTTTCCAAATCTATCCATCGGCTTTCTCGATTTCTTCAGGAAGTAGCTGAGGCAACTCTTCTGGGCTAAGAGTTTTGCTATGAAGGGAGATTGCCTGTGCAGGCGTTTCATCTGGGCCAACGAGTACTTCTCCACTACCGCCTGCGCCGGCCTTGAAGCGCAGTTGCAGGAGATCGTCTCGAGAGATCTTCTTGGTTCGGCGTTCGTACTCGATGAGCCACGCTTCTTGAATCTTGTCGGTATCGACGCCTTGTGATGTGAGGAACTCAAAGAGGCTGTACTCTTCGTTGCCAGGGGTTCCTGTTGCTTTGATTTTGCTCGCAACGAGTTTGTTTCGTTTGATGGTGGCTGCCAGCGTGCCGTCCAGGTACACGCGAATTCCGCCGCGAATTGGTTCGCCGAAATAGGGGATGCCCTCAACGCGTTTCCCCTCAAAGTAGAAGTGGCCGCCTTCGCGCTTTGGTGGCTCTTTGTCTACGTAAAGAGCGAGCGTCCCAATTTGATCTGGACATTTTCCGTCTCCAACCTTTTCGGGACATGACGGAAGAGGCTTACCCCAAATCGCGCCGCCAAAGCGAAAGAGGAAATCATCAAACTCTCGAAGGTTCTTGCCTGAAATAACCACGGCCGCTGCCTTCTGATTGCCACCATAGATGTGCAGCTCCTTGATCTTCTCGACGTCCACACCAAGCTCTCGGAAATACTCTGAGAAGCGATAGCGTCGCTGTTTGGTGATGCGATAGCGCGGGCCATTGTCGCCCTTCTTGAAGGCGACCGCTGCGCGTTCTTCGATCCACACAGGCTTGAGCGTCACGGGCAATTCTCCGAAGCGCAGAACCGAAGTCGGAACGCCATCAACGTAGACCCCCGGATCTTTGAAGCGCTCCATTCCACCAGAGTGCGACTTGGTCTCAGGTGTGACAGCAGCATCGATGGGCACGCTAGGAGGTGTGTCTTTGGTCTTTGCAGTGGCTTGCTCTTTGTCTTTGCCTTTGCCGCAAGCAACAACACAGAGGAGAATGAGTACGACGCGAGGCAGCATTAGGAACAAGTATAAAGGGTCAAGTGCTTGAGCGGCATGGGGGGCAACATGGGGGACGAGTCACCACTTGGGGGCAGTGAGCCGCCGTATCAATGTGGCATTTCGTCGCGTTGGCTGGTCCTGGTGTCGGCACAGTCAGTGCTATGCTTTGTGGCAATGACCCTGGCTTACCGTTTATCCCGTTCATTCTCTTCCGTTGTTGTTGGGCTAGGGCTCCTGAGTCTTGGGGCCTGCGGATTGGATGGTGTGGATGATGGTGGTTCTGACGGTGACAATCCACTGCGTATCCCAGCGGATGACCCTGCCATCGATGAGCGCCTTGATGCTCTTGATATTGCTTGCGAAAGCACCCTGAATGTCACCGGAACCTATGCGCCAGGCGCGCTACCTCCAGATGATCACAACGGCTGCTGGCCTGTTGGAACCTGGACCGTTACTGCAACGGTGGACCGCCTCGGCTGTACAACGCAGCCCGAATTACCTGCAGATCACGTCTATGACATCACCTATGATGATGAAACAACTACGATCAACGTGTTGTGGGCCAATAACCCGGATGATGAGCGGGTCAATCTGAAGATCTCAACCGCAGGAGATGGGCTTTGTCATGGCAGCATGGAGCACTTTGGCTTGGACAACTCTGTCTGGGCCCTGCATCCAACGCTACAGGCAGATGGCACGTTGAGCGGAAATGGGACCTACTCGGTCTACAACGAAGATCCGTTCTAGCCTCATTCGTCCTGCGAAACTCGCCGGTTCGCCTTGTTCGCCTCCTGCTCATCCTTGGATAGGTACTTGTCGAGCGACCGGATTCGAATGAAAAGGTCCTGCTCTTCCCGGAAGTCCGGTAGATCCTTGGCTTCCCAGCGAGCTTCCTGAACCGCTTGCACCATACAGCGCTCAAGCTCGCGATCACCAAGGTCGCTCTTGTCGACTTGCACGTTGCTGGCAAAAACCTCTCCGTTCTCGATGTGCAGAGTGTAAGTAAGCGAGATTTTAGCGTCGGGGTCAAAATCCTCACGATTGCAGCTCGCTAGGCTGGCGCGAAAGCGATCAGGGATGCCGACGTCGATTCGTGCTGAGAATTCCTCACTGGTGGCATCGAGCACACCTTCACGAGTCGTGACAGACGGTGCTGCATCAAACTGCTGAGGGGGGCTGCGGCGTTTGGCAACCACAGTGGGGGCAGTCACCTTAGGGGCCGCGTCGAATGTGGGGATGACGACCTCAGGTGTTTCACTACTAGAGGATAGCTTCCACAGAAGTCCTCCAAGTGCACCAACCAGAGCTATGAGCACTACAATCCACTTGATCATGCTCACCTACAGAGCCACAGAACCGAACGAAGCGCAACTCTTGGAGGGAGCCCCAGTCAGCTGTTGTGTTTGGCGCAGCCCGAGGCTGCTCGTGGGTGCTGTCCAAACGTCTCAGTTCACTGAACTTTCGCAGCAACTGTAGGGAGTTATACAGTTCTAACAAGTCTCCGGGATCTCGGGGGGATGCAACCCATAGATCGGGAACCATAGTCCCAGATCGAGGGATCCTGTGGAACGCAAGGTGCTGAAATCTCGATCACAGTTTTGGGGCATGGCAGTTGCACTAGTCAGGTCTTGTCAGACAGGTCGTCTGTCCCCCATCGTGAACCTCATGCCCAGCCGAAACACAGACCAACGCTCTTTGAGCCGAGTCGCCAAGCGGCTCAATACAAACCAGGGCGTGAATCGACAGGTTGTGGTCATGACGGGAGTAACTCTTTCACCGGGAACAAGCAGGTAGATACAGATGATGAACAAGGTAACAACCCTCGGAATGTTGATTGGTACGGCAGCGCTCGCGCTTCCAGGCCTTCAAGATGCACAAGCGAACAATGTACTAATCCAGCCAGCGGACATGGAAGATACTGCTCGCACACGGATTCGCAACGGCATTGAAGTGCTTCGTCCTACCGATGAAGAGCACACACCAGAGCAGGCATCCTTCGCGTTCGATCCAGTGCTTAAGGACAAAGGCATTGTTGTCATGATGAACACGGGACGTCTTGATGGCCCCGCAGGACGCAACCTTGGCGACCAAATCGAAGTTGGCAACATCCAAGGCGCTTGCATGCCTATCAGCATGGTGCAAGACACCTCTGCAGACTCCGGCATCTCCCTCATCCCTGATGTCGCAAACTTCAAGTATGTCTCTCAGCGCGACTCCGATGAGAACCGCGCGTACCACCACCCAGAGGTCGAGGCCATTGGCGGTGGATATTTTGCCATCACCGCAAACTGGGATCGCAACAACAACACGAACACCGAGCGCTACGTTCAAGTTGTTGATAGCCAGTGCAATCTGATTCCTCTTACCAGTGACAGCATAACGCTCCGGGAGAACAACACCTCGGGCGTCATCATGGCGAAGAACAACGACAACTGCTCAGGCCGCCAGGCTGCAGGTGGTGGTGATGTCTCCATCGCTCCAGACGGAACCGCAACGCTACTCTCCGCTGAGCTTTGTAACGGCAACGGTCGCGATGATGGTTGGATCAACCACTTCACGATTAGCTGCGATGAGCTTGGCACCAGTTGCGCTGTTGAGAAGCAGTGGGACACGTCTTTCATTGACCAAGAAGAACGCTCTCGTGGACGTTGTGAGATCGTCGACTCTGATAACAGTGGCGTAGAGGACCTTGCAGTCTGCTGCGGTACCGAGGGGAATAGCCAGCCTCAGCGTGACGGCGTTTGGTGTGCAGGCGCCGACATGGCTAGCGGCGAGCTTCTCTGGAAAGAGCAAGTCGCATACCGCGGTGAAACCGGAACTGGCCAGCGTACCTACGCAATGCGTATCAAGATGCTTGCTGAGCGCACGGTCACAGCCCAGAAAACCGGCAAGGTCATTCTCGAGTACCAAATGCACCGCGGTAACAACAACAACAACAAGAAGGGTGGCTACGACGCCAACGTGATGGTTGCTGTCTCTACCCCAGACCGCAATGGTCTCAACATGCAGCCTGCACAAGACATCACCAATGGTGTCATCGCTGCTGGAACTGAGATGACTCACTCGGTCATGTTCCAGACCTTCACCGGCTCTACTGAGAACCCCATCCCAACCTACGGATTCCTTGCTCCTAACCACAACGGTGGCGGTGGCGTGAACTCCTCCATCTTGAATGTTGAGCTTGCAAACGACGTTGTTGGAAACGTCAAGGCACAGCAGATGAGCGGTCCAATTGATGGCCAGAAGTACGCAAAGTACCTTGGCAACAACCCGAACAACCAGGGCCGTAACTACACCGATTGCCACATGGTTCCAAACCCCTTCATGGCTTCTCCGGGTTCAACCACAGCTGGCGTCCCATTTATCAACATGTGCGCAATGACTGGTAAGCTAACTTCGGCTGGCATCCCATCAATGAAGCCCGACCTCTTCTTCGAAATTTGGACTTCTCTTGAGACTCCAAATGTTGAAGAGCCCGGTGAGCCTGGTGAAGAGCCCGGTGATGAGCCTGGTGACGAGCCTGGTGACGAGCCTGGTGACGGAACTGGTAACGGCAACAACAACAGCGGATTCGCATCCTCTGGTGGTTGCTCAACTGGTGGAAGCAGCACCGGTGGTCTCGGAATGCTTCTTATGGGTCTCGCAATGTTCGCAATTCGTCGCAAGCGGAGCCTCTAATGAACGTGAAGTATCTAGCTCTCTTTGGCACACTCTCTCTCGCAGCCGTAGGTTGCGCGGGTGAGTTCCAGCCAGGAGATGGTAACGGGCCGGGACCCGCTGGCGTAGATGCTGGAGCTGATATCCCAACCGCAGACGCGGGTGGGGACTCTTCTGATATCGGAACAGCTCAGGCGCTATTCGAGAACAACGTCCGACCCATCATTGGTTCTGCATGTAACCCTGGCGGTGCTTGTCACGCCTCGCAGGACCCTGCATTCATAACTGCAGACCCCAACTCTGCATACGACACGATTGGTATCCACAAAGACCGCCTCTACACAGGCTTTGACCCAGCAACATCACGTCTTCTCATCAACGGAGAGGGTGGCCACTATGGCGCAGTCTACACACCCGATGATGTCATCACGATTGAAGCTTGGCTTGCTCAAGAGAAACTGGACGCGGAAGCTGGTGGTGGTGGTCAGGTAATCTCTGCTCTTCAAGAGTGGTCCGGTTGCATGAACCTCGACGACTGGGAAGCACAGAATGTTGCCTCTCTTTGGGCAGATAAGGATGCGCAAAACCAAGGTGATTGCGATGCTTGCCACAACCTTGGAGCTGATGGCTTCATGGCAAGTAACGACTCTGTTCGCGTCTTCGAAAACATCACGACCAATCCTAGTCTGATGCCTTCGTACTTCACGCAAACCATTGATGGAACCAGCGTCGTTATCAACCGAGCTCGTCTTGAGAAAGTTGGAAACCAGCTGTCACCACACGAGGCACACGGCGCCTTTCAAGTTGATGGGAATGCCATGGAAGCTCTTCAGAACTTCTATGACCTCACTGTCTCTCGAAAACTCGCCGGACAGTGCCAACCACCGCGTTTCTAGCGCAAACACGACCTACCTAGCGATTGGGCCCGAAGCTTTGGCGAGCTTCGGGCCCTTTTTCGTTTCGGCACATGGCATCCAATGTTGTGAATCAAGGCATGCATTGTCGACTCACTACTCTCACAAATTGCTAGGGTGCAGCCTTACCTTGCTAGACGACCTAGTGTGGGATCCAGAGGCATAGAACACCCTGGCTCGGTTCTTCGCCCTTTGAACGCCTTCGGCTCATCGTTGCTCAGATCCTTCCTTGCCCCAGCAAGGTCGTCCTTCGCGCCTTGTCAAAGA
>JANTGM010000025.1 GCA_024762925.1 Kofleriaceae bacterium | reverse complement strand
AGAAGAGGGAGTTTGCTGGGGCAAGCGACCGAGGAACAACGAAGAAGACTGGCTGAGCCCGTCTGTTCAGCAGGCGAGAAGACGAGTGAGCGCGTTCGATATTCATGAATCGCGCACTAGTCCGCTTCCATGTCGATGTGATGGATCTCCGGAAACTTCTCAACGATTTGCTCTTCCACGTCATCAACTTCTTTGGCGAGGTCGTTGACAACCTTCTCGCCAAACTCAGACGCGATTCGTTCCCAGTCGGCTGCTCCGTTGGCGTCTTTCCCCTGCTCAGCAAGCCACTCTGCATGCAGTTTGCCGAGATAGGCGCCGTCGAAGTCAATGTCCGCAGCGATCCGAAAACTGCCTGCGGCCACGACTCGGGTTCGAAGGCTGTGCACCTCCTGAACCGATCGGTGGTCTTTGAGAAATCGCATAACCGCCGCTTGGGTTTCCTTTGGAATTGCTGGCCCAAGGATGAGTTGGCGATTTCGCCACCCCAGCCAAACAGCCATGAGCCCAAGCAATGCGCCAATGATGATCGAAGTGATTGAGTCATACACCGGGTTTCCCGTGGCATTTGCCAACCCAATGCCTGCCATGGCAATCGCAGCGCCAGCCGTCGCCACAAAGTCTTCAAAGAGCACTGCAATGAGTGTTGGATCGGTACTTGACCGAATGAACTCCAAGAAGCCCTTCTTGCCTCGCCCGATATTGACCTCGCGGATTGCCAAAAGGAAGACGTAGCCATCGATGACAATGGCCGCCCCTAAAACGGCGAAGGTAAGCCAACTGAAGGTAATCGTCGGTGGGTGCATCAGGGAATGCACGCCGTGATAGACCGTCACACCACATCCGAGAATGAAGATGCCCATCGCGCTCATGAGCGCAAAGACATAGCGATCCGCACCGTATCCGTAGTGAAAGCGAGAATCGGGTGGGCGCAAGCTGCGCCGCATGCCGAAATAGAGTAGCCCCTGGTTTGCCGTATCAGCGCCCGAGTGCACTGCCTCCGAGAGCATGGCACCCGATCCTGAGATCATGAAGGCAACAACTTTCAACGCTGTGAGTACACCGTTGCCGATGAGGGCCATGAATACTGCCCCCTTGCCTGCACCTGCCATGCAGCGTTTCTACCGCATTGGCATCAGGCGGGCTAGACTTCTGACCCATGAGCGACACCATCTTCTCCAAGATCATTGCCGGCGAAATCCCCTGCCACAAAGTCTATGAAGACGATCTGGTACTTGCCTTCCTTGATATTTTCCCGCTTTCACCGGGCCATACCCTTGTCATTCCCAAAGAACCCGCTGCAACCGTCGATGCTCTGAGCGACGACTCAGCAGCAGCAATTGGCAGGGTTCTTCCTCGCATCGCCCGTGCAGTCATGGCGGCCACGGGCATCGACCAGTACAACATCCTGCAAAACAACGGGCCTCGTGCACATCAGGCGGTCTTTCATGTGCACTTTCACATCATCCCCAAGACTGAGGATGGAGTTGGGCTTGGTGTCGGTTGGAATCCTGGCTCGCTGGAGCAGGACCAGGCAGCAACACTTGCCAAGCAGATCGCCGATGCCATGGTCCCATAGTCACCACCAAGGAGCAGCCAACTACCCCTCTTCAAACGCTCGCCATTGCCAGTGGGAACGCAACACCTTGCGGGCTGGTCTCATGCTCGCATCGAGCTTTGCGGGAACGTGCTTTGCCATCTCGGGCACCAAGTGTGCTTCGACCGCTAGGCAGGTGCGCCAGTAGTTCTCAGCCGCAGCATTGAAGTAGTGCAAGAGATCCATGGGCACATCGCGACTATCTCGGTAGGTCTCAATCTGTGCTTCAGCTCGACACATCGCCTGCCAATGGCCAAACGCATCCCACTCCCCAACCCAGCGGGCTGCGGCCACCGCGAAGCTTCGAAATGCTGGCCCAGGTTCCAAACACTGAGAAAAGCCGCAGCTTGTGCAGGAATAGTTCTGAGACTGACCGACCAGTGTGTTGACAAGTGGAGAGCCACAGCCACCGCAATAGCGACTACGAGCATCATCTCGAAGGGCGTGCTGTAACATGGCCTGAGCGGCACGTGCCTTCACTTGCCTGTGCGCTGCGGTTAGCGCCAGTGAGAGTTCTACCAACTCCATCGCCAACCGATTCTCTTCGCCGCTAAGCACCTGCCACGTTAGACTCTCCTCCCTTGCAAGCGACGCAGAAGTGCGCCTCCAGCAATCACTCAAGGCGTGTTGCGCACGCTCGAGTTCTCCCTCCATGGGCCCCCAGATTCGGTCAAGGGGAGCCACATCACCTTGGATGGCTGCAATGATGGGCTCACTGTGCTTGAGCGATTGCAGCAGCACATGCTCGAACTGCCCACGCACTGTTGCGATTGTGTGATTCCATTCCGAGAGCTTGCCTGCGATATGTGCAGGCAAACCAGTGGCTGCAGGGTCCAACATCAGTCGAAGAGAGATTCCATCTCAGAGGCTACCCACTGCTCGAGTGGCTCGTCGACGTCATCCTGCAAGCCATAGCGATGTGGCAATAGCGCTTGTGCCCTCGCTCGATCCCCAGACTCCCCACACATATCGCATGCCTTGTCTAACCACCAGTCAAGTGCATCTGTGTCGTGAGCATCATCAGGAAAGTACTCTCGAAGGTAAGGCAAGATTTGCGCAGCCTGCCCAGCTCCAGCCATACTAAGAACTTGTCCTAGAATCTTTTCTTCACGCTGGTCGGTTGTCAGTCCATCACCGGTTCCATACTTGGCTTGATACTTCGCACTGTATTCAGTGTAGAGCTGGTGGTATTTCGTGGCCTCTTGAGCCAGTCGTTTGTTCCAGTACATGCCAACATTCGACCAATCGAGTGGGCTCATGCCAAAGGATGCGAGCACAGCACTTGCGTCTTCACCGCGCTGGCCTGCTGCCGACTGAGCCTCGGAGATCTCGACAAAGAGCTCGAAGGGAATGGGTTCTGCGCCGACATCTCCGCCAATACCCTGGCTGGCAGCTTGTGCAGCGGCTCCACCGTATTGGCCTACCGCACCACCTGCGAACGCGTTTGCGTATGCGGTGGCGACCGTTCCAGTGGTATCGGTCGACATGCGAGTATTCCACTCAGCACTAACCCGGTCCCACTTTGGTTGATCCATGCCAGCTGCTGCGATCAGAGCAAGGTGGTCCGCTCCACCAGCGATTTGTGCCTGAATCTGCGCCCAAGCCTCACAGCTCACGCCTTCCACATCAGACAAGGCGCCGCCAGCTCCGCTCATGGCACCGGCTTTCTCGGCCATGATTCGCTCTCGGGCGATGCCACCCATGCGGAACTCACAGTCGGTTGGACTCTCACCCGTCTGTTGAGCCCAGTTGTGAACAGACCAGTTACGATAGGCTTCGTATTCTCCTCCAGTACGGAAACCGAACTCGGTAATGAGTAAGACTTCTTCTGGGTCGAGTGCATCGCCATCCTCATCCGTCATCATCGGAAGTCCGCGCTCATCATCAATGTGCATCATGCGATCGCGCAGTGTTTCAAACTTGAAGAACCACTCATCGATCGAGAGCCCATCCCATCCTTGAGGGAGGGCATAGGTATCACCGTTCCAAGTAAAACTCGGCCCAGCGGGCTCTTGAGAAGGCGCGGAGGGGGCGGCGTACTGAGGGGGGGCTTCGGGTTGCAAAGGAGTGGGTTGCTCCTGTTGAGCGAGATTGGGCATCTGCCCCACGGCTTGCTGAGCCTTCTGTTTCACTTTGTTAAAAAATCCCATGGTTCTTCCTATTCTCGATTCTCTGTTTTGGGGGGGCATCAGTGCCTTCAAGGAGTAAGTAGGAACACCATGGGGTTTGCTCCCAACTTTCTTAGAAAAACCCGCAAACGCCGATAATCACGAGAGAACAATTGGCGCGCCAGCATTGAACAAACGAAAAACCGCGGTGACATGAGGATTCCCCCACGCCACCGCGGCCGACTTCACGTTCGTACGAGTTCTGGAGCGTATCTCACCGAGTATGAGGGCCCGAGCTGAGGGCAGGTCCAGGAGCGAGAGCGCAGGCATCGTGGCTCTACGGCAAGGTTTCGCGACGCCGAGAGGCGCCGCAAATCGGAACTCAGACAACCGAAGAGGTTGTGATATACGCGCTAGTTGTTGCCGTCCAGCGTGTCGCTACCAGGCCCCGAGTTCTTCATCTCGATTCCCTCGGCGCCTCCCACGATGACAAATTCCACACGGCGATTTGCCGTGCGTCCTTCGTCGGTCTCATTGGTGTCAAGCGGCTTCTCTTCACCGAAGCCCTTCGCAACGAGACGCGACTTCTTAACGCCCTTCTTAACGAGATACCGCACTACCGATTCAGCGCGCTTTTGGCTGAGCTTCTTGTTGTATCGATCAGAACCCCGATCGTCGGTATGTCCTTCAACGCGAACTTGCGCGATCTCAGGGTGGTTGATGATTACGGTGGCAACGTTGTCGAGCAACTCGAACGAGACATTTCGAATCACTGCCTTGTTCGTCTTGAAGTAGACCTTGTCGAGAATGTCGAGCTTGCCAGCATCAAGATTCACAAGTTGCCGCTTGTTGCAGCCGTTGAACTCCACTTTGCCGGGTTCGTCCGGGCAACCATCTGCGGCATCAGCAACCGAGTCGCCATCCCGATCGGGCAACGGGCACCCTGCCATCGCTGCAACTCCAGGCTCGTTGATGCAGTTATCGTTCACATCGAGAACCGAGTCGCCATCGTTGTCAGGATCGGGACACCCATTGGCATCCTCAAATCCATCCAAGTCCTCAGGCTCCGCAGGACATCCATCCATATCATCTGTGAGCCCATCACCATCGGAATCCAAGTCCACAGGTTCCACTGGATCGGGCTTTTTCTCAGGTTCGTCGACTGCAAGAAGTCGATCGTTTCCTGATATCTCGGCGACTTCACGCTGGAAACGCATTCCAATGAGCGCACGCCAATCGGGGGCACCAAAGCCCTCGGTCGTTCCACGCCCTGTTGCTGCAAACACAATGAGCGGCCCGGGAATATCATAGCTGGCACCGAGCTTTGCCTCGCTGTAGTTCTGGTTGAACTCGCCAAAGAACTCGCTGGCGCCCGTTGCTACCGAATAGGTCACATCAACTTCTACGGGCGGCCCTCCTTGCGCGGCAAATCGATAACCAACACCAGCATGAGAATACACCTCATCGCCAATCGTGAGATTTAGGGCTTGGCTTTCCTTGCGATAGCGATAGCCAAGATTCGCAGCCAGACGCAGTCCACTTTCAAACGAACGAGAAATCAAGATCTCTGGTGCCAACGATGCAGTGGATTCGCCAAAATACTCGTCTTCGCTGCTGGTCGGTAGAGTGAAGCCCATCGCAAAGCCCAAGTGCACTCCGGCGTCACGCTGTCGCAGCACGGCAACTTTGGGAATCAAGCGCAGGTCTCCCAATCCGAAGCTCCCAATCGAAGATGGAGACATTTGGATGTCGCCAATGTCTTGTCCTTGATCGAGCACAACGGGCACTGCAAGTCCCAGAGCAAAGCGGCCCTTGATACCAACATTGCCAACGATACTGCCGCCCAATCGATCGGAGACGAGAGCCCCAACACGATTTCTGTCACCGTCTTCATCGGTGGAGTACACATTTAGCGGATCGTTGGCGTATCCCAGCCAAAGACCAAGGCCAAACTCCATATGCTTTGGGACGCCGGCCCACTCAACATCCAAAACACCCTCCGTGTCGGAAGCCAATCGAAAGCGCTCAACATTGTACTTGGTTGCGATTGTGGACTGAGCCTTAGCTTCGCTACTCATGCCGACAACGAGCAGTGCCAACGAGGCGACAAGCAACAGCTTGCGACGCCGAAGCCCCGCAAGAGCAAGCAGGAGCAAGACAATCGCCAAGGTGCCCGTCTCGGTTCCACCCGCTGCACAACCGCCACCACTCACGCCGAGGTCATCGTCGAAGCCATCACCATTGTCGTCGGAATCGCATGCCTGGCCGGCGCCATCTTGATCCTCGTCCACTTGATCTGCGTTCGCATTCACGCGGCAGTTGTCTGTGCCATCGAGAATTCCGTCATCGTCTGAGTCGGGGTCCTGGAAGTCAGGACGACCATCACCATCAGTGTCATCAGGATTGCTCGGGTCCTCACCAGCCTCGTCGGAGTCATCAACGCCGTCATCATCAGAGTCAGTCTCTTGCTGATCGGGCGTGCCATCGCCGTCGGTATCCGTTCCCGTAGACGCTCCGCCGAAGTCGCTAGTGCCGTCCACGGTGTCTTTGATTCCATCGCCATCGATGTCATCGCCATCAACCATGCCGTCACCATCTGTGTCGAACTCACCATGTCCCCCCTCGACAACATCGGCAATGCCATCACCATCACTATCAAGGTCTCGATAATCGGGAATGCCATCACCATCGGTGTCTGTTGGTTCCCCATAACCGCCAATGCCAAATCCGTCGGTGGCATCCATGCTGTCAACAACACCATCGCCATCGTCATCAGCACCATCGCAAACGCCATTGTCGTCGGCATCCGTGCACGTAGTGCCGCCTTCGCTAAGGTCGCTGGTTCCATCGTTATCGCTATCTAGGTCGCGGAAGTCCGCAACACCATCACCATCGGTATCAAGTGGTTGGTCAGCACTGCCGTCCCCATCGATATCGAGCTCGCCTGAGTCAGCGGAGGTTTCTACAGCGTCACATAGACCGTTGGTTCCCAGGCCCATGGCGCAGTCCAAGGTTCCATCGCCATTTGCATCGTCTTGACCGTGACCAGCTTCCACCACATCGGGAATGCCATCATTGTCGCTGTCGAGATCAACCGAATCCGCAACGCCATCACCATCTGTGTCGACATTGCCATCACCTTCGTCGACGTCGGGAATGCCATCGTTGTCATCGTCAAAGTCGGCACCATCGTTTATGCCGTCACCATCGGTGTCCTTGCCAACGCCAAATCCATCGAACCCGTCGATTGGGTCAACCACACCATCGCCATCGCTATCGGCACCATCGCAAACATTGTCGGCTGGAGTCGAGTCTTCGCATCCACTGTCATCGCTATCGCCCGTCCCGTCTTCATCGCTATCGAGGTCAATGTAGTCGGCACCCCCCACGCCATCGGCGTTTGGAGGCGTTGTCGGATCACTGTCGCCGAAGACCGATGGAGTATCGATGCTGTCAACAATGCCATCGCCGTCCCCATCTGGGCCATCACACACAGCGTTTGCGTTTTCATCGGTACAACCGCTGCCCACTTCGATCGTGTCGAAGAGGCCATCGTTGTCGCTATCGAGATCAACATAGTCTGGTGATCCATCGGAATCGAAGTCTGGTGGCGAAGCGAGCTGTGCATCATCCACGAGCCCGTCATCGTCACCGTCTGGACCGTCACAGACCGAGTCGGCAGGCGACACGTCCGCGCACTGGCTGCCACCCTCCACGAGATCGGAAGCGCCATCATTGTCACTATCCAGATCTAAATAGTCTGGAATGCCATCACCGTCGGTGTCGGGAACCGCGTTGCCACTGGCATCATCTGCGAGACCATCACCATTGGCGTCGGCGCCATCGCAACGACCATCGATCGCAGCAAGGTCGGCGCATTGTGCGTCACCTTCAACCGTGTCGGGAATACCATCGTTGTCAGAGTCGAGGTCGAGGTAGTTTGGAAATCCATCTCCATCCGTATCGTCGGTGCCCTCTACGCTGTCAAGCAAGCCATCATTGTCAGAGTCGAGGTCTTGGTAATCGGCGTGAGTGTCGGAATCGCCGTCGGGGGTTGCCGCCGCCGCATCATCCGCAAGACCATCACCGTTGCTGTCAGCACCATCACACGTTCCAGCTGGAGCCGTGTCGTCAACGCAGCCGCTGTCCCCCTCAATGAGATCGAGAATCGTATCGCCATCGGAATCGAGCGATTGGTAGTCGGGCGTGTTGTCACCGTTAGTGTCCGTGGGAGCAACGTATTCATCGTCTCCAAACCCTAGTGCTCCATCAAGCTCATCCACAATGCCATCACCATCAGCATCGCCACCGTCACAACGGGCATCGGCTGGCGCGGTATCGGTGCATCCAAAGCCACTCTCGATGAGGTCGCTGATGCCATCCGCATCGCTATCGAGATCAAGGAAGTCGGGCAGCGCGTCCGCGTCAACGTTGTCTGTCGCATCCGGGCCAACGCCATCCGCGTCAAAATCGGGAACGCCACTGTCAGCGCTGGTCTCAAGCGCATCACAGAAGCCATTGGCACCCACGCCACCAGCGCAATCTACAAGACCATCAGTATCAACGTCCGCGGCAGCGTGTCCCGCCTCGGCAAGGTCAAGAATGCCATCGTTATCCGCATCGAGATCAAGATGGTTCTCAATGCCATCACCGTCTTGGTCAAATTCTGAAGCAATTGAGTCGCAAATCCCATCGTTGCCAGCATCGTTGCATTCTGGTGCTACGCCATCACCCCGATCGGTCGCATCGACGCGGTTGGCAATTCCATCATTGTCGTTATCGGCGTCAGGATCGACGCCTAGCATGTTCTCGTGAGTATCGAGAATGCCGTCATTGTCATCATCCAAGTCGTCAACATCGATCACACCATCACCATCGGCGTCCTCGCCGAGGTTGCAGACTCCGTCAAAATCGCCATCAGCGCCATCATCTGCAGGGTCGTCGGTGCCAGAGCTGCAATCGTCGCAATTGTCCGAATCTGTATCGCGACACTGCGTTGGATCTAAGTCAGCGATGTCGTCGATATCATTCACGCCATCATCGTCGTCGTCCGCATCACCATCATTGCAGTCGCCATCGTTGTCGAAGTCATCGCCATCGTCGAGTGGATTGACAGTTCCCGAAGCACAATCGTCACAAGTATCTCCGTCTGCATCCGCGCAAACATTTGCGTCGACTGGATTGCTATCTGGTCCAGCAATGCACACTCCCACAACGGCAATTGCGCCATCACACACTCCATCACCATCAGTGTCCCGTGCATCTCCGCCTGGAACGTCACCCGGACACACAGCGCTTCCCAGCTCACAAGCTTCGACAAAGTCGGTAAGCCCATCATTGTCACAATCATCGGTGCCGTTGACGGCCTGCACAGTAAGAGTTGTACTGAGGGTAGAATCTAGATTGCCAAAGGTATCGAGCAGGTTGCCATCGCCTTTGCCATCGCCGCTAAAGTCGCCCCATGAACGAGCGTTGCCATTGGGAACCGCTGCAGCACCAGTCGCGCCAGAATCAATTCCAAGAGCTCCTGAGGTCTCTAACCCTTGCCCATCGCCGTTGGGCATGTTCACGACCGAGCCCTGAATCGCGGTGTCGTTCCAAAACATATCGAGTCCAACCCGATCGCCATTGGCGGCAACCGAGAACATGCGCAGACCTTCATAGCTGGTTTCAATGTCCTCGCCGACATAGTGCAATTCGCCAATATTGAGTGAGATTCGGCAATCGTAGTCTCCAACGGGAATCGTATTGCCAGCACTGTCAGTTCCATCCCAGTCGATCGTGTTGGCACCAGTTGTCACCGCTCCAACGAGAAGAAGATCATCGTTGTCAACGCGATTGAATGCCCCATCTCCGCTGGTATCGCAAATTAGGTGATAGGTACCGTCAACATTCGAATCGAACGAAAACTGCCCGATGCTCACACCCGAAATTATCTGAGTGCAACCAGCCACACCACCTGTGTAGGCGACGTTGGAAATCGTTGGTGCAATGGTTGAGTAGGTCGCAATCTCCGGTGGATTCACATAGAGGCGATACTCGGGCGAGAAGCTATTGCCTGCAATTGACACGCTACGCCCCGCATCGATGCCGTCAACGCCCGTGCTGTTCGCGCCGATGTTGTAGGCAAAGCCCGAAAGGCCATCAAGCCGCAGCTCGACGACGCCTGTATCTGTCCCGGAACCACCTGAGACAAGCGCGTAGTAGCTTCCGTTGGCTCCTGCAGCTTCATTGAATGAACCGGTTCGGTACACCCACCGTGTTGAAAAGAGTCGCCCGGAGATTGCAGCGCCGCCACCTGCCGGTCCTACAGCGATATCCCACGCCCCGCCTTGGTTGCTTCCAAGAGCAACTTCAAACGTTCCCGACTCGGCGGTGGTGAGACTCTGGCCATTGTTCAGCGTTGTCGTTCCACCCCCTGGCGCCGTAACCGTGGCAGAGCCATTGCCGGCCCATGTGATCGTCTCGCCGACGGCAACGATGTCCACGAACATCTCGGTTGAGGCTCGTAGGCCCTGGTTCGCGCCAACTTCAGCCGAGCCCTCAGCATATGCCGATGTGGCCGACACGGCCAAAATGAGCCCAGCTAGGCCCGATACAATGCAGTAGCGATTCATTTGATAGTCATCCTTAGTATTCGAGTTGGTCGCGACAGTGCATCCGTTAGCACCAATCCTATCGCAGCACCCAGGCCTGAAGAATCGGCCTCCCCAACGACGAACTGTAAGCCAAAGCGGGGTCCCTGAACAGATCTTGCTAGCGGATTAACCGTGTCTTAACCGAGGGCGTAAGCACTTATGGAACGCCGCAGAACGTAACCGAGGTGTACCCAAGAGGTATCCAGCATAAATATTCTGTGGCGTACAATGTACGCCTCTCAGCAAAGGAAAGAGACCCATGCAATTTGAACTAAGCACAGAATACTTCCGATATGTCGCCAACGAATATCTCGTCCCCTTCGGCATCCGCCTCGTCATCGCCCTTGCCGTCTTCATCATCGGTAAGATGGTGGTGCAATTCATCGTTAAGACCGTCGACAAGATCACTGAAGGTCGCATCGACGAATCACTTCGCAAATTCCTCTCAAGCGTTCTTCACGGCCTCCTCATGGCCGTCGTCATCATTGCCGCTCTAGAGCGTCTAGGCATTCAAACAACGGCAGCAGTTGCCATCCTTGGTGCGGCAGGCTTGGCAATCGGCTTCGCTCTGCAGGGCTCGCTAGGCAACTTCGCCTCGGGCGTGATGATCATCATCTTCCGCCCCTACAAGATTGGCGACTTGGTAAAACTCGCAGGCGAAGTTGGTGTCGTAGAACAAATTGAGGTCTTCAACACCATCGTAATCACTCCCGACAACCGAACGATCATTATTCCCAACGGGCAAGTTGCCGGTGCTCCGATCGAGAACTTAAGTGCTAAAGGGCAACTCCGTGTCGATCTCGTCTTTGGCATCGGCTATGGCGATGACATCCGCAAGGCGAAAGACATCATGACCGAGGTCGTCAATAGCGATGCCCGAATCATCAAGGAGCAAGGCGTACAAATCGCCGTCTCGGAGCTGGCAGACAGCAGCGTCAACTTCGTGGTTCGCCCTTGGGTCACTGTTGCCGACTACTGGGATGTTCGCTTTGATCTCACCGAGCGCATCAAGATCGCGTTTGATGAGAACGGAATCTCGATTCCCTTCCCACAGACCGACGTGCACTTGCACAAAGTTGCATAGCGTCGCCGCGACCGAGTTGCCGGGGGATTAGCTCTCGGCGACTTCGATCGGTAGACAACGCAAGCGATATCCAAAGCCACGCCGCGACTCGATGAGATTCCCGAGTTCCGCGCTCTCTAACATTTTGCGAACTCGTCGAATGAGCTGCTTGAGATGATTGTCAGTCGGATAGGGAGAATCCCAAGTAACGCTAGAAACCAACGTGGCCGATGGCACGAAGCCACGGACTTCGATTGGCAAGCCCGCATCGGCACGCATTTGAGCCACCAACAGCTCAACGAGCTCGAACTGGGAACTCGTAAGCTGCACTCGGATGCCGTTCATATCCAAGAGTCCAGAACCGCCAGCCGACGATCGAAACATCTGAGTCTCGATCTTCGGAAAGCCCGCAAATGTTGCTTCTTCGGGCAGTACCGGTTCATCTTCTGGTGTAGTGAGTTGCAAGTCCTCCGGGCGAACCGTCACAGTCGAAGCCACGACCTGATTGGAGATGAGACCACTCACGTCGGGCAAGAAGTACAGGCCAACCCCGCCGAATGTGAGCATGCATGCATCGGTAAGCGGCGTTGGCTCGGTGAGCACTTTGTCCCCCAGCTTGGTGCCGTTGCTGCTTCCTGTGTCACGCAGAATCCAAGTCCCAGATTCATCGCGCGAAATCTCCGCATGGTTGCGAGAGACCGAAGCCTCAAGGATTGCCGTGCCACGAGCAACAGGGCGGCGGCCTATCGGTGTCATCTCTTCGAGGAAATGCACGCGGCCCCAGCAGTCGACAAGAGCTGCCTCCGTTGGCTTGAGCGCCGTGCTCAACAACTGCTCCGCGCAAAATCCTGGGGGTTTGCTAAGCGCGTCTGCGCACTTCGTGCAGAGGTTTGCTTCGTCGCTCACCGAAGCACTGCAAATTCCGCAATTGCGCATAGCGAGAGCGTACTCCATGGGTGTACCGAGGAGAAGTCGTGGGGCTATAGTCCCGCGATGTCTCAGCAACTCGCTGCGCTGGTCGCCGGGCGATACCGCCTAGATGCCGTGGTTGGCTCGGGGAGTTCTGCAGAGGTTTGGTCCGCTTGGGACGTGGTGCTTTCTCGCGCGGTCGCCGTGAAACTCCTCGGGCCCCAGAGCGATACAGAAAAGAGCCGAATCTGGCGTGAGGCCCGCCTCGCAGCCCTTCTCGGCGATTCTGTCGCGGTACCGATGTACGATTTTGGCGATGATGGGAAGCACTGCTTCTTGGTGATGGAGCTTGTCACCGATCCCAGCCTCCGCACATTTCTCAAGGAAATGCCCCAGCCGCCTGCTTCGATTGCGCTCACCTTGGGACTTCACTTGCTTGAGGCGCTGGCCCAGACGCATGCTCTGAGCATTGTTCATCGCGATGTGAAACCCGGAAACATCTTCGTTGGCGGCTCAAAGGAACGCATCGACCGAGTTCGGCTCGTGGACTTCGGACTCGCATTTCTCGGAACCGGTGATGGCAAGAACGCGAGTTTGGGGCGGCTCACCGATGCTCAGGTTCTCAGTGGAACTCCGATGTATCTCTCACCAGAGCAGGCCAAGGGTGGTGACATCCACATTGAGACAGATGTCTATTCTGCAGGCTGCGTGCTCTATGAAGTTGCGTGTGGAGTGCCGCCCTTTGAGGGAACACTAGGAGAACTTCTCAGTAAGCACATGTACGTTCCTGCGATTCCGCTCCGAGAGCGGCAACCAGAGCTACCCGTGGAATTCACGGAGTTGGTCGACAGCATGCTGGCGAAGGAACCCGGCGAGCGACCAACCGCCTCTGAGGCGCACAGGCGGTTTCAAGAACTGGTGCAGAACAATCCTATGGCGACAGCCACCTTTGCGGACCGCTCTCCGCAATCCTCAAGAAATGATCGGATGGTCGAGGCAGGCCAAGTCGTCGAGGACGACAACGCAGAGCGGTTGCTTTCGTTTTCCGCCGAAGGCCCCCTGCCCAGCTGGCTGTCAGAAAAACTCGCAGACGCAGGCGCTCACATTGCATCGGCAGATCTCGCGCCAGATCTGGAGATCATTGCCCTCGAGAATGTGAATGAGAAATCAACAACAGGATCCCTAGGGCGAGTTGCGTGGACGGAAAATGCATCTGACATCTCAATTCCCGCCCTCATCGAGAGCGGAATCCGGTTCGCCATCTCGAAAGACACGCCAGCCAAAGGCCTTCATCGCAGCCTGCTACGAGTGGTGACGCGACCTTCGAGAGCTAGCCGGAGCACGTCGTGAGTGACTCCACCCGGGCGATGGAGGAGGCTGCGAAACCTCACAGGGCGCGCTTCTCGTTTCGACTCAAGCTTACTGTGTTGGCGGTATCTCTCGCGCTCATTCCAGTCGCCATCGTTGGTCTGGTCTCGATGAACGTCAACAAGAAGGCGCTCTCGGAAGCCAACAAGGACCTGCTCTACTCAGTGCTGCACCACATTGTTCGGCAGGCGGAAGAAGGTCTGCGCCGGGACCAGGACGAACTCTCCATCGCAGCAGCGGCACTCATGGATTCGTCGCAGAGCCTTGAGCAGCGCTTGGCGCTCATGCGTGCCTTGGTCGGCGGTGGGCGTCTTGAAGCCATTGCGGTCTATGATCAAGCGGGGGCGCGAATCGATACGATTGCTGCTGTGGGTGCTGGTGAGCACAAGGTGGAGTTTCCGGAGACTCTGTCCCAAGATGACCAGCTTCGCGTTTCGGACTCAAGCGTAGCCGTGGGGGACGTTTTCGCTTCGTCAACAGACGGGACCCTACGAGTTCTTCTGATCGCCCGGGCAACCGCAACAAATGCTCAGTGGTATCTGGCAAGCTACTTCGACCTCGACCAGTTGCAGAGTGAACTTGAGAGCATTGGTCATGAGCGACTTGGGCGCGGACACTCCCTCTTTATCGTCGATCCAAGCTTGCGTGTGCTCGCAGACTCACAGATTGAGAGCCGTGGCACCACGATGGATCGAGACAACTTGGGCATCCTCTCAGGCGTTGACCCACAGACGTTCAAGCACAATGTCCTCGTCTTCGGAGAAACGTCAAGTTCCGACCGTTCCATGTTGGGAGCGATTCGTTCCCTAGAGAGCGTACCTTGGGCTGTTGTCGCAGAAATCCCCAGGGATGTTGCCTACCGCTCGCTCGCGCAAATCCGACTAATTCTGTGGCTTGTGGTTGGCGTTGCAAGCCTCATCGCGCTCACGATTGCCGTGTTCATGGCGCGAAGAATCTCTGCTCCGTTGCAGATGCTCGTGTCATTTGCGGGAGACCTCGCAAATCGCCGTTTCGACAAGCGGGTTACCGTTCACACACGTGATGAGCTGAGCGTTCTTGGCCAAGCCCTCAGTTCGGCTGCTGTCGAGCTTGAAGCAAGTGATTTACGAATTCGGAAGGAGGAGCGAATTCGAAGTGACCTAGGACGCTACTTGCCCCACGAGCTCGTCGATAGCATTGTCGAGCAGCAACAAGAGCTTCGGCTTGGTGGGGACCGCTGCCAAGTCACCGTGCTCTTTGCCGACGTCGTTGGCTTCACCCCCCTGGCCGAAACCCACTCGGCTGATCAAGTCGTAAATCTTCTGAACGATCTCTTCACCATCCTCACCGAAATCATCTTTCGTCACGGGGGAACTGTGGACAAATTTATCGGCGACTCGGTGATGGCATTTTGGGGCGCACCAAACCCGATCGAGAACCATGCAGAGCTTGCACTGCGGGCAGCCGAAGACATGATGCGATGGCTCGACGTGGGCAACGCGGGTTGGAAGCAGAAGTATGGGATTGAGATTCGCTTGGCAATTGGTGTGAATACAGGGGAAGCCGTGGTCGGCAACTTTGGTTCGAAAGAGCGCATGGAGTACACTGCCATCGGAGACTGTGTGAACGTTGCTGCACGCCTGGAAACCATTGCGCGTCCTCAGCAGGTACTCATCACGCAAGCGACCAAAGAGGCTGCCGGTGACCTGTTTGACTATGTGCCTTTGGGCAGCCGGCATGTTGTTGGTCGCCGCGCGGCCGTCGAGCTCTTTGAGGTTGTCGTATGAGCGAAGTGAAGCAACCCAATCGGCTTATCGGGGCTCGGTACACGCTTGGTGCGCTGATTGGCGAGGGCGGCATGGGGAAGGTGTTTCGAGCGCGAGACACACGGCTCGATCGGGACGTTGCGATCAAGTTGCTCCACGCCCAGTTGAGCCGCCGGGCTGACGCCGACCAGCGATTTCTTCGGGAGGCACGTATCGGGGCGCAACTGAGTCACGAGCACTTGGTGCAAACCTACGACTTTGGACGCGACGGCGAAAACCTCTATTTGGTGATGGAGTATCTTGAGGGTAACGACCTGGCGGAATACCTTCGGGAGAAGGGCCCACTGGAAGAGACCGAGTTGCTCGCAATAATGGGCCAAGTGGCGGCGGGGCTCGCTGCGGCACATGCGAAAGACCTCGTGCATCGCGATCTTAAGCCCGAGAACATCTTTCTCGTGGCCCGCGATCCCATCACTTGCAAGGTCATCGACTTTGGAATGGCTGTTCAGAGTTCTTCTGCTGTGACAGGAATTATGCCCAGGCTCACGGTCGATGGGTCGATTGGTGGAACTCCCAGATATATGGCGCCCGAGCAACTCCGAGGCAAGGATCCGGTTGCGGCATCTGACGTCTATGCACTTGGTTGTGTTCTCTTCGAACTTGCTGCGGGAACCACTCCCTACGACCTCGACGCATTGGGTGAAGTAGCCGCACACCACCTGTACGCGCCGATTCCAGAACTTCGCTCGTATCGCCCTACCCTCTCGCCTATCTTCTGTGAACTTGTGCGAAGGTGCCTAGGAAAAACACCGAGTGCGCGCCCCACCATGCAACAAATCTGCGATCGGCTGGAAGAAGTTGCGGCAGGAGGAGGCCGCCGTCGCCACAATCGGCGAACCACAAGACCATATCGCGATGAACGCGCGATGCCAGGAAGCACCAGCAGTCCTACCGAGTCCATGAAAGAATCGGTTGATGACGCAAAGCTGCCTGAAGGATCATCAGGGCTAGTAGCAATCCAGGGCAGTGCACCCACAGAGGTTCTCATGTCGCTGCAAGCTTCTGGATTTGCGATTGCTGATGAATCAGAGTATTCGCAATCGCTGTGCGTCATCTGCTTGGGACTCTCCAACGACAAGCTCCTTGAGGTGTGCAAGGAGCATCCTCTCGTGATCGCAGACGCTAACGCCGGTGATATGAAACGCGTCTCTCTCCTGCTGCGCATGGGAATCGCTGAGGTAGTGACGAAACCGGTCAGTGCTGACAGCCTGATCACGAAACTCAGGCGTGCCATTCGAATTCACTCTCGCAGTATCAAGGAGTAGGCTCCGTGACAGCTATGAAGCATCAAATCCGTAGTCTCTGGGTTCCAGTGTTATTGCTACACGCAGCACTGCTTGGCTCCCATGCGTACGCGCAGCCTGCGCCGAAAGCCGATTCGGATGTGACACTCTATGACTACGTTGTGAAAGCTGGGGACAGCTGTGCAGGCATCGCAAACCGAGAGCTTGGCTCTCGCAAGGGCTATCGCACGATCCACAAGTACAACGACCTTGGGCCGCTCCCTCACCACCTCAAGCCCGGAACGATTCTGCGGCTGCCCAGGGTGAACCGAACCCCCGATGCAATCTTGGAGTCGCGCATCGGCAACGTCGAGTACCGCAAGGCTGCTGAGACGATTTGGGGCAAGGCAGCAAAGGGCATGGACATCTTTCGCTCGTGGCGCGTCTGGTCCCACAAAAAATCTACCGCGGTGTTGGTCTTTCGAGATCAGTCGGTCCTCTCCCTTCGCGATGACACCGTGGTGGTCATCTATGGACCATCGGCCTCTGATGGTAAACGCAAACTCGTCCGCGCTGAGCTTGAGACAGGAAGCTTACGCAGCAGATTGGCAGCCCTGGAGAGCAAACTCCTTGTTGAGACCGAGTCCTCTTCCATGGAACTTGAGAGCGGCTCTACGGTGATCACCGCCTCACGCCAAACGAAGCGCTCTACGGTGTCCAACCACGAAGGCGGCTCGGTGGCAGTTCGGCAGGCAAACAAACGCGGCAAGAGGCGTGGCTTTGCCGTTCGAGTCGCAGCTGGGAAGGGCACCTGGGTCGAAGCCGGAAAGGCTCCCGCGACGCCCGTTGATTTGCCCCCAGCTCCCGAATTACGCAAGACTGCCGAACTGCATGTCGCGTTGGCGAGCACCGGAGTTGTTCTGAAGGGAAGCTGGAAACCCGTTGCGCAGGCGGAGCGATACCGCGTCGAGGTTGCTACCGACCCAAATGTTCGCATTGTTGTTGCAGCATTCGAAGTAACCAAAGATGTAACCTCGTTCGAGGCCCAGGGGCTCAAGCCAGGTCGCTACTACGTGAGTGTCGCCACAATCGACGACAAGGGGCTTGAGAGCGCGCCCTCACCTCGGCAGCCAATCGAGATTGCGCTTCTTGACCACAAGCCGCTTGATGGAGAGCAAGAAGCACAACTAGCCCAGGGCTCACAGCTGCTGGCTCCCGACGGCATGACATGTACAGGGAGCGATGCACCACCGACTCCAACACTGGCGCTCTTCAAGGCTGGTCCTGTCACAGTTACCTGCACAAGGAAGGACGGAACTCAAAGCGCCCCCCTGAGTCTTGAGATTCGCGGTTCCGTTATCGCGTGGCCAGGAGAACAGGGCGAAGCGGCAATTCTCACGGAAGGCCAAGACTCAGAGCTGCTCTTGCACAGCAGCCCCCCCCTACCTCCCGCCGCACAGCTTCGCCTTGAGGCGGATCCGGGAGTTCGAGCGGAAGTCGTGAGCATAGGGCCAGAGGGAATTCGTCTTGTCGCCCATGCCACTTCTGCAAGCAGCAAGAACTCGGCGATACGCATCTTTCGTTCGACCGACTTGGGAGAGTTCCTACTCAGCACCGTTACACTGAACATCCAGGCGGTGGTGCCACAGCCCTCGAAGCCGGAAAGCCAGCCTCGTGTGGCGATTGGCGTGGTCGCTGGCGAGTATTTGTCCAACCTTGAAGACGAGGGCCCAGAGCCCGGCAACGCGCCATTTCTCGGCGCCCGTGCAAGCTTCGAAGTCTCTGGACGATTCGAAGTGGAGGCAGAGGTAAACATCGCACGGCGAGGAGCAGCTGCTGCTGAGCCCTACCTCTTCGCCAGCAATCAACTGCTCTTTGCGTGGCGACAACCCATCGGTGCAAGCTTCTTTCTTCGTGGCCGAGTCGGCCCAACCCTGTGGCACAACAACGATCCCGAGATAGCCGAAACCACGGCGATTGGCATGGCGGCAGGCGTTGGCATGGAACGCACGATTGGACCGGGCGCTCTGCGGCTTGATGCTGACTCTTTCGCCTTTGCGGGTGCCAACGGACGAATTCGCGCAAGCATTTCGTACCAATGGGATGTAGATCTTCTCAACTAAACGGTATTAGTTCCCATGCGTTGCATGGTCATACCCAAAGTATACCCAAGTCGCTTCCAGCCTTTACCCGGGCGTTTGCGTCAATGTAGCCACACCTAAAACACAAGCCGTAAGGAGCGTATTTTGATTACAGCATTTTCCCGTCTATCCCTATTCTCTGCCGCCATTCTCCTCGCGTCCGCTGGCGTTGCCGAGGCGCAGGATCCGAAGTTTACCAATGCCACCGATGAAGAGCTTGCGGAGATAAAAAAGCAACCCAAGGAGGCTGAGTGGAAAGCGGGAGCACTCGCTGGACTCATTCTCACCACCGGCAACGCTCGAACTACGACGCTCTCTGCTGGAGCAAAGGCTTCTCGCAAAGCAGGTAAGAACAAGTTCGAACTTGATGTTGGTGGCGCGTTTGCTCGCTCAAGCCTCTTCATCGCCGATGATGCAGATAGTTCTGGCGATATTGATGCAAACGAGTACGAGCGACTCAGCCAGACAACAGCACGAATGCTGGAAGGCAAAGCTCGCTACGATCGCTTTCTCTCCGACGCTGATGCTCTCTACATCAGCCTGCAAGGACTCACAAACAAACCTGCTGGTAAGGAGTTTACCGGTGGCGGCCAACTCGGTTACAGCCGAACAGCATTTAAGAACGACAAGCACAGCCTGGTCACTGAGGCCGGTTATGACTACTCCTACGAAAAACCCGTAACGGGTGATGGCTGGTCCAACCACTCGCTTCGCGCGTTTGCTGGTTATGAGAGCAAGCTAACCAAGGACTCGGGCTTCGATGCTTCTGTTGAAGCGCTCTTCAACGTCAACGAATTCGATGTTCCAACACGTCCCATGGATCCCGTTGGAGCGTTTGAAGATGCTCGCGTAAACACGCAGCTCGCGTTGACCACAAAGCTCTTCGAAGACATCAGCTTCCGTTTTGGGTTCGGCGCGCGATACGACAACGTTCCATCGCCACTTCCATCGTTCAGCTCACCATTCGCTCCTGGTTACACCCCAGAAGCACAGAAGCTGGACACAAAAACCGAAGCAACTCTCATCATCAACTTCCTCTAGAGAATCACGATGCATAAATTCAAGATTGCAGGGGCCCTAGCGGCCACATCTCTTCTGCTCGCTCTACCTTCGTCGGCGAACGCCGAACGAGAGGGAGAGTTTGGAGCCTTCGCGGGCATTCACATCTTCAACGACGACAACGAGCTTGGAGTGGTGGATGATTCCGATGCAGACTCGCTCGAGAATGCCATCACCTTTGGAATCCGAGCTGCCTACGCGATTACTGGTTTGATTGATCTCGAAGGCGAGCTTGCCATCATTCCAACATCTGCAAGAGACGCAGGGACTGACGTCGTTGCCCTTGGATGGCGTGGTCACGCGCTCGTTCACTTCATGGAAGGCCGCTTTTCGCCCTTCGCCCTTCTTGGCGTGGGCGGCTCAACGGCTTCCTCCGAAGATGAGCGTCGCGTTGCTTCAGACACTGATTTCGTCGTACACGGCGGCCTTGGTGCCAAGTACGACATCGAAGACAACTGGGGTGTCCGTTTTGATGCTCGTCTCCTCTTGCCACCGTCTAGCGCCAACGAATCTCTCACAACCGATGCAGAGTTTCTCTTAGGGCTTTACAAGACGTTTGGCGATGAACCTGGCGAGCCAGCCGAGGTAGTTGCTGGCGACGACGATGGCGACGGGATTCCAAACGACAAAGACGCCTGCCCTGGCGAAGCCGAGGACATGGACAACTTCAAGGATGACGATGGTTGTCCTGAGCTCGACAACGATGAAGACGGCGTCCCCGACGAATCGGACCAATGCCCTGACCTTCCCGAAGACAAAGATGGCTTCAAGGATGATGATGGCTGCGAAGAAACCGACAACGATGGAGACGGTATTCTCGATGCTGCCGACCAGTGTCCAATAGAGGCTGAAGACAAGGATGGCTTCAAAGATGACGATGGTTGTCCTGAGCTCGACAACGATGAAGACGGCGTTGCGGATGCTGACGACGGATGTCCCGCCGAGAAAGAGACTGCGAACGGCTATCAGGACTCTGATGGTTGTCCAGACGAAATCCCCGAGAAGGTCAAGAAGTTCAGCGGAGCCATCAAGGGAATTCGCTTCCAACTTGGCAAGGCGAACATTCGTCCTTCGTCCTTCAAGGTGCTCAACAAAGCAGTTGCTGTGTTCACCGAATTTGGTGAATTACGAGTCGAGGTGCAGGGTCATACTGACAACACCGGATCGGCAGAGGTCAACACCAAGCTGAGCCAGCAGCGTGCTCAAGCTGTTGTCGACTACCTCGTCAACAAGGGCATTGCCGCCGACCGACTCGAGGCAAAAGGCTACGGACCCTCCGTGCCCAAGGCCGACAATGCCACCAAAGCAGGCCAAGAACAAAACCGCCGCGTGGAGTTCAAACTTATCAACTAAGGAGACTGACCGTGATGCCCACCTCAACATCTGTACCGATCGAGATACTGCCTCTTGAAGCTCAACCTGAAGCATGGATTGTGGTGGGGGCTGGCCTTTTCCCGGCCCGCGTTCTCGCTGCAACCTTTCAAGGTGGCATTCTGGAAACCGAGGCAAACGTGAAGGTTGGGGCTTGGATGCCGCTCAAAGTGTCAAATGGCACCGAGCTGATTACCCTCCATGTCCACATTCTCGAGGAATCCAAGGGCAAAATGGTCTTTCGACTCTATGGCACCGACGGACTTGCGCGAAGCCTCTGGGATGCATTTGTTCGAGAGCTTCGTGATGCTCCCGAAGCGTCCTAGGTCGCATTCTTGATACCTAGGGCTTGTTGTTCGAGCCAACACAGGGGAGCATGGCTATCGAAGTCATGCTCCCCCGTCTATTTCTCGCGACACTCTTGCTCTCGACAAGCGCACCCACTTGGGCCCATGCAAACCCGACAGATGTGACGAACGACCACGAGTCGTGGAAGACTGTTGGCCTGATTAGCGGAGGCACAGGTCTGATGTTCTTGGCGGGAGCAGCTGCATACAAGAGCGCCGCTTCGCGAGACAACGATGCTGCGCACGCCGGGCCAGAGATTGACGAGGTGCGCGAGCTTCGAGGCGAAGAGCGTGCACACACAGCGGTAGTCCTTGGTGTCGTTGGAGCCACCGCACTCGTTGGAGGCGTTGCCGCCTACTTCGTCGGTGGACGCAAGAAGTCCAACACCAAGACAGTTTCTTTCACCCCGGTTCTAGTCCCGGATTTGGGACGAGGGCGCTACTCGGGGCTTTCGATCTCAGCGATGTTCTGAGATCCACGCTTCTACACGGGGGCTTAGCTTCGATTCACCCACAGCCGTCATCTCGGAGAAAAGGGCGTTGGCCTCATCGAGCGCACGGGCATGTTTTCCTGCAAGTTCCAGGGCCTGTACGTAACCGTAGCGCACCTCAAAAATCCGCCACTGGGCGGCATTGGGGCTGAGGGCCAGCGCTTCTTCATACAGCGAAATGGCTTGCGCATACTTGCCCTGCATGACGCGAATCTCGGCGACCCCTTGTCGCATGCCAAGCACATCTTCTTCTCGGACACCGGGAAACTTGTCAAAAACGCCCTGCGCAGCTTCGAAGTTCGTTACCGCCTCTGAGAGTTTTCCTAACTGAACGAGAGTCCTTGCGATATCACTATACGAGTAGCCATTGTGCCGGCTATTGGGGCCAAGCGTCTCAAGTCGGAGCTTGAGAACCGCTCTCCTATCGGCAAGAGCCGCTTCCCAGTCGCCACCAAGTTCGGCCAATCTCGCCCGCGACTCCAATGTAAACACCGCGTGCCGCTTGCCAGCATCCCCGAGCCGTTCCTGAATCTCGAGAGCTCGCTCGAGCGCAACTGACGCCTTTTGCAGACTCTCCTTGGTGCCGTGTTCGATGTGAATGTTCGCAACCACACTCAGCGCCTGCAACACGAGCGCATGGTCGGGCCCAAGATTGTCCTCGCGCAGCTTGAGAGCCAGCGCGATGTTCTCCTCGGCGGTTTCGAAATCCCGCCTCTGCTTTGCCAAAATCGCGAGCTGCTCGTAGGCGTACGCCAGATTGGGATGTTCGGGGCCGAGACTCGCTTTCCAGATCCGCAGGACTTCGAGGTAGTTCTCGTGCGACTTCTCGGGCTGCCCAAGCTGCATTTGCAAATCGGCAATGTTCTGGCGAATGTAGGCCACTCGGGAATGATCGGGGCCGAGAGTTTCAAGCGTCATTTCCAGGGCTTCTTGTAAGTCGGCAAGAGCGCCAGCCATATCGCCCGCGTACCACTTCGCCAGGCCGAAGTTCGCAATGGCACTGGGCAACGCCTCATTACCATCGGCGCCGAGCGCACGCTGCATGGCTAGGGAAATTTCGTAGGCCTTGTAAGCACGCGCATAGTCAGCTTTCACCACGTAGATTCCGCCGAGGGCACTCTGGAGCCGCGCTTGGGTTTCGTAGTCGCGGGGCACCCTCTCAGCAGAGGTAATGGCTACCGCTTCCAAGGTCAGCGCCTCATCATAGCGACTCTGCTTGGCTAAGACCTCGATAACGGAGATCCACACTTGCGCAACCATGCGATCATCACGAGCCTGTGCTGCGGCTGATGCCGCTTCGCGTAGCGTCTTTTCGGCGGCGGGCAAATCACTCATGGTGGTTTGCAAGCCTGACTTCAACAGAAGCACTTTGGCTGTGAGAGGAGCGTACCCCAGCGCCAATGCTTGGGCACTAAGCTCTGTGCACTGAGCGCTCGCCTCTTCATACTCTCCGCGCCGGTCGAGATTCCTCAAAGCTTCATAGCGTTCCTGTAGCTTGCTAAGTGTTTGCCGCTCTGCATCTGTCGCGGGAAGCGCTACGGCGTTCTCTAGCGAGGCTGGATCGACGCATGAGAGAAGTTCTGATAATCCTGCCGCTGTCTTGCGCGCCCCATGGACAACCTCTTCATTGGGCTTGTCGCGAAAGAGTGAAAGCACGCTCTCAAACTCAAGTAGGCGCCGATCGAGGCAGTGCATCGAGAAGTCGAGAAGCTCTGGACTCTGCTCCTTTGTCTTATGCGTCGCCTCACAGCTCTGTGTGCGAAGGGATGCCCAAGACTGAGCATACGTATCGAGTACGGCCTCGGCCGCATTCCAGCTCTTGGCCGCGTCCGCGTAGCCGCTGGCGCTAAAGGCCTCCGAAATCGCTGAGCGGATCTCTGGCGACCAGGCATCTTCGATCTGCTTGGCGGCTCCTGCACAAACTCGGTCGTCATCTGCTCCGACGAGCCCAGCTACCGTGCCACCAGCCAGTCCAACGAATGCCAATGCTGCAACAGCAATCGAGACTTTGCGGCGAACCGTCATCGGCTGTAGCGCAGCGATGGCAGCGCGCATATCCGGGTAGCGCATGCCAGGATCTGCGTTCAACCCTCGACGAGCAACCTGAGAGAGCCAGGACGGCATTCCCTCCCAGCGTTCATCATCGGCGGCAGGTCGCTTCCCCTCGATGGCCTCCACCATCGAAGCGAAGAACGCATACTGATCGGCGGCGGCACTTCCACCCCCGCCGTCAACACGCTCGGGCGCGAGGTATGCGACGGTTCCGCCAGTCGAAGGAGCATCGCTGCGCTGATGCGCAAGCCCAAAGTCGATGAGTCGTGGCCGTCCGCCACTCACCACGATGTTTTCTGGTTTCACATCACAGTGCACAATTCCGACGTCATGAGCGGCAGCAAGCCCTTGCCCGATCTGCACGAAGAGTTCCACGACGTCCTCCCAAGGCTGCCCGTCTCCCATCCAAGACCGCAGGTCGCCGCCTTCGACTTTCTCCATGACAAGATAGAGGCCATCGTTGTTTTCAACGACGTCATAGACCGAGACCACATTGGAGTGATCGAGCTTTGCCAGCACTCTCGCTTCGCGAAGAAGATGCTCGGTGTCCTCGCTGCGGTCGGGAAGCAAACTCTTGATCGCAACGTGACGATCGAGAACAGGATCAAACGCCGAGAGGATGGTGCCCATCGCTCCACGGCCAAGTGAGCCTTCGATGACCAAGCGCCCAAGGCGGACCTGTTCCTCAGCACCAAACAGTGCTGCTCGCAGTCGACTGGCCAAGAACCGATCGACGAGGTCTCCGGACGCAGGCTGGGCAGTCTTAAAGTCTCCCTGCCCTTTGTCATTGCCAACCATGGTCGCGAGCGTAATAGTACGGGCAAGTGACGAACGAGTGGGAACTGCTAACCGCCTGGCGCGAAGGGAATTCGCAAGCAGGCAACGATTTGGTGGGAATTCACTTCCCTGCCATCAGCAGATTCTTTCGTGGAAAACTCGGCGACGACGTTGAGGACATCATTCAGCAGACATTTCTTGCATGTGTGGAGGGGCGCGATCGTATCGAAGGCAGCAGCTTTCGAAGCTATCTATTCGGTGTAGCAACGCGCCGTCTCTTCGCCCATCTTCGCAGCCGCTACCAATCCCAAGGTCGAGACATGGACTTCTCTGTGCGCTCGCTTGCGGATCTCGGTACAACTCCCAGCGAAGGCGTCGCACGCAATCAGCGAGCGCATCTCTTGCAAAGCGCCCTACTGCAGATTCCCGTTGACGCACAGATTGCGCTTGAGTTGGCGTACTGGGAGGGGCTCTCGGGAAGTGAAATCGCCGCCGCGCTACAAATCGAGGAAGGGACTGTGCGCTCGCGCCTTAGCCGAGCACGAGCGCATCTCCGCAAGGCAGTCACGGCAATGGGCGGCGATCCTGTGAGCCTCTTTGGCAGCGCTGGCGTTCCAGAGGACTAGGTAGAGAAGCTTCACATTCGGCAACAGCTCGCACAGAAGCGATTCCCTCGTGGGCTATTTGACGGCGTGGGATGCCACCAAAGCTTTGCAGCTGGCATCATCAAGGCGCTCCGCCTCGCCGATCAGCATCACTGGAATGCCGTCATCAATCCGGTATTTGAGCTGCGATTGAGGACAGAAGAGAAACTCCTCGGACTCGCTCTCCACATAGATGAGCTCTCCAAGGCTTTCGGGGCAGCGAAGAATCTCCAAAAGTGGCTGAGCGACAGGCATTCCGGAAATCTCACGTGTCCAGACTAGCCTGTCAAGCGCTTGCATGTACTCCACTCCCTTCACTACCTTGCCCCCCATGAGTACGCTTCGCTCACGCACCCTGCTCGCTTTTGCCGCCGCGCTTCTGTGCTGGCTATTTCTCGGCACTGCCATCGCGCAAGAAACCATCGCCAAAGGTCCGCTGCCGCCGATTGAGAAGGAAGTTGGCGGCACCTGCCACACGCCTCGCCAGGCCTACTTGCAAGTATTGTACTGGGCCAAGAGGGACGCTCGCAAAGCTGCTCTTTGTTTCGACACCTCCGGTCTCGTCTCGCCAAGCAAAGAGGCACCGGATCTCGCCGAACGCCTGCTTGAGTTTCTCGACGCCGAAGCCCGACGTATTGACACAGATGGCGCGCCGATTGATGCCGCCTACCTCGATCCGCGAAGTGGCCAACACGAGTACTACGACCCGCTAGCGCCGGAATTTCGAATCCGAAGAGCTGCCGATGGACGCTGGCTCTTCACGCCAGAGAGCCTGGCACGAGTTCCAGAGTCCAGCGTGTTTAAGTCCATGGCGAATCATCTGCCCAGTTGGTTTCACAAACGAGTCGCGGGCAACGAGCTTTGGAAGTACATCGGCATCGTTCTCCTCATCTTCTTTGCTCTGCTCATGCAGCGCATGGTCGTTTTCTTCATTCGCACCTACCTAAAGCGCCTGGTCGGGAAAACCAAGCTTGGCTACCTCGACAAAGCGGTTGATCGCGCCGATCGGCCCATTGGCGGCCTTGTCATGGCTGCGGTCTTCTACATTGGCGTTCCCAAGCTGGCTTTCAGCATTGGCATTGCTCGCGGCGCAACCCTGGCCACCAAGGCGCTGGCCGCCTACTCCATCGTCTGGCTTGGATACCGACTCATCGATGTTCTCTCCTTTTGGATGGAGTCCAAAGCCGATGGCACTGACACCAAACTCGACGACCAGCTCGTTCCGCTCATCGTAAAAACTCTGAGGGTCTTTGTCGCTGTGCTTGGCGGAATCTTCGTCCTACAAAACCTGAGCGTCGATGTTGGTTCTCTGCTCGCCGGTGTCGGCCTTGGAGGTTTGGCGTTTGCGCTGGCCGCCAAAGATACCATCGCAAACTTCTTCGGCTCCGTCATGATTTTCATCGACAAGCCGTTTCAAATTGGCGACTGGATTGTTGTTGGCAACGTCGAGGGGACCGTCGAGGAAGTTGGCTTCAGAACAACTCGAGTTCGCACATTCTACAACTCCCTCGTTACGGTTCCCAACGCGAGCATCACAACCACCAATGTCGACAACTACGGTATGCGCGAGTATAGGCGCTACACGACCACGCTCGGCCTGTCCTACGACACCCCAGTACCAAAGGTGCAAGCATTTTGCGAAGCAGTTCGAGCTCTTCTCAGTGGGATGCCTGGCATGCGCAAGGACTACTACCTCGTCGAGTTTCAGAGTTTCGGGGACAGCAGCCTAAACGTACTCCTCTACTGCTTCATGGTTTGCGACGACTGGAATGAGGAGCTCCGCATTCGGACCCACCTTAACCTTGAGATTCTCCGTGTCGCCGAGCAGTTGGGCGTAAGTTTTGCCTTCCCAACACGGACTCTTCACATCGACACCATGGCAAAGAGCGGTGGTCACAATCCGAGTCACTCTGGCCCATCGAAGAACGACGAGCTTGCGGCCGTCGTCGATGGCTTCGCCAAGGATGGCAACCTGCATCAATACCGAGGCAGCGAGATTGCCGATCGCTACGACAACGATGGCAAGCGAGACGTCGAACCCTGGTAGGTTCACCGGCCCACCGCCACAGTGACGGGTCCAACATCGCGAAAGTCATCACGCACAAATTGCGGGTGCACCCCATGAGTCGCCTTGGCGTGGACATATCAGACGATCCAAACGTTGATGACACCAGATTGCGGTTGACCTAAACGACTCAAGACGTGTAGATCGAGCCCTCTTGCAGCCCTTTCCCGAACCAGCGTTTCGGTTCACTCGTCATAGCTCAAAGCACCTCCATCATGCTCAAAGCCCTGTCAATCTTCGCTGGAAACGCGAACCCTGGAATCGCTGAGGAAATCTGCAAATATGTAGAAATCCCCGCAGGTCGCGCCGATGTCACCCACTTCTCCGACGGCGAAATCTACGTCGAGATCAATGAGAACGTTCGAGGGCTCAATGCCTTCGTAGTGCAATCCACCTGTACCCCTGTGAACCAGGGCCTGATGGAGCTGCTAATCATGATCGATGCGCTCAAGCGGGCCTCCGCCGGCAGCATCGTCGCGGTCATTCCGTACTTTGGCTACGCCAGGCAAGACCGCAAGGTTCGGCCCCGCACGCCAATTACTGCCAAGCTTGTCGCTGACCTCATTACGACCGCAGGCGCAGACCGAGTGGTTTCGATGGACCTTCACGCGGGGCAGATTCAGGGATTCTTCAACATCCCCTTCGATCACCTCTACGCAATGCCGATCTTCATTGATCACATGCGCGATGCCGGACTGCAGGGAGAAGACACCATCGTTGTCTCGCCGGATGCAGGTGGGGTAGAGCGGGCTCGGGCCTACTCAAAGCGCCTGGGTGCAGACCTTGCCATCATCGACAAGCGTCGCTCCGCTCCAGGTGTGAGTGAAGTCATGAATATCATTGGTGATGTGAAGGGCAAGAAGGCCGTCATCGTCGATGACATCATCGATACCGCCGGCACTCTGTGCAACGCAGCACGTGCAATCATGGAAAATGGGGCGCTTTCTGTGGAGGCCTGCACCACACACCCCGTGTTTTCGGGCAAAGCAATCGAGCGAATTGCCGCTTCTCCCCTTCGAAAAGTGACTGTCACCAACACGATCGGGCTTAGCGAATCAGGTAAGTCTTGCGACAAAATTCAAGTCCTGTCCGTTGGCCGCTTGCTTGGCGAGGCAGTTAAGCGTATTCACCACGGCGATTCAATTAGCTCTCTATTTATCTAGCGACAGCACGAAGCATTCGCTAGCAAAACGAAACGTATCTACGAGGAACAGAAGATGGAAGTCGGCAAACTAACAGTCCAACACCGAGGAGTAACAGGCAAAGGCATCAGCCGCGCCACCCGCCGAGGCGGTGACGTGCCCGGTGTGTGTTACGGACATGGACTTGAGGCTCCTCTTGCAGTCTCTCTTAACGTAAAGGCTCTAAAGAAAGCCTTTGATCCTGAGAAGCGACGCAACACAGTTCTCGAAGTAACCATCGCTGGTGGTGAGAAGCCGGTTACTGTGCAAGCAATGGTTTGGGATTTCCAAATCAGCAAGCTTCGCCGAGAGATCACCCACGTCGACCTCAAAGCAATCGATCCAAACAAAGAGGTCGAAGCAGTGGTTCCTGTTACGTCAACAGGCACACACGCTGGCGCTGTCGAGGGGGGCCTGCTCTCTTGGGCTCGTCACGAAGTGAAAATCATGGCCAAGCCCGCATTGATTCCAACCAAGCTCGTCATGGACATCACTTCACTTCATCTTGGTGACACTTTGCACGTGAGCGACCTGCCACTACCAGAGGGTGTTTCACTCTCAGACTCCGGCAAGCTTACGATCGTCACTTGCATCGCTCCGAAGGGCCTCAAGTCCGACAAGACCGAAGGAAGTGAAGAATCAGAGGCTGCCGAAGAAGCGCCAAAGGCGTAACTCGCTCCTAGCAAGTAGCGTACTGCGAAGCCGCCATGTGGATCATTGCTGGTCTGGGAAATCCGGGACGACGATACGAGAAGACTCGCCACAATGTCGGCTTCGAAGTGCTCGACGAACTCTGTCGGCGACACATGCAGGGCAGCTATCGCACCAAATTTGGAGGCGAAGCTATCAATGGACGAATGAGCGGCAAGAGCGTGCTGCTCCTTAAGCCTATGGAGTTTATGAACAAGAGCGGCTTTGCCATACAGCGGGCCGCCCAGTTTCACAACACTCCGGTGGAGAACATCATTGTGATTCACGATGAACTCGACCTTCCACCTGCCCGTCTCAAACTCAAATCTGGCGGCGGACATGGCGGGAACAACGGGCTACGTTCAATTATTGAGCAACTCGGCAGCAGAGACTTCTTGCGTATTCGCCTTGGGATCGGTAAACCGGGCGCCGGTAAAGAGGACGGTGCCGGTGCGGAGCATGTCCTAAGCCCTTTCGGGCCCCACGAAATTTCCGAGATGCAAGACGCAATAAACAACGCTGCAGACGCCGCCGAAGCCATCGTTGCTTCGGGAATGACTGCCGCCATGAACGACTTCAATGGAGTGAACCCGAACTAATTCTTGTTTGTGGAAATCGCCACTCCTTGCTCATCGACATCGTTGGTGGGCTTGATACCCAGAAGGAGAAACTGAAATATGGCACTACAAAGCCTAGCGGATGCGCCCAACACGCTCCGCGAATACGAGACCATCTACATTCTGCGCCCAGACACCATCAACGACAAAGTTGCTGATGTGAACGGCCGCGTTAAGACCATCATCGAAGAGCGTGGTGGACAAATTCTTAATGTAGACAACTGGGGCAAGCGCAAGCTCGCCTACGAAATCAAAAAAGAGCGCAAAGGCATTTACCTGTTCTGGAAGTACCTCGGTAACCCAGCAATCGTCGCTGAGTTCGAGCGCAACATGCGTCTTCTCGATCCTGTCATGCGCTACATGACGATCAAGCTTGACACCGATGTCAGCGCCGGCTCTCGCGAGACCGAAGTTGATGGCGAGACCTACGAGCGCGCAGCAACCACCGCTGCAGACGAAGAAGAAATCATGACAGGTCGTGGAGCAGACGAGGGAACCAAGGAGAAGGTGGAAGCTGCTGCTGACGGTGAAGCCGATGCAGAGAGCACCGAAGCTGCAGACGCGACCGAAGCCCCTGCTGAGACCACTGAGGCCCCTGCTGAGGAGAAAAACTAATCATGCCTTACGAAAAGAATGAAGACGACGATCGCAAAGGTGGACGCGGCGGAAACGCTGGTGCGTTCCGTGGCCGAAAAGGCTGCCGCTTCTGTGCCGACACCGACGTTGTTGCTGACTACAAAGACCCAACCCTGCTCAAGAACTACCTCACCGATCGCGGCAAGCTAACGCCTGCACGTGTGACTGGTACCTGCGCAAAGCACCAGCGTGCTCTCGCAACCGCCGTTCGCCGCGCCCGAATGATAGCTCTCGTGCCCTTCACCGTTACGGGCAAGTAAAGGAGTCCATCATGGCAATGCAACTAATTCTCACGCAAGATGTAGACAATCTCGGCGATGCTGGCGAGCTTGTTACCGTAAAACCAGGCTATGGCCGCAACTACCTTCTTCCTCAAGGCCTTGCCCTGAGCGCAACGAAGCGCAACATCAAGAAGCTCGAGCACGATCGCGCTATGATCGCTCAGAAAGTTGCCAAGCAACGCTCTGAGAACGAGGCGATGGCAAAGCGCATCGGCGGCATGACGCTGCAGTTTGAGCGCCTTGTTGGCGAAGGTGACAAGATGTTCGGTTCCGTCACCGCTCGTGACCTTGCCCAGCAGCTCTCTGTGGCAAAGATCGAACTTGATGCCCGCCGCATTCAGCTTTCCGAAGCCATCAAGGCTGTCGGCAAGTACGAAGCCAACGTCAAACTAGGTGCTGGCGTAGTCGCCACGCTCAAGTTCTGGGTCGTCGGAAAAGAAAAAGAATAAGCGAGTCGCCTCGCTGCTATCAGGCCCCTAGAACCCCTAGGGGCCTTTTTTGTAGGTACTATCAACCTCCCGTGTCGTCCAGCCGAACTCTGCCCCACAGCCTCGATTCCGAAGCGTCTTTGCTCGGTGGCATTCTTCTGCGCAACGAGGTGCTCGCGCTGCTCGACGATCTTGATGAAGATCAGTTCTACGACCCAAAGCACCAGGTCATCTTTAGCGCCATGCGCGCTTTGGAAGACCAAACCAAAGCCATAGATGAAGTAACCCTCGAGGCCCAGCTGTCACAGATGGGCAAGCTCGACGCGGTGGGAGGCTTGGCAGGTCTTTCCAAGCTTGCACTCCGGGTTCCTACAGCCGACAACGTCGTGCACTACGCCAAGACGGTGAAGGATCTCTACGCCGCACGCTCGCTCATGCTCGCCGCGTCGGAGATTGCTGCCAAGGGCTACGAAAACTTCGGAGACATCGAGACCTATCTCGATGAGAGTGAAGCGCGCATTTTCGAAGTAACGCAGCGCCAACACAAAGGTGGGGCGGAGAGCATCAAGGCACTCCTCAAGTCTGTTTTCTCTTCCCTCGATGAGCGATTCAAAGCTGCTGGTGGCATCACTGGCGTCCCCAGCGGCTTCACCGACCTTGACGAAAAGCTCGCGGGCTTTCAGCCAGGCGAACTCACGGTCTTGGCAGCTCGTCCGGCCATGGGCAAGACATCCTTCGCACTGTCGATTGCTCGCAACGCGGCGGTGACATACGGATTTCCCGTGCTGCTCTTCTCCCTTGAAATGTCTTCGGAACAGCTTGCCGAGCGTCTCTTGTGCTCCGAGGCCAAAGTTGACTCCACGGCGTTGCGTCGAGGCATGTTGCAACGACAAGACCTAACAAACATGACCTATGCGGCGGACACCTTGTCAAAGACGCCGATCATGATCGACGACACGCCAGCCCTCAACTTGCGTGAGCTTCGATCGTCGGTGCGGCGCTTTGCCAGCGACAAGCAGCTCTTTGGCGAAAAAAAATTCGGATTGATCTTGCTCGACTACCTTCAGCTCATGCAAGGCAGCGCAAAAGGCCAGCAGAGTCGAGAACAGGAAATCTCTGAAATCTCACGTGGACTCAAAGCACTCTCGAAGGAAGTGAGTTGCCCAATTATCGCACTCTCGCAGCTCAATCGAAGCCTCGAGTCACGCCCCGACAAACGGCCCATGCCTTCCGATTTGCGCGAGTCTGGCGCTATCGAGCAGGATGCCGATGTCATCATGTTTATCTATCGCGATGTGGTCTACAACAAAGAGTGTGAGACGCCCAATGTCGCAGAAATCATCGTCGGCAAGAACCGTCATGGCGCCATGGGAACTGTGGAAACTCACTTCGAAGGCCGCTACACCCGTTTCTCGAACCTCGCCAAGCGCACTGAGAACGACTATTAGGAATCGCACGTGGCAGTCCCAACAACAGGTCAGAACATTGACCGGTACCGAGTCGAAGGCGTCATTGGTGCGGGCTCGATGGGCGATGTTGTCAAAGCGATCGACATCGATCTCAAGCGAACGGTAGCGATCAAGATACTCAGCGATAAGCATCGCGGCAACGAGGAGCTTGAAGCGCGCTTTGTGCGAGAGGGTCGCGCCGTAGCTGCAATCTCGCATTCCAACGTTGTGCAAGTGTTCACCACTGGCACCTGGGATGAGCGCCCGTACATTGCCATGGAATTTCTTACGGGCACCGATTTAGGCAGCCTCGTGGCTCAAAGCGGGCCCATGACATCGCTTGACGCTGCTCGTGCAGTTCTCGATTCTGCTCGTGGTCTAAATGCGGCCTTCGAGGCTGGACTGATTCACCGAGACGTCAAACCAGCAAACCTGATGAAGCTCGACATCGGTGACACCAAGGTCACCGACTTTGGCCTTGCAAAACCTGTAGACCCAAAAAACGAGCCGGCCCTCACTGCAATGGGCGTTGTCGTTGGAACTCCAGACTACATTGCACCAGAGCAGGCTCGTGGCGAAGCGATTGACGAAAAGGTCGACATCTATGCCCTTGGTGGAACACTCTACTACTTACTCGTAGGAAAACCTCCATTTCGCAAGGGCAATCCACTAGACGATAAATACCTCAAAGTGGTTGCGCGACACCTTCGAGATCCGGCGCCGAATGCCAGGGTGGCAATGCCTGAGACCGACTCGGCACTCGCGCGGTTGCAGCTGCGCATGATGTCAAAGAAACCTCAGGCCAGGCCGACCTACGCGGAGCTTGTGGATGAGCTAACCGAGATCGTGCAGCGCTTGGGTGGGCCCACAACACCCCAACTTTCGCAACCCACCTCGACCGAGGCGCGCATTCAACGACCAGGACCATCGGCAAAGACGCCCTACCTTGGTGGCAATCGACAAAGCACTGAGGTCACGCGACTCGCCAATGAGGCTCTAGAAGTAGAGGAGGACGAGGACGGCGCAGAAACTCATGTGCGCATTCCCTCGCAGCAGCACGCGACCTACGATCCTTCGCCTGAACCCAGCTCGTCTCACTCGACTTCTGCCGAGGACAGCTTTGTTGCTAAGCCCACTCGCTCGAAAGCTCTCACCGCAACAACCGCACTGTCCGCGCTTGTGCTCGTTGTTGGCCTGATTCTGTATTTTGCCGGGCCATTGCCCAGTGCACGCAGCGAACCTGTGATCGTCGTGGTTGATGCGGCACCGGTTGCGGTTGTGGTTCCCCCAGATGCCACGCCACCACCACCACAGGCGCCGCCAGGAATGTTGCTCGTCCCAGCAGCCGATGGTCATAAGGCGGTCTTCATCTCCATGAAGCCCGTGACCTATGCGGAGTTCGCGGCCATGTTTCCCAACAAGAAGAAGCCAACGAAGAAGGCGTCGCGAGCACAGCGCCCTGTAACTGGAGTTGAGTACGCCTATGCAGAGGCGTTTGCCCGAACCAAAGGGGGCCGACTCCCCACACCGGCAGAGTTCGCAAGCTCGCTGGGGCTCGCGGCACAGGGCATAGAAGGCTTTTCTGCCGGCACGACCGCTTGGGAGTGGCTTGATAATGGCGCGGGCGAAACCAAGAAGACGCGAGCAACGGCAAATGCCAAAGGCCAAATTCGCGCCCAACGACCACGCGCCAACAACAGTATCGGCTTTCGCATCGCTATCGACCTCTAAAGGGAGCTTGCTGGCAACCTGTCAAGCAACGATGAGCGTTGGCTCGTCAGGGCGTCCGGCGGCGAGAAGACGAGTGAGCACGCTCAATATCTTTGAATCACGCACCAGTGATTGCCTCTTTAGTAGTGCGTTGGGCTCCCCTGCTCCGCCGCAAGTGGGTATAGTTCCTAGGTTATGGCGGTTCAAGATAGCGACATCGACAAGCTCGTAGACCTCATCACCGAGCGCGTCCGAGGACGACTTGGGACCAGCCTACCGGTTGTGCAAGCGGTTGACCGTGGGGACTGCGGGGCTGGCGAAAACGAGGACTGCTCCTCTTGCGGAGCGTGTGTGATTCGTCGCCCCTGGTCCGTGCGCGCCATCGAAGCCGCTGGTGCTTCCCGCATTGGCGCTCCAGGAGGCATGGGCAAGCCCGAAACGGGGTTCGCCAGCATGATCGATCACACCCTCCTGAAGCCGGAAGCTGTGCGCGATGACATCGTTCATCTTTGCGAAGAGGCCCGCAAATACCATTTCGCTTCGGTGTGCGTGAACTCGACCTGGGTTGGGCTCGCAAAGTCTCTGCTCGCAGGCAGCGATGTGATGGTTTGCTGCGTTGTCGGATTTCCCCTTGGAGCCATGAGTCCCGGCTCCAAAGCCTATGAGGCCCGCGATGCGGTTCGCCACGGTGCGCAAGAAATCGACATGGTCATGAACATCGGAGCCATGAAGTCTCGCGACTATGAAACCGTATTTGAAGACATCTGCAAAGTGGTAAAGGCCTCAAGTCCTGCTGGTGTGAAAGTGATCCTCGAATGCAGCTCCTTAACTGACGAGGAAAAAGTCATTGGCTGTAGCCTTAGCAAGCTCGCTGGCGCTGCCTTCGTGAAGACATCCACAGGCTTTGCCAAGGGTGGAGCAACCGTCGAAGATGTCAGCCTTATGCGACGGGTTGTTGGAAATGATATTGGCGTAAAGGCCTCGGGTGGTGTTCGAACGCCAGAAGATGCATCCCGCATGACAGAAGCCGGTGCCAATCGCATTGGCGCCTCAGCCTCAATTGCGATCGCGACGGGCAAGGACTCAGGAAAGGCCACGGGCTACTAAGTGTTCCTTCCTCAGGCAATCATTCGCCAAAAGCGCAACGGAGAAACTCTTAGTGCAGAGGAGCTACGGTTCTTTGTCGAGGGAGTGACGACTCAGAGTATTCCCGACTACCAAGTCTCGGCGATGCTCATGGCCATCTACTTTCAAGGTATGTCTGATGCCGAGCTGGCCAATTGGGCCGATGCGATGCTGCACTCTGGCGAGGTGCTCGACCTAAGCAGCATTGATCGTCCGAAGGTCGACAAGCACTCTACTGGCGGCGTTGGAGACAAGATTTCCCTGCCGCTAGCACCGGCCGTTGCCGCATGTGGCGTGGCAGTTCCTATGGTCTCCGGGCGGGGCTTGGGCCACACAGGCGGAACCCTCGACAAACTCGAGTCCATTCCCGGCTTCTCCGTGAACCTCGACGTCGCTCAGTTTACCAAGCTGGTCGACACACTTGGGCTCTGTCTAATAGGGCAAACTGCCGAAATCGCTCCCGCAGACAAACGCCTCTATGCGCTGCGTGATGTGACCGCGACCGTCGAGTCGGTTCCTCTCATCGCCTCATCGATCATGTCGAAGAAGCTCGCCGAGGGAATCGACGCCTTGGTTCTCGACTGCAAAGTTGGTCACGGCGCATTCATGAAGACAATGGACGAAGCGCGAGAGCTGGCCTCGGCGATTCAAGTGATCGGCAAGGCGGCCGGCAAGCCAGTCACCGCAGTCATCACCGATATGAATGCGCCAATTGGCACGATGATCGGAAATGCTCTCGAAGTCGCGGAGTCGATTGCAGTCCTTCACGGTGGCGGCCCTTCCGACACACGCGAACTCACCGTGGTTCTGGGTGGGGAAATGCTCTTGGCTGCGGGAGTCGAGACCGATGAAGCTGCAGCGCGTGTTCGCATTGAGAACGTGCTCGACAATGGTGCTGCAGCTCAGTGTTTTTCTAAGCTCATCGAAGCGCAAGGCGGGGACCCTCGGGTGGTTGATTCGCCCGACACGATTCTACCCAAAGCTGCAAACAAGACCGATATTCTCGCGACCAAGTCCGGTACGGTTCAATTTGTCGCTGGGCGCGACATGGGGGTTGCGGGACTTTGGCTTGGGGCAGGTAGACGAGCTGCGGCAGACTCCATTGATCCTTCCGTTGGTATCGAAGTTCGCGCCAATGTCGGCGATTCGGTTTCTGCCGGCGATGTGCTGGTAACGGTTCACCACAACGACCAAGGTCTTTCCGAAGCGACAAAGCTCATCGAGAGCGCTTACACAATTAGCCCGGATGCCAACGAGGTGGCCACCTCACGGATCCTTGAGGTACTTCGCTAGATGACATCGATATTCGACAATCTTCAAGAAGCAGCGGCGGTAATTCAATCGCGAGCAGGCGAACACAAACCTACAATCGGGCTCATTCTAGGAAGCGGCCTTGGTGCATATGCTGACACTCTTGAGGATGCTGTCAATGTTGAGTACGGAGATATCCCGCATTTCCCTGTTTCCACAGTGGCTGGGCATGCGGGCAAGCTTGTTGTTGGCAACAAAGGCAACGTCTGCTGCGCCGCAATGCAGGGCCGTGTTCACTTCTACGAGGGACACAATGCTGCCACCTTAGTGTTCCCCGCCCGCACCCTGATAACACTTGGAGTCGATGCACTCATCGTCACCAACGCCGCTGGAGGAATCGGTCACGATCCGGGCACGCTGATGCTCATCACCGATCACATCAATCTGATGCCCGACAACCCGCTCCGCGGAGTCAACGACGATCGAATCGGCCCGCGCTTTCCCGATATGAGCAATGCCTATGACAAGGGGCTTCGCGCACTCGCCAAAGAAGCTGGTGCAAGCATGGGCGTCAAACTTGCCGAGGGTGTGTACGCTGGGTTGCCAGGGCCTTCATACGAGACTCCTGCGGAAATTCGAATGCTTCGCACCATGGGCGCGAGTGCAGCGGGCATGTCAACTGTGCCCGAAGCCATCGCTGCCAATCATATGGGCGCAAAGGTCTTGGGAATCTCCTGCATCACCAACAAAGCAGCGGGACTTTCAGAGCAAGCGCTCTCCCACGAAGAGGTAACCGAGACTGCCAAGCAAGTCCACAGCACCTTCATTGGCCTCCTAGACGCGACCATCGCGGCGATTGGGGAGGCTCCGGCATGAGCAGCCCCAATACGCCCACAAGCGATGATCAGCTCATTGCCCTGGCGAAAGACGCTCGGGAGCGTGCGTATGCGCCATATTCCAACTACAACGTTGGTTGCGCTATCGTGACTGCAGATGGAGCCGTTTTCACTGGTGCCAATGTCGAGAATGCGTCGTATGGCCTGTGCATCTGCGCTGAGCGAAACGCCATCGCAGCCGCTGTTTGCCAAGGACATCGCGACTTGCAGACCGTCGCTATCGTAACGCAAAGCTCGCCACCAGCCGCTCCGTGTGGACTGTGTCGGCAAACCATCAATGAGTTTTGCCACGTGCCCTCCGAGCTACGGATCATCCTGGTGAACCTCAAAGACGAACGCCGTGATTTTAGCCTTGCCGAACTCTTGCCGCACGGTTTTCGTGGCGAGCACATAACCCCGTAACCCACGATTAAGAATATGTCTGAAGTCATTTTGCGCGGCGGCACGATCCTTACCATGGACGCCGCCTTCTCGATTGCGACCGGTGATGTCGCCTCTGTCGATGGCATCCTAGTGCAAGTGGGTGGCGACTACACGCCACAAACCAACGACTACAGCATCATCAACGCAGAGGGCTGTCTGGTAACGCCCGGCCTGGTGCAGAGTCATGTGCACATGTGCCAAACCCTGGCCCGTGGTCGCGCTGACAACATGGAGTTGCTCGACTGGTTGCACAAAGTTGTTTGGCCATACGAGGGAGCACTCACTCGCGAAGACCTTGCTGCCTCAGCAAATCTTGCATGCCTCGAACTTCTGCAGAGTGGAACGACGGCCATATTGGACATGGGAACCGTGCATCACAGCGATGCGCTCTTTGAAGCTGCTCAAATCGCTGGACTTCGCGCGACCATCGGCAAGGCAATGATGGATGAGGAAGACGAAGCAATTCCGTCGGGATTGCGTGAGGGTACCAAGGAGTCACTCGATGAGAGTCAGCGGCTCTGCAAAGCATGGCACGGGCGCTCCAACGACCGACTCCGCTACGGTTACGCTCCACGATTCGTCCTCTCCTGCACCGATGAACTGATGCAGGAAAGTGTGCGACTCGCAAGACAGAGTGGTGCGCGACTGCACACTCACACCAGCGAAAACCGAAGCGAGATTGCCGAAGTGAAACGCCGCAAGGGCATGGACAACCTGTCCTTCCTGCACAAGCTAGGATTCACTGGGGACGATGTCTGTCTCGCGCACTGTGTCTGGCTCAACGACACGGAGCGAAAGATTCTTGCGGATACTGGTACCCATGTTTTGCACTGCCCGTCTTCGAACATGAAACTTGCATCGGGCTACGCGAAAATTCCCGAGCTACTAGATGCGGGCGTCAAAGTGAGTATCGGAGCCGACGGCGCCCCCTGCAACAACACCCTCGATGCATTTGTTGAGATGCGACTGGCGGCGCTCCTTCACAAACCGCGCGTTGGCGCCAATGCAATGCCAGCGTCACAGGTTCTAAAACTCGCCACTCTTGGAGGAGCCGCAGCACTCGGGCTGGAGGATACGATTGGCTCCCTTGAGGTGGGCAAGCGAGCCGACGTCATTGCTGTCGATGTTTCCGGAGCTCACTGCATTCCCATGAGCAACCCCTACTCGACCATGGTGTACTCTGCGTCATCGAGCGACGTGACGCATGTCGTTGTCGATGGCAAAGTTCTGATTCGTGATAAGGAAATCCTCACCCTCGACAAGACGAAAACCCTTAGAGACGCGCAGTCGCAGGCCGACAGACTCTTTGCTCGACTCTAGAAAGACCTAGGAACGATTCTTATGTGGACGTACGTCGCAGCAGCTATGGGAAGCACGGCAATCTTCATAGGGGCCTTCGGTGCCCATGGCCTGACCGACAAAGTCAGTCCCGAGCGATTGGCAAACTGGCACACGGCCGCGTCCTATCATCTCGCACACGCCATCGCGCTTTTGGCTCTGGCTCTCTTTGCGAAAGCGACAGGTCGCTCGGTGACACTTCCCGCCTGCCTCTTCACCATCGGCATCGTTGGGTTCTCTGGGTCCATTTACCTGCTGGTCCTAACAGGGCAGAAATGGCTTGGACCCGTCACACCCATCGGCGGTCTGGCGATGGCAGCTGGCTGGCTGGCTCTCATCCCCCTGGCCCGCGGATCCTAGTGCGCGATCCATAGAGCGAAGCTTGCCGACCGAGAAAACCATCGTCTCTCGGTGCGACTTCTCTATACTCGGGGTATGGCCATGTTACTCACTCGCGATGAAATTGCCTTTGACTTTGGCGGCGCTAAGCTCGACCCGGTGCGCGACAAGGAGGCAATTGAGTGGGCCATCGCGCAGTTTCTGTACGGCGAAATGACGGGCATCCAATGCGGCCACTGGCTCTACCAGGCTCCCGATTTGAATGCGGCCCGGTTTCTCGCCAAACAGTCTCTCGAAGAGATGCAGCACGTCGACAATTTTCTCCGCATGCTCAACATGATGGACATGGAGCCCAAGCCTGCTCATCCTGTCGTGCGCTTTATGAGCTCGGGCATGATTGGTGGGTCCTGGGCGGAGCACTGCGCAATCGAAATGGCCTCTGGTGAGGGATTTGTACTAACTGCCTTCTACGCCTTCATCGACACCCTCGACCACAGCCCCAGCGTTGAGATCTTGAAGCGTGCGGTGGTTCAAGAAGAGCGACACGTCGAGTTTGGCGAGCAGGAGACAATCAAGGCAATCACGGCACAGCCCCACCTAAAGCGGCAGCTTTTGGGTATCAATCTCGTCTCACTCTGGGCGGTTGCAAAGCTTGCAACCTATATGGAGAAACGCTTTCCCGCCGCTCATCCGGTCTTTGGCCAACTGCCACAGTTTCTCGCTCATATCAGTGAAGTCGCGGAGGAGCGTCTGTTGCGCATCGGCATCATCGACAAGCCATTAAAAAAAATCTCATCCATCAAGAAAGCTGCTTGTGTGGCGGAGGCGTACGGACGAAAAACCCCAGCGGCAGTTGGCAACACGGCGCTTCTGCCACTGCGATTGGTGCGGCGTCTGCTGCCAGGTGGCGCGCCCAAGAAACGGCTCACAGACATCTATCTCAAGGACCCGAGGGTCGTAGAATTTCGAACGCTCCCAACCACGCGCAGTCACCGCGAATTGCAGGAAGAAACCTAGCGCAACGGAACGCCAAAGACATGCGAGCCTACCTGCTCTTCGCTGAGTCCAACCGAGATGTGCGCCTGCACAAGCCCCCACTCGGCGAGCTTCTCGCGTTCAAAGACGAAACTGGCGCGAAGAGGAATGCTGATGGCATCACCGTTGTACCTGGTCTTGATCGAGAGAGCGGCAAGCATCCATGCAACGCGTTTTGACTCTGCGATCTCGATGCGAAACCCTTTGACCGCAACGGTAGTGCCGTCGCCAAAAAGCGATGAGAGTGCTGGCGCGACAGTATTGTGAAACTCACGCTCTTGCCCAGGGAGCAGAATGAGAGTGTCGCTTCGGCCACCCGCAAGAGAGTCTGGTGCTCCAACATTCACGAAGAGACCAACCAGGCCGATGAGTGGTGCAGCACGCTCACGTGCTCCGCCATAGTCAATCTTGACTCGCGCCGGTGCTGTGAGATTCCCCTGAGCTGCCAATCGCAAGACGTCGCTTATTGGTATCTCATATGAGAGATGCTCGGCAGCGAGCACCCAACGATCGACGTCGCGAACGTAGAGAGCGGTGGACCGAATTGGAATGGAAGCCTCGCGCCCCTCAAAGTCCACGCGAAAACTCGCTTCGTCATAGACCCATCCCACCGAGCCGTCCCTCGATAGATGCACATCGAGATTCTTGCTCAAGATTCGGGGATTGCGATCTTTGAAGAGTCGACGATCCTTGCGCAGTGCCTCGCCAGCCTTGCTGGCGATCACGTCTTTTGCCGTAATGCCAATCATCTGCAGGCTGCGGTCAACGGCAACACCATCGACCAGCGCCTCCACATTGCCATTGTTGAGTTGATCGTAGTTTTCGAGAACGGTGGATTCAAGACTCTTGCGAAGCTCGTCCAGCCCTAGATCGGCCTGTTCTTCTGAGGATGCGGGCAAGACTGAGGTTCCGCGTGACTTACTGCCACACGAAGCCATCAAAGCAAGTGTGAGCGGCCCCAGCAAGACGAACAACCGCAGCGCAGGAGCTAGCACGAAAGCGCCTCCAAATCTGCAGGGGAGTCGATGTCGTTTCGAACGGCCTTGTCGTTGACCTCTACAAAGAGGCGCCGAGCCTCGTCTCGCCGAAAGACGGTTCGGGCGCCCTCAGCTTCGCTCTCACAGGCTTGCAGCTCGGGCCATATCGCCCGCCCAACCAAGCTTGGATGCCCGCCTCGGCCAGAGAATCGTGGAGTAAGAATTTTACTGACACAGGCTTGTCTACGCAGAGCCCTGAGGGTCGAGATATCCACCCCTGGTGCATCCACCGGCCACAGCCAGCAAGCATCCCTGGAAAAATTCTCCATGGCATGAGCGAAACCAATCGAAACCGAGCTTGCCATGCCTCGTTCGGGGTTTCCGTTATGAAGGCATGCGATGCCGAGTTCGCTCGCAACGGCTTCGGTTTCGGCCCCGTGGGGCGCCGCCACAACAACAACACTCCGCACATCACCCAGTTCGTCGAGTCGCGCGACAATGCTCTGAAGAAACGTCTGTCCGCGCCATGAAAGGAGCGCCTTGTTCACGCCTCCCAGTCGCCTCCCTGCGCCCGCAGCTAGGATCACGCAGCCAGTCTTCAAACCTTCGCTCCCACTCCTGCGGTATTTTTTACCCGCACCAGCTCGGCAAGAATTGAAACAGCGATTTCCAATGGTGTCTCTGCCGCAATATCAAGACCGATGGGTCCGTGCAGCTTTGCCCATTGCTCCTCGGTAGCAATGTTCTTAGCCAAGATGCGTTTTCGAAAGCGTCCAATCTTGCCGAGACTTCCAATGAGCCCAAGGTACGCGAGCGAATCAACGCGTGGGAGACAGGACTCGATAATCTGCTGATCAATGCCATGGTCTCTGGTAAGAACGAGAACGTAGTCTTGTGCGCCTAGCGGGCCCACTGCTTCTTCGATGTCTCGCAAAGAGAAACTCGGCACAGCTTGATCAGCCCAACTCGGTAGTGAATCAATGGCAGATGTTTCGTTGTCGTCGCAAATCACCACCTCAAATCCAAGTTGCCCGGCCAGGGGACCTATCGCCCGGGAAAGGTGGCCACAACCAAGCAACACGACGCGAGGTTTTGGATGAATGGCAATGCAAAGAACCTGGTCCTTGTGGCTGGGTGCCTCGGTTCGCAGCGTGAGACCACCCATGGCAAGATCGGTTTCGAGCCAAGTGGAAAGGCGCGCTGCCCGACGAGCCACCGCCCCTTCGATTGCAGGAAGACATGGGTGCAAAGGCTCAGCAAGAAACTCCATGGTGCCTCCACAACACATGCCGAGGTCGCGAACCAGATTGTGTGTGGTGTGTGCGATCACTCCCGAGCTGGCGACGTCTTGCGCACGTCGAACCACTTCGAGTTCCACGCGACCTCCGCCGATCGTTCCAACTTGTGCTCCATCTTCGCTCACAAGCATCCGGGTCCCAATATGCCTCGGAGTAGAACCCTGGGTAGCAACCAGAGTCACCAAAGCGGCGGTCTTGTGTTTCTGCGCAAAGGCAGGCGCCTGGGCCAGAACTCTCACGAATGTACAGCTTAGCTCATGGGTCCTTGGGCGCGCCAACACCTGTCACCCGCTTGTACGAGTCAATACCGGAAAGCGGCAGCCAGACCTGATACCCTCACTTGTGCATGCATGGCAAATGAGGCACTGAGCATCGTTTGCCCCTAATCCATCGCGCTCGGCCCCGTGGGTATTACGCTGCGCCATGGTGGTGAAACACACGACGGCATTGAAAGCAAAGTATGTCTGATGCCGCAAAACACCCGACGAAGAAGGACTCCTGGTTGGACTGAAGTTTGGACAGACGCCGGTTCTCGCCCGAGCGCTCTTGGTAAAACTCTCACTCTACCAACTCTCCGAAAACGAGAGAAGCGAAGGTGTGACAGTCGTTCAGCAAAGCCGGTTTCAACGAGCGAACGGACGTTGGCCCCGCTGATCGAGCAGCTCAAGGGCCACATTGACGTCACGATGCAGGGCGTGACGGTTCTCAGTTCGTGTGGCATGCGCTCCTGGTGCCTCTTCGCCGAACAACGGGAGGCGGCTTCAATTTCCCTTCGAAACTGCTCACTGGCGTTCGCCGCCCAGGCTGCCATGGTGTCTCATGAGCATTGGCTCAGGACAGGTCGTCTCGATGCAGGCTCCATACTTCTGTGCCACCTGTGATCGCGAGGAATCCCGGCTAATTGAGAGCAAACTCGTGCAACGCATGTCAAGAACTGTGAAGCCGCCACCTGTGCACTGTCATATCTGCAAGAAGGCGCTAGTATTCGACAACCTTCCCGAACGCTTCTTTGCATTCCTCAGGAAGTAGTCTTTCAAGCAAGAAGAATCCCCCGCGACCAAGGAGAAACCCCAATGAGCTTCCTACGAAAAATGTTTGGCGGTGGCGTCGACGAGACCGACCCTCGCAGATTTCTAATTGAGACAATGCTGGCAGCGATGGGCGCAGATGGCGACATCACCGAGGATGAACTCGCGACTCTCGATCGCACTCTCGCTGAGAATGAACTCTTTCGCGAACTCACGAGCGACGCGCGTGGACGACTCATCGACATTGCAGCCGACGCGATTGGCGATGCTGGTGGCGGGATGGCTAGACTCGAAGCAATCGCCAACGGCCTCAATGGACGCATGCACCAACAGCTCGCCTATGCAATGGCGTGTGAGATTTGTGTGGCAGATGGGCAGCTTCCCGAGTCTGAAATCAGATTTCTCGATGGCCTGCAGGCAGCACTTCGCCTTGATGATGAAACCGCGAAAGACATCTTCGATGGGGTTCGCAGCGATAGCGGCCTGCAAACCGTAGAGGAACGAGCCGAGCATATGCGTGAGCTCATGCCGCGCTTTGTCGATTGCATGGCACTCATGGCTGCGGCTGACGGCGAGATTCACGATGAGGAGCTTGTCGGCGTGCGCGCCGTGCTTGGCTCAATTCCCGATATGGCGGTGCTGAGCTCTGACGAACTCAACGATGCTATCGTCGCCGCCTTTGAACGCGTTGGCGATGTGGACTTGCCAGAGGCCATCGCAGAAGCTGCCAAAGTCATTTCCAATCCGACGGACCGCTACTGGACAACCGTCTACATGATGATCATTTGTCTGGCCGATGGAAAGGCCGATTGGCGTGAAGTGGCATTTCTCGGCACGACCCGTGACGCATTTGGGCTCGACGACGAACTCATGGATCACGCCATGCGAGCAGCCTCGCACTTTCCAGCGACAGAGCTAGGCGGGCCACTTCCATAGAACTCAACCCCTCAAGAATTCCGAGAGTAGACCTATGCGTACATCAACCATCCTAGTCGCCCTTGGCGCACTTGCGGCCTGCGGGTCGCCAGCCGCAAAGCATAAGCACACAACTCCCATGTCGGCCGAGCAGCACGAACGAGATGCCCTAGAGCACGAGCGGGCAGCCGAGTTGGACGAGCAGAGCGTGGAGCCAACAGACGGCACGGACGATACGCGATGCATCGATCAAGGACAGGAGCCGCTCTACAGCGGAGGTGAGCGCACCAAAGTGATGATGCCGTGTTGGACGCAAGCTGAGCGCAACTCCAAACACATGCGCGATGCCGAGGCGAATCGAAAGGCGGCCAGGGACCATCGCGTGTGGGCAAAGGCTCTGATCGAGCTGGAAGCCCACACCTGCGCCCGACTCACGGAGATCGAGCAGAAGAGAAGTCCACTGTCCCGCGTTCCAGACATCCTGAAGGTCGAGGAGTATCGCGAATCGGGAAAACTCCGCGGCGCCACCATCACGCTACGCAAGGTGCCTGGCCTCACCGAGGAGTGGCTCACCGCTTCGATGGCGTGCCAGCAAGCTCGAGCCGCGAAGCTCGGCTATGACAGAAAGTTCATGCCTCATAGTCCACTTTCGCTGCCAAAGACATCAACATCGGTCAATGAAAAGGCGGACACGATTGTCGTGACACTCCGCTCAACGGATGAAATTGTGGCCGCCGAAATCTACGGTCGCTCAGCACGAGTTTTGGCAGAGCAAGAGTAGTCGATCTACTAGTTCGCAAAACCCGTCGCCCTCCCTGCTATGCGTGATGTAGCCCGGCTTGTGGGGAAGTTCGTCCCAGCGATCGCGCACATTGGCAACCCCCACAGACTTTGAAAGCGCACCAAAGACCGGTGCATCATTCAGAGAATCTCCTACGTAGACAACGTCATCGTAGGGAGCGGAGAGATCCGCGAAGCACTCTTCCAAGATTCGTTCGCACACGACCCACTTATCGACTCCTGGCGGACCATAGTTGACATGCACCGATGAGCGCGATGCAGCGAGCCCACGTTCTAAGAGAAGTTCTACAATGCGATCGGCGACACCTGGGCTGAGTCGAGCGTCTTCGTTCCAGTCGATCGCGAGATCAAACTCGCGATAGGCCGAGTCAACCGAGAGACGTGCCCCTGAGAATTGTTCCGAGATATCAGCCGCAGCGTCTAGCATGATCGTTCTCCATTCGGCGAGCTCACGCGCCGGAAGTGCGAGCACCTTGCGCAGCCCTCGTTCTTCGGGAACGAAGCTAACGCCACCGTTCTCCGTTATCACCGCTGCAAAGGGAAAGAGACTTGCCAACGCATGTCCCCACCCCGCTGGACGCCCTGTGACCAACACCACCGGCAGATTCGCCGTGAAGAGAGAGTCAAGGGCGCCTTGGGCCGGGCCCGAGAACCGAGCATTCGTCACCATCGTACCGTCGAGGTCGGTGAAGAGCGCTCGCACGGGACCTTCCAAGTCGCTTAGAGGTTTGCTCATTGCAACAGAGCCTACCTCCTGTATGCCGATGCCTGCCGGCACCTCACCCGATTTCCGAGCGTGTTGGTGAGGCACTTGCGCACAATGTCAGCTCGTTCTCTGGCAGAGCGCGAAGAGGAACTCTGTCGGGCAGTCAGCGCAACGAAGAATGCTCTTTGCTGGCGCGGCCAGGTCGTTTCCCTGGCCTAGGCGATTAACTGAAGGTTTGGAGAGACAACTGGGGTTGCCATGCTGCGTGTGCGTTGTCTCGAAAGCCAATCGTTTAGATCGGGGCCGTTGAGGCGCACAATGCCGCCAACCTTAAACACGGGCAGCGGGTCTTCCTCACGACGCGCCATGTAACGGCACCAACGCTCCGAGCGAGCAAGTTTGTGAGCAATGCCTTTCCAAGTTTCGTAAAAGTCGTCCATAGTTCCACCTTGTTTCTCATCAAGCCTGTACACGGTGGTTGGCTAGTGCAGCAGCCGTGCCGAAGCCCGAAATGGTCGTAACTAGGGAAAACCGACCAACCTGGCAGAGGAAAGTGTCAGGGTTTTGCCAGACTGTGCGGTGAGAGTTAAACAGCCTGTCAGCGAATGCGACCACCCCAGTGCACCATCTGTGAAACACGGCTCTTGCCCAACGAAGGCGGTTTGGTGACATTTCGCAGGACCGAGCAGGATGAGGCTTGGCACAAGCGATCAGAATTCGAGGGCTTTGTGGGGCATCCCCCAAACGCTGAGTGGTTTTGCCAGCTCCACCACGAGCGGGCGATGGAGCTGCGCCATTTGCCCCTTAGGGAGGCGATAACGGCCTGGGACAGCACCTCCTAGCTGAGCCCGATCACCAAAACCGCAAGTCGGCCTGGCCTCCCCCACCAGAGCTAGTTAAGCTTCTCGTCTATGCACGCGAAATTGTTCCGCGTCCTTGTTCTCTCCTGTGCCCTTGTTGCTTCTGGCAGCCTGGTCGCAAGTAGCGCAGACGCTCAGTCCGGCAAGGCCAAGGCCGCCGAGCTCTTCCCGCTCTCCAAGGTGAAACGTGGACAAAAAGGGTATGGCCTCACCACGATGAAGGGCACCACGCCCGAGCGCTTCGAGTTTGAAGTCATCGGTGTCAATCGCAACTTTCTGCCAAAGATGGACATCATCCTTGTGAAGTCCGACGACCCAAAGGTGCAGGTCAGTGGATTCTGGCAGGGCATGTCGGGAAGTCCACTGTACATCCAGGGCAAACTCACCTGCGCCTTCTCCTACGGCTTCCGCTTCAACAAGCGCGCCATCGGTGGCTGCACGCCGCTCAAGTACATGCAGCGAGAAGGCTTCCAAGATCGGCGAGGCGCTCCAAACGTCAAGTCTCGCAACGGTGGCAAGATCACCAAGACAAAAGACAAGAGTCGTTCGACGAGCGATATGGCCCCACGCAGTGCTGCGAGCCTGGCAACCTGGCTCGAGATCGCGCCAAACAACGATGTTGGCAAGGCCTTTAGCCGAACGGCAAAACGATCACCATGGCTTCTAAGTGAAACTCTGCCCAAGCGGCGGGCACAAGCTGACGCAGAACATGGCATGCAAGCTTCGGCCGTTCCCATGGCACTGTCGGGCTTCTCAGCCCCAGCCTTTGCCGAGGCTAAGCGACTCATGGCGGGCTTTCCCGTCGAACCCATGCAGGCGGGCGGAACTGGCAATGCCAACGAAGGCCCCACCAAGTTTCAAATGGGCGGTGCCATCGCGGTGCAAATGGTCCGTGGCGATATGTCAGCTGCAGCCACAGGCACAGTCTCCTACATCGATGGCGATGGCGTCTTGGCCTTTGGCCACCCAATGTTTCAAGCAGGTGAAGTGTATGCGCCTGTCGCTGCAGCAGAGATTCACACGGTCATTCCCTCCGCGCAAAACGCCTTCATCGTCTCGTCCCCTCTTCGCGAACTTGGAGCGCTCACACAAGATCGGCAGAGCACCATCGCGGCGGATACGAGCCTCAAAGTCGACATGATTCCAATGCACATTCGGCTGCGTTCACAGTCGGGAAAGAACATTGGTGATTTCAATGTCGAGATTCTCAACAGTCGATTCTTCACGGCGACATTCGCAGGTGTGGCCGCCTCGAACGCGGCCTCGCTCTACCTCCCCGATCGAGATCACATCAGCTTGCGCATGACAAGCAAGGTCGAGATGGTTGGCCACAAGCCATTGGTCTTTGTCGATCACTTGCACTCCTCTCGAGGCGCTGCAGGCATCATGGGCGGCGCACGTGGTTTGCGGGTGATAAGCCCGCTCATGAACAATCCATTTGGAGATGTTGAAGTGACCTCCATCGAGCTCGATATCGAGGTTGCATTCGACACAAACACTGCCGACATCGTGGGTCTCGCACTTCCCAAGGACGAGCTTGTCCCGGGAACGACAAACTACGTGAATGTCCGCATGGAGCCATACCAGGGCAAGGAGTTCACAAAGCGCCTGGCGTTTGAGGTTCCCGCCAACCTCGCTGGCTCGATTGTTAAGCTCGAAGTCTCAGCCGGTGACATTGCGAGTATGTACGTTGCTCCGCCAAAGACCATCACTGACCTGATAGAGGCATTTCGTTCGCTTCTTCCCGGCACAGTCATGGCGGTAACCCTCTACTCAGGACAAGAAGCTGCGGCGATCGATGGCAAACTCATCATCGACTTGCCAAGTAGCGCGCTCAACCGTCTGCGTTCCGTGAGCAAGAGCGAAGGTCTCACAACTCGTCGGGTGCAATCGCGCTCTGTTCACCCTGCAAAACGCGTTGTCGACGGTGCGGCCAGCCTCTTGGTCAAAGTCGGCAATTAGCACTTCACTATCTCTATCAAGTCGCTGTTCAACAGCGTCGTCTCAACACACTAAGGCTCGTCGTGAAAAAAACCCTCTCTGCCGTTTTGCTCGGCTCTCTCTTTTGCATTGCTGGCCACAGGGCCAGTGCCTCGATCACCTCCAAGTGGAATGTTGATAGCTACAAAAGCTTCGACAAAGGTGAGGCAGAAAATGCCTTTGTTACGTCTCTTGGTGAAGTGCGGCCAGGCTGGGGAACCTCGCAACTTGAACTCGAATTCGGTACAGCGTGGTCGTCAGCGCAAGCGTCTGATGGAACGGTCTACATTGGCTCCGATGATGATGCGACGATCTATAAAGCAAAGGGCAAGTCCGTCACAAAAGTCGCAAGCATTCCCGATACCGTCGCAGTCGTGTCCCTAGCCCTTGGAAGTGGCAACACTCTCTATGCTGGAACAATGCCAGGTGGGCAGGTTTGGAAGGTCAACACAAAGAGTGGCAAAGCCAGCAAGCTCGCAACCCTCGAAAACGCCGAGACGGTTTGGTCACTCACAAGAGCCGGCAATTCCCTCTATGCTGGCACCGGCCCCGAGGGCTTGCTCTACGAAATTTCGACAACCAGCGGCAAGGCGAGCTTGGCATTCGATAGCGAAGACAAGCGCATCATGAGCCTTTTGCACACAGGCGACGACGCGATCTGGCTCGGCACTTCAGACGAAGCCCTGCTCTTTCGTCATGATCGCAAGACCAAGAAGACTCGAGCGGTTGCAGACTTCTCGGGCAACGAGGTGAGCGCCCTTGCAGAGTGGAAGGGCACGGTCATCGCTGCAGCCAATGACTTCGCGCCAGGCAAGTCCGCAGGCATGAGCAGCAAAGAAGCCGTAGACAAAGCGGCAAAGAAACCCGCCAAGGGACAGCAGGCCAAGATGCCAGCAAAGGGCAGCAAGCCGGGAGCAGATGCGGCCGAGAATGCCAGCGTCAAGCCCCTGGCCAAGAGCGTACGCAAGGGAAAAGGAGCTCTGTACCGAGTGCGAGGCGATGGGCAACTCACCCAACTCCACGCACTCACGGCCAGCTACTTCACCTCGGTTGCCGTTAACAGCAAGGGACAGATCTTTGCGGGAGCGGCCGACAAAGGGCGCATCTACATGGTCGAAGGTGCCGAGAGTGTGTCCACAGCAATCGACATCGATCAGCGCTACGTTGCCGACATTCATGTTGGTGCGGGAGACGCGCTCTCGTTCACCACAGGCGATGCGGCAGCTCTCTACAGCACAGACAATTCCGCCAAGAACGCTACGTACACCTCGGAGGTTTTCGACTCGAAAACTCCATCGAAGTTTGGAGCTATGACGTGGCACGCGAAGGGCGACTTGCGATTCGAAACACGAAGCGGCAACACCGAAGAGCCGGGCATTGGCTGGAGCGGTTGGCAGGCGCCAAAGAGCATCGTCAAGACGGTGGGCAACATGGTGCGCGGAAAGGTCGCCAGTCCAACAGGTCGGTACATTCAATATCGAGTCACCTTTGGCAACAAGGACGCGGTACTCAGCAAGACATCGCTGTTTTACCTTCCAAGCAATCGGCCAACCCGAGTGACCGAAGTCAACGTTGGCAAGGCGACATCGAGCGGCATCTCAGCTGAAACACCAAAGCCACGCAGCCCGATCGTGACCCTCGACTGGGACGTGGACAATGCGGACAGCGACAAGACGGTGTACACGCTGGAAGTTCGGCGCGAAGGGGAAGTTCGCTGGCGCCCGATTCAGACAGGGAGAGCACCGCTCACTAAGACGGAGTTCAAGTGGAATACCGAGACGTATCCCGATGGCTATTACCGCCTCCGTGTGACGGCGAGTGACAGGCTGTCAAATACGGGACGGCGCGCTCTTGAGAACACCAAGACGACGCCCCTCTTCGTCGTCGATAACGAGCGTCCGAATATTTCTGGGGTCTCGGTTCGCTATCCCGCGGCAAGTGCCAGAGCAACGGATGCGTTGAGCACAATCACCAAGGTGGCATTCTCCATTGATGATGGCCCATGGCAGATGGCCGGCACCAAGGATGGCATCTTCGACGACCAAAGTGAGCTGCTCGCGTTTGACTTGCCAACAGACCTAAGCAAGGGGGCTCACACGTTGGCGATTCGCGTTGCCGACAGCGCCGGCAATGTGGGTTCTACAACAACGAGCTTTCGAAGCAAGTAGCGCTCACTCGAGGGTGAACTCAACACCGGCCCCGATTGCCAGGCCAAGATTGGGTTCTACCTCGAGACCGCGATTGAGGAAGGCTGGTCCCCCGCGCAGGCTCGCTTCCGCCACAACAAGAACGCGATTGGCTACATCCACGCGAATGCCCGCGCCTGCCGAAACGGGGATCGCCACACCGCGAAGCTCGTCGCCCGAAAACGAAACCAGTTTGAGGCCAACGCCAACTCGCGCGTAGGGACGAAACTGTTGTTGGCCAGCAAAATAGCGCCGCAGTCCAGCACTCACTTCAGCGCCAAACCCATCGAGCAGCCCATGTTGGCAAACCAAATCGCTCTGGCGATCTCGAAAACACGCAGCGTCACCACTGCCCAAGGTGAAGCTAGTGCCAACTTCAAACCAATCGAGCCCGCTGAGGCGATAGAGATAGCGACCATCGACCGCCATGCCACCAGGGCTTACTCCACCGCCAATGGCTGCTCCAACAAGAACTCCAAGCTCTTGACTGTCTGACGGATCAGGCTCGGGATCGGGCTCAGGATCAATCGCTGGCGATGGCGTGGGAATTTCGACAGCCGGCTGAGCGCCAGGTGCCTCTTGGGCGAGCAAAACGCTGGGGAACGTTAGGATGCCAATTGAAAGTGCTATTGACCAAAACATACGAGTACGTCCTCCACATCATCTTCTCGGGGGCTTTTTTCTGTGCAATCCCAGCCGCCGCCAAGGAACTCACACTGCACGCGTTCTTGGCACCGATAGAGGCATACGCCGCCCTCTTCATCAATGCACCGGGCTTCCCCTGGACAATCCCTGTCGGTTTCGCAGCTGGTGGTACACATTCCGTCTGGGTAGTCCTCGCCGCGCAGGCAGCGCTCGTCACAATCGCTGCGACTGTCGCACTGTGCCCCCAAACTCCGGGATACATCCGACGACGAACAACTCAGGCCAAAGGCGAGCAAAAGGGCACATGCGCCAAGTCTCAACATAGACTCACCCTAGTCAATATTTGGGTGCTGGCCAAGAAAGACCATGCTTTGTACAGTACCTGACATGTCGGAAGCTCGTGGCACCTGTGATTGTGCTTGCTTCAGCGAAGTCCCCGTCCATGAATCACCCACACAACATCGTTCTCGCCGTTGCGGTCTTCGCGCTCTGGGCCTGCAAAGACAAGGCTCCACAATCCGCTGAGCCCGCTCAAGAGCCTGTCGCCCAATCGAGCAGCGAGCCTCCCAAGGCTACTCCGCCTCGGCCACTCGACCCAAGCTATGTCCCCATCGATGCACTTGAGCAGCTTGATGGTCTAGCACTTGAGAGCACGCCGCCTTGTAGCGATACCATCGAGACTCTGAAGCCCGCACTCGAGAGCATTGCGATGTTCCGCGAGAAGCTCGCATCTGCAACGACGGAAGCTGAGGTTGTCCAGCTTCTCACCGCTCTGTCGACCGAGCTCACCGAGCGCCAGCCATCCATCGCCTCACGCAGCGAGACAGACGAGCTGCGGAGGATAAGTGCCGAGCTAACTGCATCCATTGGAGACTTGGCCGAGAGCCTCAAGCTCGCCAGCGATGCCATCACAGCCCAAGACAAGCAAGCATCGGCAACCACGACGCGACGCCTTCAGAACGGCGTAGCAAACACCCGCTCAAGCATCGAAAGGCTCATCGATCAATGCGTCATCTAGCCAAAGTGCTTCCCGCTGTTTTCGCTGCGGCTCTCGCTGTGGGCTGCGAGCCGGCGCCCCAAACCACCTCTCAGAGTTTTTCTTGGCAGGAATCTGTATCGGATATGCGAAGTGCGCTCCTTGGAGCTTGCACCTTCGACGGCGTTTTGTACGCGGTCGGAGGACCATACACCACGGGGACTCTGTATCGATGGACGACCCGGCGATGGCTGCAAGAGGGTTCCATGCTGGAGGGCGAGAGACTCTGGTCGTGTTGGGCGGGGCCTGGCCAGATTCTCATCGCCGTGGGTCAAGACGGTGCCATCTTTCGTCGCAACGCAGAAGGCTGGCACCGAGACCAAGCTCCCGATGACGCTCTTGGCGTTGACCTCTATGGAGTGTGGGGCATGCCCGATGGCACCGCAATCGCCGTCGGTGGCGGCCTCACCGCACCAAGCGAGACCGCGGTTATCTTGCACTTTGATGGGGTGCAATGGACCCGTGCCAAGGCTGAGAATCTGCGCACCAAAACACTTCGCAATGTTTGGGGCACAGGTCCCGCCGACTACTGGGCCGTGGGCGACAACGGGACAATCATGCACTTTGACGGGAACGATTGGCAACCATCCCCAACGGGTGTCGAAGATCGGCTCTACGGAATCTACGGCTCGGGCCCCAATGACATCTATGCCGTTGGTGGCACAGGGCGTGGACTCATCTTGCGATGGAACGGCTCATCTTGGATCGAATTTGACGAGCCACCAAATCTCTTGCGCAGCGTTGCAACCTCGCCAAGTGGCCCGCTCTTTGTTGGCGGAGACAATGGATATGTCGCTCGCTATGGGCGAGAAGACGGCCTTCCGAGAAGTGAGAGAATTACTGAATCAGCTCCGTTTGCTCATCTGCGCATCAACACACTGGTTGGCCTGGGAAGTGCGTTGATGGGTGCCGCTTCAACGATGGATCCCGATGAGGAAACTGGAGACTGGAGAGGCGCGGTAGTGAGCCATGGGCGATCGTTTGCCGGCACGGTCTTTGAGAGCGCGCGCCCAGACGCCGGAGTGCCAGAGCCCGAAAGCGATGCTGCCCCCCCTCTCGCAGACGCAGGCGTTTTGCTCCCTGATGCGGGCCCATAGCGGGTGCTGGCGCGAGAGAGCCAACCAGAGTTACTTTTTCTTGGCTGCAGGCTTCTTCGCTGCAGGCTTCTTCGCTGCAGGCTTCTTCGCTGCGGGCTTCTTCGCTGCGGGCTTCTTCGCTGCGGGCTTCTTCGCTGCCGGCTTCTTCGCTGCGGGCTTCTTCGCTGCGGGCTTCTTCGCTGCGGGCTTCTTCGCTGCGGGCTTCTTCGCTGCGGGCTTCTTGACTGCGGGCTTCTTGACTGCCGGCTTCTTGGCCGCAGGCTTCTTGGCCGCAGGCTTCTTGGCCGCAGCAGCGGCGGCCTTTGCCTGCTCCTTCTCGCGCTCCTTCTCAGCCTTCTTCAGTGCTCTCGCTTCCTTTGCCGCTTCGGCCTTTGCTTTGCGTGTCTCTTCTCGCTTTATCCTGGAGGCTTCCTTCTTCGCTTCCTTTGCTTGAAGCTCTTCCTCTTTTTTCTGCTCGTGCAGACGTTTGGCATTGAGCTTCATGATCTGCCGCAGTCGGTCTTTGGGATCAAAGCCCTTCTGTACAGGTGCACGTTGCGCAACCTTGGGAATGTTCGTAGCTGAGAGTTCTTCTGCGTCTAGCTTGAGTAACGTTGCACGCATTTTGATTGGTGACGTAGTAGCTCGAAGCCGCGAGACGATTGTTGGGTTGCGCATCGTGAGTCGTGCGAGGCGACCGAGAATTGGCAAATGCAGCTTGTCGTACTTGAGACCAAGCAAGAAGAAGATGAACGTTGGCTTGCCATCAGGGGCGCCAAAATCGATGCCATCGTAGGAGCGTCCACACACGACAAAGGGGCGCTTGAGCTTGCTCGTATCCCGAGAGCGCGTGTGAAGAAAAGCAATGCCGCCCTCCATGGCCGTGGATGCCAGCGTCTCACGTTCGACCAGCGAACCAATGAACCATGGCTTGTCGTTGAGCCACTTCTCGTTGTAGGCGCGCGCCGCCAGCTCTTCGATAGCCCCAAGAGAGTCGGGTGCACGCATGTCGTGAATGATTGCTTCTTGCGGCATGAGATCACCAAGCGGCAATTCCATACCATCAACCACATCTTCAAAATCATCGTGCTCACTCTCGAGCTGATCCGCCAACCACGAGTCGATGTCACCTGCACGGAAGCGCCACTCGCCCTCGAGCTTCAGCCCCGGAATCTTCTTGTCGTCGACCAACTTGAGCACGGTATTTCGCCCCATGTGTAGGTACGTGGAAAGCTCGGCGAGTGTCATTAGTCGATCAGTGCTGCTTTTTGGGCTCATAAGAGCGGCGACTTTATCCCCCTGAGGTTTTGTGAACAAGCGCTCGCGGCGTAGTAACATGAGGGGTTCCTCTTGAGTCGAATTCGCACCCTAGTCGCCACGGAGTTTTTGATGCTCGGTGGGTTGCTTGCCTTTGTCGCCATCGCTCATGGCGTGCAACATTTGCTGGGTCTCAGCGCTCCGTTGAAGCTCGGCCCGGTCTCAGCCCTGCTCTTCGCAGGACTTCCCGCCTTCCTCTGGCTTGGCTACTTTCACAGCCAAGACAGACATGAGCCTGAGCCAAAGCACTATGTGCTAGCCGCCTTTGTCCTCGGTGCCTTTGTCGCGGGCCCTGTTTCGGGGTTTCTCATCGAGCTCAGCAGCGGTGCCTCATCCACCACGCTGCAGCTACACACGCTAGCGCTCGACCGTTGGATCTACGCGCTAGCCATCGTCGGTATTGCTCAGGAGGGCAGCAAGTATGTGGCAGTGCGGTACACCCTCTACCTTTCGCCCGAATTCGATGAGCCGCTCGACGGCATCATTTACATGAGTGCCACGGGTATCGGCTTTGCAAGCTATCTCACCTACCACACCCTGCTCGCTGATGGCGGCGCAATCTATTTGAGCGCTGGCGCGGCCCAGGCGGTGGTCACCACTTTGGCGCATGCTTCCTTTGCCGGCATCCTTGGCTACGCAATGGGGCACGCAAAATTCGCTGAGGCTGGGCACCTGAGCCGAGGCACAAAGCTTGCCGCTGGATTGGTCGCCGCTGCGATCTTCAGTGGCTGTTTTCGCGTCATCATGGATGCACTGCGTGTCAACGGACTGGTCAGTGCACCGTGGCGCCGGGTGGTCTTCAGCTTTGGCTTTGCTGCTGGCGTCTTTCTGCTCACGTCCCTCCTCATGCGACGACTCTTGGCAATCTCGCCACACCGCGAATCAGCGCAGGAAACCTCTGATGCCTAGCAAGCCGAGTTTCTCCCAGCGTCATGACCTTGGTGTCTTGTTCGTGGCCCTCGCGCTGCTCGCAGGGGGCGTGTTGGTGCACCGATTTCTTGCAACGCCGCCGATGGTCCCATTCGAAAAACACGGGCTGCAGTTTGAACGACCGGGTGGCTGGCTTCCCGCACAACTCCCACCTGTTGCAGCGAGTCCTCTTGTGCAAAAGGCGGCGGGCTTTGGTGTGGCTCCTGCAGCCCCACAGTCAACCCCGAGCGATCGCATTCACTCGATCTACACCTCGCCGCAGGACGCCAGACGCCGCATTGAAGTGCGCATCGAAGAGAGACCAGCGTACAACAATCTTCGCGGAGCGCTTGCCGTGCAACGCCTTGGGGAGTACGGCGAGTTTTATTGGGCGCGCCACAGTGGCAAGACAGTGTTGGCAGGACGCGATTGGCTGCGCACAGAGTTTCGCTACGCCTACAAGGCAAGCAAGGGCGGCTCTCCACAGATCGCCGAAGCGGTGGAGTACGCGATTGTGAATTCTGGAAGGCTCTACGTCGTCACGCTTCACGACAGCCCCAAAACGCTCCCAAGTCTCGACGCATTGGTTTCAAGGACCCTGCGAGTTTCGACGCCACAGAACTCTTCGGAGGAGCCAAAGCCATGACCATCAAGAAACGTCAAGCTGCGCTGCGGGTCACAATTGTCTCGCTACTCCTCATGTGCCTGGTGCTAATCATTCCCACCCTAAGTGGTGCTCGGTCGCGCAAGAACATGATTCGCGAGACCATGCCCGCAGTTGCCATGATTTTGGCGGTAGACGTGCGAGAGGGCAAACTCGTCCCAGTAAGCAGCGGTTCGGGAACCATCATCGACGCCAACGGAGCTGTGCTCACCAACTACCATGTGCTCTTTGACGCCAATACCAAAACGCTGCACGACCTCTTTATCATCGGTCTCTTTCGAGCAGCAGATCGAGAGCCAGAGCTTGTCTGTGTTGGCGATCCATCCAAGGGCATGCTCAAAGAAGCGCTCGATCTTGCGCTGATTCGCTGCGACCGCGATAGGTCAGGAGCGCCTTGGCAGGCGACCTCTTGGCCAACGATACCGGTTCGCGCCATCGAGACAGATGGCATCGTTCCCGGTGAATCGGTTTGGGTTCTTGGCTACCCTGGTGTTGGCGGCAGCACAATTCACGTAACCGCAGGGCTCATCTCGGGCTTCACAGGCGAGCCAGGCAGCGTTGGGTTTCGAGCATTCCTAAAGACCGACGCCTCGATAACTCATGGCAACTCTGGCGGTACCGCAATTGACGAAGATGGGAACTTCATCGGCGTGCCCACAGCGTTTCGATTAACAACGACAAAGCAGGGCAATGAGGTTGTTGCGGCTGGTCGAGTCGGCTTGATACGGCCCTTGGATCACGCCCTCGATCTCATCGCCGCCGCCAGAAGCCAGGGAGGCAAGTCTCAAGAGGTCGCGGGAGCGATCGTCGCAAGCCGAGTCCAAGATGCAAGTGATGGACACCCGATTGAGGGCGCGATTGTCATCGTGTTCAAGCCGGGGATTGGTGCTGACGACGTCGACCTGGAAACGCTCGACGAACAGGCCTTGGTATGGGCTCAGAGTGATGCGGCTGGGGCCTTTCGGATGCCGAGACCAGTTCCGAAGGGCCAGAAGTACACCGTTGCAGTTGCGGCAAAGGGCTATCTTCCGCTCATTGAGACTGGTGTCTTGTCGATCGCTGAAGGTGCCAGTGCGCAGATCGACCCATGGAAGCAGATCTCTCTACAGCCAGAATCCAAGTAGCAAGTGTGTGTTACATCTCATAACCACCTACATAAACGCATTTGTAGTAATCTCGCCTACGTTAATATCTTCTCCTTTAAACAACGAGATTTATTTGCATATTTCATCTTGCGCAGTGCGTCGAAAACCGTATAGTCCTAATCAGCCGCACGCAACATAGCGTTCGCAGGCGGACCGCAGACGGCCTTCCCCCCCCCTTGGCCGCTGCGGTCTTTTTTTTTTGGGGGGTCTCCACAGCTTGGCGCCTTGATGAGGATTTCCCAACTGGGGGATGAATCACTCTCAGTGGGTTAAGACGGCGGAAGCCGGAAGGCCCAAAGGTCCGGAGTGTTGCCGGCACTCGATCCAACGTGATAGTCATTTCGCCAGGATGCACATCGCCCACGAACTAATTGACCAAGACGCGGACAACGTTGTCCGACGCTTGTCTCAGAGCGGCTACCAGGCCTATCTGGTGGGTGGCTGCGTTCGCGACCTGCTTCTCAACCGCAATCCCAAAGACTTTGATGTCTCATCAAGCGCCACGCCAACGGAAATCAAGCACCTGTTTCGGAACTGCCGAATCATTGGCCGACGCTTTCGTCTCGCCCACATCTTTTTTGGCAGCAAGATCATCGAGACGGCAACCTTTCGCGCGAACCCGCGAGCCAATGCGGATGGCGATGCAGAACTGCTCATCCATCGCGACAATGTCTGGGGCACAGACACCGAAGATGCCCTGAGGCGTGACTTTACGATCAATGGCCTCTTCTACGATGTGGAAGAGGAAGTTGTCATCGATCACGTGGAAGGCATGGCTGACCTTCGCAAGCGGCTCATTCGCACCATTGGAGAACCAGGCATTCGCTTTCAAGAGGACCCGGTTCGCATGTTGCGCGCAATCAAGTTCGCCGCGCGACTTGGCTTTAGTGTAGAAGATGCAACATACCGCGCAATCCTCTTGCACCGAGCCGACATCAGTAAGTGCTCTCAGCCTCGCGTCCTAGAAGAACTCTATCGCTTGCTTCGAGGGGGCGCAGCAAGGCGCTCGATCGAACTGCTTTGTGAGACGGGCATTATCTCTGTGCTCTCGAATCACCTGGCGACTCTGTACCAAGCGCGAACAGACCGTTCGATCGACCAAGAAGCGTCGATAGGGGCAGACGAGTCGAGTGCGAAGCAAGAGGACGACACCGATGAGAGTGACTGGGCCGCAACCTGGGACACCAAGCAGGCAAAGGCCAAAGTCGACGACTCGCTCCTCAGCGAGAGACTTGCTCCCTTCATTCCTTCGTTCAGCGATGAGAGCCAGCAACAAGAGCGTATGGAGCTGGCCTGGAACCTCCTCGGCCAACTCGATCGACTGGTTGCCGAAGAGCGCTCAACCAGCAACGCACTTGCACTGGCGGCTACCGTCGCTGCGTTCGTAGTGCCCGCACTGTTGGATGATGAGATTCGTCCCTCCGACGCCAGCGATATGGTGCAGGAGGTTTTGCAGCCGCTCATCTCGGAGCTTGGAATTGCACGACGTGACGCTGAGCAAAGTCGACAGATTCTTCTAGCACAAAAGAGGTTGGCGCCTTCGAAGAAGCGGCGAGGCAAGCCAATGGCGCTCGTCAAGCGCGAGTACTTTGATGAGGCTCTCGTGCTCTACGAGATCATGGCAGCTGCACAAGGCGATGTGGCCGAAGAACTCGACGTTTGGAAAGCTCTCCAAGCTGAGGCGGGTGGCGGCAAAAACTCTGGTCGTCCTGAGCGCAAGCGACGGCGAGGTGGGCGCCGGCGCAATCGCTCCTAGGACGTATTTCCTTGGCAAAGAAGCGCAAGAAAGACCTCGTTCGCCTAGGTCAGGACGAACACTACGTCGACGCTGACCTCTACGAACACGAGTACAAGCGGCGGCGCGAAGATGTGAATTACTACGTCGCGATGGCCTCGGGAGAACTCTCACCGGGGTCCGAGATTCTCGATCTGTGTTGTGGCAGTGGGCGAGTCACTCGAGCACTGTTGCGAGCCGGCTTCCATGTCGAAGGGTTGGATGCGTCGAAGCCAATGCTAGAGCGTGCCCGTCTTGGCATCTCGCGATTGCCCAAGCGATTTCGTAACAACGCAAACCTCACGCATGGCGACATGAAGGACTTTGACTACGGCCGGAAGTTCCCGCTCATCGTCTGCACGTTCAACTCGTTTGAGCATCTGTACTCCCGGCAAGATATTGAGGCAGCGCTTGGATGCATAAAACGACACCTTGAGCCCGATGGTGTCTTCGCATTCGATGTGCAAATGCCCGATCTGGCGTGGCTATTGAAAGATCCCGACAAGCGCTGGGCGCGCACCAAGTTTCGTCATCCGATCACCAAACAGCGGCTCGCCTATTCAACAAATCATGTCTACGATCCGGTTCGGCAGATCGCGTTCATACGCCTGTATTACGAGCCCCTGGAAGATGGGCCGCTGAAGGACACAGCCATTGTCAACCTGAGTCAGCGCAAGTTCTACCCAGCCGAACTCGCCGCGCTCCTGCACTACAACGGCTTCGCGGTGATCCGCCACCGAGGCGATTTTGGAGGCGATTATTTGGATGAATTTGCAGAGAGTCAGGTTCTGCTCTGTCGTCACGCCAGAGAATCGGATTAGGTTCTCGGCCAGTGTTTCATTTGGGAGTTTGAGTGTCTCAATCGAAGCCCGTCGTACCTTGTGAAAGCTGCTTTGGGAAAGCTGTAGCGCTATGTCTGAAAAACTGATGAAGCTCGGAATCGAGCGCGAAACCGCCTACCTCTACTTTGTTCGTGATGGTGCCGTCTGGCGTATTGCACGATCAGAAGAGGCGGAAAACCGTATGCCGGAGCTCGTCAATCAGGCCGGTGCCCGCATGTCTTCAAAACATGTTCTCTATCTTGATGCCGATGGAGATATCTCGCGCGTTCTTCGCAGTGCCACTCCCGAGAAGCCTCGGCCTAAGAAGTCTCCCTACGCGCCAACTGCAGTTGGCGAAGAGCCTGCTGGCAAGAAGGCCGCTGCAAAACGCGCCAAAGCGCGTCGACAAGCGCGCAAGACCGCTGCGAAGAAGCCGGCAAAGACCGCTGCGAAGAAGCCGGCAAAGACCGCTGCGAAGAAGCCCGCAAAGACCGCCGCGAAGAAGCAGGCAAAGACCGCGGCGAAGAAGCCGGCAAAGACCGCTGCGAAGACCGCTGCGAAGACCGCGGCAAAGACCGCTGCAAAGACCGCAGCAAAGACCGCGGCGAAGAAGCAGGCAAAGACCGCTGCGAAGAAGCAGGCAAAGCCCGCGGCAAAGACCGCTGC
>JANTGM010000024.1 GCA_024762925.1 Kofleriaceae bacterium | reverse complement strand
TCTTCGTTGTTCCTCGGTCGCTTGCCCCAGCAAACTCCCTCTTCCCGCCTCGCCAGCAAACGAGCTGACTTCGCGATCACGAATCAATATCCATGGACATTGATTCGTGATCGCGACGGGATCGCACACTCGTGCCACAGCGCAGAGCTCACAAGCTGCAACCCCAAAGGCGCGCTGACGAACTTCACCGAAGAGTACCCGCGGAAACGCAACGGCAGCGCGCTTGGCAACCCCGACGGAGTCAACAGAGAAAGGACCAGAGTCATGGACAGTGACCACTTCTATGCGATTGGCGCCAGCCACAAGGTTTGCCAGGACTATGCAAGGACGGGGGTGGCGCGAGGGCGAGTCACCGGCTATGCCCTCGTTAGCGATGGGTGTTCTGGGTCGGAAGACACCGACCTTGGCGCGCGCCTCTTAGTGCATGCCGCCGAGCGTCGGCTGCGGATTTTCGAGCAAGACTTCGATCCACTGTGGATTGCTCGTCGCGCAGCGGCAGCGGTGTCCCTGTTTGGAGGCCAGCCCTTCTGCCTAGACGCGACACTGCTTTCGGCATTTGTTGTCGACGATTCATGCTTGCACGTCAGCGTGGCCGGAGATGGATTCGTTGCGGCCCGACGCAATGACGGTGCACTGGTCAGCTGGGAGTTTTCCGACAGCGGAGCACCCGCGTACTTGAGCTACCTACTCGACGAGAGGCGCATGCAGGCCTATTTTGATGCGGGCTACGGAGTTCGGCGCATCACGCGGTGTATTGATGGTGTTGTGTGCGAGGAGCGCGAGCAGTTGCTTGCAGCGGACTTTACAACGCAAATCGTGCTTGATGTCGGAGAGTACGAGTTTCTCTTACTCCTGTCTGACGGGGCGTCTTCGTTCGAGGGGCCCGGAGCACATGTGCATGCTGCTATTGCAGAGCTTTGTGCCATGAAGACTACCCGTGGGTCCTTTGTGCAACGGCGCTGCAAGCGGTTTCTCGGAAGAACCTGCAGAACCCGTCAGTGGGTGCATCAGGACGATCTCGCAGTGGCAGGACTCACGCTCCGAAAGGGCATGTCATGAGAGTGTGGATCGATAATCAAACCTCCATTAACCTCCCGAAGAAGAGCTTTGTGGGCCAGGGCGGGCAGGCCTCGGTATATGCTCAAGGCGGAGTTGCCTACAAGCTCTACACCGATCCGAGTCACATGATTCCGGAGCAGAAAATATCTGAGCTCGCGGCCATAAGAGACGCTCGGATCGTTGGCCCCGAGAGCACTCTGAGTATGACCAAGCGAGGGGCTCCCGTTGGCTACACAATGCGGCATGTGCAGGACGCTTTTGTCTTATGCCAGCTCTTCTCAAGGGCGTTTCGAACTCGGCACGGCATCGGCGTCTCGCAGATTCTCCACTTGGTGCAGCAGCTACGCGAAGGCATAGCGTCGGTGCATACTGCTGGCGCTCTGCTCGTCGATGGCAACGAACTCAATTTCCTCGTGTCACGTGACTTCAAAGATGTGTTCTTTGTCGATGTGGATTCGTATCAAACTCCCAGCTATCCAGCGACGGCAATCATGGATTCCATCCGAGATCGACACCAGCAGGCACACCGCTTCTCGCCCAACAGCGATTGGTTCTCGTTCGCGATCATCGCCTTTCAAATGTTCATTGGAATCCATCCCTACAAGGGAAAACACCCCACTTGCAAAGGGCTTGATGCGCGCATGCGTGCCAATCTCTCCGTTTTCAACTCAGACGTGCGGGTTCCAAAGACGACATACGCACTCCCGAGTATTCCCGCTGGATATCGAGAGTGGTTCCGTCGGGTTTTCGAAGAGGGTTTTCGCGGTTCGCCACCTGCGAGCGCCACAGCCCGCGCATTGGCGCCACTGGTCGTCACGCCGATTCGAAATGGCGCATCGATTCTCTACCATCCGGTCGAGTCACGAGAGTCTGAGATTCGAGCGACCTATGCGTCGGGGCCGCACATGTTGACCGCTGCGAAGGACGGTATCTGGAACCATCAACAGAAGCTGGCCAGCACGCCGGCCAATTTCGCGGGCATTGTCTTTGGGCCGCAGAATCAACCATTGGCCGTTTCACGAACGTCAGATGAACTCCAGTTGCTTGACCTCGAGACTAGCCAGCTCTGTAGACTGCCCTTGGTCACGCAGGCAGCGGTTCCCTACCAGGGGCGGCTCTACGTTCACCACGGCACAAAGATTAGCGAAGTTCAACTGGGTGGAGCGAGCGGAGCCCTGAGCATATCTCTCTCGGTCGCGGTGAACGTTGTAGCGAATGCAACCCAACTGTGGCCGGGTTTTGTCGTCCAGAATCTTCTTGGTGCGACCTATGTGAGCTTGCTGCCAAAGGCGGGGTTTAGTTACCAGGTTGCGATTTCAGAGTTCTTCGGAGCGACGCTAGTGGATGCATCGTTTGAGAGGAATGTATTGGTCGCAACCGTGAACCGAGAGGGGCAGATGGACCGTTTGGTATTCCGTTTCAATGAGCACTTCACAGACTATGATTGCCGAATCATCGAGGATGTAGAAGTTGCTACTGGAAATTTGGCGGTCTTGGACAGTGGCGTCTGTCTCTGTCTCAACGAGAATGAGGAGCTAGAACTCTTTTCGCGAAAGATGGGTTCTAGGAAGCTTCAGAGACTTGATGACGCGACTCTGAGCGGAGACATGAGGCTCATGAGTCGTGGCGCTCAAGCACTTGTGACATCGCATTGCTCGGTGTACCGCATTGAAATGGGGCCCTAGCGTCTGTGAACCGAAGCCGATGCTTATGCTCGCTCGAGAATCGATCGACGATGGCGCAGGTCTGGGTGGCTCTCAATGAACTGCGCAAGCTCAGGCCAGTCGCAGGACAGGTAGTTAAACTCATCCTCAAGTCGTGGCTTGGCTTCGTCCAGGTACCGTTGCAGTTTTAGTGCGCCGCTTCCCGTGTGAGCCAGCGCCATTGCCTTGCAGAGTGCCATCACACGGTTTGAGTGGCGCATGCCCTGCATTTGCGGGAGCCGATGGTACTTGTAGGCTACGAGTTCTTCCCAACGTCCGTTTCGCGCCCAAACCACCATGCGCGGGGTGTCGGTGACAGGGTCGGGGGTTGGCTTTTGCGGCAGCAGCTCCATCGCCTCGTCTGTCTCGCCCCCGAGGGCAAGAATCATCGCAAGGTTCGCACGCAGCGAGCGCTCCAGCACAGGCTGTCGGTGTTGTCTGTGGCGGACCGCCTCTCGAGCCATGGCTTCGGCGTTTTCTCGGTTGCCCGCTCGCAACTCTAGATTGGAAAGCACACCAATGAGAAACGCTTTGCGCCGCCAGTTGCGCTCGCGCTTTGCCATCATTGCCACTCGATGTGTGGCTTCCTCGATGTCTCCACTGTCCGCGAGTTCGAGGTGTGGCAAGAGATCGGAGCGGGCCCGACGCAACTCGCGCATCGTCAACCCGGTGATCAGAAGAATTCCGATGGCAGCCGGCACCACCTCAACCATGAGGGCTACCGGTGCCAGGATGATGATTGGCAGCCAAGCAATCGCGCCGGCGCGAACGGCATTGCTAACCCGCTTTTCAACACGGAGCTCCTTGGGAAGGACTTGGAGCTCGTGGCCTTTGGTTACGCCGTCCACTACATCGTAAGCCCACCGTCCACATCAATTGTGCGGCCGGTGAAGTAGTCGCATTCAATGATGAACTGCACAGCTTTCCAGATGTCCTCTGGTTCGCCCACGCGGCCGACGGGCACTGCAGCAACCAGGGCATTGCGAGCTTTCTCGTTCATACCGCGAGTCATAGGAGTTTCAATCATACCCGGTGCAATGGCGCCAACACGAATGCCAAATTTGCCGAACTCTCGGGCCCAGGTGACGGTATTTGCAGCAAGAGCCGCTTTGGCAGCCACATAGTTACTCTGACCACGGTTGCCATAACGCGCAAGGGATGACATGTTGATTACGACGCCAGGGGATTGCCCCTCACCTGCCATTTTTGCGACCACATCGCGAACCATCAAGGTTGCGCCCGTCAGATTAACGTCAATGACGAGCTGCCACTGCTCTCTGCTCATCTTGATGATCTCGCCTGTGTTGCGATCTTTCTTGACGAGAAGGCCGTCGCGAAGGAGGCCTGCGTTGTTTACAAGCCCATTGAGGCCGCCCATTTGCTCAAAGGACCAGTCGACGAATTTGCCAATGGCCTCCTCGTTCGAGACGTCACAAACTTGGTGGTGAAGTTTGCCCGGTAGGCTCGCACAAGCATCTGCGAGAGCCTTGAGACCCTCCTCACCAAGATCGCAGACGGAGGCTTGTCCACCGGCTTCGACAACGCGAGTAGCAAAGTGTGCGCCCATGCCGCCGCCGGCACCGGTAATGATGATCTTCATGTCGGAGAGTTGCATGCCGCCAGGCTAAGCACGGCCATCGACGATGTCTACACTGCAGCTAGCAAAGTGTGCATGGCGGCCAGAGATCGTCAGGCGATCGCTGCTTGTTAGCGCGTGGGATCAAATCGAGCCGCTTCGCGCATGAAGTTCGCATCGAGGTACTCGCGCTTTATGACCTCAGCCATCTCATCAGCGGTTGCAAACCGCTCGTAGTCAATTCGAATCACAGGGATGACTCGGGAGATGTCCTTGACAAACCGCTCGTAGCCTTCGTGCAACGCTTCAAGATACGAGAGCTGGATATCCGCCTCAACACCACGACTCCGCATCTTGATGCGCTCCATCGAGGTTGTCGGCGAGACATCCAGGTAAACAATGACGCTGGGTTTGCACATGAAGTTACTCATGTGTCGAAAGAGCTGCTGGTAGGTTCGGTAGTCGCGCGCGTCCATCAGTCCCGTTTCTGCGAGCATGCGCGCAAAAATCGAGTCCTCGTAGATGGTTCGGTCTTGTACGGCCGACTTGCCCTTCCAGATGATCTCCTGGTGCTGTTGGAAGCGTCGATTGAGCAGGTAGACCTGCATCGCAAAGGAGTAACGCTTGGTGTCGGTGTAGAAGTCCTCGAGGTAGTCATTGTCGGCAACCGGCTCGTAGTACGCGTCGATGCCGAGGTGCTCACCCAGCGCTGTTGCGAGGGTGGATTTGCCGGCGCCAATCATGCCGGCGATGCCGATGAAGATATTGCCAAATACACCATCATCGGCTGAGGAGTCTGTGGTCGGGTTCGTCTCTTCGCTGCTGGACACGGCGAGAATTAACCATCCCGGTCTGATCTTCGCGGGTGCGGCAGTTTGGGTGACCTAGGTTCATGTGTTGAAAATGACAATTAAAATGACACGACTTGGGGCCACTGTCAGTCAAGGTAGGCAACACGTCCTTGCATTACCGTCGATCTTGTCCACAATCGCTGGATGAAGCGCTCTACGCCTCTTTTCGCGGCACTCCTCGTGACCGGGCTGGCATTTACAGCTTGCGGTCCCGGTGCCAATCCACAATTTGCTGTGCACACACCGGTGCTCAAGGCCTCGCTCCCCAACGGCCTTCGTCTCGTTGTCATTCCCGATGAAACGACCCCGCTTGCACAGGTTGACGTTCGCTATGAAGTTGGCGCCAACGAAGACCCCAAGGGCAAGGCGGGACTCGCTCACTTGGTCGAGCACATGATGTTTCAGCATCGCTTTGGCAAAGAAGGCACGCCCATCGAGAGTCGCCCACCGACGTTCGAAATCCTCCCACAGATTGCGACGTTCTTTAACGCGTACACGATTTGGGACAAGACCCACTACTTTTTGCAGGCACCGAAAGAGGACGTCAAAACGCTTCTTCAGATTGAAGCACTTCGTCTTGAGGCTGGTTGCAAACTGATTCCCGAAGAGCAATTTGAGCGTGAGCGCGAAGTTGTTCGCAACGAGATTCGGCAGCGCATGGGAACGCCCGATGGGCAAATGCTCTACGAGACATTGCGCGCGGCGTATCCCGAAGGTCACCCGTACCACGAGATGGTTGGTGGCAACGATGAGCAGCTCTCCAACATCACAATGGATGATGTCTGCAAATTTATGTCGGACTACTACGTGCCATCGCGCGCAACGATTGTTGTTACCGGGAACGTGAACCAGGACGAAATCGGCAAACTCACAAACAAGTTCTTCGGTCACATTCCGCCCGGCAACCCTGCGCCACGCCGCGAGGTAACGCCAATCTCCATCAAGAAGCACACCATCACCAAAGAGTTTGATCTCGAACGCACGGTTGTGAACGTGCTTTGGGCGATGCCTCCGCACTACACCCCGGAACACGACAACGCTGCATTCATGCAAGTTGCCCTCGCCTCACAGGCGGGCAGCATGGGCGATGAGTACGGCGTCTGCGACCTCGCCAGGGTATCCGAACTCGGTGGCTACTTGGCTCCTGTCATGATTGCGAGCTTCGAGATTCGCAAGGGCAAGAGTGTTGATGAGTGCCTCGATTTTGTGTGGAAGGCCGCAGCCAGTACCCACCGCTACTTCGAGACCGGCAACTTCAAGCAGCAGGAGCGCCAGCGTTCGCTGCGCAAACAGAGTTTCGTTTCGAGCATGGAACCCATTAGCGCCCGGGCAGAATTTGTTTCGGACGCAGTTCAGTTCGACAAGCGCGTGAGCTTTGAGGGCGAAGACAATTACTTCTACAAGCACCTCGACAGCATCGACAAACTCGATGCGGGCAAGTTCAAGAGCTTCGTTAAGAAGACCCTCGCAAAGGACAAAGCTCTCGTCTTCATCGCCAAGGCAAGTACCTCAGGAAATTCTGGTGACAAGCGAGCGGGGCTCAAGTTCTCGGGCAAGAGCCATGAGAAAAAGTCTGATCCGACAATCGATCCCGCGACCGCCAATACTCCACTGCCAATGCCGCACTCCGACTCCATCTTGGTCAAGGCAGAGCGCTACACGCTCGGCAATGGCATGAAGGTCGTATTGCTGCCCTACCAAGGTCTTCCAATTGTCCACGCAAACCTTATCTTCAACACTGGCAGCGTGAATGAGCCTGTTTCCAAGTCGGGCCTTGCGAACGTTGCCGCCTCGCTCAGCCTGCCAATGGACTCAGAAGCGATGCAAGCATCTGGAGTTTCCGTGGGAGGCCGAGGTGGCATGGACCACACAACGTTTACCGCTCGCGGCATGAACATCTATCTGCGCGAAGTGGTCAATGGACTTGAGCGCATCATCAAGGCTGGACGCATCAGCCAAGCTGGAATTGAAGAGTATCAAAAGAGCCTCAAAGACCGATTTAAGCGCCCAAGCTACCAACGTGACTACACCTACTCGATGGAGATCGCGAAGGCAGTATATGGAGCTGACCACCCATACACCACCAAAGGCTCGGCGACTCCAAAGACTCTAAGCAAGATCGGTATGGACGCAGCACACAGCTTTGGGCGCAAGCACTACTCAGCCAAGAACGCGACACTCATCATTGCTGGCAACTTCGATGTTGAGAAGGCCCGCAAGATCATCGGCGATTCTTTTGGGCATTGGAGCGGTGGATCCAAGGACGAAGCTGCAACGCTTGCAACCCCTGAGCGCACTGGTCCTGAGTACATTGGTGTCGTCGGCAAAGAGGGTATGCCGCAGATGCGTGTCTCAATCATCTTCCCCGCACCGGGCGGCATCGATGGGCAGCAGGCAGCTCGTATGGTTCTCACTGAAATGATGACGTTGCGTATGGCAGCAGTCCGAACCGAGCTTGGTTCGAGTTACGGTGTTCGCGCCGGTCGTCGAAATAGCGTTGGACCAACCTACTACCAGGTGAGTGGCACGGTTGACGCACCTCGTGCTGGTGAGAGCTTGAAGTTCATGCGAGCCAAGCTGCAGGAGCTACGTGACGGTGTCGATTTCAATCGCGACTTTGTCACAGCCCGCCACAAGGTGCTCAAGACGCTTCTCGCTCAATCTACCGAGTCCTACACACTGGTTGGGCGTCTCTCGGCCATAGCTCGGTACAACTTGGATCCAGACTATTACGACAAGCTCGCTCGTGGCGTTGCTTCTGTTATGCCACGACAAGTGAAGGCGCTTATGGCTGTTGAGCTCGATCCCAATAAGGAGATCATCGTCAACATGGCAGACCGGGCGACGCTTGACGCGGCCTTCGCGGAAGCTGGTCTCGACAATGTGCGCATCATCGACCCGACTCTGAAGTAGTACGTTTTTTAGTCTCGCAAAGCCCGCCACTCGAATGAGTGAGCGGGCTTTCTTCGTTGTGCACTGGCTCTACGGCAAGGTTTCGCGACGCCGAGATGCGCCGCAGATCGGGACTCAGACGACCAAAGAGGTTGTGAGATACGCTCTACTGGAAGCACGTGTTGGTAGTGCCCTCAAAAGGATGGGATATTGCCTGCCATGCGCTCATCCCTGCTCGTCTCTGCCCTTATCTCAGCGTTTGTCGTGCTTCCCGCTTGTGGCCCACCTGAGCGAAAGACGATGGCCTCGCGCTCCGAGACGTTTGCCGATGACAACGTCCTGCAGGTACCAATTTCCCGGTCGCCTAGCGGCTCGGCAGAATTCAATTTCTGTCATTCGCCCCCGGATGACGCGGTGGTCAACCTCACGAACGCTGCTTGGCTTGCCTACTTCTCTGCGAACGAGTACTCGCACATGCACTACCTTGCGAACTCGCTCAATGAACACGGGTTTGAAAACCCCGATGGAAATGGCTTTGATTGGGCCGAGTGCTCGGTGGACCTACGGGTGATGCGTGGTTTCGAGAAGAAGCATAGAAAGGATCTCGAGGCCGCACATGGTAAGGGCAAAGCGGCGATGGTCGAGTTCCTTTCTCGATTTGCCGAGGAAGATGTGACGGAGCCATGGGGGGAATGCGCGCGTTGGTGGTTTTCTGAGAGCGGATTTGATGGATCGACATATCCCGCACCTAGCTTCGAGAACTACCTCATTCACACAGCCCATGCAGGTAACTACTTGGAGTTCTTCTCAGGCGGAGAGTTCTTGCTAGAGGGGACGGCATTCGCTCAAGGCAGCACCCAGGTGCTCTTTGCGCGCCACAAGACGCTCCCCATCGTAATTATCTCGTTTCGTGGCACCGAAACGAAGTGGCACGATATTGTCACCGACGGGAAAGCCTGGAGAACCAAGCTTGAGGGCGAAGGCTGGTCCAAATGGGGTTCGGTGCACTCGGGGTTTCACTCTGCCTTCAACTCCATCTCAAAAGTCCTCCACGAAAAACTGAAGGAGTACGAGGGCACTGACGTCAAAATCTGGATCACGGGACACAGCTTGGGCGGAGCGCTTGCGACTCTCTTGGCGGCCGATATTTTTCGTCTAAATCGTTTGGATCGGAAGCTCGACTTGCGGGGTGTTTACACCTTCGGTTCGCCACGAGTCGGCAACAATGCATTTCACGATCGCTTCACAGAGGAGGCCACCAACAACAAGACCCGCGTTGTACGGTTTCGCAATGGGGATGATGCAGTCACTCACATCCCGGGCTTTCTCGAGTACAAGCATGTGGGAACGCTTGCTCATCTCGGCGAGGGCACCCTGGAGTTTCCCGACAAAGAGCCAGGCTACACGGGCGCGGGTGGCATCGGCCAAGCATCCGATCACAGCATGACGGGGTGGGACTCCAAGGACAAGGCAATCTCAGGATACTACCGTCGACTTCGCGGGGTACTCGAGAAGCATCCAGCCGGTTCGCCATACAATCGCTGCCAGTAGCATCCCAGAGCTTTGAAGCGCTTCAAGTAGGAACGGCAACGGTTTGATTCGAGTCCAAAGAGACTACCAGGGGCTCAAGTCCGAAGAGGTGAAAAGACGAGATTGGCGCAATGCAACGGTGATAGCGAATGCCGAGGCATGAGCTCGTGACTGAGAAGGAATGAGGGAGGCAAAGGTCTCGAGAACGCTAGGTTGTGTGGCACTTGGAGCGCCGCGTTGAAAATCACAACACCCGCTGTGCGGGATTCCTCTGCGAAAACCTCAAACAGCGGCCTATCCTCGCACTCGTGAGTCGCTCCTTCGCACCAGCCATCGCCATTCTGTCTCTCGCCATTGCTTGTGGTGGCGAGACGCAGCAGATGGATTGCGAAGGCAAGGCTTGCGATTCTGAGCCTCGGAAAGTCTCGTTGGGTGCGACACATACCCCAGAGTCGACGACGTTCGCACTCTGGTCACCCGATCACACTGATGTCGCAGTCTCCCTCGAGGGACAGCGCTATGAAATGTCTCTTGTTGAAGGCGATCAGGGGTACGACGATTTCTATGAGGTGGTCATTCCTGGCGATCACCATCTTGCGACGTATCACTTCGAAGTCAATGATGTGCCCGTACGCGACCCCTACGCGAAGATGGCTGTACCAAACAGCAACGATTGTGTGGTCATGGATATGTCGCAAACAGGCTTGCCAGCGGGCTGGGCAGAACGACCGGTCCTGCAACATCGTGAAGATGCCATCATCTACGAGGTGCATGTTCGCGACTTCAGCATTGCCGAGGACTCAGGTGTCTCTCAAGCGCATCGCGGCAAGTTCCTGGGCATGGTCGAAACAGGAACAACGCGCGATGGGCTCACCACAGGAATCGATCACCTAAAGGAGTTGGGTGTCACTCATATACAGCTCATGCCGGTCTACGATTTTCACTCATGCCCCGATCTTGAAGACGTCAACTGCTACAACTGGGGCTACGACCCGCGCAACTACTCCGTTCCCGAAGAACGCTATTCCCTTACGCCGTACGACTACGAGAACCGCGCTCTGGAGTTTAAGCGCATGGTGGACGAGTTTCATAAGGCGGGTCTGCGGGTCGTCATGGATGTCGTCTACAACCATACTCACTCGAAGTCGATGTTTAGGGATATCTCTGAAAGCTACTACACCGAGCTCGACCTTTCGGGGACAGGAAACGCCATTGACGCCAACGTGCCAATGGTCTCGCGCATGATTCGTGACTCCCTCGAGTATTGGGTTCGTGAGTACAATATCGATGGCTTTCGCTTCGACCTGCTTGGTGTCTTTGGCTACGACGAGGTTGGTGAGTGGGCAACGTACCTAAACGCAACGTTTCCCGACCGCACACTCTTGCTCTATGGGGAGCCATGGAACGGAAATGCCACCGACCCACTCGAAGCTTCCAGGCTTCGCATGGGAACCGTCGGGCGAATTCGCGATTCTCGCATGGGAGTCTTCAATGCTAAGTTTCGCGAGGCAATCAAGGGGCAAAACGACAATGGAGCTTGCCATCCTGGAGACTGCTTTGCATTCAACGAGAGCCCGGATACTTGGCGCATCGAGGTCGGTAGTCGCGGGGGACTGCGCTATGAGAACAATGCCAATGAGACGATCGACCTGTGGGACCCGATGTTTGCTCTGGATCCAGAGCAGAGCATCAACTACGTATCGGCTCACGACAACCTAACGCTCCGGGACAAGATTCTTCGCTGGGCCGAGAATGCCGAAATCGACAGTGGTTCGGCGTATCTGCGGCGTATTCAGATGTTTGCAAACGGAATTGTTCTTACGAGTCAAGGGATTCCCTTCTTGCACGGCGGCGTTGAACTTATGCGTGACAAGAATGGCGATCACAATAGCTACAAGTCGTCCGACGAAGTGAATCGCTATGAGTGGAGCTGGAAAGCTGAGAACGGGGACGTTCTTGCGTATTACAAGGATGTGATCGAACTGCGAAAAGCGCACCCAGCCCTTCGAATGACCTCGTGGCAAGACATTGCCGACAACGTGACCACTGAACGCATCGGTGAGAGTATGGTTGTGCATCGAATTTTTGGCGAGCCCGTGGGCGATAGCTGGAGCGAGATTATCGTGATCTACAATAGCGGCATCAACGCCACGTTTGATCTGCCTGCGGGGGAGTGGAAGGTTGCCATGGAGAAATCCGATCCGAGCGCAGGCGGAGATCGAATCGTTTCGGCTACGGTTGTCGCAGAGGGTACGGCGGTCACGATCCTTCATCGGTAGGCGAGCGCCATCGAACGTCGTCGGCTATGCTGCGACCAATGGCAGGCAGATGGCATGATAGTTGGCGCGAAGGACGTATTGGGTTTCACCAGAGCAACGTCAACACCGACCTCGTTGCAAACGAAGAGCGCTTTCTCGCAGGAGGATCACACCGCATCCTGGTACCGCTTTGCGGCAAGACTGTCGACTTGGCTTGGCTTGCAGAGCGCGGCCACGAAGTGGTTGGTGTTGAACTTGTGCCTCAGGCGGTGGAGGAGTTCTTCGCCGAACAACAGCTCACTGCCACTGAACGCGAAGTGAATGGCTTGCGCGTGGTCTCGGCCGACAACCTCCAGATTGTCATTGGAGATTTCTTTGCGGTCACCTCAGAACATTTCGGTCTCTTTGATCGGATTTGGGATCGGGCAGCGTTGGTCGCACTTCCCGAGGAAGTTCGTGGAACCTACGCACAGCACCTGAGGACGCTTGTCGTATCTGGTGCTGTTCTGCTGCAGAACGTCTTCGAGTATGATCAAAGCAAGATGGATGGGCCGCCATTCTCGATTCCCGACAAAGAGGTTCGGACGCACTACAATGGGGCCAAAGTCGAGCTTGTGAGTGAGCAGGACGTGATCGAGAAGGTGGCCCAGTTTAAGGCGAAAGGCCACGAGTACTGGCTCACGCGCAATTATTTCATCACCTTGTAGAAAGCAGTTTGAGCCCTGGCAACATGCAGAGCAAATTCAAGAGGCTGATGGGAACAGCACAGACGTGAGTTCGCAGGAAGCAAAGAGAAGTGCCTTCCTGAGGAACTCCGTGCAGAGGTTCTGTGGGCGCTTCGCCGAGATATTGAAGACGTGGTTGGAGTCAACACGAGCGGTGAGCTCAGTGCCTCTCAGTGCCAGCGCTGTTTGAGTTGGAGATTTGACCCAATCGAGCCCTGAAAGGGAGTTCTCGAGTTGTACCGCTTTCAGTTCTTGAAAGCAGTTTTGGCACTCTTGTGCTGCTCTTTGGCGAATGCCATGCATCCGCGGATTGGCGTGAGCACGGTCTTCGCTCGCATGGCGTCTCCAAAGAAGCGTCGAACGTCAGTGATCGCCTCTTCGGAGCAGAGTGATGAGAAGAGTTCTGACGCTTCTTCGTCGCTCATGTCAGAGGCGTCAAGCTCCCCAAGAACTGCGGATCGCAGCGCCGGATCTAGGATTGCGTCAGAGAGAATCCCCCAAACCGTTGGAGGGCGTGGACCTCGCCGCAGTACCGCGGCAAGCGCATGCGGGTCGCGCACGCCGTGGAGGGCACCAAATAGTAGGACTCGGTGTACGCTCTCTTTGGTCTTTCGTGTGGCTCGTCGATAGCGCTCAACGAGCGGTTCCTTGCCATGAAGAGCCGCCACTCGCAGCCAGCTGTCGAGCAAAGCAAATTCAACATCGGATGGGGTGTCAAGCCATGTGGTTACTTGGGCATTGACCGCTGCGATGACGGGTTGGGATTGCCCCAGGTCGGCAAGCAGCAGCAAGAGAGCAGGGCGCGTAGTTGCAATCCACGGAGCTTCCGGCGTGGCTGGTGCAACTCCGATACGCTGCGCAAGCGGCCCATACCAGTCCCGGATCATTGCGGCGAATGCGGGACGCTCAACATCTGAGACAACGCTCCGCGACAACATGTAGAGCGTGTCAAAGACAACTTGGTGCACGTGCTCTGATGTCGCAAGTCGAAGAGGCTTTAGGAGTTGCAATGCCTCGGTGACATCAAGCTGACCGGCATGAAGCGCGGCTGCAACGCTATGGGCAAACCCAAGCGTTTCTCTAGGCGATAGCGTTTTGAGTGGCAACGCCGAAAACGCCTTGGTGGACAAAAGGTAGTGATAGTAGCCAGTGTCGCCATCATTTGGCTGCAGCCAGGCTGGACATGACGACAGCGGCACCACAACTTCGGGCGCATCGAGAATTGCACACTGGCGCGTCGAACCACTCGATGTTGCAACGCGAAAACACACGGGAAGATACCAAGCGCGCGATCGATCGTTCGCGCGCTGCTCGGGGCGAACTTCGAGTGGCAGGTAGCGACTTTGGCGGAGCGTCACCTGCGGCTTGTCGTTGCACTGGACACTCGCGTGAACCTGAGGAATGCCGGTCTGCGAGAGGAACGATTGAAAAAATGGAGCGAGTCCTGGTTCCCCAGTGGCCTTTGTCATGCTTCTCACGAGTGTCTCCGCTACAACCGTGCCACCGGAACCCGCTTGCAGATAGCCCCGAACTGCTTGCTGCATCCGCTTTGGACCGAGCCAACCTTCGAGCATGGTGAGAAGGGCTCCACCTTTGCGATACGTAATTTTGTCAAACGCTGCTCGAATGTCCTCTCTGTTTTGGATGGGCTCACGGACACGTCGCCCTCCGAGTCCATGGTCAATGCCATAGGCTGTTGTCTTGTCGGCGATGTCGAGAACCTCGGTTGCTCGATTGGGTTGTGCGTGTGCCACGGTTTTGTCTGAGAGCCAGGTGGCAAAGGCTTCGTTTAGCCAGAGGTCGTTCCAGTAGTCGGGGGTGATGAAGTCGCCGAACCACAGGTGCGCAAGCTCATGTGCCGCGACCCCAAGAGCGCGACGCTTGGCTTGCTCGCTTGCGTCATCTCCGACGAGGAGGATGGAAGAACTAAAGGTGATGAGGCCAGGGTTTTCCATGGCCCCGCCAAATCGCGGAACTGCAATGAAGTCCAACTTGGGAAAGGGCATGGGCATGCCTAGGTATTCTTCTAAGTAGCGCAACATCGTGCCGGTGCTCTCGAGGACAAAACGCCCAGCCTCGGCCTGGCCTTTCGGTGCGATGATTCGCAGTGGGGTGTTGGATGCGGTTCCGGAAATGCTCTCAAAGGGGCCTGCAGCCACAGCAACTAGGTATGATGGAAGTGCACGGGTTGGTGCGAAGCGAACAAGGTCGTTGCCGTTGTCTAGGCGGGTTCGCCGAGTCTCGGGGGCGTTCGAGAATGCGCGATGCTCTTTGGGAACCTCGATGGAAATGGTCCAAGGCGTCTTGAACCGCGGATCGTCGTAGCAGGGGAAGGCCGCCCGAGCGTCGGTGGCTTCGAAGTCGCTGTAGATATAACCAACACCTTCTTCCGATTGGCGAAACAGACCTTGAATGGAGCCGAGGTTGCCACGCCAGCGCAGGTGCAGTTGGGCCGGACCCACAGCGAACTCGTGATTGGAAGCGAGTCCGAGAAGTTCTGTGTCTACTTCCGTCGTGGTGCTTTTGAGGTCATAGAACGCACCGTTTTGCTCGAGTTGTGCGCTAGAGATTTGCAGTTCCTTGCTGTGAAGCCACAGCGTGTGGACTGGTTGGTGCACAGTGATGTCGATGGTGGTCTCACCGAGGAAATTGCCCGAGCTTGCGTCGAGAGAGAGCCGCAGGCGATAGGCGCTTGGGGTGGAGGCCTGGCCAAGGCGACCCTCTGGAGCAAGGTTGGGATCGATGGCAGCTTCTTCACGATCGGAAACCTGTGTGCGGGTTTGGTGGGACGCCACACCACCACACGAAGCGAGCACAATGGCTACGCCGATACGCAGTGCAGTTTGCACAGCTACCTACTAGTTTACCGTTTCAATGCGAACAATTCCGATGCCAGCGCCGCCGCCACCGCTGCCGCGCGCAAAGGCAATACTGGCATTGCCTTCGGTACCATCACCTGCATCGTCGTTGATGGTTGCGCCATCGCCGCCGTTGCCACCATTGGATGCTCCTGAGCCTCCATTAGCCGCATTGTTGGTGTTGATTGAGCCATTCTCGCCGTTTGTTGTTGCCGTGATTCCACTTGAGCCTTCGCCGCCAGCTCCACCATTGGTGGTGATGATGCCATTGTTAACGAGAGTGCCAGCTTGAATCAGAACGGCACCGCCACTGCCGCCACCACCGCCGCCGCTGTTGATTCCGTTGACGCCGCGTCCACCAGCGCCGCTCACAGAAACGAGACCCGAGATGGTAATGGTGCCTGCAGCAGCTAGGTGAATTGCTCCACCACCGTCACCACCCGCGCCGCCGTCTCCACCACCTCTTCCGCCTGGGCAGCCACCTCGAAGGGGCTCAAGGGTTTGAACTGCGGCAAGCGTTCCACCGGGAGAGTTCACGTCACCCGATGTGACAACACGAGCACCGAACCCACCAGCGGTTCCAAATCCACCACCACCACCGCCACTGCCGGCAGTTCTACCATTGATATCGGTTTGAATGGCACCATCGGTGCCAGCCCCAGTGCTGCAGTTCACATCGGTGTTTCCGCCGGCCCCGGTTGTTCCACCAAATCGAGTCGCCTGGAGTCGACCTGAGATACTCATGTCGCTGGTCGAAATGATCACGACGGGTCTTGCGCCAAGAAGGCGTAGACGCGTTCCTGCAGCAATTTCAAAGTTCGTAATGGTGATGATTAGAAGGTCCTCGCCGCCAACTTGTGGAACAACGTCCACAATGAGTGGGATCACAACGCTGTTGGGATCTGTGAGTGTTGTGTTGTCACCATCGAAGACGTAGTTGCCGCCTTCGGTGAGAATCAAGTCGGTGATCGGATCACTTGGGTCGCAGCGGTCCATGTTCAGAAGATCGAAGCCCATCACATCTCCAACACAGGGAGTTGCATCGGGTGCGCCATCTACATTTGCGTCTGGCGCTGCATCCACTGGGGTTGCATCGACAATCGCAGCATCAACAATCGCAGCATCAATTGTGGCTGCGTCTATCTCGCTAGCATCAATGCCAGGTTGGCCATCGGATACGCCGCCGCCACCATCACCGCTAAGCTGATTGCTGCTATCAAAGGTACACCCGGCTGTGAGCAGCATGGCTAGACTGAGGCGCTTGAACATCGAGCCCAGGATAGCCCGAAAACCCAGACTAGTGGTGTTTTAGGCTAAATCCACGTAGACCTGGCCCGAAGCGAGGGTGATCTTATACACGCGCCATGAAAGGGTTGGGTCATGAGAGCAGGCGCCCGTATGCAAATCAAAGGCATAGCCGTGAGCCCTGCACACAATCTCGCCGTTTCGAATACATCCCCCTACAAGTGAAACATCTTCATGTGGGCACATGCTGGTGCCGGCAATAAGCTCCCCATCAACCCGAGTAACAAGAATCGGAACGTCTACGCCATCAACCGAAAAACTCTTAAGCTCTCCCTCAACGACATCCTCTTCTTCACACACCCGAATTCGAAACATCAGCGTCTACCCTTGGGATCATAATAGTCGCGCAGGCCGTCGCCGAGCAAGTTGGAGCCCAGAACCACAAGCATGATGGCAATGCCAGGAACGAGAGCGAGTCGTGGCGTGACCCAAGAGAACGTCGTGCCTTGGTCGAGCAGCGAGCCCCAGCTGTAGTCGAGTTGTGGGCCGAGGCCGAGAAATGAGAGGGATGCCTCGACAGCAATGACTCCGCCAAAGCTCAGACTCATCATGACGACGATGGGGGAGAGCATGTTGGGCAAGATGTGCTTGAACATCACAGTGCTTGGTCTTGCGCCAATTGCACGAGCTGCCGAGACATATTCGAGTTCTCGCATCGCCAAGACCTGTCCTCGGGCTAGTCGCGCATAGCGTACCCAGCCGTTTACACAGAGCGCGATGATCATGGTTCCGATTCCTGGACGAGCCACCAAGGCCACGATCGCGATGTTCAGAAGAATACCGGGAAAGGCCAAGAGGATATCGACAATGCGCATGACGACTTCGTCGACAACTCCGCGGTAGTAGCCCGCAACAACACCGAGTAGGGTGCCCGTTACCGCACAGAGCGAGACCACGCTTGCACTGATCATCGCAGCAATGCGCGTGCCGTGTAGCACTTGTGAGAGCGTGTCGATTCCGTGTTGATCGGTACCAAGCCAGTGCTTCCAAGAGGGTCCAAGAAAGCGTGCATCAAGATCTTGGTGCACAACCGAGTACGGCGCGAGCAAGGGGCCAAAGAGCGCAAGGAAAAGAAAGGTCGACATCAGCGCGATGCCAATCCACGCGCTTGGCGAGAGTTTTCGTTCGCCTGCGCTCATGCGTTCTTTCGGATGCGTGGGTCGATGAAGCCGTAGCTTAGGTCGACGAGGGTGTTGACGATGACATAGGAGATGGCGATGACAAGAACGGTGCCCTGCACAACTGGGTAGTTTCTCTCGCTGATGCCTTCAAGCAGAAGAGTTCCTAGACCAGGGCGCTCGAAGATTTTCTCCGTGATGATGGCTCCGCCCAAGAGCGAGCCGAATTGCAAGCCGGCGACCGTGATCACGGGCAAGAGCGCGTTGCGCAGGGCGTGTTTGAGCAAGACCACTCGCTGTCCAAGGCCCTTCGCACGAGCGGTTCGAATGTAGTCGTTGCCGAGAACCTCAACGAGCGACGAGCGGGTCATGCGTGCCAACATCGCCATCAGGTGCGTGCCAATTACGATCGAAGGCAGCACTAAAGCAAAGGGCGCATCCGCTTCCGCAGGGCCCGGCAACCAACTGAGTTGATCAAAAAAGATCACCAAGGCCAAGGGCCCCATGAAGGCGGTGTGCATCGAGAGCCCGGAAAGCGAGACGACCGCCGCCGCCGCATCAATCCACGTGCCGCGCTTGACAGCCGCGATGATTCCCAATGGCAAGGCGAAGAGCAGGGCAACCACCATGCCGCCAATCGCGAGTTCAATCGTGTAGGGGAGCTTCTCGATGATACGTTCCATCACCGTGGGCTTACTCTCGGGATTTGGGCATTGTCTGCCCAAGCTTCCATCCGCGATCGTGCCGAGAAAGATCGTGAATTGCGTGCCCAGAGGCTCGTTCAAGTGCATGCACGCTTCGAGCTCTTCACGCTGCTCAGGAGTCGCTTCACCGCCGGCCAGTTGATCGATTGGATCGCCTGGAATCAGGTGCAGCAAGAGGAAGACCAAGACAGAGACACCCGCAACCGCGATCGCACTGGAACCCAGGCGCCGAAGTATGAACGAGCTGTCAAACACGAGTTCTGCTGTCTCCTAAAAGTTCTTATGGGTGTCGACTAGCAATGTGACGGGGCCATCGTTGACGAGAGCGACTTTCATCTCGGCGCGAAACCGACCCGTCGCGACCTTGGTGACACCGGCCGCTCGCAATCCTTTGATCACACACTCGTAAAGTTCGTTGGCCTGCACAGGTTCCATAGCTCCAACGAACGAGGGGCGCCGACCCTTGCGCGCGTCGCCAAATAGTGTGAATTGGCTGATGCCAAGCACCTCGCCGCCAGTGTCGAGCACCGAGAGATTCATCTTGCCTTCCGAATCCGAGAAGATTCGCAGGTTGGCGATCTTGCTGGCCAGAACGTCGGCATCTTTCTCAGTGTCGCCCTCACCCGCGGCAATGAGCACCATGAGTCCAGGCCCAATGCTTCCAACCAACTCACCACCCACGGTGACGCTTGCTTCTGTGACTCGTTGAATGACCCCGCGCACAGGCTTATCCTATTGAAACCATGGCGTAGAACCAACTTTCCTAAGCTTGGGACAACTCCTTGGCCCCCAGCTGAGTCTGAAGATGCAAGCCCGGCCGCTGCAGGGTAGTATCCGCCTCCCATGTTCGTACGTGTCACACTGCTCGCCTGTCTTGCCCTATCGGCCGTTGCCTGTGGCAATGAAATTGGCGACTCGTGCTCCATCGGCACCGATTGTTCAAACGATGGAACCCGCATTTGCGACACCAATAGCCCCGGGGGGTACTGCACGGTCATTGGCTGCGACGTTGGCACGTGTCCTGAGGAGGCGGTCTGTGTGCGCTTCTTTCCTGCGACCGATTCCAACCGTGTGTGTGACGTGGAAACCGAAGATCGCACGGAGAATAACTGCACTGGCGATGAGGTCTGCACCTTCAGTGGGACCTGTGCTCCCCGAAACGCAGAAGTGCGATTTTGCATGAAGACCTGTGAAGGCAACGGCGACTGTCGGGATGCCTACGAGTGTCGCGACGCTGATCTCATGAAAGAGCATGGTGGCGAACCAGTTCCCGAGGCTGGCGAGGCGACTGGCAGCAATCTGAAGAGCTTCTGCGCAGCCAGCCCGTAGTAGCTTCCTGTACGCTGCGCCCGTGTGGAGGGCTCTGGCATTTTGTGTGGCAACGATGTCGCTCTTGGCGACGCCTCGCGAGAGTGAAGGATCGCCTCTCGAGCTTTACGGATTTGGCGGGCGCTCCGCAGCGATGGCGGGCTCGGGCGTTGGGAGTTGCGCCAACTTCGATTGTGTCTACCTAAATCCCGCAGGCCTCGGGCGTGTGCGCCACAAGCTGCTCACAGGTGGTGCTTCGTACGGCAACCTCGATCTCGAGATCGATGGCAGTCAGAGCCCGGGCGAAAACACCGTGTCCACCACCTTTGGCCTGGTGGTGCCTTTGCGATTGGGAGGTGCGCTTCGGGAGCGAATGACGTTGGCCCTTGGCATCATGGTTCCGAGGAAGGCCGTGGCAAGGGCGCGAGCACCCAAGCTTGGTGAGCCGACGTTTGCGCTGCTCGACTCGCGCTCAGAGATTGTCGGAATTCAGGTCGCTCTAGGCTATGCACTCGGTGATTCTTGGGGGCTTGGAGTGGGGGTCTTGGCGCTCGCAACGCTCGAAGGATTGATCCACGTTGACGTCGATGGAGCGGGACGCTTTCGCACTCGATCGGAGCAATCACTTCGCAGTGACTATGCGCCCGTTGTCGGAGCTCGATATGCAAGGGCCGATTCTGCTTGGGGCTTTGGTGTTAGCACTCGAGGCTCCTCAACCGCTGGCTACGACATCGCCATTACCAACGACTTGAGCGCGAGTCTTCCGCTCTCGTTGCCGCTGCTGCAGATCGTCGGCACGCCGCAATACGATCCAGCGATGCTGGCAGCCGAAGCCACCTACCAAGCCAACTCGGAGCTCAAGATCTCGGCGCAACTTGAGTACAAACGCTGGAGCCAGTACTTGCGGCCCAACAAGAATCCCCTGCCAGACGGTATGATGCTGCCCGCGCCAGGGTTTCATGACACTGTAGTGCCGCGACTTGGAGCCGAGTGGGTTCACGAGTTTGGGCGCGCAGAGTTGTCCCTGCGCTCGGGCTACGCATTTTTGTACTCGCCTGCACCAGAGATGACGGGTCCGCAGAGTCTGCTCGACAACCATCGACACCTAATGGCTTTGGGATTTGGCTTGGCTTGGCCCGAAACCGAGTTCCCTTTTCGTTTTGATGTTTGGGCGCAGAATCACGAGTTGGTGGGGCGCACACACCACAAAGATGCAAGCCTCTTCGAAGACCCAGCAGACATTCGTGCTCCTGCAGTGCATGGAGATGGAAGAATTCTGATAGGTGGCTTCACACTAGGAGTCAAGCTATGAGATTCCAGGCACTGCTGGCGCTCGCCATCACTGCGGCATGCGCTCGTCCTGGTCTCGCAAACCCGCTAACGATGTTTGGTGCCGGAGCACGTGCAGCTTCCATGGGTGGCGCGCATACCGCCGGAGCCCGAGACAGTAGCGCCAACTTCTACAATCCTGCGCTTCTGGCCTCACTTCCCACTCTAGAGGTAGATTTAAGCTATCGCGCAGCTCGTCCAGATTTGCGGCTCAACGACAAGGACCTCGGTGTTGATGTTGCCCGAGGCACCCAGCTTTCGGTAGCCGTGCCCGGGGAGGTCGCAGGTGTTCGGCTTGGTGCTGGAGTCTCTGTCTACCTTCCAGATCAACACCTCATGCGAATTCGTTCGCTCAGCCAAACTCAGCCGCGATTCGCGTTGTACGACAATCGCCCGCAGCGACTTTTTCTCGCCGTGAACTTCGGCTTTGCCATTAGCAACAAGCTCAGCATCGGCGGAGGGCTTGGCTATCTTACCGCGACCTCCGGTGTGGTGACGCTCACCGGTCGCGTGGGCTTTCCCGATGCGAACGACTCGGAACTCGTGCTCGACATGGACGTCGACATCACAACACGGGCGTATCCCATTGCTGGCGTTGGTTATCAGGCAACACCATGGCTTCGCTTGGGTGCAGCCTACCGAGGCGAGGTCCAGCCAGTTACCGACCTGAGCATCAACATTGAAGGAGACATCGGAGCTGCGATGCGCGAGCCAATCGTCGCGGACGCATCGGTTAACCTTCGCTCCATCTCACTCTCACACTTTCAACCCGCCGAGATTTCCCTCGGAGCGGAGGCATGGCTGCGAAAAACTCTGGTGGTAGTGGCGGACTTGAGTCTGCACCGATGGTCGCGCTTTTCCAATCCCGCTGCCAAGTTGGAAAGCGCTCTGGAACTAGGGCAGTTCAACGAATTTCTTACTCCACCAGAAGCTGCGAGCTTGGCGCCTGCCAACTTCCACGACATTTTGATTCCGCGAGTTGGCGTGGAGTGGAAGACACTGGAGCGCAGACAAGTCACGCTGCACAGCCGAGCAGGCTATGCCTATGAGCCATCACCAGCCCCCGAGCAGGTGGGCGTCACAAACTTCGTAGACAACGACAAACACACCGCTTCTATGGGGCTAGGCCTAAGTCTGCACGATTGGACCGAAATTCTCCTGGAGCCTCTCTCACTGGACCTGAGCCTTGCGGCAACCAGACTTGCTCGGCGCGATCATCAAAAGATTTCCCCCGTTGACCCGGTTGGGGACTATCATTCCGAAGGTTGGGTTTGGCAGGTTGGTGTGACAAATCGGATGCGATTTTAGCGATGATGCATTTAAGAATAACTCTTGCGCTGGTCGCCCTGTCGCTGCAGGCCTGTGGTTTGGGGCCTTTTGCCGAATCCGGAGGAGGCGACGATAGTTTGCCGCAGAGTGGGGCGGGCCCGTACGAATTTGCACCACCAGACTTCGAGACGCCGGCCGATGAACCCTACATTCTGGCTCAGCCAGTCGTGAGCCTAACCGATCCTACTGGGCGCTTGCTTGATGACGGGCGCTACGAAATATTCTATACGCGCAAGGACAGCGAGGGCAGCGAGATATGGCGCGTACGACTGGAGTCATTGGATGCGCTACCTGCCGAACCACCTGAGCTTGTGCTCGAGGCCAGCCTTGATTGGGAAGAAGGGGTTGTTCGGTCTCCAACGCTCGTTGTTGAGGGATCAGAACTATTCCTATACTACCAAGGAAGCGACGAGAACCCGAGCGTTGGTCTTGCTCGCTCCAGCGACGGTGGACTGAGCTTTCAGAAAGATCCCGCAAATCCGCTGGTTAGCGCGGCCCGAGATCCCGATGTCATCGTGGGCGAGGAGACATGGCTCATGGTCTATGTCGACCCAGCTGGCGAAGAGGTCTTGCTTCGCGAGGGTGTGGGGGCTACAGCGTTTGGAGAGGCCCGGTCGCTCGTAAGGGCAAGAATCGGCACAGCCAACGCCTTTGACTCTGTTGGCATCCGTGGACCAGCCTTGCGAAGACAGGTTAGCTCTGCGGGGCGTGAGCACTTTGGCTTGTTCTACGCTGGCGAAGGCACCACAAGCGATGGCGACCGGATTTCTTCCATTGGCTATCAGGGCAGCTTCGATTTGCAGGAGTGGGCTGCGTTTCTCGATGGTGAGCCGATTCTGGAAGCGGGACCAGCTGGTGCCGGAGGCCCGGCACCATTGCTCGATGGAACCAAGTCGTTACTCTTCATCCACCAACGACGCCAAGGGCGTGGTCGCTTGGCGGTCGCATTTGGGCCATAGGGGTTGAATCTCTCTCATTATCACTCTCCACGCTGGCATTGGATCTTGGTATTTCAGCATGATAGCCTCACAAATCGCGCATGAAAGTTCGGTTTTGGGGCGTACGAGGTTCGTTTCCGGTTCCCGGGAAACAAACCAATCGCTACGGGGGAAACACCTCTTGTGTAGAGGTGGAGGTGGCTGGCCATGCGCCAATCGTCATCGACGCCGGCACGGGGTTGCGCCAACTTGGCAAGCGCTTGGTTCGCAATGAGTTTCGGGATGGCAACGGCCTTGTTCACATGCTCATCAGCCACACGCACTGGGACCACATCCAGGGCCTTCCATACTTCTCCCCCCTCTACAGCGAGGGCAATGAGCTGCAGATTTACGCACGTCAGCCGGGCGATACACACCTGGGTGCAGTTTTCGCGCACCAAAATGATGGCCCGTACTTTCCGGTTCCGCTCGCATCGCTGAAGGCACGCGTTCAGTTCAATGAGCTTCTCGAGGGCCAGCAGTTTGATATCGGCGATGTGAAAGTTCGGTGCACACGGCTTAACCACCCATGGATCGCAATGGCCTACCGCCTGGACTATGGCGGCAAGTCGGTGGTGTATTGCTCGGATACCGCTCCCTTTCGCGACATCCTGCTTGAGCATGAGTTCATCGCAACACCGCCTAGTGCTGCTGTGCCACTCGACAAGCAGCACGAAATTCAGCTGCGCATGATGCGAGAAAAACTCGTAGATTTGTGCCGTGGTGTGGATTTCCTCATCTACGACACACAGTTCACGCCTGAGGAGTACGAGGCAAAGCCACACTGGGGGCACTCAACACCGGACGATGCGATTGCGATTGCTCGCGAGGCCGGCGCCAAGGTGCTTTGCCTTTTCCATCACGCCCCAGCAAGAACAGACGACCAACAAGACGCCATTTTGGCGACCTACAAGCACCTGCTTCGTGATGATGACTTAGAACTTGTCTGTGCGGCCGAGGGTATGGTGGTCGACTTGGCGGAGGTTGGATCATGAGGCTCGACGTCTGGGGAGTGCGAGGTTCGATTCCGGCGCCAGGGCCGAGCACCAATCGCTACGGCGGCAATACTCCCTGTCTGTCCATCATCGACAGCAAGGGCCATTTGTGTGTCATCGACATGGGGACAGGTGTTGTCCCTCTTGGCACTGCGGTCTTGCAAAACGCGCTGCCCATCGAGGACGACTTTGGCGGTGGCAAGGGCAAGGCAACGGTCTTGCTCTCCCACGGACACTGGGACCACATTCAAGGGTTTCCTTTCTTCGCCCCAGTCTTCATTCCAGGCAATACGCTCAACATCTATGGCAATGCCCGGACCTCCGATCGGGTGGAAGCTGTGCTCGAAGGCCAAATGAATCCGCAGTTCTCGCCGATCTACACCCTTAAGAACTTGGGGGCGACGATCAAGTTCGAGGGTGTTCGCGAGCGACAGTGCTTTCGGGTATCCAACCTTGAGATTTGCAGTATGGAGTTGCCTCACGGTGAGACCTCCGCTCTCTCGTTTCAGATCAAGGAAGATGGAAAAACTCTGATCTACGCATCGGATGCGGGATATCCCGCGGAGGGGGCGCCGGATGCGATCGTCGAGTTCTACCGAGGTGCCGACGTGCTGGTTCACGACTCCACTTACACGCCCGAGGAGCAAGAGGAGAGGCGTCATCGAGGGCTCTCAAGCTACGTTGATGCCGCTGCCGTAGCGATTCGTGCTGAGGTTGGCAAACTGGTTCTCTTTCACTACGACCAAGACCACAGCGATGACATGGTTGATGAGAACGTTCGCAAGTGTGCCCAGGAGCTCGAGCGCAGGGGTGCTGGGCAAATCGAAGTTGTCGGTGCCTTTGAAGGCATGACACTCGAAATCTAGCGCAGCATCGGTGTGACGAAGGCAAGAGCTAGCCGGTTTTTGCTAGACGCTTCGTTCTTCGATCCAACTCTGATGAATTAGTCGACTTTGATTCGCACGCTCAGTCTTGTGTCCAAAACGTCAACACTGAAGGCCTTGCGAGAGTCCGTGAGTGGATCGTAGATCTCGACGACATGAGACCCCTTTGAGACGCCGATCCTTTCGGAAGGGCAGAGCTGGCCCACTGGGTCATTGTCCACATAGACGTAGTAGCGGTTTTTGTGTCTGCAACGCACTTTGATGCCAGCTGGACCACCGGGCGGAGTCACTTCGGCGAGCTCAATGTTGAGTTGTCCCGTTCCCTTGATCTCGCCGGTGTAGAGGTCATGCCCTGCGAGCAAGAGTGCGAGTCGGTGCTGGTCGGTTGAGGCGTCAAGGTCCACTGGAGTTGTTCCGACCATGGTTCCATCGAGATACACCTTCGCGCCTGGTGGGACGGTCTGGATTCGCAGGCGCCCGCCAGGGGCTGGGGGGGGAATGCTGGGTTCGGTGACAACGCTCGCTGCATCGACCGAGACAACACCTTCTGCCGCGTCTCGTGTTGTAGCTTCTACGACCGCCACACCTGCATCAGATAGGCGCGTTGCCACCGTGAGAGCCGCATCCATATCGAGCGGCTCAGGTTGTGGGTCGGCCGCCGGAATCACTATGCCGGCATCGCGAGCGACAACCTTGGCGGTGGTTTCACCAGAGTCGTCCTTAGCTGTGAGGTGCCGGTAGCCAAAGAAGCCACCAACGGCCAACGCCGCACCACCAAGAATCGCCGGCAGCAGCATCGATTTGCCCGAACTGGTAACATCCTGTGTGGTCGCTGCAGGCAAGAGCTCTGCGGGCATGCGATGACCACGGCTGCCAATACCAGAGTCAACAGAGGGTAGCGGCGGAATCGGAACCGACTCCGGAGCTCCTTCTGGAATTGAGATAAGTTCTGATTGATCGTTTGTGAAGGAATACGGGTCATCCTCGACCGAGAAGTCTGGCCCGACGATCGTCTCTGGCACCGATGGCATATCCGGGACCGGTGGGATCGGCGTGGATGACGCCGCGGACATAGCCGGCATATCTGGAACGGGTGGAATTGCTGGCGTGGATGACGCCGCGGACATAGCCGGCATATCTGGAACGGGTGGAATTGCTGGCGTGGATGACGCCGCGGGCATAGCGGGAATCGGCGGAATGGCTGGAATCACCGGCACAGAGGGACCCGTGGCAGCAAAGCTCTTGGCCGGGGCTGAGCCGGGTGGTGCTTCGTAGATGCCCGATGGCTCAAGCTCGCCAAGCTCGCCAAGAGTAGATTCCAAACGGCGTGGACCACGGCTTCCATGTTCGACGGAAAGAGAGAAGACATCATCACCGCCCGCAACCTCATCGCCGACGACGGTTTCCTTGTCCTGTGTCTCGGCACGTGGTTTCGCTTGGATGCGCGTTGGAGCCTCGTCCGGCGTTGTGTAGGCCGAAGCAACCCCTCCGAGTAAATCTCGGGGAGCAACTGAGGGATCCGTTCCAGCTGGGCCGAGTTCCATATCGGCGCTCAAGTTGTCTTCAACCAAGTCGGGGCGAACGACAGTTGGGGCTTGATCGCTGCTCAGTCCGCCAAGAGTGGGTGCTTCGTCACTTTGAAAGCCGCCATCGTCAGCTTCGAGGTCGTCGAGGTATGGCACAGTCTCTGCGGCAGATGGAGGCCGTCCAGGAATGGCTGGCACCGTGCCCAGCATGGTGTGAGCCAGGGGCGCCCTGCTGCTTGGGGCTGGTGGTGGCGAGGCAACCTGCGCTAAGACTTCTTCTTTAGGAGCCTTTGGTGGGGCTGGCACTGGAAAGCTCAGCACCCCAGACGCTTGCCCTTCTCGTTGCTCTCGCAGCATCTCCAGACGGCTCGATACCGCCTCCCCTGCTTCGGCTGCAGTTCCTGGAGTAGGGGAAGAACGGAGAGCGGCCTCGAGGGCATCGGCCATCGCGCCGGCATCGGGGAAACGCTCGAAGGGAGAACGTGCGAGGGCCCTTCGTAAGAGTTTATCGTAGGGTTTTGGCAGGTCGGTTTCGGGAATGGGCATGCCCAACATCTGCTGCGCGAGGTCCACGTTGTCGCGGCCTTGGTATGGTCTTCGCCCAAGCATCAGTTCATAGGCCAAGGTTCCCAGCTGGTAGACATCTGTGGCCGGAGATGTTCTTACGCCCTCAAGCTGCTCGGGAGCCAAGTAGCACAGTCGTTGTCGCAACGACTCGTCTTGTGCCGGATCGGAGGGGAGTCGCGGAGGCAGCACCCCAAAGTCGGTGACTTTGATTTCGCCACGGTTGCTGCAAACCACGTTGGTTGGCGAAAGCCCAAGATGAGAGAGGCCACGCCCATGGGCATAGCCAACCGCTCTGCCAATTTGAACCACGAGTCGCGCGGCAGCTCCCAAGCTAAGCTTGCCTTGGTCAATGAGCTGCGCGAGGTCCAGACCCGGGACGTACTCGGTCGCTGTGAAGGTGTGGCCTCCCGCCTCACCGAACTCATGAAGACGTGCGATGCGCGGATGCTCCAAGGCTCCATACATTCGCGCTGCCACTGCCAGTGCCGCCGCTACTCGTGGATCGGCGACAAGGCTTGAGTGAAAGCGTTTGACGGCAAACTCTCGGTCCATTCCAGCGACGCCATAGACCTTGGCCCGAAACACCTCGCCTGTTGGACCACCGCCCAGGCACTCGGACAGGTGATACCTGCCGAGCCTCTGCAATGAGGGGCCAGTACCCGGGGTGTTCACAACATATAACGGTAGCGGTCCCGCTGATTTCAGTCAATGAATTCGAAGGGCTACGATTGATTGAATCATCACATCTTGAGGCCGCATGTAGGTTCAGGCCAGCGAAGTGCGCAAACACTTGCCCACGGGGGCAGGATCCCGAATTATTAGCAGAGCGCTCCATTGAGATGCGTTTGTCGTCCTTCTCATGCAGCAAAAGCAGTACCGAATGTCCGAACATGATGATCCCGAAACGTGGCACGGCTGGTTTGGTCGATGGCTCGTTGGAGCGCCAAACCGGTGGCTTGGGCGACGTAGTGCTGTGGGGCAGGACATAGCTGGTGGCGCTGATGGTCTTAAGTACCTTCTGCACCTAGCCCGAGGCAATCGCCGGGAGCGAACGTCCGCTGTTCAGCAGCTCGGTAAAGACGTCCGTCCCGTCGTGCTCATCCACGGCTTTATGGGAACCCGTGGCTCGATGTATCCTCTTGAGCGGCGCCTCGAGGAAGATGGCTTTTGTGTGCTCTCATTCAACCTCGGGCTCATCAACCTAAAAGACATCAGAACGTCCGCATTTCGCATCCAGCGCAAGATCGATGCCCTCTTGGCCGAAACTGGCGTGGAGGAGATCGATATTATTGGGCACTCGATGGGCGGCCTTATTGGCCTCTACATGATCAAGAAACTTGGAGCCCACAAGAAGGTCAAGCGCTTCATTCTGCTGGGATCACCGGTCCATGGAACCTGGGTTGCCCTCGCCGGAATCGCCACGGTAGGAATCTACTCAGCATCAACTTGGCAGCTACTTCCGCGAAGCCGCTTTCTCGACGAACTGCATCAGGGACCAATTCCTGGCGATGTGGAGGTACATTCTCTCTCCGCTGCGCGCGATTGGGTTTGCCCACCGTCAAGCACGCGCCTCCGTGGGAGCGAGGCCCACAGCGTGAATCTGGGCCATTCGAGTCTGGTAATTAGTGCCGAGGTCTATCGCCATGTGCGGAACATCCTCAAGAGCCCCGATGTCAAAGAAGAACCGGGCTCAGATCTGGCGAAAGACGCGGCTGATGCTAAGGATCCCGAGGAAAATTTCGGGCCTTAGCTTGCCACCGGCCAAGTAGCCAACGTATCATTTTTTTTGACCGCGTAAGCTGCCGAGGATACTAAGCAAAACATGTCTGACAGGCCCCAATTCGCTCTCCGGTTTATCTCCGGAAAGTATCAGGGTGGTGAGTTTCCCCTTCGCAAAGACAGGGAAATCATCATCGGGCGCTCTAGTGACCTGGACATGGTCTTGGTTGAGGACATGGTATCGCGGCGCCATGCAAAGATCGCAACCACTGCCACCGAGGTAACCATCTCGGACATGGGTTCAACAAACGGAACGTTTGTGAATGGCGAGAAGATTAGTACTTCTCCAATTCGCGAAGGTGATCGCATCTTGGTTGGCACTTCGATCATAAAGATGGTCGCTGTAGATCCTGCGGCGAATGCACATCAGAGCGAGGCTGAAGCACGACGTCGTCTGGAGGCTGGCGCCAATCGCCAAAACAGTGGTGGCGGTCGCCCGATGTCGGGTGTCATTGAAGAGATTCCGCTTCCCGATTTGCTGCAGTTGCTTTCAACGTCTCGCAAGAGCGGCGTGCTCAGCATTAGCGGTGTTGTGGGTGTTGGACGCATCTATCTTCGCAACGGTGCCATTTACTTTGCGGCAATCAACGACGACTTTAACGTAAGCCCGCAAAAGGCCATTTACCGCATGCTCTCCTGGGAGACCGGGCAGTTTGAACTTGAGCCTGGTGGCGAGATGAACGTCATGGAAGAAATCCAAGAGTCGGTTGAAGGCCTGCTCATGGAAGGTGTGAGGCAGATCGACGAATTCCGCCATTTGCAGCGGCAGCTTCCGGCACCGCACTCGGCCTTGGCTGTGCCAACACCTGTTGCGGGAAAGCTTCGCGACCTCAGCAAGGACGAACTCGACATCTTCCAACTTGTTCTCGACCACGGTCAGCTACAAGCAATTCTGGACAACTACTGGGGCAGCGATTTGGCTGCAGCAAAAAACCTACTCGAGCTCATGAAGCGCGAGTTTGTTGTTGTTCCGTAATGCTTCTGGTGTAGAACACTAGATGAAGGCGACGTATTCGCGTTGCAGTGCCCACAGTTTGGCACATGGTTCTAACACAGGCAGTCTGCTGTGCCCGACGGTAAACCCACCAAAGCTCCACTCATCATCTTCGGCACGATGGTAACGATGTCGATCATCAGTGTTGGCATTGTTTTCTATACGCACTCACAACGCACCAAACCATATTTGGATACGCAGATGCGGCGTGTGAGGCGGGTCAAGCGGCCGGCTGCGGTTGCACCAACTCCTGCGCCAGCGTCAGAAGTTGTTGGCGGCTTACCAGATGCCGGCATTGATGCTTCAGCGACTCCATAGCAGAGCGATTGATCCGACACCTGTGTCGGGTCCAGAATGGTTGAGCGCGAGCAAGAGTTTTGAATCCGACACCTGTGTCGGGTCCTGACGCGCTGGCATGGCCAGCGCTCTTCGTGGCTCAGTTCCTTGCCCTGGCGAGGCCGTCATTCGCGCCCCTTATCCCAGTAAGGTCGTCATTCGCGCCTTGCCTGAGAACAAGCTCGCTTCGTTGCTCAAGAATTTGCGCAGGCTGCAGGCTTGGCGCTAGAGCAACGTTTTGACGAGGCGGGCACAAGCATATTGACCCCTCGGGGTTTGCTCGCTTCGCGAAACCTCTGACGAGTTCGTCGAGGTCACTTCGTGAACGACCTACTTACGCGGGTCGAGGTCGTACTTGCGAATCAGCTCGCGCAAGTGCTTCCGATCAATCTGTGCTTCTCGTGCCGCTGCTGAGAGGTTCATTGAGTGACGTGTCATCAGGTCTTCGATGTACTCACGCTCAAACATTTCGACGAGCTGGCCTTTGGCTTCTTTGAAGGGAAGGTCGGTTCGAACGCCCATCGCAGGACCTGCGTCGCCGCTCTGCAAGAGAGCATCGTCAAGGCTCAGGTAGTCGCCGTTGGCAAGAAGACAAGCACGCTCAACAGCGTTGCGAAGCTCGCGTACGTTGCCCGGCCAGCCATGGCGCTGAAGTGTTTGCATGTCCTCGGGCGTGACGCGAAGACGGCTTTGACCCGGCGTGCTACTGGGAGCAAAGCGCGCCATGAAGTGGTTTACAAGCACGGGAATGTCGTTGCCACGCTCGCGCAACGGCGGCACAGAGAGCCGGATGACAGCAAGTCGATAGTAGAGATCCTCGCGAAAGTTCTTCTCCTGAACTTCTGCACGTAGGTCTCGGTTCGTCGCTGCAACCACCCGAACGTCGATGTTCTCATAGGTATTGGAACCGACTCGGCGAATCGCGCGCTTGTCGAGAACCCGCAAGAGCGACGGCTGTAGGTCAATTGCCATCTCGCCAATCTCGTCGAGGAAAATGGTGCCGCCATGAGCCTCGGCAAATGCGCCTTTTCGGTCGCTCACTGCACCGGTGAATGAGCCCTTCATGTGACCAAAGAGCGCGCTTTCGATGAGTTCGCGAGGTACCGACCCACAATCGAACACGACAAATGGGCCGTTCTTGCGGTCAGAGTGGTTGTGAAGCTCTTCGGCGATGAGCTCTTTGCCTGTGCCCGTCTCACCTTCAATAAGGCAGGTGGCCTGGGTTGGAGCGATGTCGCTCATCAACTTGAAGAGCTGTCGGACTTTGGTATCACCACCGATGAGCTGGCCGAAGTTCTGATCGGGCGATGGCTCGGGCTCTACAATCTCTTCTTCGGGCAGGTACTTGATGACCGTCCGGCCGAGCTTGAATTCTGCACCGTGGCCAATGGAGATTTCCTTGAAGCGCGAACCGTGGATAAACGTGCCGTTGGTCGAGCCCTGATCAATCAAGATCGCTTTGTTGTTTTGTAGGACTGCCTTGAGGTGCCGCCTCGATACTGTCTTGTCAGTGAGACGCATCTGACAGTCGGGCGATGACCCAAAGTACACTTCCTGCCCCTCGCGGATGGAAGCGGAGTCGCCTCGGTCAGGACCGGCGATCGCTAAGAACGCACCGCCCTGTGCTTGCCGCGAGAAGGCAGGCAGGTCGTCGAGAAGTTGAGTCTTATCACCGCGAGACATACAGAGCTTGGCCGCATCGTACTACGCAGATGGGCGGCAGAACCAGCCAACCGCGCATCTCTTGCCAGATCAGGATGGTAATGTCGCGCCGCGGCATGAGTAGATCTCAGCGCTATTGTTTGCTTGCAGCTTCTGCTTCGCTGCCACTTGGCTCGCTTGTGTCGATTTTGCTGCCTGTGAGACCAACGGCGGCTGCTGTGCCAACGCCAAGGAGCACGATCAGGGTCAGCATGAGCCATGGATGCCCGGACTTGCCCTCCTGCACAGGTTCATGCCATTCGCTCTTGGCACGCTTTGTTGCAGGCGCCTTTGCGCTTCCGCTGACAACTTCTCCTGTCAGGCTATCGGAACGTCCCGATCCCTGCACGATCACGACGCCGGTGTATTCGTCGGCGTTTGCCGTTGCCACAACATTGCGCGGTGGCATGGGCTGCGACCCAAGTACCGGTGGCGCTTTCGATTTCCGTGGTGCTCTTTGCGGTGAAGGCTGACTTGAACCAAAGCTGTCCAGATCGACCAGTGGCTCTGCTCCCTCGCCAGAGGAATCGCCAAGCGCTGCCATCGAGGTGAGTTCGACACCCTGCAGATCGCCGAGCAAAGTCAGTGAGGTTTTTGCGCGACCACGGCGTTGCCCAGCTGCACTGACAAAGTCGCCACCATCAACCGAGAGAACTTCGTCAAAGTCATAGTTCTCCTCTTCGGCGTAGTTGATTTGTTGTGTGCCCTCTTCGTTGTCATAGAGTTCGGTGCCGTTGCCAATTTGGGATTCGTCAAACTCGTCCCGCCATGTGTTGTGATCGCCACAGACCATTCGCAAGTGGGTTGCGAGTTCTGGCGCGCTCATCATCAGCCCGTGGCGATGGGCACAGCGCAGCAGGGCCTCTTGAAACTCCGCAGCAGTTTGATAGCGGTGTTGTGGGTCGACAGAGAGCGCCCGCAGCATCACCTTGTCAAGCTCCGCAGGTAGTCCGGGCACCTTCTTTGAGACCAGGGGCACCGGCCTTGAATAAAGCTCGTCGGCGGAGGTGGTGAGGCCCGCTGTGACCAACAGTCTCTCGCCGGTGATCATCTCAAAGAGGCAGATCGCCATTGAGTACAAGTCGGAGCGAGCGTCGAGCGTTTCGGAGCGGGCCTGCTCGGGTGACATGTATCCGACTTTGCCCTTGACTCGGTAAAACACGGAGTTGTGTGTCGCGGCCTTTGCGATGCCAAAGTCGGTGAGCTTCACTTCTCCGTTTCGCGAGATGAGAATGTTGGATGGCGAGATGTCTCGGTGGATGAGCCGCAGGTGCTTGCCATCGGAGCCGTGTTTGTTGTGGGCGTATGCCAGAGCGGAGAGCAGCTCCCGGGCCACGTAGATACCTGCCGCAGGGGAGAGCTTTCTTCCGCGGTGCTTCGAACGCTTAAGAATACTTCTTAGGTCTGCGCCATCGAGGTATTCCATGACGATGAAGTGCTCCTCACCGGCAGTAACAAGGTCGATCGTGTGGATGATGTTGGCGTGATCGAGGGTCGCCGACAGTCTTGCCTCGCGGAGAAAGAGGTCGATGAACTCGGGTTGCCGAGTAAACTCAGGCAAGAGCTGCTTGAGCACGACTTGCTTTTCGAAGCCGCCTGCGCCCATCTTTTTGCCGAGATAGATCGCACCCATGCCGCCTTCTGCGAGATACTCGAGAACGACATAACGATCGATGGGTGCGCCTTGCGGGCTCGGGGCCATAGAGGCTCAGTGTAACAAAGGAGCAGCGTGGAATCGCGTTCGCGCCAAACCTGGCGTAAGACCGCTAGATTCGGCAGTTCATGAGTGCTTCACAGTCGCTGGCTCTTTCCGCACATTGCATGTGCGTCTCGACGCGCTTGACGCTGCTCTTGTCGGCTTCAAGATTCACACATGCCGCGACACACTCATCAAAGTCGTATGGATAAGGCTCGCCCTTATTGCCTTGCTCCTCTGCACAATCGGTTTCTCGTTGGCAAACCACATTGCACTGCTTGCTTGTGGAGTCGCTGCACCCAAGAGCGAGCAGTGTGAAGAGTACGAAGCTTGTGGCGATGAGTCGCAAGGTGTCTTTTCCCGAGCTGGATGGAACTTGCCAACTATAGCAGGAGTGATGGGGTGCTACTGTGGGTTTCGCATTGGGTAAATGCACTGATTGCCCTCGCAGCCTCGAGTGCCCACCGGGTTCATATCAAGCACGACGAACTTGGCCGATGCTGTATATTCTGGCCCTAAGCCATCGAGCCTTAGTGAGCTCACGCCCGCAGGGAAACTCGCCAGGAAGATGGGTAGGTCAAGCAACGCACCCTCAGAATCCACGGCGGCCACAACAGCATCGTAGGCAAAGTCAGTTCCCGGAGCGTCGCGTTCGATTACCAGGCTCAGCTGCACAGGTGCCGTTGGCTTGACAGGGGCAGAAGGCATTGGCGCGGGCTTGGCAGGGGCTGCCGGCTCTGTACTCGCCGACACATCTGCGGCGGGCTTGCCGTCTTCGTTCGCTGCAGGTTCGGCAGGTTCCGCTGGTTCTGGCGCGGGCTCTGGCGCGGGCTCGGGGCGGCCCTCAAGAGTGGGTCGCAGGCACGCGAGCGTCGCACAGGCATCGAGTTGATCTCCCCATCGTCCCACACGCTCGGCGGCATCTGCGGTGAGATCGGAGTTGCGGTCTTCCAGCCAAAACTTCTTCTGATGCCAGTTGACTGTCACAATGAACTTGTTCCAGAAGTTGAGCCCAAGAAGGCCATCCATATCATCCTTGTCGACGCGCTTGTCGGCATAGGGAAGCATGAGCAGCGCAGTTGTCTCAACATCGTTCGCGGTGACGATGCCAGCAATGGTGCCATTGTTGGCCGTGCGTCGGAAGCCATACTCGTCAACAAGCTCTGCCTGCACAGGAACGCTTGGCATCTTGAATTTCTTGATGAGCTTTGGCCACAGCATCGAAGTGCGCGCGCCCAAGTCAAGGTGCATGGTTAGCTTGTGCTTGCGATTGAGCTGCACTTTCGCCAGGTATCGGCGGTGCTTGTTGTAGCTCTGCGTGAAGCTAATCTTCTTGGCATCCTCGGCGTGCTTTAGGTGGCCTTGCGTGCCGATGTACAGCATGCCTTTGTCGCGATCGATCCTATAGATCAGCGAGTCGGAGATGACGTCGCGACCGAGGATGCCCCGAACACGCCGATTTCCTGACCAGTAGGTTCCGTCGTCGTGCACTCGCACACGCATGTTGCGAATGCTCAAATCGCCAAGGGTCATCTTCACAACTTGGGCGATGATGATTCGGTCGAGGTGGTCATCTTCTGCCGCTCGTTGCGCTCCAGCACGTGATGCAAAGAGATCGAGGCTTGCCTGCAAGCTGGACTCAACCGATGATTCGGGCGAGTCCGGATCCAGCATGAAGAGGAACGGTCCTTTGCCATTGATCGAGACAGGCACGAGCAAGAGATCGTTCTCAAGCGGAGCTACTAGGGGAACGGACCACTGATCACCATCGCTAAATCCAGGAGGGGCTCCAACCACACAACTGGATGCGGAGGTTCCGGCGAGGGCCATAGCGAGAAGGCCAGGGACGAGCAGGCTGCGCTTGAACATGGCCGAATACTAACGAAAAGCCCTCGTGAGGCCACTAACATGTGGTCTCTACGAGGGCTTTGTGTCTCTTGCTGGGAGAAGTGGGAGTCTCAGCTACTGCTCTGGGCGTCCGTCGGGGCCAACGGTCCAGGTCATGCCCGAGTTGAGAAGGGCATTTAGGTCACCCTTGCCACGCTCTTTGAGAACTTGATCAACTTGTGCGAGCGCAAGTTCATCATAGCTGGGTCTCTCGACTTGTTTGATGACTCCCAGAGGTTGGGGAAATTCTGGGGCAGCCATGCTGGCGAGCAGAGCGTGGTATGCCGCGCTGCCATTTTCCTTGTGCACGATGAGCTCAGACTCAGCAACCTTGCCTTCACCCACTTCCACAATTTCTGGAGTGAGATCGTCGGTGAGTCGAATGCCCTTGTTGCCGTTGTCAAAGAGCAGTGGCTTGCCATCTTCAAGGCGGAGCTGGTTTGTTGTAGCAGTCTTGCGATTGGTCACTGCATCCCAGACGTTGTCGTTGAAGATTGGACAGTTCTGAACAACTTCGATGAGTGAAGCACCCTTGTGTGCCTTTGCCGCAGCCAGGATGGGACCTAGGCTCTTAGCATCTACGTCGATGGCACGAGCAACAAAGGTCGCTCCAGAACCCAGCGCAAACGACACGGGATTGATTGGGTAGTCAACGCTTCCAAAAGGTGTCGTTGGCGACTTGGTGCCTTCGTTCGATGTAGGCGAGTACTGGCCTTTTGTGAGCCCATAGATCTTGTTGTTGAACAAGATGATGTTGAGGTTCACATTGCGGCGCAGCGCGTGAAGAAGGTGGTTACCACCAATGCTCAGAGCATCGCCATCGCCTGTGATGACCCAGACTTCGAGGTCGGGATTTGTGAGCTTGAGGCCGGTTGCAATGGAAGGAGCTCGGCCGTGAATTGAGTGAAAGCCGTACGTCTTGACGTAGTAGGGGAAGCGACTCGAACAACCAATGCCGGAGACGAAGACCGTGTTTTCCGGCTTCGATCCGGTGTCGGCGAGGCACTTTTGAACGGCCGCCAAAATGGCGTAGTCGCCGCAGCCAGGGCACCAGCGAACTTCTTGATCACTTACAAAGTCTTTGCGTTTCAGTTTTTCAGTCATGACTACACTAGCTCGCTTACAGCGTTACAAATCTCGGCGACGGTGAAGGGCTTACCTTGCATCTTGTTGTAGCCCTCGACGTCTACGAGAAATTCGGATCGGATTATGGTTCGAAGTTGTCCCATGTTTAGCTCACAGACGATAACCTTCTTGAAGTTCTTCATCAGCTCACCAAGCTTGGGATTGAGAGGCCAGACGTGGCGGATTTGCACATGGCTTATGTTTTTGCCCTGTCCGCGAAGAACACCAGCGGCCTGGCGAAGCGCACCATGCGTTCCACCCCAGCCAACGATCAATACATCGCCGGACTCTTCGCCCTCGATGTCCATGTCGCCATAGTCGTTGGCAACCCCGCGAACTTTGTCTTCGCGAACCTGACACATCTTCTGGTGGTTGTCGGCGTCGTAGCTGACGTTGCCGGTAAGGAAGTCTTTCTCAAGACCACCAACTCGGTGCTCCATGCCCTTGGTTCCTGGGGCGACCCATGCGCGGGCCAGCGTCTCTTCGTCGCGCTTGTAGGGCATCCAGCCATTGGCGTCTTTGAGGTGAGTAACAGGGAACGGCGTTAGGTCTTCAACCTGTGGCAGCTTCCATGGCTCGGCACCATTGGCGATGTAACCATCGCTCAGAAGGATTACCGGCGTCATGTACTTGGTAGCGATGCGAGTCGCCTCAATGGCGCAGTAAAACGCATCGGCAGGGGTCTTTGCGGCGATGATGGGGATTGGACACTCACCGTTTCGACCGTAGAGCGACTGATAAAGATCGCTCTGCTCGGTCTTGGTTGGTAGGCCGGTCGAAGGTCCACCGCGCTGAATGCTGAGCACAACGAGCGGGACTTCGATCATGGCAGCGAGGCCAATGGCTTCGCCTTTGAGAGCGATGCCCGGGCCCGAAGATGCGGTGACACCAATTGCACCGCCGTACGAAGCGCCGATTGCTGCACCTGCACCAGCGATCTCATCTTCCGCTTGAAAGGTGGTGACGCCATAGTTCTTGTAGTTCGAGAGGTAGTGAAAAATGGTCGAAGCTGGCGTGATTGGATAGCCGCTGAAAAGCACGGGGCAATCAGCGAGCTGGCCTGCGGCGACGATGCCGAGTGCGATCGCTTCGTTTCCTGTGATGTTGCGGTACAAACCTGGTTCAAAGGCTGCAGGCTTGACCTCATAGGTGGTTTGGAAGACTTCGGCAGTTAGGCCGTAGTTGAAGCCCGCTTTGAAGGCCAGGACGTTTGCCTCGCCGAGGTGCGGTTTCTTTTTGAACTTCGCGCGAATGTTTGCAAGTTGTGGCTCTACATCTCGTTCATAGCGCCAGCACATAAGTCCCAGAGCAAAGAAGTTCTTGCAGCGGCCTTTCTCCTTCGACGTAAGCTCGGTCTCTTCGAGAGCGGCGTTGACCATCTTGTTGATGTCTATGGGGTGAACCTCATACTTTTTCTGAAGAGCCTCCTCCTCGAGGGGATTGCTCTCGTACCCCGCCTTTGCCAAGTTGGGTTTGGTAAAGGTACCGGTATTGATGATGCACGTTCCACCAACCACGAGGTCGTCGATGTTGGCTTTGAGGGCAGCTGGGTTCATTGCTACGAGAACGTTTGGTGCATCACCCGGTGTGTGGATATCCGTAGAGCTGAAGTGCAACTGGAATCCTGAGACACCAGCGATACTGCCTGCAGGTGCGCGAATCTCAGCGGGGAAGTCGGGAAATGTCGAGATGTCATTGCCAGCGAGCGCAGCGGCTTTGGTGAACTCGGTACCGGTGAGTTGCATTCCGTCACCTGAGTCGCCAGCAAAACGAACAACAACTTCTTCGACTTCTTGATGTCCAGGAGGAGTTGGGATTGGGCTGCCCGAGCCGCCCTTTGTGCTTGTACCTGTTGTGCTTGATTCCATGGTCTTCGTACTTCTCTAGATGATGTGCCGTGTGGGCGGGACAATAGCGCAGCGGACCAGAAGATCTAGATCCTTGCGCGATTCTTGCGTGGCTTTCTTGGCCGGTATATACAACGTTGGAGGGCGCCCATCAGCCCAAGCTCGCGCACCCTGGCCCATGCCCGATTCACTGGCGGAAATTGTAATTGCCGAGGACCTCCTAAGCTCCGAGGATGTCGCGAAAGCTGCTGACGCCGCTGATTCTGCGCGAATTCCGCTTGTTGTACCGGTTGTCAGAGACTATGCGGTCGATGAGGTGGCCCTGGTGGCTGCGCTCAAGAAGCACGTGCGAGTGGCTGTGCTCGATCCGGCCAAAGTCGACTTTGACTCAGATGCATTGCGAGAGATTTCTCTCCACGACAGCCGTCGTCTTCGGGCCCTAGCCATCTCGATTGGGGTGTATGGCGCTGGCCCGCGGCTCTTGCGTGTTGCCATGGCCGATCCAACCGATGCGGTGAGCATTGCGGAACTCGAGCACATTAGCGGTTGTACTGTGGAGCCTGCTCTCGTGACTCTCTCCGCGGTGGAGGAGATGATCGAGAGCGCCTACAAACACTTTGTCACAGAGGTGATGAAACGGTCAGAAATCGTTCAAACGCCGCCAAAGAAGGCAGAGGTACGTCCAACAACCAAGCCGTTTCACCGGATCTCTGACGAGGCCGAAGTGCTTGTGCGGGTGGGTGCTCTGGTTCGGCTCTTAGTGAAAAAGGGCGTGTTTGAGGAGAGCGAGTATGAGGCTGCTGTGAAGTCACTGCTGAAGGCAGACTCTGGCACCTAGCTTAGCCTTGCACGGTTCTGATCTGTCAGACGGTCTGAGGAGGATTCAGGTTTTGTCGAGGCTTGGTCTGGAGCAAACGAAGCCAGCTTGCCCATGCTCAAAGGTAGTGGGATCAAGGCGACCGACTGGTGCGATAAGCCTCTGCGGTCTGCTGGATTTTCAGTGGCAGGCTCTGCGTTCCATGATTGGCTTCGCCGTGCAAAACGACGTGCTCAGCCCCAAACCCTTGTCGTAATTGCAAGACGACGATGCGCTTTTTGAGCAACAAGGGCGAGGTATCCCGTGCGACAAGTTCTTAGGGAAAATCGCTAGCCAAGCGCATCAAAGGGGAAATCAGCAACGCCGAGTTCCCCAAGCGTTTCGAGGAAGTAGCCACAATGGCGCCCGAGAGACGCAATTCATGTTGCGCTATCTCTTCGTCAAGCCCTTCGCATCGTTCGCTAAGGCAGCAACAAACACTTTGGGGGAATTTGCGCACTCGACTCAGCTCATCGCATCGACGTAGAGTCTCAGCATGCGCAAACCTGTCGCTCTTCTTGCCTCTGCCCTCCTCCTGCAACTTGCAGCGAGTTGTGGCGGCGACTCCAAAGCCGCCGGTGATGCTGGTCCCATTGATGCCTCCGCTCCGCTCCAGACAGTCTTTGGAGGCGAGCGCCCCGTCGAGTTGCGGGTGCCCGACGGCTATGATGGCTCTGAAGCTCTGCCGCTCATTGTCGTTTTGCACGGCTATGGCGCAACAGGGCTGCTGCAATACGCCTACAGTCGACTTGGCGAGCTTGTGAACGATCAAAACGTCTTGGTCATGGCGCCCGATGGGCTCACCGATCCAATGGGCAATCAATACTGGAATGCCACCGCGGCCTGCTGCGATTTCGAACCGAGCGGTGTGGACGACGCCAGCTACATTCTCGGTCTCATCAACGAAGTGAGCCGCGTCTACGAGGTCGATCCGAAGCGCGTGCATCTTTGGGGGCACTCAAATGGTGGCTTCATGGCATACCGGATGGCGTGTGATCATGCCGATGTCATCGCGAGCATCGTGAGCCTCGCAGGTGCGATGCATCTCGATCCAGCTGACTGCAGCCCAAGCGAACCCGTCAACATTCTGCAGATCCAAGGCGATGCTGATGCCACGATTCTTTACGAAGGCGGCATGTTGTGCCTCAGCGCAGAATGCCGCTACCCAAGCACAGAGGCGTCGGTGGACCAGTGGGCAATCGCCAATGGTTGCGCGAGTGATCGCACCACAAGCCCTACTCGCGTTGATCTGGACAACACGGTCGACGGCGATGAGACGCGAATTGAGCAGCAAGATGGCTGTCCCGCTGGCGGCAACGTAGAGCTTTGGGTCGTCGAAGGTGGCGGTCACATCCCGGTTCTGCGCAGCAATTTTGACGACCTGAACTGGGAGTGGTTTCAGGCCAATCCAAAGCCGTAGAGAACTGACCCAGCAGGTACGACACAATCTGTGCCCTGCTCAAGTTCTCTCGAGAGCGTCCGATTCGACCCTGGAATGCAGGTGTGCCCTGTGCCGATAAGGACGAATCGAATGATAGACGACAAAGGCTTGTACACGATCGCTGGCTGGACGCTTCGAGTAATCGATGCGCATCATCACAAGCTTGAGGCAACGGTTTGTGAACTCTGCCCAACAGGGCTCTTCATAAAGACCAAGTCGTCAGAACATGGTCTTTGCGAAGACGGCCGTGTCTTGATCCTCTTTTGTTCGGGAGACCTGCGTTTTGAATTGGGAGCAACCGTTGCAACTGTCGGTTGGTGTCGCGAAATCGCCTCCGAAGGAATTGGCCTTAAGCTAGATACCTTAACTCCAGAAGTGGTTGGGTCGTTTATGTCCACACCTGCGCTCGTTGCCTGTTAGCGTCATGCGGTGAACGGCCGTACCCAAGGGGAATGTTCGACAGCATTTGAAGAAGTGCGTCGCGTTTTTGAAACGAGTTTTGAGACCAAGCAGGAGCTTGGAGCGAGCTTGTGCGTCTGGCATCGTGGTGAGAAGGTCATCGATCTCTGGGGGGGCTACGTCGACAAGGCGCGCACGCAAGCTTGGGAGCGAGACACCATGTGCACCATGTTCTCAACGACGAAGGGCATGGTTGCTCTGTGCTTTCTGATGCTCGCCGACCGCGGCACGTTTGACTACGACGAGCCGGTCGCGAAGTACTGGCCTGAGTTTGCCGCCAAGGGCAAAGAGGCCATCACGATTCGCACGCTGCTCAATCACCGCTCTGGCCTTGTCGCCATCGATGAGCCAATCAATCTCGACGATTTCGCAAACCGGCCGGAAAAAGTCGCCCGCATTGCCGCTGAGCAGGTGCCGTATTGGGAGCCCGATACCGATCAGGGCTACCACGGGGTTACGTACGGCATCTACGCGGCGGAACTCTTTCGAAGACTCGCAGGGGAGACTATAGGAACATTTCTTAGTCGCGAAGTCGCCGAGCCGCTTGGGGCCGATGTCTACTTAGGGTTGCCAGCGTCGGAAGAGAATCGTGTTTCGCCTTCACACCCAGCCGGGCTCACCGAGTTCTTTTTTAAGATCGTTCCCAAGATGCTTTTTCATCGCGGCACCGAAGGTCGCGTGTACCGGCAGGTGGTCTTTGGCAAAGAGGCCGCCAAAGCCTTCGCGAATCCCAAAGAGCTTGGGCCCAAGGGCATTGGCAACTTCAACACATCACGAGTTCGAGCCATGGAGCTACCCTGGGGGAACGGCGTGACAAATGCGCGCGGACTCGCTCGGGTCTATGCGGCGCTAGCGAGCGGCGGCACCATCGATGGGCACACGCTTGTGAGTGCCAAAGCACTTGAGCCGTTGCGCGAGACGCAAAGCTGGACCAAGATGGACCGAGTTCTTCGAAAGCCCCAAGGGTGGACCCAGGGCTTTGTGAAAGAGGCCGACATGATGTTCTCTCCCAATCGCGAGAGCTTTGGGCACCCCGGCGCTGGTGGTGCACTCGGCTGGTGCGACCCAACAGAAGAACTCGCAATTTCCTACATCCCTAACAAGATGGCCCACCATATTCGCTCACCGAGGGCACGCGCCCTGGCTGCTGCGATTTATGATTGCCTCTAGCCGAGGGTGCGCTAAAGAGTCTCTGTATGTCGTCTACGGCGGCGACGCATGAGTGCCCCTATCGCAATAGCAAAGACAAAGATGAGTCCTGGTCCGTTGCGACCAGAGCTCTGGCAACCACATCCACTCGACTCGCCGTCACCGTCGGCCTCATTGCCACCGGCTGCGTCGCAGATTCCATCTCCATCGTTATCCTCGCCATCGTTGCTCGGCGAGAAGGTGCCGCTGGAGCAATCGTCGCAGCCATCGTTGTCAGAGTCGCCACACTGATCCGGGTCATTGGGAAAGGGGTCGTTTGGGTCTGAGATACCATCGCCATCCGAGTCCTCGCCCCCTCCATCATCGTTTGGCCAATTTGCATTGGTCACGCAATCCGCCTCGAAGAGCGCATTTAGAAAGAGACGTCGTCCATTCTTGCCGGTGTAGCTGTGGCCACCAAGGTAACTCACTTTGCCACCACACTCGGCCGTGGTGGTGCCGCCAACATCATCGTTGGTGTCGTTCACATCGCACTCACCATCGACGTACCCCGTCATCCACACATCAGCGACGCCAGGCCCGTTGTCGGCAGTAATGAAGGTGACGTCTCGATCGTTCTTGTAGGTGGTGCCCAAATACGTGCTCAAGTTGTAGGCGGGCTCGCTGCCACCGGTTCGCTCAAACGCGCCGTCGAACTGTGCATAGGCAACGTCGGGGCGAAGCATCTTGAATGGGTTGGGCTGGTCGGCAATCATGAAGCCCGCACCACGCTCCTTGACGTCGCTGGGCAAACAACAGTCTTGGCCCGGGCCACAACCATCTTCGACACATTCAAACGAGCCCTCGTCCGGACCGGGATTGCAGGGGCATGCGGGTGGATTACCGGTGGTTGTTAGAAAGTGGCCGATGCGCCCTTCATCATCGAGGTAGGGCCAGTCGGGATTGGGAACCGTGTTCTCGTAGGCATTGACTGCCTGGCACTCGGCAAAGAAGTGCGTGGGGTAGGCGAGGAAGGCGCGCACCTCAGCAACAACTTCGTGACCATGATACGTGATGGGCTCACCGGCGCACTCTTCGGGCGTGTCGGGGCAAGCACCTCCGTTGCACTCGACCAACTCACGATCGTTTACACCCCAGTGCATCGACATGATCTGACAGAAGGCAGGCTCGCCGTTTGCGGTGAAGAGGGCGCCATTGCTGTGATCAGAGTTTGGAGAGTCACAGGTTCCCATGTCACCCGCGACACTCGGCACGGTCAGCATATCCGGGTTATCGGTGTTAGGACCGCAGGTGCCCACATCGCAATCACCGTCGGGAAACTCGTTGCCATTGGACTGCGGTATGCCAGCGTCCCTGAGGTACTCATTGGCGATCTTTTCATTGCCATCGGCAAAGACGGCGATGCTGGGGGCCGCAATGAGTTTCTTGCTAACGTAGCCTTGAAACACTTCACGGGCCTCGTGAACCGTGACTACGGAAAACTCTGAGCGGTCGGCCCATGGGTTTGCGCCCCACAATGCTTGATCATTCCACGCGTTGATGATGTCAAGGGCAGCAACACGATCGGCGGAGTCGATAACGAAGGGGCCACCTCTGTAGCCGTGGTTGGAGATTGAGGTCCCGGCAACAACGCCGGTATCGGACCACACAACATCTGCGCCTACGAAAAAGTCTGGACTCGCTGTCGGGTAGGGGCATTTGACGCCCGACCCCTCTTCCGCACAGTCCCAGCTGCACTCATCTCCCGCTGTGTCGCAGTCGGCGTGGTGCCAGGTTTTCTCGTCGTCGATAACCCAATACACGGTTACGTCATGATCAAGCAGTTGATACAAGAGACCATAGGCTTGATAGATTCCCTCGCTTTGATAGGCGCTATCCGTTGGAACGATCAGGCTGCCAGCGTCGAAGTTTCTGTTCTGCGCAGTAGCGCTCGAAGAGAGGCTCAGCAAGGCTGCTGCGCCCAAGAGAAGATACATAAAAGTTCGCATGTGGTCCCTTCAGTGTCTCATGGTCATGACCATTCCGCGGTGGCCATTCATGTGTTCCTCATACTAACAGTATGGGTGCAAACGAGAGCGCAGTTTGGGGGTGCAGGGTGCGGCCATGGACCCACATGCGCAGCTGGGCATTGCAACGCAGCGCAGCTGCCTACCTCAGGGCTTGGTTGTTGTTAGCACACCGCGCTACGGCGCAACCCACTTTGAGCCGGAGCGAATGATCGCTAGTGCCTGCGGCCCTTCATTGAGCAGAAGGTCGAGCACACTCAGGTATGGCACAAAGTCGCGGCCCAGTTGGCCGTATTCCGGGTGTTGGTAGTCGTGCTTGAGCAGCGTGATTTTTCGCGCCGAAAACTCGCTCGCATTGTAGAGGCCCATCTCCACACCGCGCTGGAAATTCAAGAACGCTGTGGCCGGAACCGTCTCTAGCAAGCGAAACACCTTCTCCTGCGGTGTGCCTGTCAGTTCTTCGACGAGCTCTGAGGCTCGGTGAAATTCGTAGGACACGCCCAGCTGTCGCGAGATGGTTTGGATGATGCGCTCGTTGTATCGTGATAGCGAGCCCTCTTCTTCTCGCGGAACGAAGAGTGTTTCAAGGAGCGTGCTTGCGTGCTCTAGGTATGGCGCCTCTCGGTAGTTGTCCCGAATGGTCTGCAAGAAGCGTGTAGGCCAGTCGCCAGCAGCGAGAGGTTGCTGTGCGAGCGTGGTTTCCAGAGCGCACTTCTGCAGAGGAACACTCAGCCACTTTGAGGCACCACTCTTGAGCTTGACCCGATTGCGAGCAGAAAAACTCTGTTTGCTTCGCTGTACGTTGTCCAAGGAGATCCACACATCAACCTGGTCGAGCAAATCGAAGTAGCCCAACCATGGCAGGAAGTTCGGTTGTGTGATTGCGACGCGCACAGAGCCTAGGTCGCGGTGGCGTGAAACAGCGTTGGGTGTATTGGATAGAGAAAACGCGGCAGTTTCAGTATCGAAACCCCAATGACGGGCGTAATGAGATCGAGTGGACTGGCGTCGTGCGCCTTGATCTGTTCAATTGCAGGCGATGAAAAGCCGCGCTCGTGGAGCGCTTCTGCGAAGAACTCCTTGCTGTGCATCACCACCAGCGGCGTCTTGATTAGGCCGAGCAGTTGGCGTGTTGCGGGCACAGCGGCAAGTTCCGCGAGGTAGAGAGCCGAGGCCACACAGAACTCGCTAATCCACACCGTGCCACCCGGCTTGAGAACACGATGAGCCTCTCGCAAAGCGGCATGCACACCAGCTTGGGCCTCGCCCGCGCTTGACCCGGCGATGTGGTGCAGGATGAGCGGAAAGACAAGGTGGTCAAAGGAGTCATCGTCAAACGGCAAGTTGGTCGCATCAGCCTGCATCGTGCGAACTCCGTCCTTCTCGTAGGCCCGAAGCATTTCTAGCGAGAGGTCGACGACCGTGAGTGAGCGGAGGTGCCCCATCTCGCCGCGCTCATTCCAGAGTCCGCCAATGCTGAGCACGTCGCCAGAGAGCTGTGCTTCGATGCGCTGGGCGATCACCGAGTGATGGAATTGCATTCCCGCTTTGCGCTCGTGATAGCTCGCGGCATTCTTGTCGAAGAAGCTGCCGACGGGTTGGTCTGCCATGAAGTCAAGCGTATCGCGGCTGCACCTCGAGTACTACTTCCTTTGCCAGAGCAGCGCTATCGGAACCAGGCATTGCTAGACTGCCAGGCATGGGCGATAGCGAGCACCGCAGCGACCAGTATTACAAGAAGGCACTGCCGATGTCGGTGTGGCGTCAAGTGTTGGCGACCCAACAGCAGGCGCTCTATGAGCGATTTGAGCAGCTCTTTCCGCCACGGAAGACTCTCCGCATCATCAACATCGGCGTCAACGCAAACTTGAGCGAGGCGCATCAGTACTTTTTGGAATCGCGTTATCCATATCTTGAATCGGTCGTTGGCTGTGGGCTTGAGTCTGCCGAGCACTACGAACGGTTCTTTCCGACCGCAACCTATTGCCAGGTGCAGCGCGACGCGGCATTGCCCTTCGAAGATGGAGAGTTTGACATCGCGTTTTGCAGCGCTGTCATCGAGCATGTCGGCAGTCGAGGTAACCAGCGACGGTTTCTTGCAGACACCCTACGCGTTGCCAAGAGTGCATTTGTGACAACGCCAAACCGCTGGTATCCGGTTGAGCTACACACGTTGGTTCCGTTTCTGCACTACTTGCCCACGCGAATGTACCGTCGGCTCTACCAAACGATGGGCTTTGACTTTTTCTCGCGAGAAGAGAATCTCAACCTATTGGATGAAAGCGCCCTGGCCAAGTTGGTGCCTCGCGGGCGTGCTTTCAAGATACACACGCACAAGTTTCTCGGCTTGCCATCCAACCTCTTGCTCGAAGTGCACGCTCCCTAGAGCCTTGCGCGCGTGGTGATGGGGTGCGGTGACAGGGAGGCAGTCACAGTGTGATCACAAATCGAGACCTTCCTGACGGAAGGCCTCGCGCAACTGAAGCTGCTCGTCTGCAGCTAGGGCAACGGCTTCTCGGTGGGTGAAGGAGTGTGGCAGTGCCTTGAGCGCCTCTTCGGAGGGATCCACTCCGCTAAACGCGAGAATCGCCCGAGTCGACTCACGGGGAGAACGACAGAATTCTTCGTAGGAGAGCGTATGCCACCTGTTGGGCCCAACTTGGCTCCTCGTATCATCGAGCGCGGCCTGCAGCGTCGCGATCTGATGCGCGACTTGTTTCGCGGCAGAAGCTTGTAGCAAGCGATCTGCTGTGCTCGGTGTCGCGGACAGCCAGACGTCGTCGGAACCATAAAACTCTCGCCGCAAATGAATCAACGATTGTGCAACGTGGAACATCGGCCGCTCCATGTGAACGAATCGGCTCGTCGGATACGTCGTCGCAAGAAAGCTGTTTACGTATCCGAGGATCAAGTTCTTAAAGAGCAGCGGCCCATCCACATCGTCTTGCAGCTCGGCGAAGTCTTGGGTTAGCGCGCTGGTATCAAGCGCGGCAAGAACGCTCGCCCCCGGTTGGTGATGTTCTGAGAACGGAAAGTGCCTCTCCCAGAAATAGCCGAATTCGTGTGGCTCGTACCAGGCCTTGGTGTTGCCAGCCGAGGACTCAAACGACATCGGGCCGCGCACAAGCCATGCCTCTGCCAATCGCTGAATCTGCGCTCCGATTGCGGGTCTCGCGAAAAACCTCGCCATGAAGTTGCTTGGATAGCCAAAGGCCCCGGTGGCAGCCAGCGCTTGATAGAGCAGGGTCGTGCCACTGCGCGGCAATCCGGTAATGAAGACGATTGGGTGTTCAATTGCGGTCGTTGTGGACTGTGGCAGCGCTGCAAGCTGCTCATTGACCTTCGCAACCACACCTTCGTAGTCGGGGTTCTTGGCATACGCCGCCGTGCGTTTGCCATCCTGTTTCACGACTCGTCATCCCCGCGCAAGGGTGGCGGATTGCGAACGACATCTTCGCGAAACTCCGCGACCGATCGAGAGCCGTTGTATACCTCGCGAACCGCACGAGTTACCGACTTGCCAGTGAAGGCGCGTGACTCACCCGCTTTGCGACCGCGAGAAACGAATGCCGCTTGGCCGATACGCAAGTCAGGACGACGAAGCTGCGCCTTGGCGATGAGCTCTGCCATGAACGCATGGCCGCCAGAGATAACTTCGATGCCGCGAAAGACTTCCACCTTGTACATTTTTAGACCGTTTAGGTAGCGCCACGGAAAGCCGTAGAGCGTCGCTGTGACTTTTGAGAAGGCATAGGAGGCAAGGCGCCTGGAGAACGTTCGCACAACCGTATTTTGTAGATAGCCAAGAATCACATCGTGGCCTTCCCGCATCTCCATGAAGTTGTCGACAGAGGCCCCGAAGATGAGTTCGCGATCACCCGGGAAAACTGTCACCCAAGCTCCATTTGGAATGTGCTGATACGCATTTGTGACTGAGCGGCCAAGGCCAATGTTCTTCTTGTTGACGACAACGTCGCAGTTCTCATGCTTGCTGGCAATGCTCTCCATGATCTCTCGAGTCTTGTCGCGAGAGCCATCGTCGATCATGATGACGTGCACGGGCATAGGAAGCTTCGGCGCGTGGTCAAGCACTTCTTGGACAGCGCCAGCAATGGTGGCCTCTTCGTTTAGGCACGGAATGAGTACGTAGAGTTGTTCTTGCGGAGTTGTCATGGCTAAGCGTCTGAGAGGTCAAAGTCTTTGGGAACGCCTGGCTCGATCTGGCCATCGACGATTTCGCCAAGGGGAATAAAGAGTGGTTTGCACTCTTTGCCCTGCCACCAAAGAATATACCCGGCCCGATCGGGATAGGCTTCCATGAGCAGCTTGTCTTTGGCCACCGAGAGGTGATTGGCCCAGAGAACGGAGTTTTCGTGGTGGATATCGTTGTTGGGCCGCTGGAAAACGAAACCACGGGTCACTCCACGGTGGCATCGATTGAGTCCTAGATGCACAAAGACGATGGCATTGGAGAGCTGTGCTTGTTCGGGGGCGCGCAGAGCAGCATTGGTTCGCTCCGCCATGTCTCCGACCGCACCGATTCTACGTGGCGTGAAGCCGATCAGAGAAAGTAGTATCATCACGCAGACGGCAGTGATCGGTGCTCGCTGAAAACGAGCCAGTGCGGGTGGCATGGTTGCCAAGAATCGCGAAACCCGAAGCGCGCCTATTGTCGTGAGAACAATGAGCGGCAACGCGAGTTCAAAATAGTGAACCGGCCCAAAACTATCGATGCCTGCGGTTGCCACCGTTAGGTGCAGAAGCACAAAGAGCAGGAGCATCCACCAGAAGGGCTGGGCTTCTTTGTGGCGCCATGCCAATGGCAGAAAGAGCAGGGACGCTGGCCAACCAAACGAAGACGCATTGAGCCGAAAGAGCGCCAGCCCGTTCTCGGCGAGTCCGCGGGAATACAGCTCGGCATCGAGGAAGCCAACGCTCATTCGCGACTCTTCGCTCCAGTGCGTGAAGCGCCATTGATTGGCTCGGGCGTAGTCCATGGCGGCAGCATAGGAAATGCGTAGCGGGCTGCCATTTTGAATCTGATTGACGAGAAGAAAGAGCGCGCCAAAAACGGCAGAGGGAACGAGGAACGCGAAAAGCTGGTGGTTGCGCGTTTCGCTTTGCCAAGCGGTCCGAAGCCAGAGCACAAGTAGCGGCGTGCCAATCGCGACAGCGGTGAGCGGTCGATTGAAGAAAGCGATGCAAAAGAAGACGGCCATCAAGCTCGTGTGCCACCAGCGGCGATCCTCGTCTTGGCTTCGCAGTGCCATCCAAACCATCCACGTGAGCGCAAAGAGGCAACTTGTGTGGGACATCATCGTCGCTGCGCCAATCATCAGCATCGGCGAGGTGATGAAGATCAAGAGTGCGAGACGTGCTGCCACGACTCCCGACACGCGCTTGGCAATCCAGTACAGCGGAGGCAGCGTAAGGGCGCAGTAGAGCGCATTCATGTAGCCCTCGATGCCAAGCCAAATGCCAGGTGCCATGAGTGCTGGCCAACCGAGAAAATACTGGCTGTACATGCGGCCGTCGTTGATCATGAAAACATGATCGAAGAAGAGCTTGTGGGGCGGGGACTCTGTGGTGAGCTGAAAGTTCGCGAGCAGCTCCGCGCTAAAGCGATAGCAGGTCTCGTCATCCGTGAGCGGTGCACCTTCTAGAACGGCAAAGCGAATGAGTGCGGGAACCACGAACGCCAGAATTGTTCCTACGAGCATCCATGGCACATCGCGCCCACGTTCGAGCCAGCCTGTTCGCTCACCGTCGCGTTGCGCGATTAGCGATGTGATTCCCGCGGTGAGACAAGCTGCGGCTGCGAGGCCGAGCACCATCCACAGGGAAACAAAAGCGAGGAAGAGTGGTGCTGGTTGGTGGTGCTGACCTAGGTCGAGCAAGAAGTCCTGGTAGTAGTGCTCACCCACCTGTGCAAAGGCAAAGAGCACGACAAGTCCGAGCAGGATCAGCAGATATGCTGGCACGCGCTCGTTGGCGGTTGACGACATGAGCGCAGTGTAGCGAGAACGCCCTGGGTGGTCCTCTATCTTGCCAATTCGTAGGCCAAGCCCCAGCGAACGCCCCGGTCGCTGATGACCAGGGTGGTCGCATTGAGCACTTGCATAACCTGATCATAGATGGCGACACCGCCCGCGATGACGTCCGCGCGCTTTGGGGCTAGGCCCGTGAGTTGCCGCTTGTCAGCGACGGTGCTCGTGAGCAGATTCGCGGCCACGGTCTCAACTTCGCGACGGCCCATCTCGTGTCCATGGATACGCTCGGGATCGTACTGTTCGAGGGCGAGCGCAATGCTCGCGATGCTCGTTGCGGTTCCTGCGCTGCCCACGAGTTGCGCCTCTGCCGGCAGCTCCAACGTCGCAAGCTGCGCGGAGATCGCTTCATACAAGTTCTTAGCTTCAGCCTCGGTTGGTGGATCGCTCGTGAGGAAGGCCTCACTGAGACGAACCGCACCGATGGGCAGGCTCACGACCGAGACCCGCTCGCCCGCACGGATTCGAATGAACTCGGTGCTTGCCCCGCCAACGTCAACACAGAGCAACTCGCCCTGGCACAGCTTTGGGAAGTCAGTAATCACTGCTGTCGCGACAAGCTCTGCCTCTCGCTCGCCGGCGATGATCTCGATTGGACACCCTAGGATTTCTTCTGCTGGAGCGATGAACGCGTCGCGGTTTTCCGCTTCTCGAAGCGCTTGGGTTCCTACGCACGCAACGCCCGCGAGCTCGTGCGCATCCATGAGCCTCCGATAGCGACGCACAACGTCCAAGCTGCGCTCGATCGCATCGGGATGCAGATTCTTCGAATGCGCCAAGCCTTGACCCAAGCGGCCAAAGTCGCACTCATCGACGATGGGCGTGAGCTTGCCACTCGCATTGTCGGTGATTAAGAGCAGCAGCGTGTTGCTGCCGATATCAATGCTTGCGTATTTGGCCACAGACGCGTTTCTACGGGATTAAACTACTAGTTCTTCGGAGCCGGGCCCCAGTCGATGCTGGTAACCGAACCCTTGTAGACGCGCTTTGCGTTGCCGCTACCGTCGGCGTTCGCGATGTAGATGCCAGCCCCACCTCTGCGTGCCGAAGAGAAGGCTAGAACACGGCCATTCGGTGCAAAACTCGGCTCTTCGTTGCTGCCTTCATTCTGTGTGATGCGCACCATCTTATTGGTGTTAAGGTCAAGTGTGACAATGTCGAATGCTTTTCCGTCGCGAGTTGTATAGGCAATGACACGCTGGCCCTTTGCAGGCGACCAGGTTGGCGTCGTGTTGTACGAGCCATTCATCGATACACGTCGCTGTCCCGAGCCATTTGCCTTCATAACAAAGATCTGCGGGCCACCTTCCCTGTCACTTACAAACGCAATCTCTTTGCCATCAGGCGACCAAGAGGGCGAAGTGTCAATGTGGCGATTGCGAGTGAGGCGCTTGATGGTCTTCCCCGTGCTCGCGCTAATGATGTAGATCTCGGGATTGCCATCTTTCGAAAGCGTGATTGCGAGCTTGCTGCCGTCGGGCGACCAGCTTGCACCCGTGTTCATGCCACGTGCTTTGCTGATGCGCTTGGGACGCCCACCACCAGCCGAGACCACATAGAGGTCGGGGTTGTCGCGCATATACGAGGTGTAGGCGAGCTTGCCGCCGCTGGGAGACCACGACGGAAGAATGTTGATGGAGCTATTGCGGCTCATGCTGTGGACACCGGCACCATCAAAATCCATTGCCATGATCTTCTTGTTGCCACGACGACCCTTGCGGCCGCCCTTGGTGACAAAGGCGATCTTGCTGCCAAAAAAGCCGTCCTCGCCTGTGAAGTGCTTCACGACATCGTTGCACCACAGGTGGGTGAGCTTGCGAATGTCTTTCTTGTCGCCCTGGTATGTGCGCTCAAGGACCGGGTTCTCACCTTTCTCGACTTCGAAGAGTTTGAAGTCGATGGCGATGCGCGAGCCTGTTACGCGAGTGCGAAATTTCACGACGCCAAAAGCACCGGCGTTCTTCCAAGCGTCGACCTCAATGCCCATGCCCTCGCGGGAGAGGTTGGCCAAAAAGCCCTTCTTGTCCATCACCTTGAACCAACCAGCAATGTCCAGATCGAAGGAAGCGACCTTCAGAACTTCTCTGGCCGAGGCACCATCGCCTGAGGCGGGCATCGGAAGTGCGAGTGGATAGCGCGACCGTTGTGGCTGTCCAACATCGATAACAAAGTCATCATCGGCGTGGGCAATCGCGGAATCGCCAGCGAGCAGCGATGCCAATCCAAAAAGTGTGACAAGAGTTAGAGTGCGAAGTTGAAGCATATGCCCTTTACCGTTAGGAGATTCACCAGCGCGTCAGGAACGGGCTTGTCCATGGCTGGCGCATTCTTAAGTGCAACTTCGACGGAGCGGTCGAGGTTGGTATTCTTTGAACGCTTTTTTAGTTCGCGGTCGACAATCACACCTTCTTTGTCCAATCGCACGCAACCTGTGGCTTTTCCCGTGCCTGTCTCAAGGGCTGGAACCTTCCATACGCTGTACACTCTCCCTTTAAGTTCGCCAACATAGGGGTCGCCACGGGCATCCTTCTCAGTACCCCATTCCGAGCCATTGGGCGAGCCTTCAACCGGAGTCTCATCACTCCCAGTATCGCTGAGATCTTCGTCCTGCTTGCGGTTTTTGTCGAGGATCGAATTGATGTCGATCTCATCCACATCGACGGGAACCGTTTCTTTCTTGGGCTTCTTTTTGGGGTCGAGCTTCTCTTCTTTCGAGGCACCGTCCTGTTTGTTGGGGCGAAACTTTTTCTTCTTCTTTTTTTGCGGTTGCTTGCTCTTGGGCTTCACTTCTTTGAAGGCAAGTGAGGCCTCGATGGTTTCCGCCTGCTCAAAGCTCGTCGAACCCGAGGCATCGCCACCGCCACAGCCAAATCCGTCGGTTGTTGTGCTCGCCAAGCCCACAACAAAAAGATGCAGCAGCACCGTGAATGCTAGGCCTGAGACTATGGAGGGAGTGTCCCGCATCTACTAATTCTGAGCGGGTTTTCCAGCTGCGCCAGGTTCTCCGCCCGCCGCCGCAGCTTCGTCCAAGGCGCCATAATCGAGGTTTGCGGCAGGGTCGGTGCGCATTTGCAGCTTCACAACCCCAGCATTTTGCGCCGCTGCCATTGCTGTGACTACCACTGCATAGGGGAGGTCCTTGTCGGCCTCGATGTAGAGTTCTTTCTCTTTCTTGACGCGTTCATTGGCCCGGAGCTTCTCTTCCAGCTCAACCCAGCTCACAGAGGTTGTCCCCAAGAAGAGCTGGCTGGACTTTGAGATGCTGAGCGTGAGGCGCCCTGCCGGATCGTCTTGAGTCGGAGCATTGGTCTCAGGCAGGTCCAAATCCACTGCGCTATTTGCCATCGTCGTCGCGGTAATCATGAAGATCACCAGCAGCACGAGCATCACGTCCACCATCGGTGTAACGTTGATCTCGCTATTGAGACTGCCCTTATTTCCGCCCGACATTCCCATGCTAGTTCAGGAAGTGACGGCGGATGATGTTGAGGTAGTCGTGCTCAAAGTTCTCCATATCGGAGATTTGCACAGTGATTCTGCGGGTAAAGTAGTTGTAGGCCATGACGGCGGGAATTGCGGCCAAGAGGCCAACAGCAGTCGCAACCAGGGCCTCACCAATCTGCGGTGCGATCTGTCCAAGCTTGACCGCCTCGTCGGGATTGATTTGTTGGAAGACGAGTAAGATGCCCCAAACCGTGCCCAGAAGGCCGATAAATGGCGCTGCGGAACCTGTCGTCGCAAGGAAGGGAATCATGCTTTCGAGCTTAGTCGTCTCACCTGTTTGTGCTTTGCGAAGCGCACGTTGCACATTCTCAAGATCTGCTTCGCGATCGCGCGCCCCAGGATCGTCCGCGCCCAGTTTTGCAAGCTCCGTGTAGCCAGCGAGAAACATCGCTGATACCGGACTGTGCTTCAGAGCCTGGGCGTTCTTGTAGATCTGCTCGATGTCTTTGGAGCGCCAAAACGAATCGCCAAAGAGCTCGCTCTCTCGCGCAGCTCGGCGAAGGTAGAGGTACTTGAATCCGATGATGTACCAACAGAAAACGGACATGAGCGCGAGGATCACCATGATCGCGATCACGGCCCCAGAGGCACCCGAGACTAGCGACCAGGTGCTCATCGAATTCGCGCTTCCTGTGGCTCCCAGGAGGAGTTCTTGCATATTCAGTGTTTAGCAAGTAACAGCAATCATTGCCTAGCAAGTTGCGCAACAATGCGAGCTGTCCCAGCAAGAACACTTGTGGGAAATACGGTAAACCTCGCTTTTGCCTTTGGTCGTCTTTTCATGAATACCCGAGCCCCAAAGCCCGTCCACTCAACACTTCTTGTTCGAGTTCTATTTCTCTTAGGAATTCAGGTCTTTGGTTTTCAATGCGTAGCAATCGACGGCGGTGCGACCGAGTTCACATGGTCCCTTCGGACCTTCAGTGGAGATCCGGTGGACAGCTGCGCGGATGCCAAGGTCGACAAGGTGCGCCTGTGCTGGAACGCGGTGGACTCGGGTGTGACTGGCTGTCGGCCGGGGAACTTTCGCGACTTCCCCTGCCAGGACCAAACCGGCGTCACCCTCTTCGAAATCGAGCCTGGACGAACCGCCTTCTTTGCCGAGCCAATCTGCGCCGATGGCCAACCGGCGCGAGCGGGTACATATCAAACACCGTCCGAAATTGTCAGAACCGTCCGGGATGGGGAAGTTGTGAGTCTGGAGTCGCTCTTGATCGTCGTCACAGATCACCCCGATTTCTGCGGTATCGAATGTACGTGCGTCAGAGAGTGACACAAGTCCTCGCAAATGAGCTGGGAAATGGGCCATGCTCAGAGCTGTCCGTCCCCTTACCGCTGTCCAAACAGGACAATCGCTCGCCGCGAAGTTGCGAGCTTGTGAATGTATCGAGATACTTCGCTCTGGTTGCCACGCAAACCTGGCTGCCGACAACACGAATAGACCTGGCGACTTCACTATGAGGTCTGCCTCTAATGTCTGGGGAGAAAACATCATGAATAAATTAGCTCTATCTGCACTTATGATCGGCGGCCTGTTCCAAGCAACGGGTTGCATTATTACTACCGATAACGGAGACGAAGTCGGCTCCTTCGATGTTGCATGGTCAACAGATGGTGCGTGCCCTGATGGTGCTGCCGCCGAAATCATCTCCCTCGACGTCACCACACAGGAACGTTTCACCGACATCTACAATTGCTCCGATGGAGCAGGTGTCACCGCGGGACTTCCATTGGGCCTCTACGATGTCTGGGTCGAGATCACGAGTGCTGATGGCAACTCGCTCTTCGCTCAGTCCAACGCAGTTCAAGGATCCCTTACTCGCGATGGTGACTTGCTTCCAATCAACGTTCCAGCATTCCCAATAAACGATGGCTACTTTGGGCTCACTTGGAGCCTTCTTGATGGCGGAGGCGCAGCTCTCACTTGTGCAGACGTCTTCTCGGGTGGCGTTGACATCGTTGCTACCTCTGCAAGCACCTCCGAAGCTCTTGTTGATGTCTTCAACTGCGAAGATGGCACTGGCGTTTCCGCGAAATACCCAATCGACACCTACACCATCGTGGTTGATGTACTTGACGAGAATGATGCAGCGCTCGGAAGCTCTGTGGCTCGCGAAGAGTCCATCACCTTCGGAAATGAGTTGGTCGACCTCGGCAACTTCGACTTCACCTTCTAAGTCGCCGTCCTACCGCTGATTACCCTCATAATCGCCCCGCTCGGTCTCTTTGGCCTGGCGGGGCTCTGTTTTTCGGGCAATCTATTGCTGGTGTAAGGCTTCAGTTGCAGCCTGCCGCGACCGGTTCTACAGTCACAACTTCATGGCAAGCGCACCTCGCAGAGGCCTCGGCCAAACTTCGATAACCAAAGGATGTCTCTACCTCCTGGTGGCGAGTGTTGGCCTATCGCTCTTTTTCCTCATGTCGAAGGACGAGATGCGGTTCGAGATTGCCAAGGTGGTTGCGGCCACAGGGCAGAGCATCTGGTTGGATTTCAAGATCTGGCAGCTTGTGACCTCGCCATTCCTCGAGGTGGAGTTCGTTGCTCTCATCTTCCAAGGGTTTATGTTGTGGATGTTTGTGCCAGCCTTGGAGCGTTGGTGGGGCCTCAAGCGGTTTCTCAAATTTGCCGCATACACTTCAGTCATTGGTGTTGTGGTGGGAACACTGGCAATCGTGCTCATCCCATCCATGCACAACTCGTCTCCAATTACGGGGCTCGATCCGCTCATCTATGCCTCGATCGTCGCTTACGGCACCCTCTTCGCCAACGAGCAAGTGCAGTTCTTCGGCGTCCTGCCCATTACCGGTCGCCAGCTCACAATCGGCATCTCAGGCTTCATGCTGCTCTTTGTCATCATTGGGCAAAGCTGGGGCGAAGGCGCCGCAAATGTGTCTGCAATGCTAACCGCTTGGCTACTAACCAATGGCAAGTGGACGCCAAAGATCTGGCTCCTCAAACGCAAACAAAAGCGAATTCGCGCTCACCTCAAAGTTGTAACCGACAAAGACGATCCAAAGGGCAAAGGTCCAACCTACTTAAACTAGTGCGGACTTTGGCGTGATGAGCCAAACACCGCTCTGCGCAGCCGCAAGCGACCAGTATTGGCAACTTTGCCGACCCGCCGCAAGTTGACCGGCTCAAAGCGCCCAAGATAGGCTTTGCAACGTGCAAGATGAAGGCAGCGAATCTTCAGGGCTAACCACGGTATTCGAGGGCGAGCGAGCCACGGTTCGCAGGCTTCGCAAAGCCAAGTTGGTGGTGGTGGATGGGCCCGACAAGGGCAAAGAGGTCGAGATTTCCAAGTCTCGTTGTACGGGTGGTCGAAGCATCATCAACGACTTGATGATCGCCGACAAATCGATTTCGGGAACGCACTTTGAGATCGCTGTTCGTGACGATGGCTATCGACTTCGCGATCTCAACTCGCGCAACGGGACCTTCGTAAACGACCTCCGCATTCGCGAGGTGTACCTGTTGCCCGGCGTGAAATTCCGCGCTGGTCAAACGACGGTGATGTTTCAGCCCACCACCGATATCGTGGAGATTGCACTCTCCAAGCAAGATCGTTTTGACAAAGTTGTTGGCGGCTCACCTGTGATGCGCGAGATCTTCGCTAACCTAGAGAAGATTTCTCCCTCGGATCTCACATGTCTAATCACGGGTGAAACGGGAACTGGCAAAGAGCTCATTGCTCGCGGCATTCACAACGCATCGCTTCGCAAGAAGAAACCCTTTGTGGTGCTCGACTGCGGATCCATTCCTCGCGAACTCATCGAGTCAACGCTCTTTGGTCACGAGAAGGGCGCCTTTACGGGTGCTGTGGGCCAGCAGGTTGGTTGCTTCGAACAAGCGAACGGCGGCACCATCTTTCTCGACGAGATTGGCGAGCTAGACATCAGCTTGCAGCCCAAACTGCTTCGCGTTCTCGAGCAGCGAGAGATCAAGCGCGTTGGTGGCGATAGAACGGTCAAGGTCGACGTTCGTGTGCTTGCTGCGACGAACCGCGATCTCCGAGCCGAGGTCAACAACGGCAACTTTCGCGAAGACCTCTTCTTCCGCCTCTCCGTCGTCAATTGCGAGCTTCCACCACTTCGCGACAGGCGTGAGGACATCCCAACCATTGCCAACCTCTTTCTCAAAGATGTCATCGCGCGGCGCGGCACCAACCTCTCCTTTGGGCAAGACGCCATGGCTGCCTTGCTCAGCAACAACTGGTCTGGAAACGTTCGCGAGCTGCGCAATGTCGTAGAGCGGGCAGGGGCGCTTTCTGACGGGCCCGTGATTACCCGCCAAGATCTAACCTTTGGGCCCGGTGGCCCCTCTCCCATGGTGCAGCACGACCTGGCCCTGGCCGGCGTCAATGCGGCGCATGCAGCAGCGGCCGAGATGAGTGGTGTGCCAGTGCCGGGTGGACCAACGAGTTTCGATCCAGCGCTTCTAAAGCCTGGTCTCGCCTTCAAGGGTGCCAAGCAAACCGTGGTTGATGCATTTGAAACCGCATACCTCGGGGCGCTGCTGAAACGTAACGAGGGCAACATCACGCGGTCTGCGCAAGAGGCTGGCCTAACTCGCTACCACCTTCGCGAACTCCTTAAGCGCCACGGTCTGGCACCACAGCGATGACGGACAGACGGTATGGATGGTTCACACTCCTCACTGACTGTCCGCACTGTGGCCAGCCGCTGCCGCTTGGCACGCCAGGAACCGAGGTCTGCTGCGCCTCTTGCTCACAAGACGTCGCCATACCTGAGTCGCTGTGGGAGTCGGTACTAGAGGCATTCGATGATGCTCATGACCAGATGGTTCCGTGCCAGCCGCGTCGGGGCACCGTTTCCGATCACGGATTTCAGGTTCGCTACGAATATTCCCTAGACGTTCCCAGGTGCGAAAAGTGCGATACGGCGTTCGCCGTCGACCACCTCGAAGAGGGGCCCGCCCGAGATTTTGCCTGCGTGGCCTGTGGCGATCCAGCGAGTACAGCGCCGGCACCAGCATGGTTGGTGGCGCTCGTTCCAACAGTCAAACGCATCTACTCAACGGATCCTGGCCTCGCACAAGAGCAGGCGGGCGCTTCGGCTTTGCAACCAAGCACAGAAGCGATTCGCCCCGTGTCGATGTCGTGCCCCCAGTGCGCTGGCGGGTTGCAGGTTACCACCCAAAGCAAGCGCATCCTCGCCTGCAACTTTTGCCAGGCCGAGATCTATTTGCCAGATGTTCTTTGGCGACGGCTACACCCGGTCAAGACAGTCCAGCGATTCTTCATCGCCTTTGAAGGCTTGTCAAAAGCCCAAGAGTGCTTGGCCGACGAGCGAGAACGCGAAGCTCAGGCAGCGCAGCGCGAAGCGGAAATCGAAGCCCATCGCAGAGCCAGGAAAGAGCGAGAGTACGAAGAACTCTCACGACTGGCCCAAGAGAAGGCCGAACAGGGCTCTCACATCTTGCAGTCGGCATGGCGAGTTTCCAAACTCGCGGTCGGAATGCTCGCTCTGTGTCTCGCATGGGTTTGGTCAGCGCAACCCGTCTTTGGAATCGGGGCCATGGTTGGATCTGGCGTGATGGTCACAGGGCTACTTGGCGCGATGGCACTCATTGCGGTGATTGTTGGTATGCATTGGGTGAGCAAGCCCATCGACCATGCCACTGGAAATGGCTTCGATTGGTTGCTCTTTGTGACGTGGTTTTGGCTGCCCTTCGTATTGGTGATGCCGGTCGCCGGAACCGTCATGGCTTGGGCGCGCGCGATCATCTTGTATCGCGGCAAGTTCAGCGCTTCGACAATCGAGAGCAATGGCAGCCGCAGCAGTTATGGTCCAGTCACACTGGAGAATGGCGAAGGCAAGCCTGGAGCCTTTCTCTTTCTGGCGCTTGGCACTCTGTGGCCGCTCATTGTTGCGGGCGTTTTCGCTGTCGCCTAGCCCAAAACGACAACTGGCGACAAAGCGTGTGCCTTGGCGCCAGCTCCGCGTACCCACTGGGTCGCGCAATTAGTAGATGGAGAGACCTACCCCTATCTCATTTGCAACCTCGCCGAAGCTGCGGGTGGCTCCAACACGGCCAGTGAGTGCAAGACGCGTTGTGAGGTCGAGCTGCAGGATGCCGCCACCACCAAGCATGCTGGAAGTGTCGTCAAACTGGATACCATCGTCGAAGCGACTCGCTACACCAATCTGTCCAAAGATGCCGCCATGGACAGGGCCCGCTTTGGCAAGGAAGGCTTGTAGTTCAAGCGAGTTGCGCGAGGTGTAGATCGTGTTTGCAACGTCGTCCTCTGTCCAAGCCATACCAAGGTCGAACTGGAGACCTACTTGCTTTGAAAAGAAGTAGCCAAATTGGATGTGGCCATTAAATCCCGGCTCCGCTTCGAAGCCATCAGCAAGCGGTACTTCACCAGCGCCTAGAAGCACGGAGTAGGTAAAACCCTTACGGTTGAGTGGTGCACGACCGAGCTTCATGAATGGACCTTCATTTGAGCGAACATAGGCGTGATCGGCCCATGCCGCGGTTTGCTCATCAATTTGCGCAAGTGGAAGAACCGTGTATTCACCATATCGGCCATAGAGATGCACAGGGTGCATCGGATGAAGTTTGACCCAACCGTCGTAGCGAGCGCCCTCGGTTGCAGCAAGTCCAACGGCAGCTGCCGCCGCTAGAATGATGAGAGCTTTGCCACTGTCCTTCTTGCTCTTGGCGAGCGAACTACCACCCGAACTCTTGCTGCCACCGCCAACCGTTCCGCCCCCAGTATTCGTAGAGCTCGTTGCACTGCCGCCGCCATGGTACCCGTGATGGTGAGGCCGGCCGTCAATCCAGATAGGCGAGTGCACAACCACAACCGTATTGTTGTTGACCCGGTCTGCCCTAGGTGGGCCCTCCGTTGTTCCGAGGCCCTGGACAACACGCACCCTTTCGCCGCGCTGTTCAGGAGCTGTACGACTCAACTTGAGCAGCTCGCCCTTCCCAATGCGGTGGCTTGTAGAGAGGCAACCAGTGGACGCGAGGGCGAGTCCAAGGAACGATAGGAGAACGGCATTGCGCATGGGACGACGGTAACGCAGGTTTTGGGCCACGGCAGATTCCTAGATAGGATACCGATAAACCACGTGAATTATTGATGTGCCCATCGCGAAGGGTGCGTACGTCAGTTCACATATGTGCCGCCGAATCTCGATCCCCACATAGCAGAATCGGACCAGAGCGCTTCAGAGCCCTGGAGCGGCTAGGAGTGCATCAACACTGGGTACATCGACACTCAGGTGCTAGAGCGCGTCGGAATTGTGGCGCTCTTTGTAGAGCCTAAGAATGTCGGATGCGGTTTCCTCGATTGCCTTGTTGGTGACATCGATGACCGGCCAGTTGGGATGCGTGCGAAAGACTTCGCGAGCAAATCCCAGCTCGTCCTCAATGTGGTTGCGAGTGCCATAGCTCGTGTCTTGTGGCATGCCCAAGTGCGTGAGCCTCGCTTGGCGAATTCGCACAAGAGCATCAGGACGGATGATGAGGCCATAGACTTTTCGGTCGTCCACTTGCTCAATCTCTGCGGGCAGATCCACACCGAGCACGAGGGGGACGTTGGCGACCTTAAGGCCCTTCTGAGCCAAGTACGTCGACAACGGAGTCTTTGAAGTACGAGAAATTCCTACGAGCACTAAATCGGCCTTAGGAAGATTTCTGGGTTCTGCTCCATCGTCGTGCTTTACGGCGAACTCCACCGCTTCAATTCGTCGAAAGTAGTCCTCGCCGATCACGTGCAACAGACCTGGAACTCCGTCCGCTGTACTGGAGAGAAACGTCTCAAGTTTGTTCATGAGCGAGCCAATCAGGTCGACATACTCGACATTGTGTCTCTCAACGAGGCCCATAATGAGTTGACGCTCCTCGGGGTTGACGACCGTGAATACGAGCAGTGCGTGAAGCTCAGCGGCGCGCTCGATAATGGCTTCCACTTCTGATTCGAGCCTGACCCTGGAATACAGACGAACGTTGACGGGCGAGTCGCTAAACTGCAAGACGGCGGCTCGAACCATGCGCTCCGCCGTCTCGCCGGTCGCATCACTAATGACCATGACTTCCTTCATCAGGTTGGAGAGCTTACCGAAAGCCACGCAATCTTGCCTGTTGCCAAAAACAACGCAGGCGAGTGTGTAGGCAGCTAGTGTGGGATCCAGAGGCATAGAACGCCCTGGCTCGGCTTTTCGCCCTTTGAACGCCTTCGGCTCATCGTTGCTCAGATCCTTGCTTGCCCCAGC
>JANTGM010000023.1 GCA_024762925.1 Kofleriaceae bacterium | reverse complement strand
CTGGGGCAAGGAAGGATCTGAGCAACGATGAGCCGAAGGCGTTCAAAGGGCGAAGAACCGAGCCAGGGCGTTCTATGCCTCTGGATCGCGCACTAGTAGCCAGCCGAGCCGGGAGGGCCGCCAGTCTGCGCACCTGCGGTCATCGGTGTAGCAACGGGGGTCGCAGCCATTGGTGCATCGTAGGGACCACAGTGAATCGTGATCGACTTTGGCGTAACCGTGTTGTCGGTCTGATTAGCGACTAAGCGATTTACGTAGGAGTCGTCCTGGTCGATGCGAACCCAATCGTCGGCCCCACACTCTTCATCCAAGCGAACCGAGTTTGGCTCTACCATTCCATTGAAGAGTGAAAGATGCATGGGTTTTTCGTGCACCTGTGTCACGGTTCGGTTTCTAGGCCCATTGTGAAACGTCATCGAGTGCGTTGCACATCCACTAACGAGAACTGCCACTACTGCTAGATACTTCATCGTGCCACCTCCTGCTTTGAGCGAACCGGTATTGTGTATTGGACGTTTCCTTCTCGGTTGAGAGCCGCGATGGCAGTGTTGCCAGAGGCACACGTAATCCGCACAGTGCGCGGCGTGTAGATGCCAAAGGTGAGTGCGCCAACGAAACCGTTTCCGATAGACAGGTAGGTCTCGATCTTCGCGACGCCTTGTGGGCAAATCCTGCGAACGTTGATGTCCGTGTGACCGATGTTTCCGTAGAGATAATGACCGGTCCACTCTGAATGAACTTGACCGCGAGGAAGTCTAGTATCGTAAGTGACCTTGTGCGAGTTGCACGCGGCCAAGGCGAGGGCTGTGCTGAGGAGGGCTACTTTCATAGACATCTCTTTCAGCATCTTCTGTGCCAGTGGCAAGACCGGGAAAAACGCACGGCATGTGACAAGTGATTCACATGTCTTCTCGTTCGTTCCTGGAAATCGTTACGTTTGCACCACAGTAGCGCGACCTACTACCAGTTCTTGTTGACGGTCTTCTTCTGGCCGGCCTTGAGCGAAAGAGAGAAACTCTCACGCCGACCTAGGCCGGAGTTCTCAAGAACGACACGATGGGCCCCACGCGGCAGACGAATCGTTTGCGGCGTTTGGCCATAGCTCTTGCCATCCACGATCACGGTTGCCCAAGGTCTAACGAGGAAGGTGACCTCTGCGCTTCGGCTGCTTTCCTGTGAGGAAATGGGTTTACCCGACCTGGCTCCTGCATCCGCCGGATCATGTAGCGCTGCGTCAATTTGCGCGGTGACATTGGATGTTGCTTTCTGCGCTACAGCTTTCTGTGTCAGGTCATTCGCTGGAGTGACGTCTTGTTCTGCGATGGAATCCTTTGGTGCCAGCTCATCGCTGCCTGCAACCTTGACCTCAACAAGCTCAACGCCCTTTGGTGTTGCATCTTTGTCGTTTTCGCCAAGAAGAATCACGCCACCGACAGCAGCCGCCACCGCAACTCCCAGCGCGGCAACGATGAACGGGACGCGCGAGCCTTTCGCAGGCACAAGAGGCTCATCATCGCCCGGCTGAATGACCTCCTGAGCAATGCCCAACTCTGCGGTCTTTGCGGTACCGAGCTTTAGTGCTGGCTCCGCTGTGAACGTTCGCTTGGGCACGGGCTTGGAACGTGGACCATTGGGAACTGTCTCTTTGAGTGCGAGGTCTTGCAGATCCGCGGCTACCGTTGCTGCCGACTCAATCTCCTCTTTGGCATCGGCGCTCGGTAGTGAGCCAAAGCTTCCGCTACTCGCAGGTGAAGGCGAATGCGAGAGTCGCGAAGTACGTGTGGGCACCTTGTCAGGAAAGCGTTCTCCGAGGATCGTCTCGAGGTCGCGCCGGCCCTTTGTAATGGAAACCGACGAATCGAGAATCTCTTCCATCGCCTCGCGTGCACGTGTAAAGCGGTCGGCTCGGTCGCGCTCAAGCAAGCGCATCACGATCGCATCGAGATCAGCGGGCACCAAGTCGTTCATTGACCTTGGGCTGGCGATCGGCTGCGTGAGCACCTTAGAGAGCGTCTCCGCTTCTGTCTTGCCAACAAAGAGGCGCTGTCCCGTGAGCAATTCATGAAGAACCACACCGAGAGCAAAGAGATCAGAGCGGCCATCTAGGCTGTGGCCGTGCACCTGCTCGGGGCTCATGTATGCCACTTTGCCCTTTAGCGATCCTGAGCGAGAAACCAAGCTGCCTTCAATCGCTTTGGCAATTCCAAAGTCCACGATCTTTACCGAGCCTTGCCACCCGAGCATCACATTGTGTGGTGAAACATCGCGGTGAATGATGGTGATTGGATGACCATCGTCGACGAGCTCATGTGCGTAGTCGAGACCTCGTAAAATTTCTGAGGCAATGAAGCAACACGCACTGACGGGAACGCGTCCGCTGTTGGCGAGATCACGAAGATCGACACCATCAATGAGTTCCATGACGAGGAAGAAGCAGCCTCGCTCGTCTCGATCAAAATCGAGAGTCTGCACGACGTTTGGATGGTGCAGCTTGGCGGCGAGGCGGGCTTCGGTGACAAAGAGGTCGGCAAATCCCTTGTCAGTGGAAATGCTTCGCTTGATTCGCTTGATAGCCACCGGGCGCGAGAATCCCTCAGCCCCACAAGTCGTAGCGCGAAAGACGTCCGCCATTCCACCCCCACCCAAGCGCTCTCCAAGCTCGTATTTACCGCCGATTGCGGACACTCACAGCAGTATATCGGTGACGTGTGGCGGTGCCAATTCCCGGTCCTAGGAGGCAATCTTGTGTGAGCGCAGAACACTTGTTCCAGCGACATGCTGTAAAATGGCAGACCTTGCTGCGAAATGGCGCCAACCCGTGATCCCGGCAGGGTTGGGCCCGTTTGGCGTTCTTGGGGCATCGTTCCGGCTCTTTGCCCCTGCTCCGACCGCGATCTCCCCGTCGTTGCCGAGCCTAGCAGTGAGTTTGACGCTCAGTTTGACGCTTGACAGCAACGCTTTGAGAGCTTGTCAAAAACTCTGACCAGAATCTCCCGCATGTAGACCCATCCTCCCAATCGCGCGTTCCTCATGGCATGAGAGCTTCTTGCCTTGCGATCGCACTGTGTTTTGCATCACTCCTCCTTGCCCCGCAAGCGCAGGCTGATGATGAGGTTAGTGAGCACACAGCCGAGCTCTTTGGAGCTCAGGATGACACCATTGGCGTCTATCTGAACTTCGATACGCAAGGGGGTTGGGGCATGAGCTTTCGGCCAAAGCCCGGAGCGAAGATGGTGGATGTACCACTTGCGTTTCTCCCTGCAGACCATGCGCACTATGCGGTGGTAGTTGGCCCCCACCGACGATGGCTAACGTTTATCACGCAGTCGCGTTCAGACATCGACGCGAAAACCACGGCACTGTGGACGATCAACGCGAAGGGCGCTGTGATCAAGAAATGGACATTTGGAGAGCTGATGACAGCGGCCGAGATTGCGGGCTTGAAGAAGTCCATTAGTCACACCTGGTGGCTCACATCTGCGCCAATCCTTGTCGGCCAGCGCATCGAGCTGCGCCTTTCTACACACCGGGTGATCGTGGTGCCACTCACGTCCAAGCTCAAGCGCATGCCGCTGCCTTAACGGAGCCATCGCTATTTGTTCGGCCGACTGCCGTGCTATCCGGGTTTTAGGTGCTTGCAGAAACTCTGCACCTTCGCACTCCTGTGCAAATCAACATGCGTGACGATCCAGACTGGCACCGTCCAGCTTTGGTCCGCGGTGCATATCTCAACAAGATCTGAGCGATTCTGGGAACGCTCTCCGGTTAGAAAGCCAATTCCGTTGCCATCAAGCACGAACTGCTCCAGAACTTCGACATCATTGCTGCGAAAGCGAATCTGGTCGTTGGGCACATTTGCGCTTAACCAAGCCAAGAATGGAGCCCGCGGAGAGTCCGAATTCGACCCAACGAAGGAGTGCTTGTGGAACTCAGAAGAATCCTTAGGAGCGCCATACTTCTCTACATAGGAAGAAGTCGCATAGAGCCCGACAGGGAGAGTCGTGAAGAGCCTTACGATATTGTCGGGATCTTTGGGCTTGGTTCCAACCCGAAACGCGATGTGCGCTTCCCCGTATTCCAGCTTCAAGAGCCTATCGCCACAGATGTAACGGATCTTGACCTGTGGGTGTTCCGCACAAAACTCATTGATTGCCGGCAGAAGGATGTTTGCGATACCTGTGATCGATGTGATTGTCAGCTCACCGCTCAGTCCGCTTGCATAGGAATGGGCTCGGCGAATCAGCTGGCTCAATTGCTCTTCAGTAGCATCGGCAACGCGCAGCAATTCGATTCCAAGCTCGGTGGGTGAGTAGCCTCGGGCGTGACGTTGAAATAGCGCGGAGCCAAAGACCTGCTCGAGCGAGTCTATGTGGCGATTGATTGTGGCTCGGTGAACACCCAGCACGCTTGCGGCTGCGCTAACAGTTCCCTGTCGCGCGACCTCAGCTGCCGAGCGAATTTCATCCCAGTTGTCCATCGACCACAATGTCGCATGAACGCGCATCTAGTGACATATTTGACGACTATGCACCTTTTTTGCAGCATGACAGAGTGCCTAGGTATTTGACGCCGATGAGCCAAACCCAAGCAATACCGCACCAGTACGAGTGGCAGATTCACGGAGAGAAGAGATGAACCTATTGGCATTCGCTGCAAGTAACAGCAAACACTCCATCAACAAACAACTCGTCACGTATGCGGCTCAGCTCATTGAAGAAGAGGGGCTTCTCAACGAGACAACAGTTCAGATCTTGGATCTGAACGACTACGAGATGCCCATCTACAGCATCGACCGGGAAACTGAGGGCGGTGTTCCCGTTGCAGCACAGAACTTCCTCGAAGAGATTCGCAAGTCTGATGGCTTGCTTGTGTCGTTTGCAGAACACAACGGCTCTTACACGGCGGCCTACAAGAATGTCTTTGACTGGACATCGCGGATCGACGCAAAGGTGTTTCAAGGCAAGCCAGTGGTCATGCTAGCGACCTCCCCTGGTGGACGTGGTGGTTCAACCGTACTTGCAACCGCAGTTGCCGCAGCGCCACGTGCAGGTGGTGAGCTGCGCGGAAGCCTCTCGATTCCGAGTTTTTCTAAGAACTTTGATAGCGAGGAGGGCGTGCTTACACATCCCGAGCTGGTCACAGCACTTCGAGACGTATTGACGACGTTCGCAGACGACACAGCTCGTCTCTCGTACGGATAGCTGTCTCTCATGAAGCGCTAGGTGGCGCTCACGATAGCTCTCGTTTGAAAGGCTAAGAAAGCACGTCTAGCGTCTTTGGCGCCTCTGCCGATATCGCTGCTTCAATTTTGTCTAGCTCGTCCACAAGTTCCTGCCCGAAGATCGCAAGCAAATCGGGGCGACCCACTTGATAGACGGTGGGCGTATCGGGCTCAAAGGCGCACGAGTAGTCGGCATAGTCATCTGACATGACAATCGCCTCGTCGTCGTAAGACATTGGGAAGAGTCGACAGATGTTTGGCTTGATGCCGTCGAAATCCCAGTCACCTTCGACTGAGGCTCGGTGCACGGCACAGCCGCGCTTGTCGTGGCTCAGAAAAATGCAGCCATCGTTGTGTGTCTCCGTCCGCACGAATTTCCCCGAAGGAAAGTCCACGTCTTCAGTCTCTTCGGCCTTAAACCACGGCAAGTCCCGCACCTCAGGACTAAGAATTTCTCTAATCTGAGTTGCGTGCGCAAGAATGCCATCGCGCTCGCCAACATCGACGTCGGCACCGTATTGGCAGCAGGCATCGAGCTTGGTTCGGTCGCCCTCGTTTCGAAGAAGACACTCATGGGCCATGCAGTTTGGAAAGAGATGAGAGGTGAAGATGGCGCGCTGAACTTTTTTGAAGCGCGCGTGGCTTATGGACAGATACTCGGACACGTTTGTCGTTCTCTAGGAAATGATGATGGAGCGCGCGAAAAGCGAAGCCCGCAGTTCGCGAGGAGACTAGCAAAGGCGTGCGCAGGACCAAGCGCTCGACTACGCTTTCTGCTCTGTTGGGCCGCGAGAAGTTGTCGTAGGGTGGCGGCATGCCGTTTGATGTTCGGAACTACAATCGCAACGCTTGGGATCATCAGGTCGATACCGGCAATGAGTGGACAGTGCCAGTGTCATCCAGCGAGGTTGAGGCGGCGCGACGGGGCGAGTGGGCCATCGTTCTCACACCGGTGAAGCCTGTGCCCAAAGAATGGTTCCCAAGATCGCTAGCTGGGGTGAAGGTGCTATGCCTTGCATCAGGTGGCGGGCAACAAGCCCCTATCTTGGCCGCCGCTGGCGCTCACGTGACGCTTGTCGACAATTCGCCCAAACAACTCGAACAAGATCGGCTTGTGGCCGAGAGAGATGGCTTGGAAATCGCGCTCGTGGAGGGAGATATGCGTGACTTGAGCGGATTGGAGGACGGGAGCTTCGACCTTATCGTGCATCCTTGCAGCAATTGCTTTGTGCCCAATGTCGAACCCGTCTGGCAAGAGAGCTACCGAGTGCTTGGCTCTGGTGGCAGCATTCTCTCGGGCTTCCTTCAACCCGCCGTCTTCCTCTTTGATGCCGACAAGTACGACCGGGGTGAACTCGAGGTGCGTCATCGCCTGCCCTACTCCGACGTGACAAGCATTGGTGACGAAGAGCGAAGCAAGGTTACTGCGAAGGGCGAACCGCTGTGCTTTAGTCACACCCTCGATGCGCTGATCGGCGGACAGATCGCAGCCGGCTTTGCGCTTACGGGTTTTTATGAGGATGTCTTTGCGCCATCAAGTGGCGACGTGCTCAGCAAGCACATGTCGACGTTCATAGCCACGCGCGCAATCAAACGTTAGCGGATAGCTGACAAGACGCTGCGAACCGCGGCTTCTCGGATCGCCAAGACGCTACTTGGGCACGTTGACGCTAGAAACGGCGGCTGCTCGGGCGCGTTGTACCTTTAGTGCCGCACCCTTGAACTCGGGATTTGGGTCTTGCTTTGAGTGTACGCGCACCATCGATCCGGGACGATCGGTGCTTGCGTTGGCCATGCTCCAACCAATGGGAACTTGAGGTTCAGACCAGAAATAGAGAAATCTCGAGTCGCGAGGGCTCAGGTTCACGCAACCATGGCTACGCTTTCGGCCAAAGTGATCGTGCCAATACGAGGTGTGCAAGGCAAAGTCGTTCTCGTAGAACTGTGTCCATGGCACCGTGGCCACCGAGTATGCGTCACTTTCCCCCATACGGCCACTCATGCTGGTTTCTGAGAACTTGATCCAGATCCGAAAAATTCCGGTTTCGGTGGGGTTCTTGCGCGTGCCTGACGAGATGAGGGTCGCATACACCGGAACAACGCCCTCGTAAGCGACAAGTATCTGTGCGTCGAGATCTACATCAAACCAACGCTCGGCTGGCCTTGTTAGCGGAGGTGGCTCGACGATGTGCACGTGACGCAGATCGGATGCGGCAACATACTCTTTGACGGAGGGATCTTCACCAAGGAGAAAATACCCGGTGCTTTCATCAGAGTTTTTCTGTTCTTCCGCGAGCGAGACCAAGGTGCGGGGCGCCAACCTTCGAACACGCTTGCCTCCCGGTGCATCGCGCACAACAACCCAGTCGCCCGGCCGCTTGCTTGAGATGGCAAACGCCATGGGGCTGTCGGAACGCACTCCGTCTTGCAAGCGCTGTCCTTGGAATGAGGATGGCTCGTGGGGCCGCAATGACTCGCTAGCGACGTACTTGCCGCCGTCGACTTTCCAATATTCCACCTCGTCGACAATGGTCGTGCCACGTCTTCGTACTGTGGAGGAACCAACGATCGGAGTCTCCGAGACAACAACACCATCCTCAATCGTTGCCAACATCGCGTCCTCAGCGACGACCTTGCCGTAGGTACCTGGCACTCGCTCGCCAGCACGAAGCTTCGGCAGCTCAACACCTCCAGGCGCGCTTTCGACGGGGTCTAGGTAGACCTCGCAAACCCATCCTCTGGGCTCGATCTCGATCCAACGCTGCTCGCACCCCTCGCTCTTGACCGCTTGCTGCCAACCCACCACGGTGTGAGCGGCAACTGTGCCGAGTTTCTCGCCGTCTAGGCTGGGAGTGGCGCGAACCACAATGGAGCGATTGAGACGCAATCCGCGAGTATTGGGGCCAAAACTCGGCACAACTTTGGCTTTCTTGGGTTTGGGCGCAGGCTCTGCCTGTGGGCTCGTTAGAACGCTAGGCTCTTGGGTGGCAACCAGCGCAGATGCATCTTGGGCTGGGTCTGTTGCCGGAGCTGACTCGGCGCACGCGGCTGCCAAGAGAGCGCCAAGGGCGAGCCGGGGCTGAGATCCCACCATGCGTTCGACTTAGCACACCTCATTGGAGAAGTGCAGTTTTGGCACAGTTCGGCCTAAAAGGCGCTGTGCCTCGCGATGGTGGTATTCTGCGTCTACTATGAAACTCGGCGAGATGTTGGTGCGCGATGGTCGCCTGGACGAAGAAGCCCTCGATCGGGTCATCGCACAGCAGGCACAAGAGGGCGGCCGCATTGGTTCGCTTCTGGTGGCTGAGAGTCTGATCTCTGCCGAGACGCTAACGGTCTACTTGGGGCTTGAACTCGGCATTCCCATCGCGACCGGCGCCACGTTCGAACGTTGCAAGCGCTCAGCTGTGCGCCTTTTAAGCCCCGAGCAAGCAGCGCGCTTTCGGTGCATTCCAATTGTTATCCAGGAGCAGACCCTGATTGTTGCGGTTGATGATCCGCACGACATGCAGGTGCTCGACGAGATTAGTAGCGCCACGGGATATCGCGTGATTCCCCGCGTAGCCCCCGAGATTCGCATTCACTACTACCTGGAGCGCTTCTACGGAATTCCCCAGCCTGTGCGCTTTGCCAGCCTCCCCGACATGCGCGGCAATACCTCGACAGATGCGCAAGACCACTCCTTGCCTGCGCCGCCACTTCCCGGTTTGCCACCGCAAGTTGCCGAGCCCATGACGGCGCCAACTCCTGCCCCGCCGATTCGAGCTAAGAGAAATTCTGAGCCCCCTCCACCCATTCCATCTGCAGCGTTTAACCCGAACGCCATTCCGCAGCATGTGGATCCTGTGGACACCGAAGAACATGAAGCTCTTGAACTTGACGCTGCAGACCTCGTTGAAGAGCTAGAGGCAGACGATGAAGAACTTGCTGGCAAGGCCGAGCACACGGAGAAGCCCAAAGATCCCATCACGGGCGACACCTCGGACCAAGAAGCGGCACCAACCCCAATTTCATGCGACGAAGCACTTGCGATTATCTCTGAAACGAATCGCCGTGGTGACATTGCTGACGCGATGCTCGCTTATGCTGCAGGAATTTTCGACTTAGCAACCTTGCTGTTGGTTCGCGATGACATTGCATTTGGCTGGAAAGGCTTTGGTCCAGGCATCGATGCCGACCGCATTGAGACCTTGCTAATGCCCTTGGATTTGCCGTCAATGCTGCACTTCGCACTCGAGAGCGATGATCGACAGTTTCGCGGCCGGGCATTTCCCAGCACGCTTCACTCGCACTGGTTTCGCATCTTGCGCTCGGGGGTTCCCGACTTCTCCGTCGTGGTTGTGTGCAGCATCGGTAAGCGCGTTGTGAACTTGCTCTACGGACACAAGAGCGATGGCAGCAATGTGACCGACGAGCAGATGAACGACCTAAACCGTCTCATGCGTGAGGCAAGTAGCGCTTATGTTCGCTTAATTTCGAAGTCCAAAAAGGAGCATCGCGCAGCCACAATGAACCCAGGGTTTGGCGTTGCTAGCGAAGGCGCCGGGGACAACCCAAAGCAATCATAGGCCACTAGCGACCGGCCAAAGGCCAATTCCCGAAACTCTTTGGGCCTGTGACGAGTGCTGCTATAAGCCGCACTATGTTGAACCGGTTTGGTCTTGGGTCTTTCTTGTTTCTCTCTCTGGTTGCCGCCTGTGGTGGTGGTGGTGATGATGATGATACTGCCAACAACACACCGACCCCCGATGCAGCAGACAACACACCGACCCCCGATGCAGCAGGCCAGAACAATCCTGATGCCGCTGCAACGCCTGATGCTGCGATTCTAAACCTTCCCGATGCGCGACCATCGGCCCTTGCATGCGCTGGCGATCCACTTCCAACAACGGTAGCCAACCCACCCATCGTCATCTCGGGAACGGTACAAGAAGGTTCCACAAACGGCATCGTTACGATGACCCAGTCAGCACATGTTTCGACACACCAAGCTGCCAATGACGTGCTTATCGCCGAGGGCGACTTCACCGGGCCGTACACCATCACCGACCCAACCAACAGCACAACTCCAATCGACGCGTATCTCAAGTCGACCTCAAATGGCTTTGTCGACACCTATGTGTTCCCGCCTTCCGCGATTAGCGAAAATCTCTCAGGTACGCCCATCGTGATGGTGAGCACCACGATCTTTGGCTTGCTGCCCATCCTCACAGGCATCACACAAGAGTCGGGCAATGCCTCGCTCATCGTTGCCGCTGTTGATTGCGAACAAAGCGCCATGGAAGGTGCAATCATTAGCATCACACCAGACGTTGGTACGCTGCGCTATTCGGGCGCCAACGGCATCCCAGGGATGACAGACTTTCCAGCCACACAGGCTCCTGGGCTTGCCTACATCTTCAATGTACCTCCGGGAAGCTACCAAGTTGACGCAACCGCCCCTGATGGAACTCTTCTTAGAACGGTAACCATCAAAGCCTTCGCCGACTCTACGACGACCGCAGTTGTAGCTCCGTAATACAGCGCAGAGGTGCAGCCAACGAGCTGCCTCTTGCCGAGAAGCCACACGACTCTGCAGCTTCTGCTTTCTGCCGCCGGATAGAGCCCCTGTTTCTTTGAGCTAGCTTGACTCAGGTAGCAGCGCTTTTGCGGTATACGCCGACGTTAGACTCACTGCTTCCACCGGGGAAACGGACAATTTGCGTAATGCGCATCGCACTGCCCGTCTCATCAAGCTGACGTTGTGCCACCATCAGTTCCTCCCCACGGCTCAGGGCCGAGGATGTAAGCTCACGCGCAGAGACAGCGTGAACCACCAACGCATCAGCGAGCTCTCCACCGTTAAATGGCATGGGCTCGCCATTGGGTAGTCCCGAAAACTCATGTTGGTGTGTCTCGCCCTTGCTGTCGACCCAATGCATGGAGAACACCAGCCGTGGCCCATCTTCAGCGATGCGATAGGTTGCCTCTTTGGGTGGTTCGCCCTGCTCGTAGTCGCAGGATTCGGGAATGAGCGTCCATATCCCGAGGAACCCTGCGTACAGCGGCACGTCAGCCATAGCTAAGAATAGTACCTACGCCTAGGTTGGGGTGCAGACGTATGTGCCTAGGTCATCAGAGAGGCACTCACCAGTCTCGCAGGGAGCGGTTGCTCCTGGGTCACAAGCAAGTTCACAGCTCATGCGAGCATTGATCACAGCGCAGGTATTGGGCGCTGTGCACTCCAAGGTACACTCCTCGATGGGTGGTGCCACAACGTTGACAGACATGGGCTTGCACAGTGGGTGTCCCCGCATGACCTTGCCCTGCGCCTCGGTGAAGCGATTGCGAAACGAGGGTGGGCCACCTTGCAGCCAAAAGGACGAGGTCATGATGTTGCGGCGAAATTCATCTGTGCAGGTGAACTCGCTCTCACACTCAGGCGTATCAGAAATCGGATCATGGTCGCTGCCGTTGCGCTCGCTGGTGTGATAGAGGCCAAGGAAATGACCGATCTCGTGCGTCAGACTTGAGGCCAAACCATCGGCATCAAGGGATCCTGAACCATCAGAATAGAGCTCAGTGGAGACCATCACAGCCGATGTGTCGCGATCAGGCGCGTAGGGACCAGGCAGGCCCATCGAGTATCCTGCGGGATCGAAGGTTGGATTGTCTGAACCACCAATGCGGCGCACGAGCATGACGTGGACTGCATTGTCCCGTGCCGCACCAATAGGCAAGGTCTTGTCGAGCACATCGTCAACGATGGAAACTGCTGAGCCGTCACCTAGGTTGATGTCGGATGACTGCATGTTCACGCGATAGGTCTGATAGTTTTCAACCTTGATTCCGATTTGGCGGAAATTTAGGTCCACTTTCTCGTAGATGCGCTCAACTGCAGCGGCAAACGTCTCAGCTCCAAGTGCGGCATCATCCACAAGGAAATCAATTCGAATCCCACAAGTATCGGCAGGTTTCTCCTCTGGTGTGTAGATGAGGACCTTGATGTCCTCGGAAAGGTTGTTGCCAGTGAACGCGTTGATGCCTCGGACTGTGAGCGTGTACTGGCCTTCTTCTGCGAACAGATCAGGGGAGTTTGGGTACAGCCAGTCGACAAGACCCGGAACTTCGCGAGCACCACGGGTTGTGTACTTTGCTCCTTCGATCACATCTCGACCATTGGGTGCAATGAGTTCCGTTAGGTAGTAGAGGCCTTTGTCGCCACGAACCTCGATGAGAAACGACTCGACACCATATGGGATGTCGAAGGTGATGCGTTCAGAGAGACCACCCTCGATGCGGCTTGAATACGTTGTGACCGATAGGTCATCACGAAGCAGCTCGGTGGTAGGCGCATCGCTTCCACAACTTGCAACGCCTGCAAGCGTGGAAAGAGCAAGGGCACCAGTGAGAGCTAGTCGCAGCAATTTGCAAGTCCCGTTAGGCAGCTGTCTGCGCCATCTTTGCACGTCTGGCTTTGTGCAGAGCAGTCAACGACTTTGAGTTCATCACCGATGCAGTAGTGCAGTGTATTCGCGTCAACACAGGTTCCCTCGGCGCCCAAGTTTGCGCATGGGTCAACAACCTCAACGCACTCAGCATAGCCGTCTTCGTCAACCTCGCAGGTTGTTCCTTCTTCACAGGTTTCGGTTTCGACTCCGTCTTCCTCATCGAGACAGTACTTGAGAGTCGTATCGTTCTCGCAAACGCCATCAAAGCCGATGGTCGCGCACTCTGTGACGGGTTCTTCGGCGGGCTCACAGCAACCAGCTCCATTGATGCAAGCATCCACTTGGCAGGTGCGAGTTCCCGAGCAGGTTGCTTCTTGGATTTCATCGGCAAAGCAGTACCGAACGGTCAAGTCATCGCTGCAGATGCCAGCGAAACCAATGGCTGCACACTCTTCTTCAGGAGTCATGTTTCCACCAGTCTCAACATCGCCACAACAGAAAGCACCGGTTGCGCATGTATCGACTTCGCAACGCTGTCCAAGTTCGCTGCAGTTTTTCTCGTGCGATCCACTGGATTCGGAACACCACTTTGCGGTGTCACCATCGCAAACGCCATTGAAGTCCAACCCGGAGGCTGCGCATGTATCGCCGTCAGGATTTGTCTCTCCTTCGCCACAACAGAAAGCACCTTCAGCACAATCGCCAACCGCACAAGTCTTTCCTGCTGCACCACAGTCCCAAGTTCGAGTGACAGGTTCACTTCCTGTCGTGTCACAGTAGACAGCCTCACCTGCCGTTGTGCAGAAGCCATTCTCGCTGATTCCCGTGTCGCTACACTGAGACGCTGTGCCACTCCCTTCGCCCGTGTCTTGCTCCTCAAGACTCTTGCAGACTGCGCCCCGACCGATGTCAAGGATGCAGTTTTGTCCGAGTGCTTCGCAATCGACACGACGCAAACGGCCCCGGTCCAAATCGCAATACACGGCGCTGCCCTGTTGGCACTCGCCACGCGCTGTTACTCCTTCGCAGCCAGGGCTCGTACCACTGCCTTCCTTAGGTTCCGGTGGTTCTCGGAAGTCGATTGGCCGAGCATCAGTCGTGTTGTCCTGGCTGTTGCCAATCTTGGAAGAACAACCAGCAAGGAGAATTGCAATCAATGCAAAGTAGCGCATGCGAGGATTCTTACGCAAAGTTGGGGCCACTTCAAAAACTTTGTAGTTTTAAGCTCTTGAGAGATCCCGGCTAGTCGATCTGGCGGCAACTAGGGTGTTGATGCCATAGCGTGGAGCCAACAAGCCTATGTGACGAATGCCATCCTTGGTGGATCCACCAAGACGAGTGATAACCAAAACTTGGCATAGAATGTCAATTCTTCGGCCCCTTTTTCTGAAATCCTGCAATATTACTGGAATTGATGGACATCCTTATCATCGATGACGAGCCACTTGTGGCCAAGACTCTTGCCCGGCTGCTCCGTCCGCACACAGTGCAGATCCTACCTTCTGCCTCCGAAGCGTTGGAGACCGTTTGCAGCGGACGCTTTGATCTGATCTTCTGTGATCTCATGATGCCCGAACTCAACGGCCGCGAGCTCTACAGCATGGCGTGTCAGAGAAGTCCCGAACTGGCTGACCAATTCATCTTCATCACTGGGGGCGCTTTCAGCCACGAATCGGAAACATTCTTAGGGCAGAGCTCTGTTCGCGTTCTCTACAAACCCTTCGACCGAGGCGCCCTTCGGGATATCTTGCAGGCCGCTGAGACCACCGACACGGCGGTTTCGTCATAGGACATCACTGCGCCCATCCCACTGGCCGAGTATGAGGGCCCGAGCTAACCAGGTATGCACAGCGCTCGCTGATGCCAGCTGCTTTTGCGGCTTCCTCGACGGACCCACCCTTTCCTCGACGGACCAACCTGCGCGCGCACTCGACGTACGAGAAGGGTTCGACTCGCGGGCCAGTCCGTACACTACTATGGAGGTTCATTTGGCTTTCTCCGTCCTATGCTCCTGAATCTGGCTCTAAGTCCGCCAACGCTGCCCGCAATTCGTGCAGGAAGCGCAGATTCTCGGCGGTGGTTCCAAGCGTTACTCGTAAACAATCCGCCAAGGGCCCACTGCTTCCAAAGGTACGTACCAAGACTCCTCGATTGCAGAGCTCCTGCCAGAGTTTTGGGCCCCCACCAGCACCAGCCTCGCCAACGCGAAATAGAATGAGATTGGCTTCACTTGGGAAAACTCGCAGTTTAGCGACCTTGTTGAGAGCAGTATCCATATTTGACCGCTCGCTCACGATCTCGGCGCACTGTTTTCTAAGAAGTTCTCTGTGGTTCGACATGACCCAGTGCGCAGCCTTCTGGTTAATGCTCGAAACATTGTACGGGGCGCGCGCCTTGTCGAGCTCGGCGATTAGGCTCATGCCACCAATGGCAAAGCCAACACGCAAGCCTGCAAGCCCAATCTTCGAGAGTGTCTTCATGACAAGAAGATTCGGATGGTCGGCTAGCGAGCCAACCAAAGACCCTGTTGCATACTCACCATAGGCTTCGTCGGAGACAAAGAGCGTGTCGGGAAACTCGTTCGCCAGCGAAAGCACATCGGCAGCACTCCAAAGGGTTCCAGTTGGATTGTTTGGCCTCGCAAAGAAAGCGAGGTTGGGGCGATGCGTTTCAAGGGCACTGCGCATTGTGGGCATGTCCAGCGTGAAGTCGTCTGCCGTGGGAACCCCAACGCTCTCGACGCCAAGCGTCGTCGCAAAGAGCTGGAACACCGAGAAGGTTGGGGTGGGAAAGAGAATGCTTGCCCGCACAGAACCAGGGCGTGGTCTCGCCAAACAGGAAATCAGAATTTGTATGATTTCATCGGAGCCATTGCCAAATAAGAGCGATTCTGGGGCAACTTCGTACTCTTTAGCAAGCAGCGCTCGAAGGTCCTTCGCCCGTGGATCAGGATATCGATTGACAGGAAGTGCCGCGAGCTCGCGCCCCAATTCCTCTTGCGCTTCTGCTGGCAGAGCATAGGGAGATTCATTTGCATCTAGCTTGACTTCGATACGGGAAATTGCAGGCACGCTGTAGGCGTGCAGGTCGCGAATGCCTGGCCGCAAGAGCCCTAGAATCGATTCGCTCATCCGTCGTCGTCCGCCGTGTCAAAACGAATCGAAACGCTCCGCCCATGAGCATGCAAACCTTCCACTTCTGCCAAAGCGCAAATGGGCTCTCGAAGTTCGGCCAAGTCCTGTCGCCGCAGCGCCAAGACCGAGGTGTACTTGAGAAAATCATACACGCCGAGCGGAGATGCATATCGCGCAGCAGCAGCCGTGGGAAGAACATGATTGGGCCCAGCAGAGTAGTCGCCGGCAGCCTCCGGTGTGTAGTGACCGACGAAGATCGCACCAGCATGACGCACTTGCGAGACACGCGCTTCGGCATTTTCTAAGGCAAGCTCAAGGTGCTCGGGAGCATACTCGTTTGACAACTGCATCGCCGCGTCGATCGTGTTGACCAAGACAGCCACGCCGTGATTTCGAAGCGATTCTCCTGCGATGTGTTTCCTCGGAAGCTCCGAAATCTGCCGATGAAGCTCATTGTCGACAGAATCTAAGAGAAACCCGGAGTCGCTAAGAAGGATACAGCGCGCTTCAATGTCGTGCTCGGCCTGTGCCAAAAGGTCGGCTGCAACATGCCTGGGATTGGCACTCGAATCTGCAACAATGAGCACTTCGGAAGGGCCTGCCACCGAGTCGATGTCTACCTGGCCAAAGACCAGACGCTTTGCTGCCGCAACCCACGTATTGCCGGGACCGACGATCTTGTGAACCTGCGGAATCGTCTCGGTTCCGTAGGCCAGAGCCGCTACTGCTTGGGCACCGCCAATTTCGAAAACTCTGTGCACACCGGAAATGTACGCAGCGGCAAGTGTTTGATCGGATGCCCCGGGAGTGACCATGACAATCTCATCGACGCCAGCGACCTGAGCTGGGATGGCGGTCATGAGAACCGAGGATGGGTACAGCGCCGTGCCACCAGGGACGTAGAGTCCTACCTTTTCAAGCGCTGAGACCCGAAGGCGCAGCCGCCCTTGCTCGGTGTCATAACTGCTCGCACCCTGGACTTCGTGGAACGCGCGAATCCGATCGGCAGAAATGGTCAGCGCACTGCGAATCTCGGGCGAACAGCGGGTCCAGGCCTCTTCAAGTTGCGACTTCGAGACTTCGAAGCCTGTGGGTCCAGGCACTCGCCCATCAAAGCGCTCTGTGTACTCGGCAACTGCGATATCTCCGCGACTTCGAACATCGCTGATGATGTCGCGCACCACCGCTTCGGTATCTGGATCGCTGCCTAACCCACGATCACACACGAGCTCCCACGCCTCTGCAAAGCCCTGATCACAAGGTTGCAGCCGGCGCAGGGAGGTCATTTCCACTCCGGCCTTGGATTCTCGGGATCAAACTCCTCGGTCTCAACGTTGGGCTCGACTGGCCCTTCTGGCAGTGGCCCCTCAAGGCTTCCTGATTTGATTCGAGAAGGGTACCGCTCTGCATAGGCGTCAATGAGATCGGTTGGAATGCTCTTGACCCCACGGCCTCCGAGCTTGATGACATGTTTCTTTGCGGCCCAAAACACCCATCGCTCATTGGGACCCTTGACTTCGAAGAGACGTACGCCGGAGATCTTTTTCTCTTCGACTTTGTAGCCCGACTGCTGTGCGAGGCGCCGCGCAAAAACCACAAGGGCACGCCGCACGCCACGCTTTTCTTTGTACCTAGTCACAAATGCGTTGATGACGTCCTTGTCATCGATTCGCCCCTTCTTCTCAGAAGTCTTCCGAGCGTAGGAAGCAGTGTGGGCGACCGCTCGATTCTTCGAGACCCAGACTTCGACATCCAACACAGATTGGTATCGCCGAAATCCCCAGTTCTCGACATCTGATTCAATCACGCCACGCTTTGGTGGTTTGGTGTTGCCACCACAAGCCGATGACAGCTGAAGAGCTACCAGAAGCCCAAAGGGCACGCCGAGGCGGAGGCACTTGGCTACTACCGATCGCATCATTGCCAAAGGTGTACCACGTGTGGAGTAGACGGATCATGACCTGTCCTCTAGAATCCCGCCCATGTCGAGCTACCTATTTTCTTCTGAATCTGTCACCGAGGGACACCCTGACAAACTCTGCGATCAAGTATCCGATGCGGTGCTCGATGCCTACATCGCGCAAGACCCAAATTGCCGCGTTGCCTGTGAGACCGTTGCCAAGACAGGCTTCATCATGCTCGCTGGCGAAGTCTCGGCAAACGCCGTGGTCGACCTTCCTACAATTGTTCGAAAGACAGTCAAGGAGATTGGCTACGACAGTAGTGAGGTAGGCTTTGACTATGCCTCCTGTGGTGTGCAAGTCGCACTTGAGCACCAGTCTCCCGACATCGCACAAGGTGTAGACCGCGGCGACCTCGCAAAGCAGGGAGCCGGCGACCAAGGGCTCATGTTTGGGTATGCTTCAAACGAGACCAAAGAGCTCATGCCGCTTCCGATCATGCTCGCGCACAAGATGGCCGAGCGGTTGGCGAAGGTGCGTAAGAAAAAGACCGGTGGAATTGACTGGCTGCGTCCAGATGGCAAGACGCAAGTCTCGGTTCGCTATGAAGACAACAAGCCGGTAGGAATTGACGCCATCGTGCTCTCTACGCAGCACGGTCCCAAGGTTAAGAAGAAGGACCTTGTCGAGGCGATGCGTGAATACGTCATCGACCCAATCATTCCAAAGAAGTTCATCACCAAGAAAACCAAGTACCACGTTAACCCCACAGGTAAGTTCGTTGTGGGTGGGCCGATGGGCGATGCTGGGCTCACGGGCCGCAAGATCATTGTCGACACATATGGCGGCATGGCTCGTCACGGCGGTGGCGCCTTCTCAGGAAAAGACCCATCCAAGGTCGACAGGTCGGCAACCTACTACGCGCGCTACATTGCTAAGCATGTTGTCGCCGCAGGTCTTGCAACTCGATGTGAAGTGCAGCTTGCCTATGCCATCGGTGTAGCCAAGCCAGTCTCTATGCTCGTTGACACCTTCGGCACGGGCGTTCTCGACGATGAGAAGATCAGCAAGGTCGTTGCTAAGATTTTCGACGCACGTCCCGGAATGCTCATTCAGGAGCTTGAGCTTCGCAACGCTATCTACCGGCCAACGGCCGCCTACGGGCACTTTGGACGCAGCGGCTTTAGCTGGGAATCAACCCCACGAGTTGAAGAACTCAACAGTGCACTGGGTCGCTAAGCACATGTCCATGTGATCTGCTCACGTGCGAAGGAAGGCTACCTGGAGACGTCAATCGGCGTCACTGGGTAGCCTTTGTTGCTTTTGACTCGACTTTCAATGGCAGACATAACCGTTAGCAACGCCTGCTCTTGAAACGGTTTGGCGACAACCTGCACACCAATTGGCAGGCCGGCGCTTCCTTCCAAAATCGAACGCACCTTCTTGGCAATCCGATCTTCGCCGCCATCGTAACCGCTGGTCTCATCAGCGCGCACTCGCGTGATAGGAACAACGCCAGCCGGGAAGTTGAGCAGTGTCCAGCGAAACATCGGACCAAGTGAGAGAGTGAAATCTCCGCTTTGCCGGTGCCCGATAGCTGGCACCACGTGAGGTGGGCAAATGAGAGCATCGAGGCCAGCTCGTTGCCAGCCATCAAATTCGGCCAGGCGCAAATCTGTTCGACGTTGCACTAACCTCCAGAAATCCGTGACCGTCTTCTCGCCCAAGACATCCATGAGCATCGCCAAGCGCTTCTCCCCCAAAACCCCGAGCAGACCACCAAGGTGTCGACGTAAGGCACTCGGAAGTTTTATGAGAGTCGTTGACGCCTTGAGTTGTTGACTAATGGCATCGCTTCCAAGCGAGTCAAGCAGGGTGCGACCTCGGTCCGATGAAATGCCAGCAAGCCAAGTTGCGAGAATATCTCGCGATGCCACCGGCCAATGACTCACAACCTTGGCACCAGCTTCCTCAAGGGCAGTTCGCGCTTCACGAACCGCGCGCCGAATGCTCGCGACGGGTGGAAGAAAGTCGTCATCATCGACAACGCCGATCGTCATGCCGCGAAGGAGAGGGGCCACAGTTGCGGATGCTGGAGGCACCAAGGGATCTCCCGCCGCCATTTGAGATACATCGACATTGCGCCATAAAAGCTGCACGTCTTCCACGCTGCGACTGAGTGTGCCAATTTGCGCGCGCACCAACTCCTGCCCCTTGATCGCCGTGTTGGAGCCCCTGTTGGACCAAGTATCGAGGGTTGGCTTGAAGCCGACGATGCCGCAAAAGTGTGCGGGGATTCGAATGGAGCCACCAATGTCAGTGCCGATGCCAAGAGGGCTTAACCCAGCTGCAACTGCGGCCGCCTCACCACCAGATGACCCGCCAGGGGTCCGAGAAAGCTCCCAAGGGTTGTTTGTGACGCCGTATAGATGGTTTTCGGTTTCTTGCGCCAGCAGTGCTTGTGGCACGTTCGTCTTGCCGAGAAACACCGCGCCGAGCCGTCGCAGTTCTGCCACCAACACTGCATCATGCAATGCGGGTTTGTTCTGCCGCGCAGCGATGCCGAGCGTTGAGTCGTGCCCCAACAAATCGACACTCTCTTTGATGGTAATCGGCACGCCGTGAAGTGGACTGCGATGGGTTCCCTCTTTGCGAGCTTTGTCAGCCGCTTCCGCGTCCTTCAGAGCGTCATCGCAAACCGAGACAAACGAGCCAAGAGCGCCATCACTCGATCGGCGGCGCGCGATCAACGCTTCGACTACATCAACCGAGCGCAGTGAGCCCTCAGCGAGCCCGGTGCTAATCTCCGATGCTGTGAGTGTATGGAGCGGCTTGTTGGCTTGGGCTTTGCTCTCGCTCATGAAGCAAGAGTAGCCTTCCCAGCAGCCTCGTGGGTATCTCATCGGAACGGGAAGAAACCTTTTGATTTCAGGCTGATGTCGATCTTCCACCGATTGACAAGGGTCTCTAGCAAGCCTAGGATCGAGGATGGTACGCGAATGTCCACCGCAGACACGAAAGACGATGCGGTCGCCCATGCCATGGCGGCCACCATCGACTCTGGCGCGCGCCCCGCAGGTGACGCAGACCAAGATCTAGCGGACTCCGGGGCCGACACACTGCTCGCTGGAAGCGGTGGTGACGACAAGAGCACTGTTCGAGCACGCCCACCCAACAAGAAGGACAACGAACCGGAGAACGACGAGCTGTTGGGAGTGACGCTCAACGACCGCTATGAAGTAACTGCCAAGCTTGGCCAAGGGGGCATGGGCGCGGTGTACGAGGCGAAGCACACCGTGATTGGCAAGCGCGTTGCGCTCAAAGTGCTGCTCGACAAACACGCTGAGAAAGACCAAAGCGTTGCAAGGCTGAAGCAAGAGGCACGACTCGCGTCCTCCATTGGTCACGAGAATATCATCGACATCACAGATTTCGGCACAACCATCACGGGCCGAACGTTTGTTGTCATGGAGTACCTCGAAGGCGAATCCCTTGGGTCTCTTATCGCAAAGCAAGGGCGTCTTGATAGCCAACGTGCCATCCACATCGCTCGACAAATCGCGAGCGCATTGGCCGCCGCGCATAACAAGGGCATCGTCCACCGAGACATCAAGCCAGAGAACATCTTCGTTGTAACGCGGGATGGCGAAGACTTCGTAAAGGTGCTCGACTTTGGCATCTCCAAGTCGCTCGAACCCGACGATGAGGACGTACGGCTCACGCAAACAGGCATGGTGCTTGGAACCCCGCTCTACATGTCGCCTGAGCAGGCGCAGGGCGATGACGACTTAGACCATCGCATCGACATCTATGCGCTTGGCGTGATCCTCTACGAGACGATCACGGGCGAAGTTCCATTTCGCGGCAAGAACTACCTCAACATTCTCACGCAGGTAATCTCTGATGAGCCGAAACCCGCATCAGAATATGTCTCAGACCTCGATCACAATCTTGAATCGGTGATTTGCAAGGCCATGGCCAAGAGTCGGGATGAGCGCTATCAAAGCATGGAGGAGTTTGCCTCCGACCTTGCCCAACTGGACCTCATTGATCCCAAGTCCACCAGTTCGCGAATTACCGCAGCGCGATGGCGGCGCAATCAGCGAAGCCGTTCTAAGCGCAGCTATGCTGCATGGCTTGGTGGCGTGATTCTCGTTACTGGTGGCTCGACGCTCGCTGTGACCATGTTGATGGGCGACGAGACGGCCAAGAAAACCGAGCTAGCTCCCAGCGCGGTGGTCGCAACGCCTGTCCACGACGCGGCTCCAAGAGTTGCAGCTGCAGATGCAAAGCCGGCCTTTCTACAAGCCCACATAACGCTCACTTCCGACCCGCCAGGAGCCAAGGTCTACCATGGGGCTCTTGAGGTCTGCGCCGCCACACCCTGCCCCTTTAGTCCACCAATCACGGGTGATCAAATCAAGTTGCGCTTGGTGCACGAAGGATATGAGCCAGGCACTCTCGTGGTAACCCCAGAGCTCGATGATGGCAAGACCATGCCAGGAAAACTCATTCCGCTGGCCACTCCCAAAGACACACGGCGCAATCATCGACGCAACCCAAAGAAGCCACATAAGAATTCTTCTAGTTCCACCACCAACGACACAACCCCTATTGGTGGACGCGATACCATAGGCAATCCTTTCCAAGGCCAGTAGCTCGTGCGCAGGTTCCTCGTTTTCTGCTTTGCCTGTGTTCTCTTGGGCGCGACCTCAATTGCCCGCGGAGACGACACAGAAGAACAAGCACTTCGCGTCGACCGGTGCACGGAAACGGCAGACACGGCGGCAAAAGCGACGAAGATCGCCAGCCAGCTCTACGATCGCGGACTCGTGCTGTACGAGGAAGGCGACTATGATGGAGCCATCGACGCATTTGTGGACAGCTACTGCGCAAAGCCTCACCCGGCAGCCTTCTACAACATTGCCCAAAGCTACGAACGGCTGCTCAAGTTTGAACTCTCTGTCATCTACTTCGAGCGATACATTGCCGAATCAGACCCAGCAGCGCCTACGACCCACAAGGCTTCACTGAGAGCCGAAGTCTTGCGGCAACTGCCAGCGCAGATTCGAGTTGCCACAGTACCCGCTGGTGCCACAGTCACACTCAGCGATCCAGCTGGTTTGCGTGCCCGAGGGAAAGCCAATCAAGACGCCCCGTTAGAGGTTGTTCAGGGCAAGTACACCATGCAAGTTCGCATGCCAGGGTTTGAGGACATCACTCGCGAGATCACAACCAAGCCAGGCCAGCCCTACTCCTACTACTTAAGGCTTGAAGCGCAGACCGGCACACTGCAAGTAACTGCGACACCAAGCAACTCCAGAATTTTTCTGAACGACCGACTCGTTGGTGTTGGCGCCTACCAAGATACCCTACCCGTGGGTCGCTACGAAGTCGTCTTGGAGGCACCTGGCCGAGAACCGAAGACCGAGTTTGCAACCATCAAAGCAGGAGATGCGAGCGAGATCAGCGTCGAGCTCAAGGCTCCACCCGTGTCGGGGCGGCGGCTCTTGCTCATCGCCTCCACCTTGGGTCTTGGCGTCACAGGTGGTGTCGCGATGTCTTCGATCTTTGGACAGGACTCTGCGGAGACTGCTGCCAGCTCACTTGCAGCTGCGGCGGTTGGAGCGGGAAGTGCGTACTACGGAATTCCCGAATCGACCACTCGAGGCGATGCTTGGTTCATGATCGAGTCCTCGGTCATCGGTGCAGTGGAAGGAGCGTTGCTTGGCTCCTTCTTTGCCTGTGATGTGGAGTCCTCCGGGTCTGCCCAACAAACGAACTGCAGCGATCAAGAGCGCAAAGCCATCACCGCAGCCACCCTCAGTGGTGGTCTGTTCGGATTGGCGGGCTCGGCCATCGCGCACAAGCGCCTAACGCTGAGCACCGGTGACGCTGCGGTCTTGGGCTCATCGGCGCTCATTGGCCTAAGCTCTGGTGCATTGCTGTACGCGGTCTTCGACTCGGATTTGCGAATTCGCGACCCCATTCTCTTCTCGGGACTCAACTTTGGCCTCGTTGCTGGCGCGGGTATTCTTGCAACCAACAAGGTTAGTCTTGAGCGCATGGCCATTATCGATCTTGGCGGCGTAGGCGGTGTGCTGGGTGGCGCTCTGCTTGCGCAGGCCTTCAAGAGCGGCAGCGAACGCATTCAGCATTTTTCTATTCTCGGCTTGGTGAGTGGTCTAGTGGGAGCAACGTTTCTTACCCGTGACATGGACGAATCTGGCGACGCCACCAAGAGCGAACCCACACGCTCAGAAACAGCACATTCACTCACACCTGTGTTTGGAGGCACGACCGACGCACAAGGCAACTTCGTACCCAATCTGGGTTTTTCGATACGGATGTAGTCCTCCACTCTTTGCTTGGACGCCACAGGGGGAATGATGGTCCTCAGGTTCCGATGGGTCGGAAGACTCTTCAGACGTGAGCATTCGTCGCTCGTTTCAACGATATCGAGAGTATCCTCCGCACAAATTCGCGTTACGAACAACTCTGAACTTGAGGTAAGTAACGTTGATCCCAAGTCCGCATCAAAGACAAATTCTGATGCGCCCCCAAGGGTAGCCTTTGGTGCAACACTTCCAGCGCCGATTCTAGGATACGTCGAACGTAGCCCCACGGGGAAGTGTATCGTCTTGTCCAAAACGGTGGACATCAAGGATCAGCCGTATCGAGTGGTTCTTGGCGAAGGCGGCATGAGCCGATTCTAGGTGGTAGCCCACATTTGTCTGGCAAAGTCCTTTGCGCTCAAACTGCTGCACCCTCTCGCCAAAGGAACATGTGTCACTCGTTCCACCACGAAGCCCGACACGCTAGCTCGTTTGAGCGCCCCAACCTTGCCTCGGTTCATCGCTCTCCCCCTAGCGTTCTTCGGCGGAAGGAGCGACCGCGGAAGGAGGAGCGGCGCCTGAAGGAGCGACGCCTGAAGGAGCGACGCCTGAAGGAACGACGGCGGAAGGAGGAGCAGCGCCTGAAGGAGCGACGGCGGAAGCGCCTGAAGGAGCGGGGGACGGAGATGCTGGCACGTTTGCAGGCTCCACCGGCTCGGGCTCTGGCGACGGTGGAGGTGGCGCGATTCCAAAGAGTTCTACCAAGTCCTGATCGACGCGATCTGCGTCGAGACGCCCAACCTTGCCAAGGACTCGCGTTCTCTCGGTCTTGATGAAGTACTGCGTCTGCTGACGTGCCCCAGGCCTCTTCGGTAACTCTTGAGCTGATACCGGCTGTCGGTAAAGTTCCAAGTAGCCAAGTGATGTCCCACTTGCATCGCGATAGCGCATCGTCGAAATATGAACCAACGAAGAAGGCTCGAGAGTTGGCTCATAGCGAGTCGGCTTGAGCTTCGCAACGCGCTCGATGAAGCTCGCAAGTGACGCTTCTGATGTCCCAGGAGTCTCTTCGTACTCCCAAACAACATGCTTGCCGTCCTCATCTTGCACCCAACGTTTTACCAACACCTTGTCGCCAGCGGTGGTCGTGATTGCGATCGATGTGACCTTGCTATCGGCATAGGAGTGCACCTTTCGGATACCCAGACTGCTCTCAGCACTCTCAAGAGGCTGTACGAGTTTTCCCGAGATCACGTATCCGTTCCCTCCGTTAACTTCATACGCATAGCGGTCCGTGCCACCGTAGATTTTCTCACCCGCAAGAAGCAGGGAGTGCTCTCCTTTCCCACCTTCGATCGCTGTGAGATTGAGTGTCTTTTCGTGCAGGTTGTAGCGTTCAAGGTCATCAGAGGCGATTGGGCCGAGAGCTCGCAAAGCCATAAGCGTTTGGTACTGAAGCATCAGCTCCTCGCCTGCGCGGCCCACCGGAAACTCGCGAGACGTCACCGTAGTCTCTTCTTTGGGCTCATTGCTAGTTGGCCCTGCATCGTCCATATCAGGCCCGACACCTTTTGGAGTGGGGGGGGGCTTGCGAGTCCTAGTGACTTCTCCCCAATAGTACGTGCCGTTTTCGTCTTCGCGCTTCTCGATTCGAACGCGCTTCTTCTCGCTCTCAAGAACAACCGCAGACAGCGCTCCTAGTTTCCACACCGCGTGTGTGCCGCGCTTGGGAAGTGAGTCCTTCTTGCGAGTGCTGGTTTGATATGCGAAGACCAAAGCCACCACCAGCAAGCCTCCGTGCACCACAGGTCCCAGTTTCATGACTTGCTCCTCTCCGACGTTCGTCGCCTTCGCGACGTGAAGAGCAGCCCAAACCCAAGCATAAGAAGCGGAGCTCCCACCATCGTCCCGTAAAACCACTTGGCGTCTTGGCTCTTGGTGTGCTCGATGCGCTTGTCTTTTTCACTCACCGTCTCGCCAGCGAACGACTCCTCCCCCCCAGTCCACTTGATGATGTCAACCAGCATGTTCTGAACAACTGCGACCCGTCCAACAATAACGTCGCTGAGCACGTCTGCATCTGCAAGCAGCACAACCCGCATGCCCTCATCGGCGCTGGCCGGGTTGCCATCGACTGCCACGACAACGTTGTACCGATCGCGCTTCTCTGTCTCGGCATCAAAGCGAAAGTTTCGTGGGGTGCTTCCGGTCTGGTGATCGCGAAACGCTGTTGCCATCGTGCGAATAACTCCGAAGTTCTTGGTCGGGCCTTCTGCAAACGGCACGAGTTCAAAGGAGCCCGAGTTGACAAATAGCATGGCAGATCCTGTAGCGCCGCGACTGAGTGTTGCGATGGACGCATGCGAGAGGAACTGGTTCGTTATCACCAGCGAATGATCTGTGACGGAGTTGGTGCGCACCATGAACTCTTTATCGTCTGCGAGGGGCGTTGGATCGAAAGTGACCCCGAGACGTTTCTCTAAAGGTCCTAACTGCATTTTCGATTCTGGGTCCATCGCAATTATCGCGGCGCCACCCTTGGCCAAGTAGGCATCAATCGCCGCGAGTTCTTCGTCGAGCAGTGCGATGCGCGGAGCAAGTACAAAGAGCACACTGCAATCATCGGGCACGGTCTTGCCGTAGCCATCGTAGTCCTTGACCTTGTAGTTGAGCTGAGTAAGAGCGCTCTTGATGAGTGTCGACTTCTTCAGAGAACTCTTGATGCCAAGCGCACCAACCGATTCCGGATCGTTTAGCTCGCCATGTCCAACAAGAAAATAGGCGGTCTTTGTGTCGCGAAGTACGGCCATGAGCGCCTTTTGAAAGCCCTTGTCGAGTTCTCGCAAGGACCGCTTCCGCGCCACGTTCAAATCGGGGTTGATGGTAAAGGACTCAGACTTCTTGCCGTTCAGAAGAACAACCGTTCCCTCTCGGCTTACCCTATGCTTCTTGGCCAGGGCCCCATCGATGAGTCGATCGTGCAAGGAGAAGATGAGGTTGCCAGTCTTATCGGCCAGGGCTCTGACGTACTCCTCCACCTCAGGTGCAACTTGGTTGTTCTCGGGAAAGAAGAGCAAGACCTCGAGTGGCTCTGCGAGCGACGAGACCATGTTCGCCGTGGCCTCTCCCGGGCTCGATGTCTTAAAGTAGCTAACGTCTTTGCGAATGTTGCGCTCGTCCGCAATGTTGCAGGTAACCATTAAGAAGGCCGCTGCGAGCGCTATGGAGAGCCCTGAGCTTGCCATCTCGCGAACGTGAAAAACCTCAACAGATGCGTCGGGCCCGCTAGCTTCTTTTCGGAACGAGCTACGCCGGATGAGGCCGAGCGACACTTCGATGAGCAGCAACGGCACAAGTGAGCAAAGAAGAACAATGAGCCATAACACCCGCATGACCATCTGCCATCGCTCGACGCTGCTGGCTCCTTCGATGCCCAGAAGTGACATGCCCGTTGAGGTGGTGAGCCAATAGCCAAACAGTGCCACGAGCAAGCCCGCATGGCACAAGATCGCGATGCTCTCGATTCGCCGTTGGCTGCCTTTGGTCTTTGCAACGACCCACACTCGGGTCACTGAGGAAGCAACAACTACAAGACACCCAAGCCAAGAAAGTGCTCCAGCGATGTCTGTGTGCGCAAACGCTCGCTCTCCCATGAAGAGCGCGATGAGGCCTCCAAGCGTAAGTGCCGCGAGCCACCACGGAGAGGAAACTCTCATCGCCATCGTTTTGCCTCCAGCGTCTTGGTTGTCAGAAGTAAGAAAAAGTATGAGACAGCAACGTAATAGACAACGTCTCGGAGATTGAGGATTCCTTTCATGAAGCCCAGGCCAAAATGTTTGTGCCAGAGATCGAGATCCTGCAAGACGCTACGCAGCGGTTCATCGAGTTTTATTCCAAGAGGATAGAGTTGGAGCATCACGACGATAAGTACCAGAGCGAGCGATGCAGCAACGAGATATTGCTTGGCGAGCGCCGAAGCAAAGAGTCCGATGGAGAGCACCGAAGCGCCTAGCAAGATAAGACCAAGGTAGCCTACGAGCACCTGAGACATGGTGATCTTGCCGTTCACCTTGATGAGCATGGGCATGTAGAACGACGCCGACACAATGAACGCCAAGAACGTGAGCGCGGCTAAGAATTTTCCCACAACGATCTCTGCATCGCGAACTGGGGAGGTGTTGAGCAGCACAATGGTGTGGGTCTGGCGCTCTTCTGCGATGAGTCGAATACTCAGAGCGATCGCTGCGCCGATCGTGCATCCACTGCAAAAGCGAAAGAACTCACTAAGCACGTCGGCGCTGAGCTTTGCCTCTTTCCCAAGGGCTTGACTCTGAAAGAGCAACCCACAGACAAGCAACATCGCCGCCGCGATTAAGTAGCCAACAGGCGAACGAAGGTAGGACCCTAGTTCCTTTCTGTAGATGATGCTAATTGCCCGCATCGGAGCTCCCTTCCGTCTTCACGAGTTTAAGGAAGATGTTCTCGAGTTCGCGATGATTCCGCGCGAGCTGCAGGACGTCGTGTCCTTCGCCAACCATGATGCGACATATTTCTGCGCGAACTTCCGCGCGACTTGTAACTTCAAAGAGCGTTGCGCCCTCTTCACTGCCGCCGATCGATACGTCGCTCACTGAATCAATGTTTCGGAGTGCCTTTGCAACGTCTTCGTTCGTGCTTTCGCTGGCCGCCTTTACCGCGACCATCGTCCTGGAGGTGCCTGCCATCTTGCTCGCAAGATCGGCCTCGCTGCCACTTGCCAACACTTCGCCATGCCCGAGAACCAAGAGTCTGTCGCACGTCTCGCTGATTTCGGTGAGTATGTGGCTGGAGACCAAGACCGTGTGATTGTCTTTGAGGTTCTGGATCATATTGCGCATTTCAACGATCTGCACCGGGTCTAAGCCGCGAGTTGGCTCATCGAGAATGAGCAGCATGGGCTCGTGCATGATGGCCTGCCCAACTCCAACGCGCTGACGATAGCCGTGGGACAGTGTCGAGATAACCTCCCTGCGAACTTCTCTAAGATCTGTTGCCTCCAATACCGCAGGCATGCGTTTGGCAATTTGGCTTTTGCTCATCTGCCGGAGCTTGCCGGCATACGCTAAGAATTCTTCTACTACCATGTCTTGATAGAGCGGTGGGTGCTCGGGAAGGTAACCGATGCGCTTGCGAACCTCGTGTGGATTCTTTACGGCATCGATGTCTCCCACGATGACGCTGCCTTGCGAGGGCCGAAGGTCACACGCGAAGATTCGCAATGCGGTCGTCTTGCCTGCACCATTTAGTCCCAAAAAGCCCACGGTCTCGCCGTCAGCGATTTCAAAGGACACCGGCCCAAGCGCGCGCTTATCGCCGTAGTACTTGCAGACGTTTTCGGCCCGAATCATGCGGTCTCACCCTTGTGCATAGAACGTGCGAAGCGTTTCCCAAGTGCGATGCCCTGTCAAGTTGTGGCCATTGGCTGTTAGTATTGTAAATTCAGGATCTTAGGCGCAGTGCACTGTCGTCAAAGCCCACTGCCACGGGACAGGCAATCTGCACGCGGTAGCCGCCGATCGGGTGATCAAACGCGAGAGACTCGGCGTGCAAGAACAGTCTGTGAGCCGGTCTGCCGTAGAGTCGGTCGCCGAGAATCGGTGCGCCAAGCCCCTCGGGATGGGCCGCATGCACCCGCAGCTGGTGGCTTCTGCCGGTTCGTGGAAAGAATGCGACCTTTGTTTGCGCACCATGCCTCTCAAGTACTTTGTAGTCAGTGATGGCGGCCTTGCCATGTACGGCGTCAACAATCTGGCGTGGACGGTCATTCAAATCCACACGCAGAGCTAGGTCGATGGTTCCCCGATTCTCTTTCACCCGACCATCGAGCCAGGCGACATAGACCTTCTCGATTTTACGCTCGGCAAAGAGTGCCTGCATTTCGCGGTGCGCCTCGCGACTCTTGGCAAAGAGCATCACACCAGAGGTATCCCTATCGAGACGGTGAATTTGCATAGGCTTGCCTTGCCCCTCGTGGGCATCGCGAAGTCGTGTGAGCGCTGAGTCGCGAAGGTCGGGGGTGCGTCCCGGCACCGACAACAAGCCCTCGGGTTTGCGAACCGCAAAGATGTGTTCGTCTTCAAAGATTGTTGGGGGAAGGTATTTTTCCGAGGTGTTGCTCGCAAAGAGAGGAGCTTCATCGTGGGCAAGACCCCTGAGCATATACGGCAAAAGAGGACCACATTTACCACGGCATGCAGGGTAGAACTGTCCACTGTGGCGACCTCCACCAACCGGCGAGGCCCCCCACCAAAACTCGGCAAAGGCGATTGGGGTGAGATCGTTTTCGTAGGCATAGCCCAGAAGCTTTGGGCCAGCACAATCGGCGCTGCCCCCAGGCGCATCACCTTCATAAAGGGACGCAAGCTCACACGCTTCCCCGAGGGCGTTGTGGATGCGGTAGCCGTTTTGAATCTTTGCAAGCAGTGCATTCGAGGTGCTTGTTCGTCTCTTCTTGAGCGCACGCACACGCGATCCCAAGTCTCGTTTCTCCGCCCCCAGTGTCTCGCGCTCGCTTTTGTGGAGGGCTCGAAGCTCCTTGCCTGCACGTCTATCAGATTGACTCGCGCGACTAAGCTCTAAGAGTTCTTCTTGGCTGAGAGTTTCGGAGCTGCGGCGCGATGCCCGATCCATCTTGGCGGCCTTGTGCTTTGCACGGAGCTCGGACTCACGCTCCTGCTGAACGCGCTCGAGGGCAATCAATCGTGCGGCGATGCCTCTCGCCTCAGCCCCGTTCTCAAGTGCCACAATGTCGCGTTCGATGGCAGCCAGCTCCTCTTGACCCCCTGGCCAGAACCGATCCCTCTCGGCATCATCGAATCGAGGTGGGACAAACCGTGGAGGGCGCCAAGACCCACCGAGCATCCCCGACCCTGCCCGAATGAAGCCGAGCTTGGTAAGAGGATCTCGTACCACCAAGACGCCGAGCATCTTGCCTCCCCCCGGCTCATCAAAGTTATGACCGAGTGCGGAGTGATCACCTCGCCGCAACTCCTCTTGCAACAGCATTGCGGCGCGCTTAGCAATCGGATGGGGCTCGGTTGCAAAGGGGCTTGGCAGCTTTGCAGGCAGTTTTTCCCCCGCAAGGAGCGCTAGGTATGTGATGAGCTTCGACAGAGCTCACAGATAGCACGGTGCCAGGCTGCAGAGCGGAACCAATTCAGCGTAGAATTGCATGCCATGGTGCCAGCGAGGCATCTGGGATGAAACGATGGCGAAATTCATCAGGAACAGGGCGGACGGCGGGTTGGAGGAAATCCCTCTTGGCGATCAGAACACCATTGGTCGGCAGCCGAGCAGCACGGTCACGTTGTATGATCCACGATCGTCTGGGCGCCACGCCTACCTGTTGTGGGACGAGGGAGCCTGGAAGCTTCGAGATCTGGGAAGTTCAAACGGCACGTTCGTCAACGGCCTTCGCATCCAGACCACGATGCTTCAAGATGGCGACAAGGTGCAGTTTGGCACCACGGTTCTCACCTTCTCAACCGAGGCACTGAATGCGGGAGTTGCTGCCTCGCAGGTGTCATTCGCGGCAGAGTCCGCCGAACCGCTCATTCACTCGCGTGTCGATGGCAGGGGACATGAGACATTCCTTCCGGTTGATCACATTCCCGACGTGGAACAGCTGAAACAAGACTACGAAAAACTCCGAATTGCGAGTGAGCTCAACCAAGCGATTGGCCTTGAAGCTGACATCGATGTTCTTCTCGGAAGAATTCTGGATGAGGTCTTCAAGCTTCTGCCGGCAGATCGAGGTGTCATCCTTCTCATGGACCCGGCAACTCACAAGCTCGAAGTTCGCGCGACCAAGAAGCGCAGGCCGGATGACGATGAGATTGTTCTCTCCAACACCGTAATCAACGAGGTGTTTGGGAGCGGAGCGGCAGTGCTCACTAGCGACGCGACGCTCGACGAACGTTTTTCGGGCGCTCACTCGGTTGTCGCTTCAGGAATGCGATCGACGATGTGCGTGCCCATGATCTACCGATCGCAGCTCTTTGGAATCGTTCACCTCGATTCGCTCTTTGCGCGAGGCGTTTTCTCGAACAAAGACCTGCAGATCCTCACAGGCCTTGCAGCGCAGGCAGGGCGCGCGATTGACAACTCCTACAAAGCTAAGAAAATTGAGCAATCTGCCCTCGCAAAACGCGACTTTGAGCGGCTCTTGCCACCTGAGCTCGTTGAACAGATTGTCTCCGGAAAGGTGCAGTTGCAGCGGGGCGGCGAGCTCCGAGAAACCACCGTACTCTTCTCTGACATTCGCGGCTTCACACAGTGGACCGAGTCACACAAACCATCACACATTGTCTCGATCTTGAATGACTACTTCGAGCTGATGGTCGACGCGATCCACAGACACCATGGAACCCTCGACAAGTTCATGGGTGACGGCATCATGGCGCTCTTTGGTGCTCCGATCTCCTACGAAGAAGACGAGCTAAACGCCGTGCTCTGTGCGCTTGACATGCTTGAAGGGCTCGACACGCTGAATCGAAAGCTTGATGAGCTTCAACAGGATCCTGTGCACATTGGAATCGGCATCAACAATGGGCCCGTAATCGCGGGTTACATGGGTTCCTCGAAGTCCATGGAGTACACAGCGATTGGCGACCATGTGAATTTAGCTGCTCGATTGTGTGGCGTCGCCGAAAAAGGGCAAATCCTCCTAAGCGAGAACACCTATCGGGCGGTGCAAGAGTCCATTGCAGCCAATCCACTGCCACCGGTCAAGGTGAAGGGCAAGCGAGATCCACAGAATATCTTTGAAGTGCAGGGACGTCGTCGCGGCACAGCCACGATGAACACACCACACTGGGACGAAACGACGGGGTCGTTTTCGGTGCCGACCGCTCCTGATGATGGCGACACCATCGATTAGGGAAGACATCGCCAGCGCAGAGCAGGAAGGAAATTGAAGCTGCTGATGATTCTTTTGGTTAAGAGGAGAAGGAAGCAGCTCCCAAGCCTTCCGAAGGCTTTGCGGAGACGATATTGGAAGGAGATCGGAGCTACTGAATCCAAGTGAGAAGGAAGCAGCTCCCAAGCCTTCCGAAGGCCCAAAAAAAAGAGAGGAAATTGGCAACGCTGAAGTTGGATCCGCTTGCGCGGTAGAAGGAAGCACTGCCCAGGCCTCTCGAGAGGTAGTGTACTACAAGAGCTCTGCCAAGATCGTTTCGACTTCGGTGGCATTGTAGGTGCAGTCTTCGATACCAAAGCAGATGTCGGCCTCATCCGCCGAGGTTAGATGGGCACCACGTGCACGTGCGTGATATTCGGCGAGAGTCTTGAGCGTTGGTCGGGTATCTGTAAACTGCGAAATCTCCCGAGACATGGTCGCCACCTCGCCGCGCACACCTTCGACAAGGTTTCCCGCCATCCGAGAACCAATGTAGAGATCTGTCATGATGACTTCCTTGGCGCGTAGATCAACAATGAGCGGCAAGCAGTAGCCAGACCGACCGTGAAGGTCAAACTTGTTGACGACACTCTTTATATCGAACGACTCATACTTGGCATTCACGTCTGAACGCATCATCCACCCCGCATGACAATCCATGTCCGCAAACGCGTCACCGGTGAATCGATACACTTGAACGGCAAGGTAGCGAACCGAGTCGGCGATCTTCTCGAGCGAGATATCAACGAACTCCGCAGCACCATGAGGGGCAGACTGAAGATCGCCCGAGTGCACGATACCCGCGTCGCTGAGGTTGGTGAAGCTAACGTGGCCAGCGTATTCAAAGTCCGAGTTGTACTGAATCACCGACAAGTCGAGATCCGTCACTTGCATTGCCTGTTTCCAATAGACAAAGAGCCGGAGAACCTTGTCAAACTCGACCGGAATTCGAGACCCACGGCCAACCGTCATCACTCCATCCGAAGCGGCACGCTGGGCAAGAGGTACCGTATATGCCGACAGCGCGGGATCAATCCAAACACCTTTGCCCTGCCAAGAATCGCGTGTGCCAAGGATCGCGAGCAGTGCATCTTCGAGTAGTCGATCGATTGCCGCCAGCGACTCGCTCGAGAGCGCGTCCTTGGCGTTGTTGGGCAAGACCTTAATGCCCCCCTTCTTGTTGATCACCGTGCGAAACTCAGCGGCGTCGATCGTTAAAAAGTAGGCCTTCAATACCAGCAGATTCTTCACTGGCAGCTGACCTGCGACGTTGGCAAGCGCATCGAGGATCGCGTCGTTCTGCTTTGGAAAGCGACGAAGGAGTTCATGCGCCTTGCGGGCGAAAGCACCGGGTCGACTGCCAAGATGGTCGAGCACAGCGCTCGGCTCGTCTTGCTGTAGCAACGCTTCGGTCTCTGCTTCGAACGTTCGAATAGAATCGGACCGCAACTTGGAAAACGCAGCGAACGTCTTGGGATAGGCGCTCTTGTATTCACCAGGATGCAGGCCTCGGCCCAGAGCCAGCCACAAGCCTCGATATCGCTGCAAGTCTTCCTGCAAGCTCGAACACGACTCCAACAGAGAGAGCACAATGCGTCGCTGCTTGCGACTGAGCTTGGGAAAGCTCACACCGGAAGACAGGCTGATGTCGCTTCCCGTGATGGCGGCAAACATGCGCAGCACATCGGTGGACGTGTTTACGCCCGACGCAAGATCTTCGTAACGCGCGAGTTGCCAGAGAAGTCGCAAGACCAGGGCCTTGTTCTCTTTGATCGAAATCTGCTCCATATCGATCGCAGCAGTGCCAAAGAAGGCGAGTAGCTCCTTGAGATCCTCGTGAAGCACTTCTTTGATGGACGACTTTGCATAGAGGCAGCTCTGAAGCCAAGTGAGAAGGCGCGACTCGAGCTTATCGGAGAACACCACTTCCAAGTTCATCCACTCGGTATGGCTATCGCTCTCGCGCGCTTCGAGCTTTGCTCTTGCTTCTTTCCACTGAGAAGTATTCTGAAACTGCGTAACTGGATCGGCACCGAAGTCTTCAAGAGAGAACAGCCACGGAGGAATAATCATACCGTTCTCGAGCTTCTGGCCTTCTTCGAAAAGTTCGTAGACACTGCCAAGGTAGCCAATGATTCGCTTGGCGAAGTACGCATCGTCATCTGGAACCGTGTCGGGAAAGCCCAAAAAGAGGGGCACGTAGCTCACGTCACCGCCTCGCAACTGGGCGAGAGCAGCCATGGCTTCTGGATAGCCAGACAGAGAGCTTGATGCGGACGCGAGGAGCTCGGGGTTTGTGACGCGCATGCCGAGCTTGGCGAGTTCGGAGTGCAGAATGAGCGCCTGCTTCCCATCGCATCCCGTTCCTCGTTCGAGAGCAAGGAGATGGAGTCGACGAATTGCTATGTCCTTCATACGTGTCATTGTGAGAAGGTCCTAGGCATGGTCCGTGCCATATCGTAAACTGTTGGAAATAGAGGGAGACAGAGGAGTGAGACTCTAGGATTCTATCTAGAAAGATAGATATTTATACTTATGGATAAATCAATCAGACCGATATCGATCTCCTTTGCAACTTTCTCAAATTTCATGCGTCACAAAGAGGCCCAGCCGGTCTCTAGGTAGTGGAGCCATGAGCGCAAACGAGCAAATCCCCCAAGCGATGTCCGATGCCGAACTTGTTGAGGCGGCAAAAAGCGGGCAACTGCAGGCATTTGGCGAACTGGTTGAGCGCTCTCAGGGGCTTGCCCGAGCGGTGGCATTTAGTGCAACAGGCGATGTCTCGATAGTCGAGGACCTCGTCCAAGAGGCGTTGGTCACCGCATGGACGCGGCTTTCCAACCTGTCCGATCCATCCGCATTTCGACCATGGCTGGCGGGTATTGTGCGCAATACGGTCCGCTACTGGCGCCGCCACCAACGTCGTCATGCCCCTCGAGCGCAGGCTGGCATGGACACCCTGAACCAACTTGCAAGCGCGGCGCCATCGCCCTTGGACGAGGCCGAGTGGCAACAGGATTGGCAGCATACACAGCGCGCCCTACATAGCCTCCCAGAAAAATACCGAGAGCCACTCATTCTCTACTACAGCCTGGGAGAGTCGCATGCCGTCGTCGCCGAGGCACTCGGGATCACCGAAGCGTCTGCGAGGCAGCGAGTACACCGGGCGCGAAAGCGACTTGCAACCGAAGTCTCAACCGTGGCATCTGGAGGTCGCAAACTTGCAGCTCGTGCGAGTGCAGCAGCAGGTGTGATGTTGGTGATCAAGCGACGCGAAGCCTGGGCAAGTGCACCAGCAGCGCCAACTCTTACAGCAGCCAGCCCAAAGATCTTTCTTGGCTTAGGGGCTCTGGGGGGTGCAGCGATGGTTGCTTGTATTGCGGCGTTTGTGATGCTGATTGGCGGAGAAGGCGATTCGATCGGGTCTCCAAGCCAGAACATGTCGACGCCAGCCGCTCAACGGCGGAGCAGCAATTCAACTGCCGTACAAGCAACTACCTCAGAAGTGATTGCCGACAAGCACGCGCCAGTCTCCGGGCTTGTGAGCATCGGCCAGGGTAACGTTGGCGACAAGAACAAGACGTCTCTAACAAATGGAACACGCGCGCCAGCAAGCAGAAAGTCTGATGGCGAACATGCGAGTTATTCTGATACCAAAAACCTGCGCAACGTGGATCGTACCAAGAAGAATGGACGCATAAAAAAACACGGACCTGCTGTTCTGAAGCCCGAAGAGACCAAGCCGCTCTTGAAGCCAGATATCGACATGCGCGCTGTTGAGCGAGAACTCTGGCAATAAAAAGCTGTCACAGAGTCGCCCTTTTGGTCTCTCTCTACTATGAAGCTTACAAAGAGTCTCTTCGCAATCGCCCTTCTTGGAGCGGGTCTTACCTTCGCTCCTCTTGCTCACGCACAAGGGAACAACCAACCCAAGCGAGCCAAGAAAGCCTCAAAGAAGAAGACGGTCGAGCCCAAAGCAAAGAAGGCAAAGAACTTCGACTTCACAGGCGACGAGATTGACGCGTCACGCATTCGCCCAGATGGCACTGCCATCTTTGGCCTGCAAAGCCTCAATCACAAGAGCCTCATTCGACTGCGCTCCGAGTTCATCAGTGAATTTGTGAAGTCAGCGGAAATGCTCTGAGAACCAAGAACTGAGAGGGCGAAATCTTGCCCTCTGCGGTTGTGTAGTGAGCAGATCAGCGAGACCCTCGCCGGCATGAAACTCCGATTTCTCGTCCCTACACTAGCTGCGCTGCTCGCTGTCGGTGCCTGCGACAAAGGCAAAAAGAAGAGCGAAAAGGACCCCGTTGCCGCTGTCGGTGACAAGGCCAAAGAGCTTGCCAATCCTGCCCCTCCCCGAGGTGACGCACCAGCACCCGAGGTCGCAAAGACCAATGAGCTGTGGGCGCTTGCACCTGCCAACACCGTGATGGGCATTGTTGCGGCACCTGGAGCTGCGAGCAAGCTGCACTCGATGGTCAGCAACATCATCGCCACAGCAGAAGCGCGACCCTTGGGCGCGAAACTTGTAGCGGAGATGCGCGAGGAGTCGAAGAACGAACTCGTCGATGTACTCGATCCAGCATCGATTAAAAGCGCTGGCATCAACCTGAGTGGCGCAGCTGCGGTCTTCATGGTGGCAAAGGAGCAGGGCTACCTTGTGCTTCCTGTCACCGACCGCGAGGCGTTTCGCAAGGTCACAAAGGGAACTCTTGAAACCGTTGATGGCATGGAAGTCGATCAGATCGAAGACGATCTCGTTTGCGCTCCAAAAAGCGGCCGTTACCTTTGTGCGACATCCGTGGCTCTTCTCAAGGAGTTTGGTGGCAAGGTACATGGCTCGCTTGCCAAGCGCGTTGCCGAACTGCCATCCGAGTACCGAGGCCATGCAGAGTTCGTCATGGACATTCCGGGAATGAAGAACGTCGACGACGACTTTACAACTGACTTCGATGGCCAGATGAGCGACCCACAACTTGCAGTTGGATCCATTCGACTTGGCAATGGATCGATGACTGCTCGTGGTTGGTTTCAAGTCAAGCCGATGGACAAAGTGGCTGCGGCCGCTGCCGTTCCAAACACCTTGGCGAAGGCTCTTGCCGATGCAAAGCCTTCAAGCCTCTTTGGCTTTCGCTTGCCAATGGACGCCATGATCGCAGAGATGCCCAACGAGGATGAAAAGCTTGCTGGGCTCGACTTGAAGAAGGATGTGATGGGCAACTTCACTGGTGAGTTCGTCGGATACACGCCACAGAGCGAGGGCCTTTGGGGACGAATGGCGATGGGAATTAAGGACCCAGCTCCGTTCAGGACCCTGATGAACATGGGCTGTGGCATGGCTCCTGCCATGGGCGTTCCTGGAATTGACGTTACTCCTGCCGATGGCAAGTGCTCAGCGATGATCGATGTTGCGAAGCTTCCGCTTCCCGACAAGACCCTTGCAAATATGTTCACGGAGCCGGTTGCGATAGTCGCGGAAGTGAAAGCCGACCGCCTTGAGTTCACATTTGGAACCGAAGCCCCAATCAGCGGCAAATCGGTTAGTGCCATGGGAACCGAACTCATGAACGAGTCTTGGAACTTTTCTACGTGGGCCGAGGGAATCGGAATTGCGTCCACTCCGCTTCCGTGGAGCCAGATGCCTGCCTCTGTGCCACCAGATTTTGTCGAGGGAATTAAGATGGGGGTTTGGATGCTTGCCCACGTCTATGAGATCGGCATGGCTGGTGGCGTTCGCGATGATGGCATTCACGGCGTTCTACACGTTGCCACCTATGCTGGCGACGCACCTGAGGCCTACCAGGCGTATCAAGCAGCAGTCACTAAGACGCTCACCAGTGGAGCTGCAACTGCGGAGTTTTCGACAATTCGCGAGAAGTGGCCGAGCTCAATGGCTGCACGTGGAGGCACCGGTGCAAGTTCAATGATGATCACCGGCGTAACGGGCATGCTGGCCGCAGTCGCCATTCCCGCTTTCATGAAATACCAGCAGAGGTCGATGGAAGCTGCCGAGATGTTCGAGAAGCAGGCAGCTGAGATGAAAGCTGTCGAAGAGGCCGCAAGCAGGGAGTAGTAAGACACGTAGTCGTGTCTCAGAGCGCGCGCACGGGCCCAGTGTGCGCGTTTTTGTTGGCCTCCAGACCCAGGTGATTTTTCGATGGCGAGTGCCCTCTCGCCAGGTACCCTGGAAGACATGGTGACCTCCACACGTCTTCGAACCTGGGCCCAACTCCATGCAGCGCGGCGCACGAAGGCTCGCTCGATGCTGTCCCAGGTTAGCCAAGCCATGGTTATGCCGAGGCTTCGCGAAGTGGATATCACCCTCAGCCGATTGCCAAGGTGCATGGACGGATTGTCGATGGTGCAACTCACGGACGTGCACATTGGAAACACCATAGGCGCCGACTTTGTGCATGCCGTGGTTACAGCTGCCAACGCCGCAAATCCTGACGTCATTGTTATTACTGGTGACCTGGTCGATGGGCCGGTGGAAAAACTGCGTGCGGCAGCAGCTCCTCTAGCAAATCTCCGAGCGCGCCATGGCGTCTTCTTTGTAACCGGAAACCACGAATACTACTCGGGCGTTGATTCTTGGATTGCGTATCTCACAGAGCTTGGAATAAGAGTTCTTCGCAATGAGCGAGTGCGCATCGGCAATGACTCAAACTACTTCGACCTCGCCGGCATCGATGACTATCGCGCCTATCTCTTTTCCGGCCATGGGCCCGACCTGAAGGCTGCTCTTGCGGGTCGCGACCCGAGCAAAGAGCTGGTGCTACTTGCCCATCAACCTCGCCACGTTCACGAGGCTAAGAAACACAACGTCGGTTTGCAGCTCTCAGGACACACCCATGGCGGGCAAATCTGGCCATGGCACTACGTGGCAAAAGCGAGTCAAGGTGGGCTACTTGCAGGCCACTCGCGCCACGAGCGCACCCAGCTCTACATCAGTCGCGGAACTGGCTATTGGGGCCCACCCGTGCGCATCTTTGCCAAGTCGGAGATCACCCGCGTGACGCTCTCCGCTGGTACCGTTGCGGCATGAAGTGGACACGCGAGCGAGTTCCAGACCAGAGCGGCAAGCTCGCAATCGTGACTGGTGCCAACTCTGGCATCGGGTTTGTCACAGCCCAAGTTCTAGCCGAGCGTGGCGCGCGTGTTATTCTGGCGTGTCGAAGTCAAGAGCGTGCCGACGCGGCGAGGGACAGAATTCTTCGCAGTGCACCCAGCGCAAATGTTCTGGTTAGTTTGCTAGACCTTTCGAGCCTTGCCTCAATCCAAGCCTTCGCAGAGCGCACAAGAGAATCAGAAGTTCTCTTAGACCTCCTCATCAACAACGCTGGCATCATGATGCCCCCGAAACGCACAACAACTTCAGACGGCTTCGAGATGCAGATTGGCGTCAACCACCTTGGACACTTCAGCTTAACGGCCCAACTGCTGCCATTGCTAAACAATGCGCCAGCCGCTCGGGTCGTGACCGTCTCAAGCCTCGCCCACTACAAAGGCCGGGTGCATCTGGACGACCTCAACTTCGAGCGCCGCTCCTACTGGCGAATCGCCTCGTACGGCCAAAGCAAGCGGGCCAACCTGCTCTTTACCTTTGAACTCGACCGCAGACTTAAAGCGGCAGGTGCACGAACCATCTCCACCGCGGCACATCCCGGTTGGACCTCGACGGACTTGCAGCGAAATATCCCCGGCGCAGGACTCTTCAATGCCGTCATGGCCATGAAACCCGCGCAAGGTGCGCTACCCACGCTGCGGGCGGCAACCGATCCGGAGGTCCGTGGTGGAGACTACTTCGGTCCAAAGGGCATGTCGGGAACTCGCGGATATCCTGTGCGTGTCGGCTGCGCGAGAGCGGCCAAAGATCCATCGCAGGCGGCCAAACTCTGGTCGCTGAGCGAAGAGCTCACTGGACAAGCGGTCTCTATGCACAATCTCTAGCATCCCTAACATCGCTGAAAGCCCAAGACTTGTCTCAGAATACTTCGCAGAGCTCCGAAAGATGCTGCAATCGATCCCGCCAGATTTCGCAGTGCACGACATCGCGTAAGCACTCGTCGATCCAAGCACGGGCGTCCTTCTCCCGTTTGTCCTCAAGAGCGTGGCGGGCGCGCCAGTAGCGAAGCTCCATCAGATCATCTGCACCCATGCACGCTCGAGCAGCATTAATGAGCTGCTGCCATCGACGAGGTTCAAAAGGCACAGCGCAAAGAGACAACATGGTGCCAAAGCAGAACGAACCCTCCGACCAATCCGCCATTGGCAGCGTAGCAGCGCACGCATCAAGTTGCCTCTTGGCCTCTTTGACCCTGCCCAGTGCCACGAGGATTCGCCCCACGAGCAACCCATCTTCCACAACTGCCTCGCTAAGAAATCGCGTCGCCAAGTCTTGTGAGCGTCGGGCGAGTTCAAGCGCCTCCTTGTCATCTTCGCCGCTCCAGTACAAGTCTTCAGCCAGGTTGTAGGTTGCCACACGCTCTGGACCAGGATGGCCAACTTGCCTGGCGAGGCGCACCGCTTCTCGCAAGTCATCCCGAGCGCCTTCCGTATCCTGCATCGCCGACCTGAGGAACATGCGGTTGCCATAGGTCGCGCAAAGGTGGAGTTTGTCATTGGCGCTATGGCACAGGTCGATCAGGTCCTGAAAGCAGGCTTCAGCGGCCGCCACGCGACCATCGACCACCAGCGCTGGCCCCAAGAGCATCAGCGCCACCACCCGGGTATCTGAGTCGCCAAGGGCGGCCGCAGTTTCCGCCGCGTCCACGAGTAGGGGAATGGCGATGCTGTGCTCTCCACTTCGCCATGCGCTACGACCCCGCCCGAGATTCAACCGAAGATCGACGATCGCATCGTGCGCGTGCTCGCCGAAAGTTTCTGCATCATTGACTCGATCGCGGGATTCAGAAAATCTCTGAGCCCAATCGAGTGCGGTTGCCGACTCGAGCAGGCAGAGCGCGACTTCTCGATTGTCCTCCAAGCGCCGAGCCAACGCGGCGGCTTCGTCCAGGGCTCCCACTGCCTCCATGGCTTTGTCGATGCGATAGCCGGCCCAGCCGCAGCCCTTGAGAGCCTCAAGTCGCAGCGCATCTTCGTCCTCGGGGAGTTGATGAAGAGCTTCTCGGTAGAAGCGCTCAGCATCCACCGGCCTGTGACAACGCTGGGCATCCAACCCAAGCGCCACATAGGCCAATCCTGCTCGCCGTGCTTCGCCACAGAGTCTGGCGTGAATGGCGATCCGTTGCATGGCGTGCTCACCCTCGCGCTTGCACTCACGTTCCCAATATCGAAGTGCAGCACGGTGCCATCGTTGGGCCGTCTCCGTTGGAACACGCGAGGCAAGCGCAGCTTTCAGGACCGGCGAGTCAAACGCGAAGAGATCATCATCGCAAGTGAGGACGCTCTGGTTCCACCAAAAGAGCAGGCCCATTGGCACATCAGGAAAACTCTGAGAATTGGGCAAGTCATCGACCAATGCGAGAACTTCAGAAGCCGAAAAGGCCCTGGGCAGAAGGGCACAAGCCCCAATTAGCTGTGCCATCGACTCGGGAACTCCTTCGATGCACGCCTCGGCGAGCCAGCCACCCATGGAGTGATCTGGCGAAGCCACTAGACGAGCGGCATCCAAACGCACGCGCCCCAATGTATCAGTGATGAGGTAGCCATCCCGATGCAAGCTGATCGCAAGATCGTAAATGCCTTGGGGCAATCCATCGGCAATGCCAACAAGCAAGTCGAGCGCCTCTTGGGGAATGTACTCGGCGGGAGCCAGCAGAGCTTCTAGAAGTGAGCAGCTGTCGCTCGCCGTGAGCAACGATAGGGTAACTTCGGTATGCCGTGCTGCCCGACGTCCCCAGCTTGGCCGTTGCACCTGGACGTCTTGTGGCGCACACCCAACGAGCACGATTGGCCGATCGGAAGCATCCAGGCATGCGTACTCAAGGGAATCGAGTTCTTCATTGCTGTGCTCGAGCAGATCGTCGACGAGCACAATGAGTGGCCCAAAGCTCGCTCGGTCTAGCAGCATCTCACCATGATCGAGCTCGCGAAGAAGGCCCGTATCAAGTTGTAGTTTGAGCAACGTAGCTTCGGGAAACCGCTCGGCACTCGCTTCGGCAAGCTCGCGCAAGAGTCGAGACTTGCCAGTTCCCGCTGGCCCAACCAGGGTCACGATCTCGGGTCTTCGCTGCTGCATCACGCGCTCGATGGCATCGAGGGCCGCTTGCAGCTCCTGGGCGCGTCCTATGAGTTGCGTGTCGCCAAGCTCCACAACTCGACGGGACGAGAGGGGCTTGGAACGCGCTATGCCAGCACCGGAGACTCCCACGCGCCAAGCCGCTACATTGTCGATGGCAGCGCCATAGAGCACATCATGCTGCCCAGCCCGCCGCAACATCTGCACATCGTCGAGGTGAAGGCACACGTCTTTGGCACCAACTCGCTCCAGAATTGTTCCTAAGGACTCACCCTCTTGGATTGCATTCCTGTTGGTGTCGGCATACCACGCCAACAGCAATTCGCCTCCTTGGTAGTACACGACGATGGCATCATGCGCGGTTGCCAGCACATCCACCTTAGTGATTGCCAGTGTGAGTCCCGAGGCCACAAGCAGGTAGACCACGCGCGCTTCACGGTATACCTGCGTCTCCCGCGAGACAGACGAGACAGCGGCTGCCGGCTGTTCGTCAAGACGCTCTAAGAGTTGTTCTATGCTCGGACGCTGCTCGGGGTTCTTGGCCAAGCAATCGACGAGAAGAGAATCCATCTCCCCCGAGATGGGCGCGAACTGACTTGGGGTCGGCGGCTTGGAGTGCATGTGCTCAAACTCGACCGACATGCTCTCGCTGACAAACGGCAGCCGCAGCGTTGCCACTTCATAAAGCACGACGCCAAGTGAGTAGATGTCTGATGCGCAGTCGCCAACGTCTCCACGTAGTCTCTCGGGGGCAGCGTATTCGGGGGTTATCGCTTGGCTGTGCATCTCGATAGCATCCGCTCGTCGGGACAAGCCAAAATCGAGGAAGCGAACTGCATTGGGGAGAAGAAAGAGATTTTCTGGTTTTAGATCTTGGTGCAGGACGTTGTGGCTGTGTAGACGCCCAAGGTGACCCACAAGCAACCTGGCGAGATCACGAAACACAGCGTCGGAAAGGGGTTCATTGAGGCCATCGAGAAAGGCACCCAACGTGCCACGATTGGACTGCAACGATTCGAGCAACAGGTATGGTCGCCCTTCTAGGATGCCGCGTTCCAAGAGCTTTGGCGCCAGCGCCTCACCAGCCAACTCCAGCATCTCAGCTTCATGAGAAAAAATCTTATGAACGGCTGGTGACGTTCTTCGGCTCCACTTCAGGGCCGCAAAGCCATCTTGCCAGGGGACGTTCCAGGTGGTCGCAAAGCCGCCAACGCCCAAGACCTGAGCGTCTGGATAGCCGGGAGGAGCGTCCCCAACAAATTCAGACCAACCAGTCGATGAAACGGCGACTCCGTCACTGGGACATCGCGCACCGGCTGCTAGACGCCTGTGACAGATGCTACACCGGGGCACTGCGTCATCGTAACACCTGGAGACCAGGACTCGATGTGGCGCTGTAAGGCCAGAAAGACCGTCTCGCTCTCGCGATCAGACGTTGGATCAGGTGTCACGCAAATTGCTATCCTCATGTGGAATGAGATCTATGATGTATGCCCTACCGCTGCTTGTTGGCGGACTCATTGCCTGTTCCAGCACAGGTCCCATCGAGGGCAAGCTCTCCAACAACGGCCTGCTTCTGAACTTCGATGCAGTCGATGCACTAGTCACAGCCCCTCTTGGTTCGGCGAATGGTGATGGTTCGGAAATCCTCTTGGATGAGGACGCTTTTGCCATGATGCTAGGCGCGCCGGGCGGCCTTGAGCTTCTTACCTATCTCTCGGTTTGTGCACTCGGAGAAGAGCAAGAGCTTGTTGTCGAAAGCTCTGGTTTTCGTGCGCGAGGCAATCTCGCTTTGGCCACGAGCTGGGCCAACACTGAGTGCGACGGACCATGCCAACGCTGGGTTTCCGCATGCCTGCTCGCGCACGCAAACGCATTCGACAACCCCGTTGCAATTTCTCCGCGAGGCGCGCACCCAAGCCTCACTTGGAACGATGCCCTTGCCGACAAATTCAACTACGAGGAAGCGGCATTCTACGGCAACCTCTTCTTGCCAGAAGACGAGCGCATTCTCGTCGCCTGCGGAGGCACCGGCCTTCAGGACCACCAAGATATTTCGGCGGAAGCATTTCTCAGTGGTCGCCTTTGCGGAGCATCCAACTGCGGTCTCGAATTCCCTGGGATATGCCGCGATCCCAATCTCGTTATTGGAGAAGTCGGTTTCGATGCCAACATCTGCCGCTCTGACGACAAGGGCTACTACGAGGACTGCGCAATCGAAGTCGACATGACCGGCGAGCTCAATGGCAACGTGCCGCGGATCGACGAAGTGATCACGATCTTCTTGGATTTCTAACGAGTGAAGCCAAACGAGACGATTGCTCCAGGTAGTGAAGTTGGCGGCTACACGATCTACGAGTTACTCGGACGGGGCGGTTTCGGTTGTGTCTACCGGGCAACTCGCGATGGTTCAAAAGACCTCGCTCTCAAGGTGCTACACCCAGAGTTGCTTGGACATGCAAATGCCGCAGATCGCTTCGCTCGCGAAATTGAAGTCATTCGAACCCTCAACCACGAGAGCGTGCTGCCCATTGATGATGTAGGCACACTGCCTGGAGGCAGCCCGTACTTTGCGATGGAGCTGCTTCATGGCCGAGACCTATACCGTCACATTCGTCTTCAGGGGCGGCTCTCACCCGAGTCGTGTCTAAGGCTCATGGAGTCAGTCTGTGGCGCTCTTGAGGCGGCGCACTCCCGTGGCATTGTGCATCGAGACATCAAGGCATCAAACGTCTTTCTGGCCGATGACAATCGAGTAATTCTGATGGATTTTGGAGTTGCGAAGATTACTGACACGCCTGGTATGACCCTGACCATGAGTCGTCAAATTGTGGGCTCTCCCTGCGCGATGTCTCCAGAACAACTCTCAGGCGGCACGATCGATGGACGCACTGATGTCTACGCACTTGGTGTGCTCACATACCAGATGCTGACAGGGCAGCTCCCATTCACTGCACCGTCTGCAACTGTCATGAACAGCTTGCACCGTCGGGCGGCGCGACCGCTTCCATCGGCCCGAGTTCCGGTGTCGTCGGCGCTCGACCGCATCGTGACCGAGGCCATGAGCATTGCGCCGGGCCGAAGACCCAAGAGTCCTGCGACGTTTCTGCGTGGACTTCGAAGCGCTGTTTGTCCCGAGCAAAGTGCGGCCGAGCCGCGAGAACACCACCAAGCAATCCGAGTCGCCTTTTCATTGGCGCCGCTTGGCTCGGCTGCAAGCTCGGTTGAGCGAGCGCACAGGGCGTTGCAAGGCGCGATTGCCATGCTGCTTCCGCTTGGTCTTGAAACCGTGAGCATCAACAGCCGGGGAGCCTACTGCGTTTCTCCCATTGCGTCGGAGGGCGACCCGCTTGTCGAACAAGTGAACCAAGCCGTCGATACGCTGCGCCCGGATCTCTTGGCCGAGTGTCCCAATGGCACGACGGTCGATGTTGCCAGCGGCGCGATCTACTTGAAGTCGGGGCGAATCGTCGGGGGACCTTTGCTCTCTCCAAAACGGTCCAGGTAGCGCGAAAACACAACTCGTCGCCACAAACGAAGTGATGAACTTGTGCTGGCTCTGGCCTGCACTTGTTCCGCTTGTGCCCAGTCTTTCACAGGGCCCGCGTCGGCTAGACCGTGGATTTCGCTGGAGTTGTCGTTCGGCATGGGCCTTGTAGTTCAAGGAGGCGCCACTCTGGCAATCAAGCCCCCAAAACAGGAGAACGATTATGAAGACTATCTTAAGCAAAGCTCTAACCCTTTCCCTCACTCTTGGTCTCGGCACCATGGGTTGTGCATCAGAGGGGCAGCCCAATGACAAACCGACTCCCAACAATCGACAGCAAAGTGTGCAAAGCGCGGATGCTGCAAGTCGCTTGCTTGCACTGAGCAACGCCACCGTTTCGGCTGGTCAAATCGGTCAACGGCAAAACTTCGTCTTCGACTTGGAAGGAGAAATTGACGCCGGTGTAAACGACTTCCTGGACTCTCTGACCGATGAGAGCTGTGCCGATGTTGACGTAACCACGAATGCAGACGGTGATGTACACGTTGCATTTTCGTTTGATGCATGTGCTTCTGATGTTGGACTAAGTATCTTCAGCGGCAATCTGGACATCGACATCACTGCAACCGACGACGAGGTCGAACTCGATTTCGATTGTGACGGTCTATCAATCGACGGAGCAGAGCTTGCGGGCGAATGGGGCATCGACATCGGAGTAGATGCCTCGGCGGTAATTTCCGGCAGCGTGAGCATCACCGTGCCGGGCTTTGAGGACATCCTCGCAACCCTTGAGGGCAGTTGGGAGTCGCTCGATGGCGAGTGTCCCGAGCTTACACAATCGATTGAGGTCGTAGACGCGGAGGGAAGCACGAGCGTCAATCTCGATGGTGTAAACCTTTGCGACTTCTCGATGTGCAATGACGGGCTCGACATTGAGGTCGTGGACGCGGACGGCAGTACAACGAGCGTGGACTTCGAAAACGGCGAGGTCTCTACAGACGAAGCCACTGTCTCCATCCCTTGTGGGGAAGACGGGCTGCCCGACTGGGACACCGGCGACTATGGCGACGATGATCTTCCCGATCTCGAGGATCTGCCTGAGGTCCCAGGAGACGACGACGGCTTCTAAGCCAGGCGAGCAACTTGGGTGGGCGCCTATGTCTGGCGTCGCCCTCTGCTCTATCTCGCGCATACATCAGCCGGTACTCTTAGCCCGTGGCCAACTCCAATCGAACTCGCCAAGCCCATTGGTCCACCAAGGCACTAACGTCGAAAGACAAAGAGCGGGTATTTGCTGCCTGCAGCGTTGAAGTCTTTGCGGGCCGCGACAAGGGCGTTGTGACTGCAGCAAGTGGTCGCAGTCTATCGATTGGCACCGCTCCAGCCAATGACCTCATCTTGACCGACGCCGCCGTATCGAGACACCACTGCGTAGTCGAGGCGACGGACGAGGGCTTTCTCATACGAGACCTGGGAAGCACCAATGGCACCCGGCTTGGGGGCAATCGCATCAAGGTTGCCTACCTAGAAGATGCTGCGGTCATCTCTGTTGGGGAAACCAGTTTGCGTTTTGGAGTTAGCCAAGACGAGACCCGCGTTGAAGCGCTAAGCGCGGATGCGGCGTTTGGCGAAGTCTTGGGCAGCAGCGCCGTTATGCGACACATCTTTGCCCTTGTAGAGCGCGTTGCGCCAACGACCGCAAACGTCCTTATTACCGGCGAGACAGGCACTGGCAAAGGTGCCATGGCCAAGGCAATCCATCAGCAGGGAAACCGCAGAGACGCCCCCTTCGTAGTTGTTGACTGTGGAGCGATTCCTGATTCTCTAATTGAGAGCGAGTTGTTTGGACATGAGAGGGGTGCGTTTACCGGCGCGGTCTCACAGCGCATCGGAACCTTCGAGCGGGCCCAAGGCGGAACGATCTTTCTCGATGAAGTTGGTGAACTTGGGATCGACATGCAGCCAAAGCTCTTGCGCGCTTTGGAGAATCGAAAAATTCGCAGGGTTGGCGGAACCGAGACGATTGACGTCGACACTCGCGTAATCGCAGCAACGAACCGTGACCTCCGAGAGGAAGTGAACCGGGGAACATTCCGCGCTGACCTCTACTACAGACTCGACGTGATTGGCTTGGAAATGCCACCGTTGCGAACCCGTCGTTCGGACATCCCGATGCTCGTGGAGCACTTTTATCGAGAGCTTAGTGACGACCCGGAAGCGGCTGCGCCAGCCGAGCTCATCACTCGATGCATGCGCCAAAACTTGCCGGGCAACGTTCGCGAACTTCGCACATTTGTCCAGCGCTCACTGGTTCTTGGCGAACTTGACGACGAGCTCACTAACATAGCATCGCCAAACCACGTTCTGGACTTTACCGTCCCATTTCGCGAGGCAAAAGAGGCGATCATACGATCGTGGGAAGCGCGCTACGTTCCGGAGCTGCTCGATCGATACGATGGCAACATGAGTCGGGCGGCTCGCGCAGTGAGCATGGATCGAAATCATCTACGAAAACTTCTTAAGAACATCAAGCTCGACACCGAGTCGCATTAAGGAGACTGTAGTGGCTAACATGATGGGAAGAGGGGTGCCGGACGAGGTGACCGTGAGAGGGCTGCGAGAACGCCCGCTGTGAGAACGCCCGCTGCGAGAACGGCCGCTGCGAGAACGCCCGCTGTGAGAACGCCCGCTGCGAGAACGGCCGCTGCGAGAACGGCCGCTGCGAGAACGGCCGCTGCGAGAACGGCCGCTGCGAGAACGGCCGCTGCGAGAACGCCCGCTGCGAGAACGCCCGCTGCGAGTGGGCTGCAGGCTCCAGCCTGCACTCACTTCGGCGCGTAAACCCCGGTTGGCGCATATGCACGCTTGTTTGCCGCTAACCTACTAGAATTTCATGTGGCACGGGGGCTGCTCTACGAAGAGGCATCACAACGAACCCATTGCCTAGGAGCATATTATGACAACTCAACTACGACGCGTTCTTTCCACCGCCGCCAAGCCTCTCGTTCTTCTCGCCTTTGCCTTCGTCCTGAGCTTTGGTGCAGGTGCCTGTGGCGATGAAGTTTGCTCAGGTTCTTCCTGTCAATGTGAGGAAGGAGGCAACTGCGAGTTTTCCTGCCCCCAAGGAAACTGCGACTTTGACTGTCCAGACAATGCAACCTGCGATATTTCCTGTTCGGGTGGTAACTGCAACATCGACTGTGGGCCCAACTCAAGCTGCAGCATTGACTGCAGTGGTGGCGGCTGTAACACACAATGCCTGACTGCAAGTGTCTGCGAGCAAACGTGCGAAGGTGATGAGTGTCTTTGCGCTGGCTGCGACGACTCTCTGTTCTAACCCGCGAGCCTATGACTCAAAGAGATTGAGCGTGCTCACTCGTTCCATTGCCAAGTGCAACCGAGCACAAGCCAAGCTGGTCCCTTTGCCCCATGTTGGGGACAACTCAGCGAGCTCTGCGCCGAGGTACCGGTTGCCTTGTGCTCGGTTGCCTTGTGCTCGGTTTGGCGATGGGCTGCCGCTCCCAACTTGCTGACACATCCCCATCCAACTCAGCCGAGACATCTAGACTGCTGTCGCCCGAGACGAGCACGGAGCCAAAGGGGGATACGGGAACGATTGCTCCCAATGCTGTGCCTGTACATCCCAAAGCGCCGCACATCGACGAAGAGATTCACTGTCGCAAACGCCACTGCTACCCAGAGGCCGCAAATGCGTGTTTTGACCGTTGCTACAAATACAACCACCCACGCGACCCAGCAACTCATGAGAGGTGCAATGAGTCCTGTCGGCGAAGTTGGAGCGTGGATTCCTGCGAGCTCGCCTGTAGCCTCGACGGCCGGGCATTTGAACCGCTTCGCGTAACCGGGCAATCGGCCTGTGAAGCGGCGTTTGGTGATTGCCGCACCAGCTGTGATTCGAATCAACCCCGATGCGAATTGCACTGCATCCAAGAGCTGCACAGCTGTGAGACGCAAACAATGTCTGCCACAGACCAGGCGCAATGATGCCTCACAAAGACTCCGAGCTTTTCTTAGCCCCTAGAGAATCGCAGCAAGCGCATAGCTAGCCTGCCCGAGACTTCTTCGGCTTGTACACGGTTCCAAATAGCCAATCACCAATGGGAAAGGTGATATTGAAATTGCAGGTCGCCATGTGCTTTGGGTCGTGGTGCAAGGTATGGTGCTTGCGAAGTGTTCCCATAAGCGGCAACCGTCCCCACCATGAATCGGGGGCAACATGGTACGAGAAATGGAGCCACTCGTACGTTAGAAAATAGGCAATGACAACCGTTGCGAAGAGCCAGGCTGCATTGGCGGTGCTAACCAGGTAGAGCAAGCCCGCAATGGGAGCCGCTAAGAACCCCAGAAAGAAGATCAGCATGATCGGCGGGAATAGCGTGATTTTAAAATCGCGAGGTGACTCAAAGGCGGTCGCACGATCTGTGAAGAAGCGATGATGCTCGTGGGTGTGGCGCCGAAAGAGAAGACCCATTCCACACATCTTGTGGTGCATGGGGTGACGATGACCAAGGTACTCGCCAAGGTTGGCGATAAGAAAACTTATCGGAATGACGAGCCATTCAAAGCCCCTCACATCGCGCACCTGACTTGATGCGAAAACCAACGCGGCTATTGCACCAGCTGTTGTGAAAGCGAAGTGAAGCCAACCGCGATAGTTCGGTCCAATGTTCTCCGTTCGAAACTGATCGCGATAGCGCGCTGTTGATTCGGGAATCTCTGCATCGGAGTAGATGGACATGGCGTTGGTCGCGAGAGTTGGTTTCGGGACAATACACGCTGGTGCTCGGAAAGCGAAGCATGCATCCAGCGTCGGGCCACCTTCGACTAAGAACGCCACCATGAACGGGCCGGCAGAAACTCCAACTGCGAATACCTCGGAGCACTCAGAAAAAGCCCTATCTCGCGTGCGCGCGTAGCTGCTGAGCTCCTACATTGGAAGAATGGCACGCTTGCAGGGGAACATTCTGCCTCGATGGCGACCTGAGCGCGCCTTTCGCTGTAAGCTGCTATCGCCAAGGCTCCACTACTGTTGCGCCTCAACGATACAGCGACCAGCGCTGTCGTACTCACCCACCGTTCGAACAATGCTGTCTTGCTCGACCCCGATGTAGGCTCCGCCAAGTTCAGAGAGGGCCGTCCGAACCATGAGCCCGTTGAGCAGCTCTACCTGATAGCAAGGAATGTGTGGCTCTTCATGAGAGTCACCAACTCCCGAGTCATCCGTGAGAAAGATGTAGCGTGCCAGCGAAAGACCAGCCGCAACACGCATGAGGTACTCAGCACGTTGTCCGACGCCACTTGCTGCCACCGGATAGATCTTGATTCCTGAAGTGCGCGCGAGGTTTGCCTCCTCAAGAAAGTCCTGTGCAGTTTCATCGTGTGACGGAGCATCTGCAATAAGGAACGCCATTCGCACAGCATTGCTGCTAGCAGGCATCCACTCCAGCTGATTCATCGTCTCTAGGGCCTTGTCCATCGCTTCGGGATAGTCGCCACCGCCACCCGCTCTCTGCGCATTGAGGTTGCTGCGAAACTCGGTGAGGTCGCTTGTGAAGTCAAAGGAACGAACCGTGTACTCATCCCCTTCATCTCGATAGACGACAAGGCCATAGCGAATCAACACATCGCTCGCACGACCTTGAATGCCCGCCGAGATCGAAGCAACCTCTGCCTTCACATACTCCAACTCGTCGGACATGCTACCCGTTGCATCAATAACGAATGCGAGATCTAAGTTTGTTGGCAGCTGGGCCGGGGCACCGGTAACCGTGAGTTGCCACTCCGAGCCCGAGGGTGCCACTTGCACAACCGGCTCTGCATCTTGGGGACTGATACGCACCTGCAAGCTTGCACTGGCTTCTGGCGCTCCATCGAGGTTGGGCAAATAGAGCACGCGACCATCCGACCCTGTTGGAGCCGTGAGATAGGTGTTTCGATCATCGAAGACTTCGATCGTTGCATTCGAGAGGGGGGCACCAATCTCGTTGGACGCTGTAACAATGACACGTCCTCTGAGGTCGACACTCGCGACCTCTTTATCCTCGGAGAACATCCCGTTGATGCTGTCTAAGAAAAACTCGAAATACTCGTTGTCATCCCATTCGCCAGCAGTAAGCTGATTGGGAAGCTCGGTCCCCTCTGTATCCCCTCCGAGGCCCTCACCGCTGGGCTCACCGTCCCCAAAGTCTCCACCGCCGCAAGCGGCTGTGATGGCGAGGCACAGAAGAGAGAGAGAAGTTGCGATACGAATACTCATGATGCAGCAATGAGCAACCTATGTGCCAAGGTGTCATGTGCGCGCGATCTGGTTCGATGGTGGCTCGCCCCTCGCACAGCTGCCACGAATCGCGACATGGATGTCGTGATATGATGCCATGAACGAGTTCCAATAGAGGAATGCGTCACCTCAAGGCAGAAGTCCAATTTCGTCCTACACTCAGGGCGTCATGAACGGCTCAGAACTTCTCGATGCGATCTGCGCAGATCCCTCGGATGTTGATTCTCGTCTCGTGTATTCCGACTGGCTCAGAGAGTCGGGAGATCCTCGTGGCGAGTTTATCGCCAACACAAGAACACGTGGCCCCATCGAATGAGCGATAGTACGGTGGAGCAATGAGCGTCTCGGATCGTCAAATGCTGATTCTCGTCAGCGACATTCATCTAACCGATGCGCTTCATGGGACCGCGATTGCGAAGAGCGACACCTTTGAGCGCTTCTGGACCCGGATTCAGGCGGCTCGAGGCAAGCGAGCGGCCATTCTCTGCTTTACTGGCGATTTGTTCGACATCGTGCGATCACCGCAGTGGTTTGACGGTGCGACTCGCCCCTATCATGAGACAAGTTCTGAGCTCATCGAATGTATTGAGCGCATCACCGACGCGATACTTCTTCGCGAAAAGCACTTCTTCGATCGCATTCGCAAACACGTTCGACGAGGCGAACTAGAAATCCGCTACATCCTTGGCAATCACGACCGGCTTTTGCAGCTCGCGCCCAAAGCTCGGCGCAAGATTTGGCTAGCAATGACAGGCGAAGACCGGGACATCGAGTTCCCGCAAGAGTTGGAGTTTCGCGACCACGGCGTCTTGGCTTATCACGGTCACGTTAGCGACAGCATCAATCAGAGCCTCGATGGGCGCGCTACGATCGGTGATGCCATTGGATCGGAACTTATTGTTCGCTTCCCGCGCGAAGTACGCAAAGTTGTTGACATCGAGGACTACCCAGAACTCGATGACATCGATGACGTACGTCCGATTTACGCTGTGCCTGCATGGGTTCGAAGGCAAGGCGCAATTGACCGAAGCTTGCTAAGGCCCATTGGCGACACCTGGGCCGGCCTCGTTGAGGATTTCTTCTCAAAGCCGTTTGTGAAGGATTGGATGAAAGACAAGCGGCGGTTTGGGTTTGATACCGGCAAGCGATTGCGACTGCTCTTGGAGCTCAGCACAAAGCGCATCATGGCAGGAGCCCACGACCAGAGACTGACGCGAGTTTACAAGATTATCCAACACAACTTCGACGGACACATGGCAAGGCACGGAGCCAAAGAGCTCGCTCGGCGCAAAGGGCTGCGCTTCGTGGTCAACGGCCACTCCCACTTTGCCTCCATGGTTCCCTTGGGAAATTTTGCTGGAGTCCCAGCAGCGTACTTCAACACAGGTACGTGGCGAACCGTGCATCAGATTGGCTACGACATAGGAGGACGACCAAGTTTTCTTGCCTACGATGCGATGACGTACTTGGTCTTCTTTCCGGACGACGACGACCTTGGACGCGACTACGAATGGTGGACGGGGGCCATGGTCGCTCAGCGCTCCACCGAAGATACCAAGGACGCTCCGTAGCCGTTCGCTGCAGCAACTCCGTGTTATTCTTAGACACGAAGCGCTCGCCGCTGCGTTGTTCCCTTACAAAGTCCATCTGCCCTCGCCGCCTGCAGATAGAATCCGCTCTTGCTTAATCCTCGTTGGTAGCAGCGCGTTCAATGCCACGGTTTCCAAGAACCGTCACCAAATCATCGTGGTCGGTAAAAAGCTTCAACGTCAGATCCCCGTAGAACGATACCTCGGTTTCAAAAACGCCTACAGCTCGGGATCCATCACGTCATCATCTCCAGGGGCGCGGCTGCCTTTGCCTTCGTCGGAGGGATCCATGAGGCCTTCCTTTGCCCCATTTCCCTTGGGCTTGGAGCGCTTGGCACCTTGGGACTTGGCTTGAGATGCTTTGCCCTTGGATTTGCTGCTCTTTGGCTTCGACTTCGACCTCGACTCACGCTTGTTTGGAGACTCAGCCGCAACTTGCGGGGCCGTCGAGGTGGGCTCTCTGCCTTCTTTGGTGACGCCCTCGCCTAAGACAACTTCTGAGTTTTCAGCAGCCTGCGCGTCAGGTGCAACAGCAGGCTTGGTTGACGGCACAACAACATCACGTGTCAAAGGCACATCGCTCTTCGCAGGCACAATTGAATTTGCAGCAGGCGCCTTTGGCGCTTTGGGCTTCGAGTCGCCGCCGCTCATCACAAAGAAGAGAACAGCAGCCAGGGCGACTGCAGCTCCAGCGACCGAGATTCGCTTCCATGGCAGTGAAGGCTTGGCCGCTGTGATCGCAGCGGTTTCCAGGGCATGCCCCTTGCGACCAACGCTAGCACTCTCGGGGGCAACCGCGCGAAGCGCGTCGGCGAGTTGCTCGGCTGTTCGATAGCGGCGAACCGGATCTCGCTCGAGACACTTGGCAATGATGGTTCGCAGCTCTGCTGGTATGTCTTCTGAAATCGCGTCCGCGGGCTTTCTACTTTGGTTGACGATAAGCGCGATAACTTCGGGAAGCGTTTCCCCTTGAAACGGCGGTTTCCCCACCAACAGCTCGTGTAAGACAATTCCCAATGACCAGATATCGGCACGGGTATCCACCTTCTTTGGCGTGAGCAGCTGTTCTGGTGACATGTAGAGCGGCGAACCCATGAGCGCGTTGGTCGCGGTTACGATCATGTCTGGGTCGTTGCCAAGGTTCTTGGAGATGCCGAAGTCGAGCACCTTGAGCAGACCCTCGCCCTCTCGGCTGCTATCGAGAAAAAGGTTCGCCGGTTTGATGTCGCGGTGCACGATGTCAAACTCGTGCGCCTCGCCCAGGGCGTCGCACGCTTGCACGATGTAGTCGATTGCCTCTCGCGAAGGAAGCTTCTCTTTGATCATGAGAAGCTCGGAGAGGTCGGAGCCTTCGAGGTACTCGATAACGATGTACTTCGCGCCCTCGGGGGTCTCGCCGATGTCGAGCACGCGACAAACGTGCTTGCTGCGAAGTTTTGCCGCCGCTCGTGCTTCGCGAGTGAAGCGAGCGACGGCCCCGGGAATTTCCATGATCGCCGGGCTCATGAATTTGAGCGCGACCTTTTGGTGAAGCTCTAGATGTGTTGCACCGAGCACTTGCCCCATGCCGCCCTGGCCGATGAGTTCTTCAACGCGGTACTTGTTGTCGATGAGGTCACCGACCTCGACACTGATGTGCGAGCCCTCGCCCGAGACGCTACCGGCACGCGAGTCTCCGGGCTGTGAACCAACTGGCAACACACCGCCAGGTTGCGAGCCAACTTGGCTTGCAGGACGTGCTGGAGGCGGAGGCTGGGAAATGCGTGTGCGCGCCTCGGCTGGACTCGTTGTGGTCTTGTCCAGATTGCTGTCTAGCAGGTTCTTTGGCTCACCAGCGATAGCGGGCTCCTCCAAGTAGGCTCAGGGTTCCGATGGATGTGATGTCGGAGGCAAACTCGTCGCCGACACCTGAGGAACCATAGCTCAAGCCTCCGGAGACGCCCAGAGATTCTGCCAGAGCATACTCAACCTCGGCATTCACGCCAAAGGCGAAGCTGCTAACCGCTTTGGATTCGGCGGCTCCCGCGGTGAAGGGATTGCCGGGGTCAAGAGCCGATAGCCCGAGGAGGCCCAGGGCGATGTCGCCACCCACGCGGAGCTTTGGCCCAATCGGGTAGCCAGCGCCCAGAGTTGCTTGGTAGCGAGTCATCAGCATTGTCGAGTCGCCCTCCATCGCCTCGTACGCCATCGTTGCGAGCGCCACGCGAGCACCGGCTCGCAGCTCGATATCACCGAGCGCGTGCAGGTAGGTCGCCGCAAGGGCCAGCTCGGGTGTGACCGGAGTTACTACGTCGCCCATGCTCACCATCGCAAAACCACCATCGGCGCCTAGTCGAACAATCGGACCGCGGGGCTCGGAGGTCAATGGTTTTGTGATCGTCGGCTGAGTCTCGGGCTTGGCTTCAGGCGTTACCGCGGGCTGGGTCGCCGGCTTGGTTGTCGGCTTCGCCACAGGATCATCGATTTCGTTCAGCGCGCCAACGTTCGAGCCATCATCGGGGCACTCTTTATTGAGCGCAGCAACATAGCCCTTGATGGTTTCCTCCTGCGAAGAGCCAGGCTTCTCGGCTAAGAATCGTTCGTAGAAGAAGAGCGCCTTCTTGCAGTTGTTGATCTGCCGATAGGCCTGCGCAATGTTGTAGAGATAGGCTGGTGCTTCATGCTCATCATAAGCTTTCTTGAAGAGAACGATGGCCTCTTCAAAATCACCAAGATTGTACTTTTTCTTAGCTTCCTTGTAGTGAACAGCCGACGCTTCTTTGTCGGCGTGTACAACAGCAGGTGCCGCTGACAGCAGGCCAAGGACCACGAGAGAGAATAGTGTGTTGCGAAGCATGAGCCTGGCCTTATGGATGTGTGAACGAGGTAAAGGTGGTCACGGTGCCTACGTCGATGCTGGCAACTGCAAGATCATCGATGCCATCACCATCGAAGTCGGCCACGGTGAGGCTGAATGGTTGTCCGGCGACGGGGTACGTTTGCGGGGCAGCAAAGAGCCCATCCCCAAAGCCGAGCATGATGCTCACTGAATCGCGCGCAGGATTGACAGCACTCAAGTCTGGAATGCCATCGCCGTTAAAGTCACCAATGGCCACGTCTTCGACGTTTGCTGCATCCGCTCCAAAGACGGTTGGAACGATGAGTGGGTCTTCGAATGCTCCGCTGCCTTCACCGAGCAAGACGGACAAGTCGTTGGTGGCGCGGTTGGCGGTAACGATGTCGAGCTTTTGATCTCCATTGAGGTCGGCGGTTGCGACGCTGACAGGGGTGCGGCCTGAGGAACCTGCACTGCTTGTCACGAGGGCTGGCGCAGAGAACGATCCAGTGCCTGTTCCCGAGCCTATCAACACGGCGTCCTGCCCAAAACCTGACATCACCGAGTCAAGCGCGCCATCTCCGGTAACATCGGCAAGCACGCTTTGCTTCACAGGGCTTGGGAGCGAGCTTGAGGTTAGCTGTGAGTCGAACTGGCCGGAGGCCGTACCCTCGGAGTAAACGACCTGACTGGTTGTGAAGAAAGCAGCATCTAAGAGAGAGTCACCAGTGAACTCACCAAGCGCTACGTGCTGACCGGTCCCAGAAGTGGCAAAACTCGCAAGGCTGGTGAACGAACCATTGTAGATCTGAATCTGCGACTGCATTTGTGTGTTGATGATTGAGACGAAATCGAGCAGGCCGTCGCCATCAAGATCTCCAACTGCGGAACCGGGGACACTCGCGAGTGCGTCCACTTGCAATGGTGTAAAGAGTCCATCGCCAAGCCCAGCCATTGCGGACACACTCGAGGACGTTGCCATGACGAGGTCTTCTGTACCGTCGCCATTGATGTCGCCAATCTTGAGAATGATGGGAGATCCGCCATCGAGGAAGTTGTTTCGCGATGAGTACGCTTTCATCTCCTCGAACTCGCCATCACCGCTTCCCATAAAGATGGACACGTCGGCTGTCGATCCGTTGGCCACAGCAATGTCGGCGATGGAGTCATTGTTGAAGTCGCCAACGTGCAGCTCGCGTGGTGAGGTAGCGATGTCACCAGGGGCCAGGTTGCTGAGTATTACCGGAGACCCGAATGCCACACCCGCACCAAGGCCTGGAAGAATACTAATGTCATGAGAAGTGCTGTTGGCGGTAATCAGATCCTTGACGCCATCCTGCGTTACATCGAAGACTGCCAGGCGAGTTGGATTGTCGCCGCCATCGCCAAGCAGTGTAGAGAAGCGCTGTGGAGCAGCGAGGTTGCCACCTGATGCCGCCAAGACGACCACGTCGTCGGAGGTCGAGCAAGCCACAATTACATCCTGCACGCCGTCGTTCGTTACATCGGTAATGACGATATCAACGGGATTGTCACCACCTGCGCCTACTCTGGTGGTGAAGATTTCGGCACCACCGTACTGGCCATTGCCCAATCCTCGAAAGAGGGAAACGTCATCGGTGGCATTGTTAGTGGTGACAATGTCGATGTTTCCATCATCATCAACATCGCCAACAGCTATGCTATTAGGACGCTGACCTGCATCACCGACAGGCGTTGCCAAGCGCGTCGTGGCACTAAATCGACCGGTGCCATCACCTGCCAAGATGACGACATCGTTTGATGTGTTGTTGGCAGTAGCAACATCGAGGAAGGCGTCACCGGTGAGCTCTGCGACCACAAGCTCGAGAGGGTTGTCGCCGCCAATGTCGATGACCGTCGTGTCTGAGGTTGGCGAGTCGAAGCCCACTCCGTTGCCCAGCATCACCATCACACTGTCGGCACTTGTTGCTGCCACAACATCGAGCAGGGCATCGCCATTTACATCCACGAGTTCGACGGCGCGAATGCTTCCACTATCGCGAAAGTGGTTGATGCCAGGCCAGACTCGGCCATCACCCAATCCATAGGCAAGGCCCGTGTAGGAGCTGACTCCATCGGTGATGAGGAGGTCGGGCCGCCCATCTCCATTGAAGTCGCCAGCCTCAAGGTTCTGCGGGGTGACGCCAATATCTCCATTTGGGTCGAGTTGGATCGTGTCAACCTTGTCGGCTTCAATATCAGTACTAATACAATTCTTGAAACAGGTAGTTCCGTTTAGACCATTGCCAGCGCCAAGGTCGCACTCTTCGCCATCATCAATGTTGTTGTCACCACAGCTGTCTAGAATGCACTCAGTGCAACCGTCGTTCGCGATATCGTTTCCGTCGTCGCAACTCTCGACGCCCGACTGAACAAAGCCGTCGCCGCACTCGGCAGGTTCACATGACGCGGGGCACCCATCGGTGTCATCGCCATCGCCATCATCACAGCCTTCGCCAGGATCCTTGATGCCGTTGCCACAGGTCTCGTTGCTCTTGCAATCGGCCGAGCAGCCGTCACCATCAATGTTGTTGTTGTCTTCGCAAGCCTCTCCTGGGTCGAGGTAGTTGTTGCCACAACCTTCGATCCAGCAGCCTGGACCACAACCATCACCCGCTTCGTTGCCGCCGTCATCGCACTCTTCGCCAATGTCTGGATCGAAGACGTTGTCACCACAGTCGTCGGGAATCTCGACCTTGCAGTTCTCATCGCAGCCATCACCTGAGTCGGTATTGCCGTCATCGCACTCTTCGTTGATATCTGCGTTGACGAAGAGATCTCCGCAGATAGCCGGGCGCCCCGAATCGGGCCCAATCCCGCCATCGCGGTTCTGTTCGCGGTGCGCGGGGGCGCAGGCAATGGCGAGCGGTAGAAGTACTATGAGGAGGCTAGATGGGCGCATAAGAGGTCACTTAGGTTGGTTGGTGGGGTAAGCGATGGCCGATTCTGAAAGTTGACGCACCATAGGTACCACCTAGATGCGCGGCACCTACCTTTGTCGCAAAGAATCGGTCAGGCAGCCGCATGAAACTGGCATTAACTGGCAGTCGTGGTCTCCAGTGGCACGGTTCTCAGCGTATCCCACGAGAACCATTAATCTCGACAGCAGATCGGTCGTCTAGACCTACGGGGTTCAGGGCTCGATAATGAGGTCCTAAAACGCCTCTGCCAGCTGTGACTCAGCTGGGCGACCCCAACGAGGTGCAGCCGAGGAATCCCCACCGAGCTCGTTGTAATGCGAGCGGGCACACTCCGCGGTGCCCGACACCAGCCAGTCATAGACAACATGCGATGCGGCTAGCGAGACGCCGGCCGTCCAATCCTCGCGGATGACACGATCACGGCGAATGGAGTATGGCGCGAAGAGCGAAGGCAGTCGATTCCAGGCCAGACGATGGCGACCCCGAACGCCGAGGAACATTGCCGCTGCTCCAGCAAAAGGATGCCCAGGTTTCTGTGGACGTTGCTGTGTTGGATTCTTTGTAGAGCTGACGCCGCCAACCACGAGCTGATCGCAAACCGGCGAAGTCAGTTTCCACTCGCCCGAAAGATTGGCAAAGGCGCTGCTGCGGTTTGACGACGTGTTTAGAAGGCCACCTGCTGATGTACTCAGCTTCCAATCCTCTTGCCGGTCGCGCTCTGGCAGCAGCAAGTCGCTCAGGCCCAAATCCGCCTGGCGTTTGCCATTGTCGGCAAGTGCATTTTCTGGCGTGACCAAGCCCACCAGCGTGGCAAGAGCGAGAGACCTGCAGAGGAACGTGAGCACCGTCGCCCGATCAGAGCAAACACCATACCTAGCTCTGGGCGTCTTTAGATTCGGGGTGTTGAGATGTGGCGGTGGGCAAATTGTGACTCCTTGCGTTCTTTTCCTACCCGGTTTTGACACTCGCCAAAACGGCCGAGTCTACGAATAGTTCTGTTTCCAGATAGCTGGCTCGCAGACAACGACTGGGCTTGGCCCGCGATCTCTCGTGGCAACTCCCAAGCAAACTCGATACCCTAAAGCTCCTTCGTGAACCCCTCCCGGATCAAATGGCTCCGCTTTGGCGGACTGCTTCTGTTCTTTGCACTGGCATGGTGGATTGGTCTCCGCACCGGCCTTGCCGACAAGCTCAACGCCGACGATCTTCGAACTACGGTTCTCGGCGCAGGTGCGTGGGGCTTCCTTCTCTTTGTCGCAATGTTTTGTGCGGGCCTCTTTATTCAAGTGCCGGGCATTGTCTTTGTCGGCGGCGCCGTTCTTATCTACGGTTATTGGTTCGGGATGTTGGTGAGTTTCGGAGGTGGGCTGGTTGCGATTTCGGTGAGCTTTGGCGTGGCTCGTATGATTGGTGGCGACCCACTTGCCAATCTAAAGAGTCCACGCGTCAAAGGTGTGTTGGCCAGACTGCAAAACAAACCAATTCGAACCATGGCCTTGCTGCGCATCTTCATGCAGATGAGTCCAGCACTAAACGTGGCACTCGCCCTAAGTGGCGTGCGATTTCGCGACTATCTCGCAGCAGCGCTACTCGCCATGTGGGCGCCCATCATTGTGATGGCGAGCGGCGTGCATTTCTTTCTTGGGTAGCAAAGCCTGTGCATCGCCCCGGTTAACTGTGCGACCATAGTTGCATCATGAACCTGGAACGCATGTTGGAGAAGTGCGAACGTGGCCAGTGGAATGTCGACGATCTCGACTGGTCGGTCACGCCAAAGGGAATGAGCCGTGATGACGAGATTGCGGTGGTTCAGTACTTTACCGATATGGCCGGAATTGAGCGCCTTGCCAAGGCACTCTTTGAAGAGCAGCGCCGGCGAGCCACCGATCCTGTGTTGCAAAAGATCTTTGACAGCTTTGTGATTGATGAGGAGCGGCATGCAGTTGCGGCCGAGCGCTTGGCAGCGCACTACAACGTGCATGGGTACCGTGACTACACACTCAACGAGAGCCTGGTGAAGTTTCAGCCACACTTCTTGGCGGCCCTTCGCAACTTCTCCTCCGAGGTGGCGAACGCCTATATCCTTGCAGGGGAACTAATCCTAGACGTGGCGCTCCTTCGTTCTATCAACGATCATGTTGATGACGCCATGAGCCATGCTGCCATGCACCTCATCAACCGCGACGAGTCACGACACATCGCGATCGACTATCACATGGCAGAGTACTACGCGTCTGACGAGTATCAGCATTGGCTTGACGCGCAGCCTCGAAAATCGCTAGCCGAGCAAAGGCGCACGCTGGCCAGCGTTCTCAAGATGCTCTACTTCGCCAAGCCGTTCTTTCGCGACGTCTTTCAAGAGCCAATGACTGTGGTGGACCCCGACGGTGTGCGCATGCGCGAGGCCTTCAAACGAATTCATCTTGTCTCTCGCAAGCCCGGTGTCAAGCGGAGACCCTTTGCCCGCTTCCTGCTCGGCATGCAAGACGCCTACAACCGACCGCTCATTCGCAAGATCGCAGGTCCAGTCCTCAGTCGTGCTGTTGGGGCGCCCGGCGAGTTCATCATGCGGCTCTACGACGACGATGAGCTCGCGCGTGCGGGACGAATGACTTTCGATGAGATGGCCGAAGAGGCGCTGAGCGCCAAAGAAGCCAACTAGTGTGGGATCCAGAGGCATAGAACGCCCTGGCTCGGTTCTTCGCCCTTTGAACGCCTTCGGCTCATCGTTGCTCAGATCCTTCCTTGCCC
>JANTGM010000022.1 GCA_024762925.1 Kofleriaceae bacterium | reverse complement strand
ACCGGTTCTCGTGTCACCGGTTCTCGTGTCACCGGTTCTCGTGTCACCGGTTCTCGTGTCACCGGTTCTCGTGTCACCGGTTCTCGTGTCACCGGTTTGCGAGGTACCCGGCACCGATTTCGCTGGCAAGTTCTACTCTGTTACGCGTCACCAGCCAACCCACTGACTTCGCATCACACTCCAAATCTCTAGGAAGAGGCTCAAGCTATGGCAACCAACGACGAGAACCAGCAAAGACAAGACGAACTCATTGAGACGGCCGGCGCGGTGCTTCTCAAGAACTACCTCCAGCAGCCCACCGTGATGGCTCGAGGGCAGGGAGTCGAACTCTTCGATGTAAGTGGCAAGCGCTTCCTCGATATGACCGCGGGCATCTCCGTGTGTGCGCTTGGCCATGCGCATCCCGAACTTAGCGCGCGCATCGCTGAGCAAGCAGGAAAGCTCCTGCACACCTCCAATCTGTACTTCATCGAAGAGCAGATTCTTGCCGCAAAAGCCATTACCGATCGCTCATTCGCGGATCGCGTCTACTTCTGCAACTCCGGTGCAGAAGCAAATGAGGCTGCACTCAAGCTAGCGCGTCGCTACCAACACGTTGTGAAGGGGGCACCCAATAGGAACCTCATCGTCTCGACCGAAGGGTCGTTTCACGGTCGTAGCATCGCAACGGTCGCGATCACGGGACAGGAAAAATATCGCAAGGGCTTTGGGCCGCTGCTCGAAGATGTCGCGATGGTGCCGTATGGAGACCTAGGCGCCGCGCGGACGGTTCTTGAGAAGCGCGAAGCATGCTGCTTCATTCTTGAGCCGATTCAGGCGGAGGGCGGAATCATCGTTCCACCTGCGGGCTATCTACAGGGGCTAAGAGACCTTTGCGATGCGACTGACACGATCCTGATCTTCGATGAAGTGCAGACCGGCGTGGGACGTACCGGCAAGCTTTGGGGACACGAGTGGGACGGTGTTGTGCCTGATGTGATGAGCATGGCCAAGGCCCTGGGAGGTGGGGTTCCTATCGGTGCTATCGGAGCTAGCGAGAAGGCCGCAGAAGGGCTCACGTTCCGCGAGGGAGGAGCCGTTCCGCATGCTTCAACGTTTGGCGGGAACCCACTCGCGTGCTCGGCCGCATCCACCGTCTTGCGAGTTATCGAAGAGCAAGGGCTCTTGGCCAATGCGCTGCATGTTGGTGAGCACATCGAGAAGCGATTCAACGAACTCGTTCAGAAGTATCCTGAGACGCTGCTCGAGAGTCGCGGGCGCGGGCTTCTGCGGGGACTTGCCATGAAAACGCTCGCAGGGCCCACGTACCGGCGTTGTCGTGAAGAGGGGCTTCTCGTTTCCGTCGCCGGCGGAACCGTGCTTCGATTTGCCCCAGCCCTCATCGCGACCACAGACAACGTCGATGAGGCCATTACCATTCTTGAAACTGTCCTGGCGAACGACTAACGAACGATGGCAACAAAGCGCGATTTTCTTTCCCTCGATGACCTCCCGGAAGTTGAGTTCCGGGCGTTGTTAGCTCGGGCAATCGAACTGAAAGACATGCGCTCTCGTGGCGAAGTCTGTCAGCCTCTTCTCGGTCAGACGCTAGCCATGATCTTTGAGAAGGCTTCGACCCGAACACGAGTTTCGTTTGAGGTTGGCATGTTCGAACTTGGTGGGCATGCGGTGTATCTAGCAGGGCAGGGAAGCCAGATTGGCCGGGGCGAACCCATCGCCGATACGGCACGTGTTCTCAGTGGCTATTGCAGCGGCATTCTCATTCGAACCTTCGGTCAGGAGCGTCTCGAAGAACTCGCGAAGTGGGCAACCGTGCCAGTCCTTAACGGGCTAACGGATATGTTTCACCCATGCCAAATCTTGGCCGACCTGCAGACGGTGTTGGAGTTGCGTGGCACCATTGATGGTCTTCGCTACTGTTGGATTGGCGATGGCAACAACATGGCGCATTCGTGGATCAAAGCTGCTGCGATCCTCGGTCTTGATCTCGCGCTTGCATGCCCTGATGGCTACAAGCCCAATGAGAGTGTTGTGCTGGCCGCGCAATCTCGCATGCGTGACTCTGGTCGCGGCAGCCTGAAAATTGTAGACGAACCCGCTGAAGCAGTATCAACGAGCGATGTGATTTCAACTGACGTCTGGGCATCGATGGGCCAGGAAGACGAAGCTGCTGCGCGCCGCAAGGCCTTCGCCCACTACTGCCTTGACTCCAGCTTATTGATGCAGGCCAATTCGGGGGCACATGTCCTACACTGTCTGCCGGCTCATCGAGGAGAGGAGATCACAGCAGAGGTACTTGAAGGCGAGCAAAGCGCAGTCTTTCGGCAAGCGCAAAACCGGCTCCATGCGCAAAAGGCCGTGCTCGAGGCATTTCTCGGCGCGAACGTCTAGGCCCCTGCCATGCACGTGATAAATTTGCATGTCTGCAGGAGGCCTTTGGCCGATGTGGCAGGAGATGCGAGTGAGCGGCATACCCAACACAATTCCCAAACTTGGCGATGCTCAGCTCAAGCCGAGGCAGAACCCCGAGTTTGTTCCAGGTAGTGACTTTGGGACCGAGGACTACTACGTGTGGAGTCGATGTGACGGCAGCGCCTCGCTGCACGACATCATCTTGATGGTCGGTTTTGGGACGGACCGCTCCATTACGATTCTCTCCAAGCTGCGAAACATGGGGGCTATTTTGATGCCTGGTGAGAAGCGAGCGCCAGTCGTGCAAGTGACGTTTCAGCCGGCGCCCAAACGCAAGCCGGCGCCAAAGCCAAGCCCTACAGCCGAAGCAGCGCCAAACAAAGGGAAGGGCGAGCCCACCAAACAAAAGGCCGCTCCCACACCGGCTTCCAACGCGTCCGCGCCCAAGCCCGCCCCCAAGCCCAAAGCTGCCCCCAAGCCCAAGCCTTCGCCCAAGCTCTCCAAGCCATCCGCTGAGGAAGAAGAAGCACTCGGTCTCACCTTGCCATTGCCGCATGACGAACGCGTGCGCATTCTTATGTACCGACGCCAGCTCGGCCAGGCGACGCTCTTTGAGTTGCTTGAGATCGAAGCGGAGGAGGCCGACAAGCGATCGATCAAGCGCGCATACTACCGGTTGAGCAAAGAGTTTCATCCTGACCGGTATTACGGCGAAGAGCTGGGACCGTTTGGCGGTTGGCTGGCCGAGGTGTTCAAGGCTGTGACCGATGCATTCAACGTTCTTGGCGACAACAAAAAACGGGCTCGTTATGAAGCCGACCTACGTGGAGATGCGGGTGGACAGAAACCGCAGACTAAGCAAGAGCATGCACACGCGCTTTTCTTGAACGCGTGTGATGCTGAGCTGCACGGTGAGAGCGAACAAGCGCTGAAGTACTTCGCTGCTTCGATTCGAATGGACGAGCAAGCGCGTGTGCTACGGCGTGCGGCGATGTGTGCCGTGCAGGCCCGGGAATTGAGCGTTGCGGAGGATTATGCTAAGAAGGCAGCGCACTTATGCGCCAACGATGCATCCTATCTCCGCACATTGGCCGATGTGTATCGCGCAGGGCGACGCTTAGAAGAGGCACACCAGGTGCTCTTGCAGGCCCTCAAATTGGACACAGAGAGCGATGTCCTCTTCACTGAACTCAAGGCCGATTTGGCCTCCGTGCAGGCAAGCATTGCGGAACTGGAAGCGCAAGCTCAAGAATAATGACCCACTAGGTTGCGCAGATCTGCGCACCACATACGACCGAAGCCTCGAACCCCGAGCTTCACGACTAGCAATCAGAAAATAGGCACGAAATGGCGGAAAAAGTTATTGGTATCGACTTGGGCACGACGAATTCGTGTGTGGCAATTGTTGAGGACGGCACCCCTGTCGTGATTCCCAATCGTGGTGGCTATAAAACGACCCCATCCATGGTTGCTATGGCCGAAAATGGCAAACGCCTTGTTGGACACATCGCAAAGCGCCAAGCGATCACAAATGCAGAGAACACCGTCTATGCCGCCAAGCGCTTGATTGGCCGAAAATGGGGGTCGGCGGCCGTTCGCTCTTCGATTGAAACGATGCCGTATCGCATTGTCGAGGGACCGCATCACGATGTTCGTATCATGCTGCGCGATCAGGTTTTCTCGATTCCTGAGCTGTCCGCATACATCCTCCAGGAGATGAAGATTCTCACCGAGGAATACCTTGGTGAGGAGGTCGAGAAGGTCGTCATCACAGTGCCCGCCTACTTCAATGATGGGCAACGTCAGGCGACCAAGGACGCCGGGTTGGTAGCCGGCCTTGACGTTATCCGCATCATCAACGAGCCTACCGCTGCAGCTCTCGCCTACGGTTTTGGACGCAACATCGAGCGAAAGGTCGCGGTATTCGATCTTGGAGGTGGGACTTTCGACGTCTCGATTCTCGAAATCGGCAACAGTGTCTTCGAGGTTATCGCCACGGCTGGCGATACATTCCTCGGCGGCGAAGACTTCGACAGGCGCATCATCGATTGGTTGGTCTTTGACTTTCAGAAGGAACACAACATCGATCTCCGCAAGGACAAGATGGCGTTGCAGCGGCTCAAGGACGTCGCAGAGAAGGCCAAGTGCGAGCTCTCCAGTGTCAAAGAGACCGAGATCAATCTGCCCTTCATTATCTCGACCGGGCGCAACGAGGCACTTCACGTGCAAACAAAACTTACCCGCGAGAAGCTTGAAGAGCTCTGCGATGACTTGGTCGAACGCACTCTTGGAATTTGTACGCAAGCGCTTCAAGACGCCGAACTCGACAAGAGCGAGCTGGAAGACGTTATTCTAGTGGGCGGCATGACCCGAATGCCACGAGTTCAGCAGGCCGTCGCGAACTTCTTTGGCTTTGAACCGTGCAAAGGGGTGCATCCCGACGAAGTTGTGGCGCTTGGTGCCGCCATCCAAGGTACCGCACTTACCGACAACAGCTGTGACGTATTGCTACTCGATGTGACCCCGCACTCCTTGGGCATCATGATCGTTGGTGGATACTTCCACAAGCTCATCGAGCAAAACTCCACAGTGCCAACCTCGGAGAGTCACACATTCACCACCGTCAAGGACTTTCAGACCTCGGTAAAAATCTTAGTGCTGCAAGGTGAGAGTGACCGTGCCGAGGAGAACGAGCTTCTTGGCGAGTTTATCCTCACCGGATTGCGCCGCGCCGCAAAGGGCGAGGTTGAGGTTGATGTCGCCTTCGCAATTAGTGCCGATGGTATTGTGAGTGTCACGGCCAAGGACCTAGAGACAGGCCTTGAGCAGAGCATCACAGTGACAGCGACGAGCGGGCTCACCGATGACGAGCTCCGCGATATGATCGATGCCAATCAAGACCACATGGTTGATGTTCGCTCAGACAAGGAGTTCGACAAGGCCGAGCACGAAGCACAAACACTGCTTCGCGACATCGAAAAGATGTTCCCAGATGTGGAGCAAATCATCAGTGGTTCCGACTTTGGTCAAGATGCCGTGACAAAGGCGCGAACTGTCTGTGACAAGGCTCGGGCAGCGATTGAGTCAAAGAACCTGCCACAGCTGTTGGAGTGCATTGAAGCCCTAGGGCGAACCTCCAATATGTTCCGCGGTGTGGTCTCAAAAACGCGCTAAGTAGGAGGTGCTTGGGTTGGAAATCACCGACGACGACATGCAGATCGAGCGGCGAATCGGTGAACTCATCGATCGCGGCCTTGAGTGTTATGGCGCCGGAGATATGGAGGGTGCCCTCTCGCAATGGAAGCACGCGTTGGCGCTCGACCCAGAAAACGAGCGGGCAGCAAATTACCTAGAGTACGTAGAAGAGCACCATGACTTGAATCCTGGCGGGAAGTCCGGAGCTACTGTTGAACTCGACTATCCATTTGGCATCTCAACTCTCGGGTTGGCAAAGCTCAGCGATGAGGAGTTGGACGATTACGAATCGTTTGAGATTGTCGATACTGCGGCCAAAGAGCCTGCTGCTCGCGAGCGTGCGACTGTGGACGATGGCTGGACTGTCGATGAGGGTTGGGTCGCCGACCTCGTTCAGAAGAGCGAGACGGCATTCACGCCCAGCCCGCCGGCCGGTCCATCGTCGGATCCCGAGGCAACAGTGGACGTGAGTCTTGCCATTGATCTCTATGCTGATAGTTCCGAGGAGACCCAGCCACTTGACACGGTGGACCCACCCACCGACGTGAAAGAGGAGGTGCAAACGCACGTGCACCGACCCAGCGCAAAGGTTCGTTCTCTCGCGGGCTTCGACGAGTTGGAGTTGGACACGGAGGGGGAGGAAGAGCACACGCCTGAGCAGGAGGAAGAGGAGGAGCCAACCCACGCACTTCTCGGTGAGAGACCCACTTCTGGAACGCGTTCGGCACGTCTGGCAGCCAATGAGCTGGAGCTTGATCCTGAGGAAGAGGACCAGGAAGAGGAGGAACGCACGGGATGCCACGATAGCGCCAACCGCGTAGGTGTGTCTCATACGGCAGCGACGAGTGACTTTGCGGATCTTGAACTCGATGGAATGGGCCTAGGTGAGTTGGGCGGAGGTACGGAGGCCTCGATCCCCAGCTTGCCAGCGCTACCAAGTGAAGACGCTATAGGCGACGGCGAAGCAACGATCGATTTTGATGACAATCCCGCTTCAGAAGAAATCTCAATTTCTGGGTTGGATGAACCCGAAGATCTGGACTCGCTTGGCGAGGCGTCGGGTGGCGAAGTGTCGGATCGCAGCGAGACCTCCAAGCATTTCGCAATTGATGAGGAAATGACGATCGACCGGTCATCGATGGCGAATCGGCCGCCGCACTCGCGTGCACCCACCCAAGATCATGGCATCTCGGAGGCCTCGATTCGCATTGATGATGCGCTCCTGTCGCTGCAGGACTCGACGCGAGAGCTAGACTTGGGAGACATGGGCCTCGCCCTGCCAGGAGACGAGTCGGAAGATCAGGATGGAGCTGACGAGGCTGAACTCGAGGAAGTGGATATTCGGATTGGGCGGTCGTCTGAGCTTGAGACCGCGCCTGGAGAGAACCTTCAGGAACAAGAGTTTGCACGTCATGATAGTGCGACCGAGTCGAAGGATGACGGCTTTCTCGCTGAGGTTACTCGAGACGCTCCAAGAGACGACCTGGGCGAGCGGGTGCTCTACATCGTAAGGCGCTTAATCGACCATGCGGATGAAGAGTTCGTCGAAGGGCGCGGAGCTGCGGCGGCGGCAGATGTGTGTCACGCGCTCGACTATGCATCCGATAGCGCTGTTGCTCAGAAGATCATTTTTGAGAATGAGCGCAGGCTCGTACAAATTCTGATCTCAAGCCTCGGCGATGCGGGCCAGATTCCAAGGCTTCTGTGTCCGCTTTCAGAGATCCCTGCTGAGCACATCAATCATCGTGCAGCGTTTCTTCTAACGAGACTTGAGCAGGCCTTGACGCTCGATGAGTTGCTCGATGTCTCGGGGATGCCAAAGCTTGAGGCTCTTAGTCATTTGTGCGCGCTACACGTCTTGAACTACTTAGAAGTTGTCTGAGTGTCATTGTGCAGCTGGTCCCAGAGCGCCTGAACTTGGCGCTCGGTGTCTTCTGGCGTACCCCCGTTATCGATGACGAAGTCGGCAACGGCGAGCTTGTCAGCCAGCGGTAGTTGCGAGGCAATCCGCGCCCTTGCTTCATCCGCGTCGATGTCATCGCGGGCAAGCAGTCGGTCGAGCTGAACGTCTTTTGGGACAGCTACTACGATGAGTCCATGCATACCGCTTTGTAGGTTTTTCTCCACAATGAGAGCGGCTTCATAAAATGCGATGGGCTCGCCGTTTGCCGCAAAGGCAGCCATCGCGTCCTGACCCGCCTTGGCAATGCGCGGATGGGTGATGGCATCGAGCTTCTCTCGAGCACTGGCGTCGGCAAAGACGTTGGCGCCCAATGCCTTGCGGTCCAATTCTCCACTCGCTAGTAGCATGTCGTTGCCAAAGACCGCGACGATTTCGGCCAGAGCTTCGCTTCCCGGCGCCACAACCTCTCGTGCTAGTCGATCTGCATCGACGATGGGTGCTCCAAGCTTGCGAAGCAGTCTAGCCACTGTTGATTTGCCGCTTGCAATGCCGCCTGTGAGTCCAAAGATGCGCACCTTGGCTTGGTACCACGAAAGCACTTTGACCGAGCTTTGCCGGTCGTGCTATTCGATCCGCTTGAAGGCTCGCAGCGCAACCTATGTAACGTCGGCAACCGGTGAAGCGGGATTCCCTCCAGCAGGGGCACCTGAGTTCGCCTTTGCGGGGCGCTCCAATGTGGGAAAGTCGTCGCTTATCAACACCCTTGTTGGCGTGCCCAAACTCGCGAGGGCTTCAAACACTCCGGGGCGTACTCGGTTGCTCAATTGGTTCGAAGTGCAGCCACAGAAGGGGCCCAAGGTAAACTTCGTGGACTTGCCGGGCTTTGGCTACGCGAGAGTTCCAAGAGAGATGCGGGACGCGTGGCGGCCTATGGTCGAGTCATACCTAACGAAGCGCGAGACGCTTCGACTCGTATTTATTCTGGTCGACGCACGACGTGGGGTGCAAGATGAAGAAGCCGAGCTGCTTGAGTGGCTCGGCGAGTGTGACCTTCCCGCGTGTATCGTCATGACCAAGACCGACAAACTCAGCAAGTCCAAACGCAAGCCAGCGGCCCTCACGATTAAGCGAGAGCTTGGCTTACCAAGGCCCCCCATCATGACATCTGCGGAAACGAACGAAGGCCTGGCGGACCTTTGGCGAGTCGTCCATGCCGTCTTGTGAGTAGCGCGCTTTGTGAGTAAGCGATGACGACCAGCTCTGCATATGTTCGAGCGATGGCGCACGAAGACTTGCCTGCGGTACTGGCAATCGAAGCTGAGTCTCATCCTGCTCCCTGGACAGAGAAAATCTTTGTTGAGGAGCTTGCAAGGGAATGGGCACGCCTCATGGTGGTGGCCCTGCCGCAGGGCGAGTCATCTGTGGTGGCCTTCTGCAACTATTGGTTGGTGGCCGATGAGCTACATCTACTCAACATCTGCTGCGCATTAGAGCATCGGCGCAAAGGTCATGCCCAACTGCTGATGCAGCATATGCTCAAGGTCGCAAGAGATCGAGAGTGTCGCCTCATCACGCTGGAGGTTCGGGCTAGCAACGTGGGCGCAATTGCCATGTATGAGCGCTATCAGTTTGAGCGAGCGGGAGTACGGCCTGGCTACTACTCTGACAACCAGGAAGATGCTCTTGTCATGCTCTTGCACCTGGGAACGGAAGAATAACCCGCACGCCAAGCGCTTTTTTACCGGTCAGAAACAATCGCGAAACATTGGCTGGATACACATGGGGCATGAAGAAGGTCGAAGCGATCATCAAGCCCTTCAAACTCGACGAAGTTAAAGAGGGCCTCTCCGAGATTGGGATTCACGGCATGACCGTGACCGAGATCAAGGGGTTTGGGCGAACCGGGGGCAAGAAGGAAGTCTATCGAGGCTCGGCCTACGTTGTGGACTTCGTTCCCAAAGTTCGCATCGAGATCATCGTTGCCGATGATGGGGTTCGCCAGGTTGTGAACACCATTATGGAAGCTGCGCGCACCGGGCGGATTGGCGACGGAAAAATATTTGTAACCCCAGTGGATGAAGTCATTCGTATTCGGACTGGCGAAACTGGCGAAGACGCGATTTAGGTAAAACTCTTACGAGTGAAAACGGAAGAAGAAAAGAGCAAGATATGAAGAGCGAAGACGTGAAACGGTACGCTGAGAAGAACAACGCGCAGTTCATTGACTGCAAGTTTGTCGATTTTGTTGGTTCTTGGCAGCACATCACCTACCCGATTTGGCGCCTCGATGGTTGCTTTGAGGATGGCTTTGGATTCGATGGATCCTCCATCCGTGGATGGAAGTCGATCAACAACTCCGACATGTTGATGCTTCCTGAGCCAGCATCTGCACAGATGGATCCCTTTGCGGAAATCCCAACTCTGTCGATGATTTGCGACATCGTCGATCCGATCACCCGGGAACCCTACAATCGCGATCCTCGAGGTCTTGCGCGTCGAGCAGAGGCATACCTCAAGTCGACAGGGATTGCGGATACGGCCTACTTTGGGCCCGAAGCAGAGTTTTTCGTATTCGACAATGTCCAGTACGAAGAGGCACCCAATCATATGTTCCATATGGTCGATTCGATCGAGGGAGCGTGGAATACCGGTGACGATGAGGGAGGACGCAACCTCGGCCACAAGCCTCGCTACAAGGGTGGCTACTTCCCGTGTTCCCCCGTCGACTCAATGAGTGACTTGCGAAGCCGAATGGTCATGGTGATGCAGGAGTGCGGCATCATTGTTGAGACCCACCACCACGAGGTTGGCACTGCCGGCCAAGCAGAGATCGATATGAAGTTTGATTCTATGCTCAACATGGGTGATCAGGTGATGTGGTACAAGTACATCGTTAAGAACGTCGCGAAGGAGGCGGGCAAGACGGCAACGTTCATGCCCAAGCCTGTGTACGGCGACAACGGTAGTGGCATGCACACCCATATGTCGCTTTGGAAAAATGAGAAGCCGCTCTTCGCGGGCGAGGCCTACGCTGGCATGTCGGAGATGGCGATGTATTACATCGGTGGAATTCTGAAACACGCTGGTGCAATCTGCGCGTTTGCGAATCCAACGACCAACAGCTACCGCCGACTCGTTCCAGGTTACGAAGCTCCAGTGAACCTCGCGTACTCTGCTCGCAACCGATCGGCCGCTGTGCGCATTCCAATGTACAGCTCATCGCCAAAAGCCAAGCGTCTCGAGCTGCGTTCGCCCGATCCAGCTTGCAATCCCTACCTCGCTTTCTCAGCAATGCTAATGGCTGGTCTCGATGGGATCGAAAACAAGATCAATCCTGGCGAGGCACTCGACAAGGACATCTATTCACTTTCGCCAGAGGAGCTCAAAGAGGTGCCGCACGTGCCGCACACACTAGAGGGTGCCCTCGAAGCGCTTCGTGAAGACCATGCCTTTCTCCTGAAGGGGGATGTCTTTAGCGCCGATCTTCTCGATGGGTGGATCGACTACAAGATGGAAAATGAGGTCGCACCAACCCGTCTGCGACCAACGCCAACGGAATTTGGCCTCTACTACGATTGTTAGCGCTTCGTGCGTTAGATCCCGATTGGGGCAGGCCCTAGGTCTGCCCCGACGTGTTTTCGGGGTGTTGCAGCGAAGCTGAGCCTCTAAGCACCGAGAATAGCTTGGCTTGATTGTGTTACCAGGGGGGCTTTCATATACTTTCTCTGAATCGAGAGCCGGCCATGAGGGCCATCTCGTATGGGAACTGAGACTTGAAACTAAGCGCGATACGAGAGCGTGTGGCCGTCGATGCAATTCGCTTGGCTCCCAAGTCGGCATTCTCTGGAGTGGTTGGTTGGGGGGCTAGGCGAACGCTTCCCAAAGTGCTTCGCGCTCCTCTCTATGGTGCCTTTGCCAATGCTGTTGGCGCCGAACTTGGTGAGGTCGAGCACTCTCTTGACGACTACAAAAGCTTTGGTGCCTTCTTTTCTCGAGGACTAAAAAACGGTGCAAGAAGTCTTCCCGAAGCTGCTGGCGATTGGGCCGCACCCTGCGATTGTAACGTCGCAGAAGCTGGACCGCTTGATGAACGTGCGCTCAGCGCCAAGGGACATAGCTTTTCGCTGACATCGCTACTTGGTGATACTGCTCTTGCTGACAAGCTACAGTCCGGTGATTTTCTTACGCTCTATCTCTCGCCTCGTGACTACCACCGCGTGCACGCTCCAACCGATTGTCAGCTCATTCGGTATACCTATATTCCGGGCAGCCTCTATCCAGTCGCCCCATTTTATCGAAAGCACATTGGCAATATCTTCTCGGTGAATGAGCGCATTGTTCTCGAACTCGAAAGCGAAATTGGTGTTTTCGCCCTCGTCATGGTCGGAGCCGCGGGTGTTGGCAATATGCGACTTACTTCACCCGAGTTTGAAAGCCGCCACATGCGTGCGTCGGTGTTTCCCCTTGCGAAGAACTCCTCAGGGCCTCACCGAGTTGAGCTTGCCGAGCCATTGCTTCTTCATCGAGGCCAGGAACTCGGTGCGTTTGAGCTAGGCTCGACCGTAATTCTTTGCACACCAAGTGGAGCTCTCAGCATTCGGGCATCGGTTGGCCAAGTTCTGCAATTCGGTGACGCAATTGGAACCACCTCATCACCCGAGAAGGGGATAGCATGAGCAAGGGACCGGAGAGCGATGGCTCTCGTCGCAAGCGTCGTGGTGGCCTGCGGGTGCCTTCAGATGAGGTGCCTCGTCGAGCAAGTGCCGAAGTCCCTGTTCCCGTTCCAGAAGCTGTGGGGCTGGCGGCATCGGTTTCCGAGTCCTTTGGCGTGATGGAGCCAGCAGATGACACGACCATGGTTGGAACCGACTTGAGCACCGAAGAGGACATGGACGAGTTGCCAACGGTTGTAAACGACAGAACGGCCGCAGACTTGGCCGAAGCCTCAGTTAAGGCTTCCAACGACCTAATGGCTGCTCCTGTGGATTTACGGTCGACGCTGCCAATGCATACTCGGCCTGCACACATAGAAGAGGACGGCGAGCCCAGGACGCAGTCCGAGCAAGACACATCCGAGCAAGACACATCCGAGCAAGACGCATCCGAGCAAGACGCATCCGAAGACGACACATCCGAAGACGAGGAAGTGATCGAGGAACTCGAAGGCTCATCCCTGGTGACAGGTGAGATTAGAGCGATTCAAGACGAGGATGCGCCGGTGAGCGTTACCTTTGGTGCTGACGCCAACACGGCGAACGTCACCGAAGATGAGGAGTCGGGCGAAAGTGTCGACATTCCGTTTGATGACAGTGATGAGACAACTCTGACAGCATCGATCCCCGTTGCCTCCGATGCAGATGAGAAAGCCGCAACGGACACCCGTGATCGAGCCAAGACGGTGGTGAACGAAGAGTCGGCGCCAAAGAAGGCCATTCCGGCGCTTGGTGACCTTGCTGCTGCAGGGCAGGGCAAACCCAAGAAACCTCGGTTCAATCGGGCGCTAACGATGGCGCTCAGTGATTCGGACTTGGAAGAAGTTCGCTTGGAAGATGGAAGCCGCATTTCCGCACCCGCCAAACCTGAGGGTGGTGCCCCAGCAGCTCAGGCATCACGTGCGGAGTCTGGTGAGCTGCTCGACGACAGTGAACTAGAAGAGGTGTCGCCGCCAGTTGAGGTCAAGGCGAAGCCCGCGAAGCCGATTGAGGCACCCACAACGCAGACTCCTACACCCGAGGCTTCAGAAGCTCCCCCGCCACCGCGAGCTGCCAAGAAGCGCGCTGATACCGCTGAGCCTCCTCCGCCTCCAGCCAAAGCGAAAGGTCCAAGCAAGGCCCCACCTGCGCCCAAGCCCGCTCCTAAACCTGCCACGCCTGCTCCAAGGCCAAAGGTGGAAGTCTCAACGGAAGAGGATGGAAAACGACGAGGTCGCAAGCCCTGGTTTGAAGAAATCTTCGACGAGGATTACCTACGAACTCTTCCATTCCTCACACCCCAGGCTACGAAATTCGAAGCGAACTTCGTGATGGAATCTTTGGGAGTCGAACCAGGCGCTCAACTTCTCGATGTGGGTTGTGGCTATGGTCGTCATGCGATGGAGTTGGCGGCACGTGGCTACCATCTTGTTGGTCTCGATAGCTCCCTACCGTTGCTGCTTCGAGGTGCCGACGAAGCCCAGCGTCGCGGTTTGACCATCAATTTCGTACACGGCGATATGCGTGAGATGACCTTCGAATCCCAATTCGATGGTGCTTACTGCTTGTTCTCTTCATTCGGCTACTTCGACGACGAGACGAACAAGCGCACAGCGCAAAACATCGCGAAGGCGCTCAAGCCTGGAGCGCGATTCGTTGTCGAGGTACTCAATCGAGACTACTTAGTCGCCGACTTGCCATCGCGAGTGTGGTGGGAAGGCGATGGATGCGTGGTCTTGGAGGAAGTGGAGTTCAATTACTTCTCATCTCGGATTGTGTCGAATCGTTCGGTTGTCTTCGATGATGGTCGGCAACTTGAGCACGAAATCTCACTGCGCTCATTCTCCCTACATGAGCTAGGCAAGTTTCTACATGCGGTCGGGTTCCGAGTCTTGGAAATCTCGGGAAGCATGTCGACCCGAGGTCGTTTCTTTGGGGCTCACTCCCGCGACATTGTAGTGGTTGCCGAAAAGCGCGCAACCAAGCCCGACGAAAGCTAGATTTCTCGGCCACGACCACGAGCACGTCAAACTCGTGCCTCGAAGTACTGGAGGGATCACTGTGTCCAAGCTCCCAGTTTCGTCTTAAGCCCTGGAAACAACACGGAAGTTCCAAGCTCAGGAATAGATCCGCCGTGCCATCGGTATTAGAGAGCAGGACCTAGATACGTATCACGGTCTCCAGAAAGTGCACCCCAAGTAGCAACTTTTTGGGTCGTTGGGCGTCTCAATACTTAAGGAAGCAGTCGCTTTCCGCCGAAATTCGTTACTGAAGGAATCGCCAATGCCTACAAACTCCCCAATCGTGAAGCGTAGAGTTCGCAACTCTGCAGGTGCTGCAGCGAAGAAGACCACTCCCGCCAAGGCTCGCAATCAGAACTCTTCTAGGGACGATTCTGCGAATTTCCTATCCGTCTACTTCCGAGAGATGTCGAGTCTCGACATTCTAAAGCCCGAGGAAGAACTGCAGTGCGCCCAGGACATTGAAGCGCTTGAGGTCAACATTTGGGTTCGTTTGCTTTCACTGCCATCGGCTGTGGACTACCTGCTCAAGCGCGCTGCGCCCAAGTTGCAAGAGCCACCAAGTTTTCGCTCAGTGCGCCGGGCTGCAACAATTGCCCGCAAGTCGTCCACCAAGGCAAATCGGCAGGCCCTAAACAATGCTGTCCTTAAAATCGGTGTAGCTCTTCGCGACAGCGACAAAGACAGGCTTGTGCTCGAAGAGTGCATTCGACACCTTCACGAGCTGCGATCGGCTAGCGAGCGCGAAGCTTGCTTCGAGGCTACCAACGCTCGATTCGACTCGTACCTTAGATCCGTCGATGCTGCCGACCGCGCTGCCCAGCTTGCCCGCAACGAGTTTGTGAAGGCAAACTTACGACTCGTGGTCAGCATTGCACGCCGCTTTAATCATGGTCGCATGTCACTTGCCGATCTCATTCAAGAAGGCAACCTCGGCCTGATCAAGGCTGTGGAGCGCTATGACTATCGTCGAGGGTTTCGCTTCTCGACCTATGCGAGTTGGTGGATTCGCCACGCCGTGAGCCGAGCACTTGCCGACAAGGGCCGCGAGGTTCGACTTCCTGTGCACATGATTGATGCGTATCATCGCATCACGAAAGCCAAACGCGAGCTCACCGCAAAACTCTCAAGGCCTCCAACCTCGGAAGAGATTTCGGAGGCCACCGAGATTGGCATCAACAAGATTGAGAAAATGCGCGGCTATCTGCTTGATGGCTCGCTCTCGCTCGACAAACCCATGAACGACGAAGATGGTCGTAGTTTGGCCGAGGTGCTCGAAGACCCCAAGACGATGGGGGACGAGATCATTGATCGAATTAGCAGCGCCAAGAACAGTCGTCGGGTGCATCATCTTCTGCAGGATCTAAAGCCGATTGAAGCCGACATTTTGCGTCACCGCTTTGGGTTTGATGACGACCAGGAGCACACGCTCAAGGAAATCGGCATGCGCTACAACCTCTCTCGCGAGCGTATTCGCCAGCTTCAGGAGCAGGCTCTCGACAAGATGCGTCGTGCCATGGCCCGGCCAGTGTTTGAGGCACCCTCGGCGGCCGGCTAGCAAGAGCACGACTGCCAACACAGCCCTCCGACTGCGCGGGGGTGAGCTACTCGTTTCACTTGCGATTCAAGTAACTTGCGTCTGCTTGCGGACACCTTCAGAAAGGCGATAGTCTTGCTGCACCCCCATGGTCGCTTCAATCTCAAGACGAGTTCTTCTGTTGGCCGCTCTTCTCAGCATGGCTCTAGGCTCCACAGCCTGTGAGGATGAGAAGGGGCTAAAGATCAAATCTATCTCTCCGAAGACAGGTCCTGCCGATGGTGCTGGCAATGTCACCATCCACGGCAATGGCTTCAAGGAGGGCGGTGCTCTTGGCCCAAAGATCTACTTTGGGGACAAGAAGGCCCGCTTTCTTCGATTTGAAGGCGACACCAAGATGGTCGTTGTGCCTCCTCCGGGCGAGGTGGGCCAAACGGTTGATGTGCATGTCATCTTCAGCGATGGCCGGGAACACAAAAACCCCGAAGCCTATACCTATATTGATCCGAAAGAGGGCTTCAACGTTGATGCGTTGGCGCCTGGCAAGGAATAAGTCTTCGCAGTTCACTGTTGCTCGCGGTCTCGTTTCCGCGAGAACCGCTGCGTTAGCAACAGACATTGGGCACTGGCCTTTGTGTCGACGCCCAGTGGCATGATACCTAGCAGCTATGGGCTCGGTTCACGTTATTGATCACCCTCTGGTTCAGCACAAGCTGACCATCATGCGTCGCAAGGACACGAGCGTCGCCAAGTTTCGATTGCTGCTCCAAGAAATCAGCATGCTACTTGGGTATGAGGTTACTCGCGACATGCCCCTCACCAACGAGCGTGTGGAAACTCCGCTCATGGAGATGGATGCGCCGACCATCGATGGCAAGAAAGTCGTGGTCGTTTCAATTCTTCGCGCAGGCGGTGGAATCGTCGACGGGATTCTCAAGATCCTTCCCTCGGCAAGGGTTGGCCACGTTGGACTCTACCGAGATCCCAAAACGCTGCAGGCGGTGGAGTACTACTACAAGATGCCTCCCAACATGAGTGACCGGGACGCAATCGTTGTGGATCCAATGCTTGCGACAGGAAACTCGGCTGTGTCGGCGTTAGAGCGCATCCAAAAGGACAAGCCGCGTTCGATGAAATTTGTTTGCCTCTTGGCCGCTCCCGAAGGTGTAGAGACGCTCAGCAAAGCCTTTCCGGATATTGAGATCTACACTGCTGCAATCGATGAGCGCCTAAACGAGAAGGGCTACATTCTGCCGGGCCTCGGCGACGCTGGCGATAGGCTCTTCGGGACCAAGTAGGCGAAGTCGCGCTACGGCGCGAAACTATCCAGGAACGCTTCCACGCGCCGCAAGACCTCGTCAGAGTCTGGCGCTTGGTGATCGTGAATCACGAGGATGTGGACAAGACCTTGTGCTCCGAGTTCCGCCAGTCGGTTTTCTGCTGTGCTGTCAAAGTCGGTGACCACATCGGCCCCGGCGTGAGAGACGTATTGGTAGCCAATGCGCGTCTCAGGATCGAAGCCATCAAGATGTAGCAGCAAGTCGTCGTAGGAAAAGGCGAAGTCCGCCTGGAGGTGAATTCCCGACTTGGCCATACGGCGGACGATGAGTTCGCGGGCCAGTGGCTCAGCGACTCGTTCGCCACTGAGGGAAACCGAGCCGGATGTCTGGGCGGTTGCCGCGAGAGTCGCAACAGGGGCTGACGTCACCACGTCGGCGTCTGGATTTGCGGGTCTGCTCGGTGGCTCCTGGGTGCCAGGCAAGGTGTCATCGTAGGCCTGGTTGCTCTTTCTTCGGCCTGGGATTGCGACGCCTTGTTGGGTCTTGCCCGATGTCCAGTCGTTCTTGTTGCTCATGGCAGATGGGTACGGTGTGAGTTTCTCGTCCGCGGGTCCGGTGAGTGTATCAAGCCTGGGCATCTCCCGGCGTCACGCTGTCGAGAAGTGCTTCGGTACGCCGAATCAGCTCAGGATCGGTGCTGCGTTCCTTGGCATTCCCCAGGCAAAATGAGGCCAGCTCGCGGCTTCCCGCGGCCATCAGTGGCACGACAAGGCTGGCCCACGAGTCGCTCAAGTCACCCAAGCCGTGGGCATGACAGGCGAGAACTGCTCGTGCACTGTCTGGGTCACCATCTCCAAGAAGAGCCATGGCAAAGTCGGCAGTGATGACAACACTAGCGGTGTCGGCGCGAAACGCCCGCTCGATGCAATCTCCTGCACGAGTGTCGTTCTGGCGTTGATATAGCAGAAAGAGATTGTGCCAGCCACGGGCGTAGCTTGGGTCGGCGTCGAGTGCCGAGCGGTACGCGGCTTCCGCGCGCCTAAGCTTACCGAGCTTTTCAAACGTGGCACCCAGGTTGCTTTTGGGAGCTGCCCAAGCTGGGTCGAGGTCACCAGCACGCTTGAAGGCAAAGATGGCTCGCTCTAGTCCACCGGTGCGAATTGCTCGCAATCCGCGCTCGTTTTCAACGCGCGCCATAAGCAAGGTGGCGCTTTGGGAAACGCGCTCTGACTCTGTGTTGAGAAGCGCTTCCGAAACCACAGCTGCTTCTTCGTGACGCCCCTCAGCGAGCAGCACTTCCGCGCGAATCAGCTTGCTTGTGGACTCGTGAGGGAATTGTGCGTCGACATCATCTAACACGCTGTGCGCTCGCTCGAACTTCTCAAGATCAAGCCCAAGGCAGCGAGCCAAACTAGTGCCAGCTGTGACCAGTGAGCGGTCTTGGTTCCAAGCCTCCTCAAGCAACTCCAGCGCCTTTTCCAGCTGGCCGCGACGCATATGTTCGCGACCGAGGGCACAGGCGGTTTCTGGTCGTGTAGGCGCGAGCCGCCGAGCTCTCTCGAAGTGGTCCAGTGCGTCGTCAAATTCTCCAGCGCGAGCGAGGGCAAGGCCCTCCTGGAGCAAATCGAGCCAGCTATCGGAATCTTGCAGCATGAAATGAAACGCTTGAAATTTGAGGGCCAAGCTACCACGCAGCGATTGCTAGCGGTGATCTTTGAGCGCGCGGTCCATTTCTCGGCGGTCGTCGGCTTGCTTTTGGCTCTGGCGTTTCTCGAACTCTTTTTTGCCCTTTCCCAAGGCGATCTGAAGCTTGATTCGGCCATCGCGGAGGTAGAGCTGAATTGGGACGATGGTGAAGCCCTTTTGCTCAACGCGAATGGCGATCTTGCGAATCTCGTCCGCGTTTAGGAGCAGCTTTCGTTCACGTGTTGGTGCGTGATTGAATTTGTTTGCCCATGGGTACTCTCGAATTGTGGCACCGACCAACCAGACTTCGCCGTCCTTGAGCTGCACATACGCTTCCTGTATGGAGCCGCGGGCATCGCGCAAGCTCTTGACCTCGGAACCTTGGAGGACCAAACCGGCCTCCAGAAAATCACTGAGTTCATAGTCGTGCGAAGCGCGCTTGTTGCGCAGCAGCACTTTGGCGCCCTCGGGGAGCGCGCCTTTCTTTCTTGTGCCTTGCTTGGCCATGAGCAGCAGGAGGCTAGCCCTCCCACTCCGTTCGCGCCACCACAAAACCGTGGATTTCGCGCGCCCCCGCTCGAAGCAGGGCTCTTGCTCCGGCTTCCAGTGTAGCTCCAGTCGTGCGAATGTCGTCGAGAAGCAGAATACGCTTGCCCTGAACCTTGCCGTCCGCCTGAAAGGCTCCTTGGAGATTTGCCCGCCGCTGAGCGCGCGAGAGTCTGCTTTGGGCTGGTGTCTCGCGAACGCGCCACAATCGGCTTCGGGCCTCCGGAATACCCGCGCTCGCAGCGAGGGGGGCGAGGAGCCGTTGCGCTTGGTTGAAACCGCGCTTTCGAAGACGTACTCGATGTAGTGGAATCGCGACCGCGAGGTCGCATTGGCGACTGGCCATGTTGAAGCGCTCTTGCACAAGACATCGAAGGGACTTTGCGATGTCATTGCGTCCTGAGAATTTGAGACGTCGCAACGCCACGGCGATTTGGCCGCCGTATTCGAAGCAGGCTGTACAACTCGTGAGGGGGGAGCGCCCCGAAGCACAGGCGATGCAGTTTGTCGAGGTCACGTTCGCAGGCATCGGGCGCGCGCATCGAGAGCATGCCGCGCCGATGCTCTCACACGTTTCTATGCATGATGCACAGAGCCCCAAGCCGATCTGGAGCTTTGCATCGCACGCCACACAACGTGGGGCATAGAGTGAATTGAGAAGGGCGCTTCGAAGGTGGGCAAGGGCAATCACGCCAGTCGTATCGGGCGCGAGAGCCGTGAGTTGCTATTTGCGCGTCGAAACCAGGCGGACCTGAGCGAACTGTCGATGGCCTTCTTTGCCACCGTGAAACCCGTAGCCACTTTCCTGCGCACCGACCCAAGGCGTGCCTTCGGCCCCACCACAGCTCTTGTTGACACCGATCATGCCAGCTCGAAGTTTGCGACCAGCGGCCTCGGCAGCTTTTTGTGGACCGAAGACAACCGCGCCAAGTCCGAAGGGGGTGTCATTGGCCAAGCGAATGGCCTCGGCATCATCCTCAACCTCGATGACGCAAGCAACCGGACCGAAGGTCTCTTCCTTGGCGATTGCCATATCGTGTGTCACCCCACGAAGGACGGTTGGCATGATGAACTGACCGTGATGGCCTTGTCCTCCGTGGGCAAGTGTTGCTCCGTCTGCGATTGCTGCATCGATTTGTTCGAGAACATGGTCACGCTGCCGTGTGCTGATCATCGGGCCAACATCGGTCTCGGAATTCATTCCGTCACCAACGGTCTTGGCTGCGGCAGCATTGCAAAGGTGGCGAATGAAGGCATCTGCCGAAGACTTGCCGACGTAGATACGTTCGGTGCTCACGCAGACTTGGCCAGCATTGCGAAAGCTGTTGTTCGCCGCAAACACACCGCAGGACTCAAGGTCAGCTCCGTCGAGAACGAGCATTGGATCTTTGCCGCCAAGCTCTAGAACGACCCGTTTGAGATCACCAGCACAGCTCTGCAGGATCTTCTTGCCCACTTCGCGCGACCCGGTAAAGGCGATGAGGTCAACGTTGGCGGCTACGAGCGCCTTGCCTTGATCATCAGCTCCGTGAATGCACTGAAGCACGCCGGTGGGTAGCACCTCGTTGAGAACATCCACGTACGCTTGGGCGATAAGTGGGGTTTCTTCTGAGGGCTTGAGAACGACCGCGTTGCCGGCCATGAGTGCCGGTAGGCACATCCAATGCGGCATCGAAATGGGGAAATTCCATGGGGTGATGGCTGCACAGACTCCGTAGGGATCTCGGTACTGGGTTGTGCGGATGTGCTTATCCTCGACCACTTCGGGGCGCAGCGCTGCAATCATGCCTTCAACATCCGCAGCAATGGAAGAACCACAGCTCTTGACCTCGCCAATGCCTGAAGCGAGTGGCTTGCCCATCTCACGAGTGAGAAGTTTACCTAGATCCTCGCTGCGGTCAACGAGACGCTTGCAGGCGGTGACGAGCAGAGCTCCGCGTGCCTCGACTCCCATTGCGTCCCACTCGACTTGAGCCGCTCTGGCGCGCTCAACGATCGCGTCAATCTCTGAAACTGGAGTTGTGGCAACTTCGCCGACCAGCTCACCGGTGGCTGGATTGTGGGATTGGAGCATCGTCATGCTCGGAGTGTGCATTGCCCGGACGCGGTTGGCTAGTCGAGTCTACGGCGCCTTGCAAACCCCTCGATTGTTGCAGCCTGTCGAGGGAGCCTCGCAGTCCTCCGGCCCCACGCACGCGTGCGTGCAGTGCGGCCCTTTGCTATTGAACGCAAAGCAGAAGTGGTCGTTGGCCATGTCGCACTGGTCGTTGGAAACGTCGCAAGTGGCCATAAACTCAAGTACGACGGCAGGATCCGCATCGGGAGTTGCGATGTCCGCATCTGCTTGCGGCGAGCCATCATCATCATCATCACCCGAGCAGCTGACCAGGAGAGGGATGCCCAAGAGCAAGATCGACACGGTTCGTTGGAGCCCACGCATTACGAATAGGATACCAGGCATCGTGCGATCAGGGAACCAACGGATGGTGGAAGGGAGACTTGGCATCGCTGCCTCATTCGACACCAAAGGCAACCCAGCGTCGAAGGCTCTTCGATCGATTGCAGGAGTTGATAGCGCCTGGCACGCGATGGGGCGAATCTGCGATGCTCAAGATTCTCGACTATTTCGAAAGGCTGGCTGTCTGGAGAGCGCAGGCCCGCTCAGGGGCTTTGTGAGAGGAATTCTTACAGTCTTCGGCTGTGCAACGCCTGGTGCGACTCTGTTCGAGCGAGGCACTCCCGAAGTTTCTCACCCTCTTGCGGTTCAGGGATGAATGGAGCAGAGTCGACAGCGTCAGGCCAGGGTACGTCCGCAAGCCCATGATCACGTAGAGCGTGTATGAGTTTTAGGGTTCGAAACGCGTCAAACCAGGAATGCAGCCGTTGTGCCCGTGCCCGTTGCGTCTTGCACTGCTGGGCTGTCGCTCGTAAGTGTTTTTCTGTGTCGAGCGGGAGCGACTGCTTAAGTGTCTCGTGACTCAATCGGTCGAGTAGCGTCAAGTCGCACGTCTTGGCGTACTCATCGAGTACCTCGAGCCACTCACGGACCAACGCAAAACTCCTAGGGTTGTAGACGGTGAACTCCTTGCCATCGCGCATATCCGCTTGGATTGCACTTGTGGCGGGGCCGGTACCAAACGGCGTTCGCTGAGAATCGCGCTGTGTGATGTGCAGAGGTTCACACTCAGGGGTGCGGACGACTCCGAGTTTTGCGATCTTGCCAAGCAGATAAAAGTCTTCGCCTGCTTCACGCTTGGGCATGCCTCGAACCTGCAGGTAGCCGCGAAATCGCACAGCCATGGTGCTGCCAATGCTGTGGAAGGCGTATTGGGAACCCGCCCAGCGCAATCCCAAGACGTAGTAGCGTAGGGACATTTCGTAGAGTTCCAGGGCGCGCCCAGCCTGTGATGCGGACTCAGTTTGGTGCCAGAACGGGTAGCAAAGAGCTACCACATCAGTCTCTTTGTCGAACTCGTGAGCTGCCTTGAAGTACCCAGGGGGCAGGGTCACATCGGCGTCAGTACAGTGCAACCAAGAGGTGACAATGACGTCCTGTCGCTGCCAAGCAAGAGCCACATCGCAGCCAATCTTGCGCGCCAGCCCGACGCCCTGCCTGGAGGGCAACTCTCGTCCCTCTGTGCAGCGGTCGATGACGAGTATGTCGCCATGGGTCGAGTGACTCAGAGCCATTCCATCGGAGAGCGCCTCACCCCCCTGAGCCAAGGCTTTGGCAAGGTATCGCGTGCGCTGTTTCTCCCCGTCTGTGCGATCCACGCTGCAATTGGCAACCACGATCCACAGCGTTGTGGGGGAGCCTACGGGAAGCAAGCCATCGAGAAATGAGGGCGTTTCGTCGAACGCAGGAACGACTACCACATCGGTGTATTGCCGGTCGGTCGGGGGGGCGCAAGCAGACTCGGGTTCGGCGTAGTTCGCAAGGTATTGCAGAATGGACATGGGCCAGCACGCAGAGCTCGCTAGGGAGCCGTCATGATGAACAGCCCATCGGGGCCACCTGCGTATATGGCGCGACGCCCGCCCACCTCATCAACATCAATGGCATCGATGTCTACGGTGCCACTTAGGCCTGTGCCTTCGCCAGCAATGGTGACCCAAACCTGGCGATCGCGTTTGAAGCGACCCACGCCTTTTGACGTACCGACCCAGACGTCCCGCGACGAATCGATGGAGATGCTCTCCACATCGTTCGACGGGATGTTGCTGTTGTTGTCTTTGTAACTTGCCTGAATTTGCTGGTTCGCAAAGGTCACGACACCATCGGAGTCGCTACCAATCCAAAGCAATGTGCCGTCATCGTCGAGAGCTTGGAGCTTATCATCACCGCCGAAGAGGTCGAACTCATCGCCATCTGGCAATCGGTAGAGCCGTTCCTTACCTGCCCAAGAGCCAGTGGCGCCGAAGGACAGCGCTGACGCATCATTATTGCGCTCTTCAGTAAAGTTCTGAGAGTCTGGTGCAATCGCCACGCCCTTGTCTGTGGCAATGCGAATGCCGGTTTCGGCGTCATCGATTTCACGAGTCTTTGCACCGCCCAAGGTTGGAAAGGAAGCGGTTTGTTCATCGGCCAGGGTAAGCCTGTATGCTGTCCCATCAGCATCTTCAGAGCCAAACCAAACCTGGGAACCATCATTCGTTTCGTGAACATGCAGTTTTGAAGGGAGGTCGTCCTGGTCTCCGAAATACTGGGTGTCTACGGAGACAAATGGTTCGGTTGGTGTGGCAAGGCTTCCCCGATACCCCCCATTGTCAGCACCAACCCACAGGAAGTCTGCGCCAGCGCTGAGATCAAGAATCTTGTTGCCGGGATACGAGTCGAGTTGTGCGAATCCATGGGCATCAAAACCATAAAACTGCAGGCTCTCGGTTCGACTCCCGTCGCTAATCTCCAGAGTCACGGTGTACATGTCCGCCCGAACTGAGTACACACGTATGGTCTCACTTGCCAAGTCGGGAAGGGCCGTGCCCTCAACTTGGCCCGTGGACGGTTCAATGCTCCACTGATATTGGATTTCGCCTGATTTGGTGCAGGTTCCGATCGCGCTTAGCTCCACCGTGTCACCAATGATGGTGTGGACATATGGGGCGTTGGCAACTGGTGGGGCATCGACTCCATCCACACTCACAACAATGTGGATGTCGGCAGGACAGTCTTCAGGTGCAATGGCATCTGGGCGCGTGCCAATTGAGGGGCCGCCATCGATGATCGAAAGATCGGCGTTGGTCGATGTATTGAATGTGCACCCACCGAGCGAAATCATAGTCGCGACAGAGGCCCTGCGCGCATAGGTCAGCCACCTTGCCATGGGCCAGATTGTAGCAGGCTTTCCCGATTTCCTGGAGCAGCGATTTCTGGCAGACGACCCAGAAGTCGGGGACTTGGCCCCACACACAAGGCAAATCCGCGTACACTAACTGCAATGCTGTACCAGGGCGGGACACTTCGATGAGAACCGTAGAAGAGGTCATTGATGCTGACGAGCTGTTCATTGCGTACCAGCCTGTTGTCGATCTAAATCGAAAAGAGGTCTTCGCCTATGAGGCCTTGGTGCGCAGTCACGCCGAAGAGTTCCCAAATCCTTTCGTGCTCATTGAGGCCGCTGTCGAACAGCGCGCCATGGGCAAACTCGGTCGGTATTTGCGACGACTCGCTGTTGATGGCTGCCCCACACATAGGCTCTTCCTCAACGTTCATCCTGATGAGTTTAGTGAGCCGTGGCTGATCCGCCCCGATGATTCGGTGACCACACATGGGCGCGACATCTATCTTGAGATCACGGAGTCGGTGCCTCTCTCCCACTACGAGCACTGCCACTCGGTGCTTGCTGAGATGCGAGCACGTGGAGCAAAGATTGCGGTCGATGATCTTGGAGCCGGCTACTCAAACCTCAAGTACATCGTTGACCTCGAACCTGAGGTTGTGAAGCTCGATCGCGAATTGGTTGCCAACCTGCGCAACGAATCACGTCTGCACCGCTTGGTTGCAGCACTGGTAGAGCTGTGCACGCAGCTGGACGCACGCGTTGTTGCTGAGGGAATCGAAACCGAAGAAGAGCTCGCGGCAGTCATTGATGCAGGCGTGCACTTTGGACAGGGATACTTGCTGCAGCGGCCGAATCCTGAGCTGGTCGACATCGATTGGACCCAGCGCTTCTAACGCTGCGAATCGATCACTGGAGGGGCATTGGGGCGGTCAACAGAGGTTCAGCAAGGGGCGGAGTTTAAGACCGACGGCAAGCGCACCGAGGAGCATCAAGACCAACTCCGTCGCTTCCGACGAGCTGCCACGATCGCTGTTCTGGCATGGCCGTTCTTTGGCCTCGTTGACTGGTACATGATCCAATTCGTGACACCAGGCCGACTTTGGTTTTGCCTTGCCTTGCGAGGCCTCGGTCTTCTCGCGCTCCTCATCGCAGTGATGCAGACCTTCGGGCGCAAAGACCCGTCGAGCCGCAAGATGCGCATTGTCGATGCTTCGGTGTCTTCCTTCTTGACGATTCTGATCGCGGTTTCGAGCTCGGAGCTTGGGGGAATTGCCAGCCCGGTTTCGGTGGGTGTGGTTCTCGTGATCGCTGCCCGAGGTTTCGTCTTTACCGACCACTGGAAGCGAGGCATTTTGCCCGTTGGTATGGTGGTGCTTAGCTTTCCGATAACGCTCATTGGAATGGCGATGTTCAAACCCGAGATCGCTGCTCAGTTTGCCGACTCTCAGGTTGTCGCCGCCTTCTTGCTCAATCTGATCTTCATTACTGCGACCGGTGCTATTGCTGTCGCGGGCAGTCACCTCGTCTGGACCCTGCGACGGCAGCTCTATCAGTCCCGTGCATTAGGGCGATACAAACTCAAGAAACGCATCGGCGCAGGTGGTATGGGCGAAATCTGGCTCGCTCATCACAACGCGCTCCGACGCGATGTTGCCGTCAAGATTCTACGACCAGAAAACGTGGGCGACCCTCGAGCGATCGCGCGGTTTGAGCGCGAGGTGAGAGCAACCAGTGAGCTTGTGCACCCCAATACAGTGCGGGTCTTCGACTACGGCGTCACCAATGATGGGCTCTGGTACTACGCGATGGAACTTCTGCAGGGAAGCGACCTGCATGCCGAAGTGAGTAGGCGCGGTCCATTCCCCCCTGCTCGGGCAGCACTGCTCATCGGCCAAGCCTGTCGCGCGCTGAGCGAGGCCCACAGTCGTGGCATCATCCACCGGGACCTCAAGCCCGAAAATCTCTTTCTCACCAACATTGTTGGGCAGGGCGAATTCATCAAGATTCTCGACTTCGGCTTGGCCAAGCTCATGGATACGCGAACCGAAAGCCAAGAGGGCCTTACCCAAGTAGGATGGGCCGTAGGCACGCCGCAGTGGGTATCACCGGAAGTGATGCTGGGCGAGGATGCCGACGTTCGCTCAGACATTTACGGACTCGGAGCGATTCTCTACTTTCTGCTCTGCGCACAATCTCCGTACGGTGAGCACGAAATCTCTAAAGTCATGCGAGCACATCGCAAGGAGACTCCAAAGCGCCCCTCGATTCGAATCTCCCAGCCTGTGCACGCAAGGCTGGAAGACGTGGTGATGCACTGTCTCGAAAAGGATCCGAACAAGCGATTTCAGAGTGCTTCTGAGCTGGAAGTTGCTCTTGAGGCAGCCATGCGCCCCGAAGCGCCAACGCAGATCATGGGCCCCAATCAAGAGCGGCCTTGGAAACGTGAGCGAGCGGAATCATCAGCCCCAACTGACGAGCGCAAACATCCCGACCCCAGAAGTACGTAAAACTCTTAGTAGGGGGTGAAGCGCGCTGAGGACCGACGTGTCCGATTGAATTCTCGAAGCTCGCTGCTGGTGTAGGCGTGTTCACTTCCCTTTGGAATCGTCCTGCGAATGAAAGCGAGCGTCATCGTGCGTATGGCCCTGGCACTCGCGACAACCGTGTCTCCGCCCGTCTCAGCACACTCATCCCAGAGCAGAAAGAGCGCTCTGCGTCTCTCAGCAATGGAGAGGCCAGGGTGGCTCCATACGCGCCGCAAGTGCTTCTGGTAGTGCTTGGGTGCTTGGCGGAGATTCTGCGCCTTGCTCGTTTTGGCCATCTGTGACCGCACCTCTCGGCTCTCGTCCATGAGCTTCATCTTGCGGTGGGGGTAGAGACTCTCTCCAAGTGATGCCATTACAGCATCGGTCACATCGAAGCTCCCGGTTAGCCCATAAACCTTGACGTTTGGCTTGTCGCGAAATTCGATCGTGCCATCCTCGTGGATCTTGGCATCGAAGGGCTGGCCTGTGGCTCGCATGGTCCCGCCACCCGATGGGCGCCAAGCCGAGGATCGTTCTCTTTGGGGAACGCCAGCAACGAGGTCGGGTCGCTCATGACCGGGCCTGGCGCTCGCTATTGGTCGTTGTGAACGTGCGATACGCAGATCGAGTGGTGCGCCCATGCCATCGTCGGCGTGAGAGCTTGAACGCATCGATAGCGAGCCGTTCCCTGCTTTTGGAATGGGGTGCGCCTCCACGCTTGGACCAGGCTCCACAGGACTGCTCGTTCGGGGCCGGCTGTCTTCGCCCAGACGTGTTCGTCTTCGCATCCGAGTTCGTCGGGTTGGTGCAATCTGACTGGCTGAGGCAACCTCGGCCGATGTGGCCACGGTTTTGACGGAAGGCGGATCCGCTTCGCTTGGTGGTGGCAGAAACTCGATAGCAATGGGCGCGAGCGGCTCTGGCGCAGCAGTTTGCAGGGTGGTTTGTAGCAGCTTCTCGTTGAGTAGCTGCGATGCGGCCGCACCCATCAGGAGGTGGAGCAGCGCGGCAACTCCCACGGCTTTGACGAGTGTTCTGTCCAACGAGCTGTGTTCCTGAGCGCAACCTGGCTCGCGATTATGACTCTATGAAGGCAGCTTGGGTTGCCTTGGCTCCAATGTAGCATCGCATACACGAATCTTCACTGAGCCAAGTCATTGGGCCTGTGGAGCCCTTTGTTATGCTCTCGGCCGAGCCATGCACAATCTAATCTTTGACCAGCTGAGTCAGCGCGCCCAAGAGCAGGGAGAGCGCATTGCAATCCGTGTCGACGACCGCGAGATGACGTTTGCCCAGGCCGACACGCTCCACAAGAAGATCGCGAGTTTTCTCATTGAACTCGGCACCATGAAGGGGGAGCGCATTGGCCTGGTGGGACCAAAGAGCGAGGCGTTTGTGTGCACCCAGTTTGGCACGCTGCGGGCTGGGGCCTGCTATGTGCCAATCGACAAGACCTTCCCGATTGAGCGCACCTTTCAGATTGTTGAGGACTGCCAGATTCGAACCGTCTTCGCTGATCCCGCCAACATAGAGCGAATTCTCGCCGCAGAGGAAAAACCGGCTTGCCTGAAGAATGTCGTGGCTTGGAGCGATGAAGGCGAATACGCAAATGACAATGTGGCGATCCATCGGTTTTCCAGTGTTGAGAGGTATTCTGATAATCCAAGCCCGGCGCATCGCCCCGTGGATACCGACCTCGCCTATATTATGTACACCTCTGGTTCCACCGGAAAGCCAAAGGGCGTCATGCTGTCGAATAGAAATATTCTTACCTACGTGGAATGGTGCCTGGCAGAGCTGGGGTTGGGGCCAGACGACATTATGGTCAACGTGGCGCCGTTTACGTTCGACATCTCGGGGATGGAAATCTTTGGAATGGCTGCGAGTGGCGCACAGATCATTCTCATCGAAAATCAAACCCGTATCACCACGGTGCTCGACGCAGCTCAACGCCACAAGGCAACATTCATGGCAACCGTGCCCACCGTCATCGGCACAATGGTCAACAACCCGCGCGTCTTTGGGCGCTATGACTTGAGCTCGCTGCGCACGATTATTTCTGGCGCAGCTGTGTGCCCGCCGGTTTTCATGAAGTCGCTGCACGAGCACTTGCCCAATGCCACCCTCTACAACCTCTACGGACCAACCGAGGCAACAATCTATTGTCTGTACCACCGCATTGATAACGCGGATTCTATCGAAGTTGACAAGCCTCTACCGATCGGCATTCCGTTTGAGAACACCGAGGCCTATGTCGTTACTGCCGACGGCAAGGAGGCACCACGTGGAGAAGAGGGCGAACTCATTCTGCGAGGATCTCACATCGCACTGGGCTACTTTGGGAACGAGGAAAAAACAACGTCGGCCTTCAAGAACTTCCCGCTGCAGCCACATCTAAATGAGACGGTGTATTACACGGGTGATGTTGCTCGCCAAGACGAATCGGGAGTTTTTCACTTTCTTGGGCGCAATGACGATATGGTCAAGAGTCGCGGCTACCGCATCGAGCTCAACGAAATCGACTTGGCGCTATCGATGCTAGTTGAAGATTTGGAGTCGTTTGCCGTCATCGCCATCCCCGATGAGCTCATCGAGAACAAGCTCGTCGCGGTTGTGGTTCGCAAGTCCGAATCAGAAATTGGCGAGAAGGAAATCAAAGCGGCCTGCAAGGAGCGCCTGCCTGCTTACATGGTTCCCGACGTCGTGGAGTTTCGCGATGCTCTGCCACAGACCAGCAGTGGTAAGATCAACAAGAAGGCCTTGGTTCAAGAGCTCAGCAGGTAAGACACTATGAATTCAATTGAAGAGCGCCTACGGGCCATCATTGTTGCGCTTGGCAACGACATTCCAGCCGATTTTGATCCGACAGCACATGTCTTCAAGGATCTCGGTATTGAATCGACGAAGGCGCTAGAGCTTCTCTTTGAAATTGAGGATCAGTTTGAAGTTGCGCTACCGGATCTTGAGTACAACGAGTGCGAACACCTCAATGATTTGGTCGCGCTCCTAACGAAGCTCGTGGCATAAGGGGCTCTCTGTGGCATTTCTAGATACAATCGCCTTGAAAATCCGTCGCCGCGAGAGCCCGGTCTACGACATGATCTATCGGGTCGCGAAAGGGGTGAATACCTTCAACGTCCCCGATACACCTGTCGTGAGAAAGGTCGCACAAGCGGCCTATGCAGGCCAAGTCTTGGTTCGAGAGGCAAGCGAACGCGCACGTGGGGTCTTGTGGGCCGAGCCGCTCTTTCGGTCGCGCTGTGAGACCGCAGGCCACTCTCTTTATCTTGAGCGGGTTCCCTACATTATTGGTGACACGAAGATTCACGTTGGTGATCACGTTTCAATTTCGGGCTCGCTAAGCATCAAGAGCGGTCGGTTCTTTGACAACCCACAACTCATCATCGGCAGCCATACCTTTATTGGAAATGGGTGCATGTTTACCGTGAATCGGCGGGTGCAGATTGGTGAGTATTGCAACATCGCGGGAGGCACGACCATTGCTGATAGTGATGGGCATCCAACGGAGTGGGACCGCCGTGCGGACCACGATGAGCTTTCGGCTGAAGAGGTTGGCGACATTACGATCGGGGACTATGTTTGGATTGGTCGTGATGTGCAGATTCTCAAGGGCGTTACGATTGGCGATAGGGCAATCATTGGGGCGGGTTCCGTCGTGATTAGTGATGTTCCTGCTGATATGACGGCTATGGGGTCACCTGCGCGTTTGATTCGGAATAAGGGGTAGGTCCATGCTCCATGTCGCAAGCCCTTGCTTTGGCTTCGATTTTCCGGCGTACCGCGAGAACCACTCTCTGCCCGGGTCTTTTCTGCCTGGGTAAGAAAGGAACGTGCGAGAGTTCTGTGCCCATGGATTCAGGTGGCTATGATTGGAGTATCGGCGCTTGTGCGGTCTTGTCGCTGACATGTCACGCTGATCACATGTACTGCATTGGCAAAGAAACGGTGTTTTGGAGGCTTTTGTCTGAAGCTTTTTTCGCCTAGTGGGAAAGAACGGTCATGAACTTAGCTTACTCATTCCTTCGTACGATATTCCCCGCATTGCTTGCCGTCATAGGAGGCAGCGCATGTGACGCTGTTGTTGGTAGCGAGTCAGACGCTGACGCAGATGCCTCTACAGCCGAACTCACGATGTGCGAACAAGCTGCTGAAATCCTCTGTACGCAAGCGTGCGATTGCCAGCCGACGGAGCGGTGCTTCACGGTCTATGGTGATGGTGTGGCGACCGCTGAGTATGACGATTTCGATCACTGTCGATCGTTTACATCCTTCACCTGCGCAAGCTCAGAAGAAAGCCAGCTGCAGTCATGTATCGACTCGTTGGCAGTCCCCATCTGTGTCTCGGAAACGCATGATGGGGAGGCGGTCGAGGCGCTTCCCGTGCCGATGGAATGTGTAGACGCCAATATCTAGCGGCCTTGGATCCAGAACGCCCGCTATCGAAACAGGCGACTGTTGGCGACGGTTGTCTTGTAGCGCTCGATTTCTTGTGCGCGACGTTCAGCATCCCAACCAAAGGCGCTTGCCATCCGGTCCGCTACGGATTCGAGAACGTCAAGGCCTTGGTTCGCACCGATGAGCAGCATCGGAACTCGTCTCGAGAGAATGTCGTCGATCGTCTTCACCCGCTCGTTGCCGATGGCGTATTCGACTTCTGCCCAGGTGTGCACCAGGTCGGGCTGAATTGGCTCTGCGAGCGTTGGGTCATCTCTTACGAGTTCGGCGAGCGCATGTGCACGGCTTCCGTAGGTGAACGCCCAATGATCGGTTAGCTCTTCGGAGAGGCCCGAGGACTTCGCGAGTTTCTTGCCAAGCTTGCGCACAGCCTTTGGGCTTGGATCGGAGAAGCCTTCTCCACCGGGTAGTGGTCGCTTCTTCGTGCGTGGCCGTTGTAGCGATCGATCGGCGAAGTGGTCATTCTTGGCATCCTTGATCCAGCGAACTGCAGCCTTCACAGTGTCTTTGGCCATCAGTCGATAGGTTGTGAGCTTGCCTCCGGCGATCAGAAGAACTCCGTCATCGTTGACGTAGATTTGGTGCTCTCGCGAAACGTCCGAGGCGCTGTCTGCCTCTTCGTGAATTAGCGGGCGCAATCCGGCCCACGTTGAGATGACTTCTTCCGCCTTAAGATCGGCTCGCGGGAAGAGGATGTTGGCGCTCTTGCATAGGTATTCGACGTCTTCCGCATCGGCGTGTACCTCATCTGGGTCGCCGTCAAAGTACGTGTCTGTGGTGCCCAGAACCGTGCGTCCACGCCATGGAAATGCAAACATCACTCGGCCATCAACCGGACTCATCACGGTCATAGCGCGCTTCAGCGGCAACTTCTCGTGGCGGAAGACGAGGTGGACGCCCTTGGTCGGGCTGAGCAGCGGCGTGTTCATGCCGGCCCCAATCTTTGGAATCGCTTTATCGCTCCAAGGGCCGGTTGCCATAATGACGCAGGTTGTCTCTACCGTTTCCTCTTCGCCGGTGATTGTGTTTCGAACGCGCACCGCACTCACTTGCTTGCGGTCGCGCTGAATTTCCAGAACCTCAGTATAGTTCTCACAGCGCGCACCTGCCTCTTCAGCGGCGATGATGTTCTCGAGAACCAGCCGAGCGTCGTCGGTGTAGCAGTCGTGGTATTCGATAGCACCCTTCAGGCCCTCGGAGCGAATGTCGGGCTCCATCTCGATGACCTTGTCAGCTCCGCGGATGGTGTCGTGAAGCTTGGGGGAGCGAAAGAGAGCGAGTGTGTCGTAGATCCAAAGCCCGACGTTCATGAGCTCAAGCCCGACGCGGCTATCCTCGAAGACCGGAAGAAGGAACGAGAGAGGACGCACCAGGTGTGGCGCCATGTGCATCTGAACGCGGCGCTCACTCACGCTCTCAAAGACGAGCCCAAGTTCGGCTTGCTCGAGGTAGCGGAGTCCGCCGTGGATGAGCTTGGATGACTTGCTCGAGGTACCCGAGGCGTAGTCGTCCTTTTCGAAGAGCGCGACCTTGAGTCCACGAAGTGCAGCGTCTCGGGCGATGCCCGCGCCCGTGATTCCCCCACCAATCACGGCGATGTCGTAGACCGTCTTCTCTTCTCCCATCTGCCTAGCCTTCTTCTTTGTTTGGAAGCGCCGTGTTTTGGATGAAGAGCTCTTCAAGTTGGCCTGCATCCACCGGGGTTGGTGCCTCTGACATGAGGTCGGTGCCCTTTTGCGTCTTCGGGAACGCCAACACATCGCGCAGCGACTGGGCCCCCGTCATGAGCATGGCCAAGCGGTCCAATCCAAGCGCGATGCCTCCGTGTGGTGGCGGCCCGTACTGGAACGCCTCCAACAAGAATCCGAACTTCTGCTGGGCTTCCTCTTTCGAAATCCCCAAGGCCTCGAAGACCTTGCTCTGCAGATCGGCGCGGTGAATACGAATGCTGCCACCACCAAGTTCGACACCATTGAGCACGACATCGTAGGCACGTGCCAGCACGTGTTCTGGGTCGGTGAGTAGCTTGTCTTCGTCTTCGGGGCGCGGGCAGGTGAATGGATGATGGGACGAGGCCCATTTTCCTTCCGCCTCGGAGTATTCGAAAAGGGGCGGGTCTGTGAGCCACATGAAGCGGAACTCATCGTGTCGCGTGAGATTCATAAGATCACCAATGTGCAGGCGGATTGCAGCCATGCATGTGTTGGCTTTCTTGGCAGTATCAGCGACGAAGAGCAACGTGTCGCCTGGTTTGGCGCCAGAGATTGTGTTGACGGACTCGCGGGCTTCGTCGGTAAACACTTTGGCAAACGGAGCTTTCCACGAGAGGTCGTCTTGGACGCGAGCAAACGCCACCCCAGCAATGCCATAGGGTTTTGCAAAGGGCGTGAGTTCATCCATCTGCTTGCGACTGAGCGAGTTGCCGCCAGGCACGCAGAGGCACTTCACAATACCGCCTTTGGCAACAACGCCTTCAAAGATCTTAAATCCGCTGTTGGCGGCGGGCTTGGTGACTTCACAGAGTTGCAGATCGAGCCGCAGGTCCGGCTTGTCGCAGCCGTACTTCTCCATCGCTTCTTCGTGCGTCATGCGCAGAAATGGCGTCGGAACATCGACGTCAAGCGTGTGCTTCCAGACGTTGGCGAGCATGCCCTCGATCATGGTCTGCAGCTGCACTTCATCGATGAACGACATCTCGATGTCCACTTGGGTGAACTCGGGTTGACGGTCCTGTCGAAGATCCTCGTCTCGGAAACAGCGCGTGATTTGAAAGTAGCGCTCAAAGCCCGAGACCATCAGAAGCTGTTTGTAGATCTGCGGCGACTCGGCGAGAGCGTAAAAAGAACCGGGATTGAGTCGCGAAGGCACCACGAAGTTGCGCGCCCCACCGGGCGTGTACTTCACCATGAAGGGAGTCTCAACCTCATCGAATCCATTGCCGGTTAGGTATGAGCGAACAGCTTGGCTCGCCTTTGAGCGAATTCGAAGCTTCTTTTGCAACTCGGGACGTCGCAGATCGAGGTAGCGGTATTTCAGACGCAGGGCCTCATTCGTTTCGATTCCGTCCTCGATGAGAAAGGGAGGCGTTTCTGATGTGGAGAAAATCTCAAGCTCATCGGCATGAATCTCAATCTCACCCGTTGCCATGTTTGGATTGTCTTGGCCGCCGCGTGAGCTCACCTTGCCTACGACTCCGATGCAGAACTCGCCGCGCAACTGACTCGCCTTCTCAAAGGCCTCTTTGTTCATCGTCGGATCAAAGACAACTTGGGTGAGCCCATCGCGATCACGAAGGTCGACAAATACGCAACCACCGTGGTCTCGGCGATTGTTCACCCATCCGGTGAGAGAAACGGATTGACCCTCGTCCGACTTGCGGAGTGCACCGCAGTTGTGGGTCTTGGGATGGTCGTTGAGAAAGCTGGCCATAGACGCGAGACTTTAGCAGCCCAAAACAGCCGGTACACGGCTTGGAGGACGCCAAAAAGCCAGCGAGTTGGGGGAATTGTCTGTCACAATCAGGGGCAGATGCACATCACGATGGTGAAGAAGCGATTGGCCTCTGGGGAGCCATGTCGCAAATGTGTGCAGGCCGAGGACCTGCTGCGCAAACGAGGTCTTTGGGACCAAATCGATGAGGTGGTTTGGGCCGAGGAGACCAACGCGAAATCTGCCGGCATGGTGCTCGCACGAGAGCACAAGGTTGAGGCTGCGCCATTCTATTTGGTGAGGGGCGAAGATGGTTCGGTGACGATTTTTGTGAGTGCGCTCAAACTCATCAAGACCCACCTAATGGCGGCCAAGCCTATCACCGCGGAATTCAAATTTGAGGCGGTTCGGTCCACCCTCGCTCACGCGACTCCTCAGGAGGTTGTCCGCCACGCTCTCGAGGCCTTTGGTGCGGAGTGTGCGATTGCGTTTAGCGGCTCCGACGATGTCGTCTTGTTGGAACTCGCAGCGCAAACCGGGCTTCCGTTCACGGTACTCGTGGTTGATACCGGCCGCCTTCATCCCGAGACCTACCGATTCATCGAAGAGGTTCGCAACCACTATGGAATCGAGATTCACACCACGGCGCCAAAACCCTCCGAGCTCGAACCCCTTGTTCGACACAAGGGGCTGTTCTCGTTTTTTGAAGATGGTCATGAAGAGTGCTGTCACATCCGCAAAGTGCTTCCACTGCGTCGAGCCCTTGGCGGCTACCGAGCTTGGATGACGGGGCAGCGCAAGGACCAGAGTCTGAGCACGCGAGCAGACTTGGAGTTGGTGGAAGAGGACGTGACTTTCGATGGGCTCAGCGGACCGCTCGTCAAGTTCAACCCAATTGCAAACTGGAGTCGCGATCTTCTCTGGCAGTACATTCGCGACCACGAGCTTCCCCACAACGCACTTCATCATCGAGGCTTTTCGTCGATTGGCTGTGAGCCTTGCACCCGAGCCGTTTTGCCTGGACAGCACGAGCGCGAAGGACGTTGGTGGTGGGAGGATGAAGGCGCCAAAGAGTGTGGTCTGCACCCAGCAAAGGGCCGCGCGTAACACCACTATGTCCAGCTCGTCGGAAAATCTAGACCGCGTTCTGAGTCGCATCGATGCGGTCAATGCGACGGACCCGAGAATGGACGCCAATATCGTCGAAGGGCCGGTCCCCAAAGAATTGCTCTATGGACAGCGAATGAGTCGATGGCTCACTCGGCTTGCCCCTGAGGCATCTGAGGCGTTGCAAATCGCTTGTCGAGGACAGCACATGGCGCGGTGGCGATGGCCGCGTTCCGACTTCCCAGAGGGCCGGGCCGGCTACAAGGCGTGGCGGCGCGAGTTGTATCGTCACCACGGCAAAGCGGTTGCGGAACTCATGAAAGAGGTTGGCTACGACGACGAGATGCAGGCGCGCGTCGCGCTTCTCATTGGCAAAGAGAATCGGATGACAGACGCTGAGTCGCAAACGCTTGAGGACGTTGCCTGCCTGGTGTTCCTGGCTCACGAGTTCGCCGTATTCGCCACGAAACACGAGCGACCAAAACTGATTCACATTGTGCGCAAGACGTGGAAAAAGATGTCCGAGAAGGGAAGGGCTGCTGCTCTGAATCTGAAGCTCTCAGAAGAACTCGGTAGTATTGTTGAGGAGGCGATCGCATGACTGGTTTACGAATTATGGTACTCGTGGCTGCAATGGCAGCATCTTTCGCCTCGATCAATCCCAACGATGAACCGCTACCAGAAAATGACGACTGCCAGCAAGCCTCCCTACCGATCGTCGATAGGATTGAGCTTGTGAATGCCGATGTCGACAGCCCGATGCAGGATTATGATGTTCAGGAGATTATCTTCGGGCCGCAGGGCGGGGCAATGGTGCGCCTTCGCGTGCGAGCGAGTGGCAACGATGTGCCAGCCTGCATGGCAATGACGATGGTCTACGAAAAATGCTTAGATGAACTGTGCACCGCGGTCGATCCGGATACGAGCTATCCCAACACCATTGCTCTGCAAACCTACGAAGATGGAGCCGAGCGCATCACCAAAGAGTACTTTGCCGAAATGCGATATCCTCTGGTCGAGGGTGACCTTGCAAGGGTCACCATCTCGGTTGGGCCAGATGCCAACCCGGCCGTGGCCTCAGTCCTTATGTGGCTTGGCTTTGAGGGTAGCCTTCCCAGCGCACTTCGCGACGCTGGGCCCTCCGACGCGAGCTTCTAGCAAGCGCTATTCGCAAGGAGTGGCTGTAAGCGTTTGCTTGTCTTCGCCGTATCGGCCGATCGTGCCGTAGTTGCCGCCAATGTCGAGGAAGTTCCCACCACCAAAGAGAAACTCATCGCCGTATTTGGCAACGACATGAAACGTCTCAAAGGTCGGAGGGGATGTTGCACAGTTCCACTCGCCATCCTCCGACAACTCGCCCATAGTGCCAAAGAAGCCCGCGATCCAGATGCTTTCGCCGGTGTCGGTCCACACGCCGTTTAGCCCCATGTTTGCGCAGGCAAGATCAACGTCGATAGTCTGCCATGCAGTGCCATCCCATTTTAGAAGTACGGGGCTAACGGCGCCACCAACGGCATAGACCTCGTCGTCACTTCGTCCAACAACGGTCGTGAGTTTTGCGGCATCGGGGGGGAATCGTTCCTGTAACGTTGGCGAAGCGATTCCTTCGATGTGATATGCAATTCCATCTCCCACAATCCAGTTGTTCCAGACCTTGAACGCCACAGCGGGAAGATCGTCTGCAAGAACACTCCACGTTCCATTCTCCCGAATCCACACCTCGCCGCGAACGTCGCCGCGCACCACGCCCCCAACAGCGACCACGCGATCTCCGGAATCATAGACTCCAAAAAAGGTCGCATCGGTTTCGACGCTCTCATCGGTTCGCTCCCCATTCACAGAATGCAGAATCGTTCCTGCTTCACCCACCGCATAGAACTCCCCTTGGCGAGCAGAGTGAATCCACCAGAGTGCGCGGTCAGTGACATCCTGCTCGTAGCAGAGGCTGGTGCCATCGTAGCGAACCATGACTCCGGTCCCCTGGTCGAGCTGTCCTCCAACAAAGACCGCCTCGTCGTCCACGGTTGCGACCGAGAGCAGGGTTCCGCCGGGAATTTGATCCGCGACAACTGAGAATTCGCTCTTCTCACTCGAAGGATCGCAGCTAAGAAGAATTCCGAATGCGAGAACAGAGAGCGCAAGAGGCTTTGTTGCCATGTTCATCTAAGGGCGGTCCTCATCGATAACAACGTTGATGGCGCGCTGTCGAATCTCTGGGGCGACAGGGCCAGCTCCTTCATAGGCCCAGTCAGTGGTAGGGTTTCCGTCTGAGTCGAGAAACTGCAGGCCGTCGACCGTCACGCCGCCAGCTCCCTGCAGCATGAACTCACCGGTCCCAAAGCCGTACACGCCTCTCACGCGTGTGGTTTCCTCTGGAGTATCGGCAGTTCGATGGCATGCAGAGCACTTGCGTGGAGCTCGCGACGTTGTGTGTTGGAAGAAGGGCAAGAAGCCATTGTTGGCGACACGTCCGCCATCACCTGTGCGGAACTTACCGAGGACCTTGGTGCCACCATTGCCATCGTCGACGCGCTCACCAAGAAGTACCTCGCCGTCTTCGGTTCCGAATTTTTCTGAGCCAATGATTGCCATCTGTACTTGCTGTGATGGTGCTGCGGATTGCACACGGCCGCCAAGAGACGTTGCTAACAGCACCGTGTCTAGACTGTAATTGCTGCGTCCGCCCCGAGTGAGCCCCGAACTCGACTGTCCCGTTTGGTAGTCGATTTGGCTGAGTCTGAGATCGTAGCTCACATGGCAGCCAATGCACTTGAGCGTCCAACTGGTGTGACACGTGTCGCAGGTGAGCTTGTCTGCGTGCGAAAAGCCGAGTCTGTCATCCCCCATGGCCACATGCATTGACTCGGTCGCCGAACCGCCTTCTGCGAGCATATCTGCGGGCTGGGGAACGATGTGGATTGCTCCGTCTACCCGGCCCTTGAGTGTGATAGCTCCATCTTCGCGGCTCGAAAGCTGAGGAAGGGGCCGGCCACCAGCGGTTTCGAAAACGCCGCTCTCGTTTGGAACCACTCGATCCCGAACCGTGCCATGGCAATCTTCGCAGCGAATATCAAACTGCTGCTTCGAGTTTGAGTACACCTTGTCGGTTCCATGAACATCGCTGCCTACGTGACAGTCCACGCAGTGCATGCCGGCGGCAAAGTGCACATCTGGCGGAGTCTCGTCGATGGCATTGGTGGTGTCCTCATCGCTGAGGTAGTAACCAGGAGCATGCCCGTAGAGCGTTTCATTGATTGGCGCGGCGTTGGGAGGTGTGTTGCTTGCGCCAAAGCCCCCCTCGCGGATTCCTCGGAAGGTGAGCCCAATGCGTCCGCCCTGAAAATGGCAGGTTGCACACTGTTGTGACGGGATGGCGGTCGTAAGTCGGTGGGTCTTGGGATACACCGGGGTCCCCTTCGGAATCATCGGGTCATTGCCTCCGTACGTGCCGTCTTGCGCGTAAAGCATGTGACAGGAAGCGCAACCTGTTGACCGGTAGAGGCCTGGCGAGTTGTTCCGCGGGTAGCCCGCTTGGTGGCAGGTGTTGCAGTTCTTGGCTAGGTAATGTTCGTAGGCGACTTGTTCGAGTTGAGTGGGGTCACCAGAGTTGATTGCCGCCCGAATCTCTTCATCGCTTGAAGGGGAAAGGGTCGACAACTCACACACGCTACCTTCGGCTTCATCACAAGAGTCTGCGGAGGCGGGGTAGGAGCCGTACTGGGCCAAGGTGTCATTTTGGAGGCCGGCCAAGAACAGGGTTGGATAGTAGTGTCCTGCGTTCGTCACCATCACTGAGTTGGGCATCGTTGCGACATTGTCTGGATGACAAACACCACAAGTCTTGTCCACGACGCGAATGTCGGATGGGTTGATGAATTGCAGGTAGGCGGGGTCGAGCGCTGCGAGCTGGTTTGGCGCAAAGTCCTTGATGAAACCCTCTGGGGCTGGAGGCAGTGCGGTGCCGCGAATCTCGGCCCAATCGGCGGGAATCGGCACATGAGCCTCTTTCATGCTGGAACCGTCTTCCTTGCCACCATGACAGGAGGTGCACGTTTGTTCGGGCAGAAATGGATGGGCAGGTTCGATTCCCTGGTGACAGTCAGTGCAGGAGTTGATGTCACTGACGTCTTTGCCATTCAGCGGGTTGCAACCGAGAGTGGCGGTCGTGAGGGCTACAAGAAGAGCGAATCTGAAATGCATGGCGTTCCGCGCGAGAAGGTTGTGGCGGTCTAGCCGCCGACCCGGATTATGACAGGTTTGCGAACGGTGGCCGAGTTTCCCTCTTCATCAATGACCGTAACGACAAGATCGACTGTGGTTCCATCGAGCACCAAGAGGTCGTCATTGGTTGCATAGACCTCGGGATCGAATCCAACAACAACACCGCGGACTTCTCCTCCAATGTCGTCACCACGACAAGAGAGCCCAGTGTTCTCTTGCAAGAATTCTCCAACCAGCGCGCCTCCTTCTTCCACGTTGAGTTGTACATCTGCGACCGACGCGCTGCCTGCCGTCAAGCCCGTGGTTCGCACCAACACGGGGACGCCAAATCCGCCTTGGGATGCCGGTTGAATGCCAACCTCTTCGTTGTCTTCATAAGGGATGAAGGCACTGCCAACGCCCTTGCCCAGCGTTGCTGTTGGTGCTTCGTCGGCACTGCAGAGACTATCTTCCGGTGTGCCATCATCTGGGCCGCATCCTGATACAACCAGTGTCGCAAGAAGGAGCAATAGCAGCGCTGCGAATTTCATTACAGATCTATTGTACGATAGGGACTGAGCGGATCTCAGGCACATTTGTTCCATTTTCAGCGGTTGATGCCTAGACGTCTCAGGATCCACGCCATCTTTCGCGCAAACGCAAGCCCATGTAAGGTGCAAGACGCAGTGAATCTTGGCTTGCGACGTGATGTCGATGACAGTCTTACCCAGCGGCATTGGTCACTATGTGTCGCACATCTCCACGTTTCCTCGAAACCACACCTCTCAAGGCTCATCCATGCCCCCAGTCACAAACACCACAACCTTCCTGACCCTGGCGTTTTGCTCCGCCGCACTCATGCTTGGCGCGGACCCATCATCGGCGCATGCAGAGACCCGAAAACCCAACAAGGTATTTCGAGTCGACAGCAGCATGGTCGACATTGCGGAACCAAATCAGCACACCTCAAACATTATCTTTCTCAACAAGTGTGAGGGCGGGTGCACGATCTTCCCTGGCAACGACGACTCTCGCACGAACACATCAAGTGTGGTCGCTGGAACGCTCGGGCAGACGGCATTCATTAGTGAGTTTGCCTATGGACAGGCAGAGTGGGATGCAATCGTCGATTGCGTAACAAGAGTGTACGAGCCCTATGGAATCGTGATTACCGATCAAGATCCGGGCGCCAACATTTCCCACTTTGAAGCCATCGTTGCGGGAACCGACGATGAGATCAACACCAGTGCCGGAGGCATTGCTCCAGCGAGTTGTGGCGTTATCAACAACGCCATCACGTTCAGCTTTGCGAATCAGGGAGGGCAGAGTGGTCTCTCGCAAATGTGTTGGACCGTTGCGCAAGAAACCGCCCACGCCTTTGGCTTGGATCACGAGTTTCTCTGCAGCGACCCGATGACCTACTTATCCGATTGCGGGTTCGACAAGAGGTTCCAGGACGTCAACGCGCCCTGTGGGGAGTTTGAGGCTCGCGGCTGCTATTGTGGTGGCAACACACAAAACTCGCATCAATTCCTTCTCGGGCACTTTGGCGCAGGAGAAGTAACCCCGCCTACCGTTCAAGTCAATCGACCAGCTGATGGCGCCGTTGTGCGTTCTAACTTTCCGTTCGAAGTGGGTGCGGTAGATGATGTTGAGGTCACGAGCGTCGAGTTCATCATCAACGGTGCGGTCGTGGCCGAGCTCACGTCAGAGCCATGGGTAATCAACGCGCCGGATGGACTAAGCGGTGAAGTTCGTGTGGAAGCTCGAGCGACTGACAATCTCGGGGCTCAGAGTTCTTCTTCTGTCGTGACAGTGACCATCGATGACACTGCAGTTGACTTTGGTGGTGAGTGCAACGCCGATGCGGATTGCGCATCTCGCCTCTGTGCAACCGATTCCGATGGTGCAGGCAGCTGCACCGAGACCTGTAGCCTGGAGGCCGAAGAGGACACCTGTCCAGACGGGACCGCGTGCCTGGCAGCGGGTGACAGAGAGGTTTGTTGGCCCCAAGGCAGCGGTGGCAGTGGCGGGCTCTGCAGCTCGGCACCTCCGACAACGCCGCTTTCCGCACTGTTGGTTTTCTTGGGCGTCTTCGCATGGCGACGCCAACGCCACACCGCCAAGCAAGATAGCTAGCTTCGCTGCCAGCAGGCTCGCTCGACTGCGATGGTTCCTCGTGCGACGAGGACCGCTTGCGCCTCTCAAATGGTGGCAAGCGGCGAGCACTGGCAGTCACTTGACAGCAGTGACACATTCTCAAGCCGAGCCGGCAACGTGTTCGCGACGACCGTAAAATGTGCGCATTGCCTGCGCGAATCCCCAGCACTCCCCCGAAACACACCGCTGTTACCGCATCCGGACTTGGCTCGGTGGCTGCAAGTAGCTTGGCCATGAGCGAGAACAAGACCCTAGACGAATTGAAGAAGCTTCGCGACGAGGTACGTGTGAAAGTGCACCTTGGTGAGATGGAGATCAAACAGTGGTGGGAGAATGTCGAGCCACAGCTGCTAAGCTTGGAGCAAAGCCTCGCCAAGGAAGCAGGCAAAGCTGCCGACTCGGCGGAGGTGCTCATTGATGAACTTGGCAAAGCATATGCCCGCATCCGTGATCGCATTGGCGGCGGTGAGTAGAATACTTCTGCATGAGTCCCAACGAAAAAGATCTCTACAGCGTTCTTGGCGTTGCGCGTGATGTGAGCAATGAGGACTTGCGCACAACATATCGCAAGCTCGCACGCAAGTATCATCCCGACGTCAATCCAGGTGACAAGACCGCTGAAGAGCACTTCAAAGCGATTGCTTCGGCCTACGAAATTCTCTCAGACCCAGAGAAGCGCAAAGCCTACGATGAGTTTGGCGAGGATGCGCTTCGCGGTGGTTTTGATCCAGAGCAAGCTCGAGCCTACAGTCAATGGAAAGGTCGCCGCGAACAAAGTGGCCGGCCCTTTGAGCGCGAATACGTCGACCTAGAAGACCTCTTCGGTGGTGCATTCGCAGGACAGGCATATGCTAGCGGCGGATTTGGAGGGGGCGCGCAGCCAAAGATGCGTGGCCAAGACGTTTACGCGATCGCGGAGATGGAACTCGCTCAAGTGGTCGAAGGAGCGGAGGTTTCCATAACGACCCCGGGAGCGAGCAAGCCAACACGCGTACGAATTCCCATGGGCGCGCAGACCGGTGACACGATTCGTTTGCGCGGCAAAGGCGGGCCTGGAATGGGCGGAGGCCCAGCTGGTGACCTTGTTATTGAGACCCGTGTGCGGCCTCATCCGAGGGTTCGACGGGATGGGCTTAACCTGACGATGGGAGTGCCTCTAACGCTGAACGAAGCGTACAACGGGGCGAGCATCGAAGTGCCTACGTTCAGTGGCAGCGTCAAAGTCAAGGTACCGCCGAGAACCCAAAATGGCGCGAAACTCCGGCTGCGAAACAAGGGGATTCGCCGCAAAGACAAGCAGGGCGACTTCTTTGTAGAGCTTGAAGTGCGGATGCCACAGCGAGAGGACAGCGAGTTTGCAGAGCTTCTACGCAAGAGTGATGAGCTCTACGATGAGTCACCACGAAAGGGCCTGCGACTATGAGTGTCATCGATATTGAAACACTACTTGAGCTGCTTGGTGGTGATCAGGAATTGCTCGACGCGCTCGCTGAGCACGGCATCATCGCGAAAGAGTGCAATGCCTTTGGCCCCGAAGATGTAGAGACCGTGCTGGTCTCGCGAACACTTGTGCGTGAATTGGATGTCAACTGGGCTGGCGTTGACGTGATTCTCAGAATGCGCAAGCAGCTTCTCGTTACTAGAATGAGATTGGCGCAGGTAACTCAAGAACCGAAGCCATAGGCGGTAGGCTTCGTGCCACCAATGGGCAGAGTCGTTCTCTTGGCCAAGGGCGTGACAAAGACCTATCAGATGGGCGATGTGCAAGTGCGCGCCCTTCAAGATGTTGATGCGAAGCTTTGTGAAGGAGAATTCCTAGTTTTTCTGGGTGCCTCGGGGAGTGGCAAGTCAACCTTGCTCAACATTCTTGGAGGTCTTGATAGCGCGACTAGCGGCCAGGTGCACTTTCGCGACACCGACCTCTCCTATGCCGGCGACTACGAACTCACTCAGTACCGCCGAAAGCACGTGGGGTTTGTCTTTCAGTTCTACAACCTAATTCCGAGTCTAACGGCAAAGGAGAATGTCGCACTTGTTACAGAGATCGCCGAAGACCCGTTGGATCCCGCCGAGGCACTTGAGCTCGTTGGGCTGGGTGCTCGTGTGGATCACTTTCCGGCGCAATTGAGCGGAGGCGAACAACAACGCGTGGCAATTGCGCGGGCGGTGGCAAAGCGTCCATCGATCCTCTTGTGCGATGAGCCCACGGGCGCGCTCGATTTTCAAACAGGCCTGGTTGTTCTGCAGGTAATCGAACGGATCAATCGCGAGCTTGGCGCGGCGACCGCAGTGATTACCCACAACGCCCCGATTGCCGCCATGGCGGATCGAGTGATTACGTTGGCCGACGGCCGCGTCACCAGTGATGTGAAAAATGAGAGCCGGATGCCACCAGAGGAACTGAGCTGGTGACCCCGCTAAACACGAAGCTTCTCCGTGACCTAAATAGTCTTAAAGGGCAGGTACTCACGATTGCCTTGGTGGTTGCTTGTGGAATCGCAAGTTACGTGACGATGCGGAGCACCTGGAGTTCGCTCTATGAGTCAAAGGATACCTACTTTGAACGCTATCGCTTCGCGGACCTATTCGTCAGTCTCAAGCGGGCCCCAGAGTCCCTGGTGCCGAGTATCGAGGCAATACCAGGCGTTCATAGAGTCTACAGCCGCGTTGTTACGGTCGCGACGGTTCCCATGCCAGAACTCACCGAAGTGGCTCGGGCGTATCTGGTCTCTCTGCCAAGCAATGGAGAGCCAACGCTCAATGGCGTCTACCTGCGCTCGGGACGGTTTCCTCGCAGGGGTCGAGAAAACGAAGCCGTAGTCGTGGAGTCGTTTGCCAAGGCACATGGCTTGGTTGCTGGCGATTCGATCCCTGTTGTTGTCAACAGCAGGCTTCGGAATGTGCGCGTGGTGGGCATCGGTCTTTCGCCTGAATACGTTTTTCTGGGAGGGGTGGGCGATTTTGTGCCAGACGACAAGCAGATCGCGGTTCTTTGGATGCAGCGCGACGTCTTAGCTCCGGCATTTGAGATGGATGGCGCCTTCAATAACGTCGCACTAGCGTTGCAACCGGGGGCTGATGAGAAGGCGGTTATGCGACAACTGGATCTCTTGCTTGAGCCCTACGGTGGTCTCGGAACAATTCCTAGGGAAAAGCAGGTTTCCGATTTTCTTCTCAATGGCGAACTCGCACAGCTAGAGCAAATGGCCACGGTCGTACCGGGGATCTTTCTTGCTGTCGCAGCATTCTTGCTGAACATCGTGCTCTCGCGCCTGATTCTCTTGCAGCGGCAGCAGATTGCCGCCCTGAAGGCGCTGGGATACACGACGGGACAGGTCACTGTTCACTATCTGCAGCTCGCCTTTGTGATTGTGGCACTGGGGAGCTTACTTGGGTTGGCCTTTGGTGCGTGGATGGGAGGTGGTCTAACAAACCTCTATGGCACGTACTTTCGATTCCCGACACTAGTCTTCCGTATCACAGCGCGGGTTGCCATCGTGGGAGTTGGCGTGAGTTTTCTGGCAGCTGGCATTGGGGCGATTACCTCGGTCCTACAAGTCACAAGTCTGTCGCCGGCCGAGGCAATGCGACCCGCAGCGCCAGCGCGGTATAGACGCGGACTACTGGACCGGCTTGGCATAAGCTGGCTGTTTGGCGTGAGTTCGATGATGGTGATGCGAGAGCTGCGCCGGCGACCGCTTCGGTTGGTGCTCTCGTCGATTGGCATTGCGGCGGCTGTGGGGATTATGGTTGTAGGGCGCTTTAGCACCGACTCGATGGACAATCTCATCGACGTGATTTTTCATCAGGAGCAACGCGGAGACTTGACGGTTGCTTTCTTGAACCCGCAACCTGTTGGCGTCGAACACGAACTTGAACTTCTGCCAGGTGTCTTGGATGCGGAGGGGCTTCGCGTGGTGCCTGTGCGCCTGCGCTCGGGGCCCAGATGGCGCGAATCGGCCATTAGCGGCCTCCCAACGCCGTCGCGATTGCGGGGGCTGGTTGATCGCAATGGGCATACAACCACGCTCCCAGAGAAGGGCTTGGTCATGAGTGCCAAGCTCGCCGAAATCTTGGCTGTGAAGGTTGGCGACGCTGTGGAAGCAGAGGTGCGAGAGGGCAAGAGGCCGGTGCTTGCGCTGCCGATTGTTGCTCTCATCGACGATTCTTTTGGGCTGCAGGCCTACATGAATATCGATGACCTGCATCGGAGGCTTCATCAGGAACTAAGTATTTCTCTGGTTCAGCTAAGAGTAGACCCGACGCAGCTCGATGAACTGCGACGGCGACTGAAGAAGATGCCAACAGTTGCACAGGTTACCGTGAAGGCCGTTGTGGTCGAACGCTTCAAGGGGAAGAGCGCTGAGACCATGCGAGTTACAACCCTCGTCTTGTCGTTCTTTGGAGCAATCATTGCGATTGGTGTGGTCTACAACAATGCTCGCGTCGCACTCTCTATGCGGGCACGCGACCTGGCGAGCTTGCGGGTGCTTGGCTTCAGCCAACGTGAGGTGACCGGAATCTTGCTTGGGGAACTCGCTGTGCAAATGATTGTTGGAATTCCTCTGGGGCTGCTTCTCGGCAACTATTGGTGTCATGCGCTCATGAATACCAACGACCCGGAAACGTTTCGATTCGCCCTCCACGTATCCTCTCAAACCTACGCATTTGCAGCGCTGGTGGCCATTGGGGCTGCAGTAGTCTCTGCCCTCCTTGTGCGCCGCAAGCTCAGTCGACAAGACCTCATCGAAGTACTGAAAACTAGGGAATAGTCTCATGTCTAAAGATACGAAGAACATGTCTCGAACGAGAGTAGCCGAGCAGCACAGGGCCCAGGTCGAGCGCAAGCGCAAGCTGGCAAGACTGGTCAAGCGGCTGGTCCTCGGTGCTTTTGTGCTGCTCATGATCGGTGGCATCGTGATCTCGTTTCTTCCCAAGCCAGTCATTGTTGACATTGCCAAGGTGACCCGAGGCGACATGCGAGTAACGGTCAATGAAGATGGCAAGACCGCCGCGACAAATCGCTATGTGCTGTCAGCTCCTCTCTCGGGCAACATGAATCGGATCCGACTCAAGGCCGGAGACTCGGTCGCCGAGGGCGAGGCAATCCTCCACATCGTGCCGGGTGCGGCACCACTACTCGATAAGCGAACCAAGGCCAACGCCGAGGCTCGCTTGGGTGCGGCGAAAGCCGGGTTGCAGCTTGCAGGCGCTGAGGTGGCACGAGCAACGGCGGGGCTTGAACAAGCTCGTCGAGAAGCTGCTCGGATTGCGGCGCTCGTAGAAACTGGAGTCGCCTCACAAAGTGATGTCGAACAAGCGAACTTCGTTGTCAAATCTCGAACAGAAGAACTCCGAGCCGCACACTTCTCATCCAAGGTGCGCAAGCAGGATGAAGCCTCGGCACGAGCCGCTCTTGGGCTCTTGGGAGGCAAGGCGACGAGCGAAGATAGACTCGACATTTCTGCCCCGGTTTCGGGAAAGGTCCTCCGCGTTTTGCGGGAAGATCAGCAGGGGCTCGTGGTTGCTGGGGCGCCTCTCGTTGAGATCGCTGACCTCTCAGCTCTCGAAATCACAGCGGACATTCTCACGGCCGATGCGGTGCACATCAAAGCAGGGGCAAAGACTCGAATTGTGCGCTGGGGCGGCGAGAGGGACCTAATGGGGCATGTTCGCCGAGTCGAACCCTCAGCCTTCACACGCATTTCCGCCCTTGGCGTGGAGGAGCAGCGGGTCCTCGCGATCATTGACATCGACAGCCCAAAAGAGGAGTGGAAGTCGCTTGGGGATGGCTACCGAGTTGAAGTAGAGATTTCGGTTTGGGAGGGCTCAGACGTGCTCACCGCGCCGGCCAGTTCCGCGTTCCGTCACGAAGGGGCTTGGGCCGTGTACGAAGTTGTTGATGGTGTCGCAAAGCTCACTCCGATCGAGGTTGGTCATCGCAATGACCTTCGCGTTGAAATCTTGAGCGGGTTGAGTGAGGGCGCCGAAGTTGTGGCTCACCCCGGCGACCGTGTGGTGGACGGTGTAGACGTCGCGTTGGAGTAGCACGCAAATCTGCTAGCGAACGACCATTACTGAGCAATCCGCGTGGCGAACGACGGAACGTGCAACTCCTCCTAAACGGTGTTTGCTCGCACCTACAATGACGAGATCCGTTGGAGCCGCTTTGCTTGCATCTAGGATTCCTTCGGTGGGACTTTGTTGTTTGTGTGCAAAGACGATTGTCGGGTGAAGCTCCCGCATCTCTTTGGCAAGTGTGCTTCCCCGCTCCTGCACCGTCGTTTCAACGAAATGATTGTACTCGGCGGCTTGATCTGAACCTGCGTAGAGAGCCTGTGCCTCGAAGGGGTTAGTCCAAAAATGCTGCAATCGAATTACGCCATCTCTTGCTACGAGCGTGGTCGCTATTTCTAGTGCGGCTCGTGAGGGCTCAGAAAAATCCGTAGGAACAAGGATGTTCTTGTACCCACCTGCAGTGGTCTTGTGGCTGCGGGCAACTAGCACGCTACAAGGCGCGTGATGCGCGACGCTCTCCGCAACACTTCCAAGTCGAAGGCGTCGAAAGCCGGTGCGTCCGTGAGTGCCCAAGACGAGCAAGTCAGCTGCCATCTGCGTCGCAGCGTCGATGAGAGTCTGGGCAGCCTCGCCCTGCCCAATGGTTGAGGAAATTGAGAGGCCTTGCGCTTTCTGCGCCTCGCTCACTGCATCGAGTTGACCTTGCGCTTCCGCGACCTGCGCGTCTTCCAGGTTCTTGCTTGCTTCTGCAAGCTTGGGCAAGGCTGCAAGAGTTGGTGGAATTGTTGGCCGATACAAGACGTGCATTAGGTGCACATCTGCCCCCTGCGTTAATGCCAATTGAAACGCATGCTCCTGGGCCAGGTTACTTTCTGGGGAGAAGTCGGTGCCTACTAGGATCGATTGAAGCGTCATGATCTTGCGCCCATTATTGACGTTTCTTCGTCCTTGCGCGCGGAATTTTCGCAAACTACTGCCGCAAAGGTTGTGGAATGTTGTCAGCAGCATGCGAGAGAATGGCCGGCCAATTGCACTGATTAGGCGTTCGAAATGTCGTTCAAGACCAATGCCGAGATCGCGAAACTGTTTCGCGAAACCTCCGGGTTGCTGAAGCTGCAATCCGCTGACCCCTATGTGTGGAGAGCCTATGAGCGAGCGGCGGACCGCGTTGAGAATCTCAACGCCAACTTGAGAGACCTCTGGGAGCGTGGTGGGCGGGATGCCTTGGAGACGGTGCCAACCATAGGGCCCAGTCTCGCGGCGAGCATCGAAGAAATCGTGAGCACAGGTCACTACCGGGCATTGGAGCGACTGCGCGGACACGAGCATCCTGAGCAACTCTTCTGTAAGCTCCCGGGAATCGGCCCCACGATGGCGGCCCGCATTCACAATGAGTTGCATGTCGAGACGCTGGAGGAGCTGGAGGTCGCAGCGCACGACGGTCGATTGGCAGGTGTTCGTGGTATTGGCGACAAGCGCAGCAAAGGGATAGCGCTTGCACTAGCCGAGTATCTCGACACCACGAAACGCCGCAGCGCGAGCGGGCGGCCAGGACATTCGAGGCATGATGGCGGGGAACGCCCCAGCCTGGCAATGCTGCTTTCTATTGACCGCACCTATCGCAAAAAGGCCGAACTTGGCCAGCTGCACTGCATCGCGCCCAGTCGCTTTAATCCGTCGGGAGAGGCTTGGCTTCCTGTCTGGCACACGCATCGGTTGGGCTGGGCGATCACGGCGCTCTTTAGCAATACTGCTCGCGCACACAAGCTAGGCAAGACGCACGATTGGGTTGTCGTTGTGCTGGAAAAAGAAGGGCACGAGGAGCAGTATACCGTCGTCACAGAGTATCGAGGAGAGCTGCATGGCCTACGAGTTGTTCGAGGCAGGGAAGAGGAGTGTCACGAGCACTACGCCAAGCCACTCCCAATGGACATCGCAGCAGTGCATATCCATGTCACCAAAGAAGAATCAGATAGCGAGAACCCATGAGTAGTGACCGTCGACGCCAGCTGTACTGGTTGTTCTTTGCCTTTGGTGTCGTGCTCTTGTTGCAACCGATTATCAAAAATGCAAACGCGCCGCAGAACGTTGCATATTCAGAGTTTCTCTCACTCGTGGAGGCTGGCGACATTGAGAGCGTCGAAGTTCGCGAGTCGGAGGTTCGCGCAACGAAGACGGATAGTAGTAGGGTGATTGCCCAGCGAATTCCGGGTCTTGAGGGCGAGGCTCTGGTGGACAAGCTCACGGCAAAGGGAATCAAGTTCTCGGGATATCGAGACTACGATTCTTGGTGGAGGAGCTTGCTGTTGGCGTGGGTTTTGCCCATAGGTCTACTGTTTGTGCTCTATTCGGTCTTTGCAAAGCGCATGGGAGGTCGAGGCGGAGCTCTGAAATTCGGCGACAGTGATGCGAAGATCTATGATCGTGCCAAAGACGATCGAGTGACCTTTGAAGATGTTGCAGGAGTCGATGAAGCGGAGGACGAGCTTCGGGAAGTCGTCGATTTTCTGAAGAACCCAGGAAAGTACCTAACTATTGGTGCCCACATCCCGCGTGGTGTGTTGCTTGTGGGCCCACCGGGCTCTGGCAAGACTCTCTTGGCTCGAGCGGTTGCAGGTGAAGCAGATGTGCCGTTCTTTTCCATGTCTGGATCCGAGTTCGTCGAGATGTTCGTTGGTGTTGGAGCCTCTCGAATGCGCTCGCTCTTTGAGCAGGCAAAGAAACGCTCCCCTTGCATTATCTTTCTCGATGAGCTCGATGCGATTGGCAAGAGCCGGGGAGGCTTGGGCACCATGGCGACGAACGATGAGCGCGAACAAACGCTGAATCAGCTCCTCGTTGAGATGGACGGATTCAATAGCGATACGGGTGTCATTGTAATGGCTGCAACCAATCGGCCCGAAACCTTGGATGCAGCACTGGTCCGAGCAGGCCGCTTTGATCGACAAGTGCTGGTGGATGCGCCGGACGTTCGTGGGCGCGAGAAGATCCTGGAAATTCACAGTCGGAAGATTGAACTGGATGACTCGGTTGACCTCGGAGTGATGGCTCGGCGAACGCCCGGAATGTCCGGAGCCGACCTCGCAAATGTCGTGAACGAGGCTGCTCTAGCTGCTGCTAGACGTGCCTCAAAGCGCGTCGCTGTGGCCGACTTTGAGAATGCTATTGACCGAATTCAGCTGGGGCTCAAGAAAACCGGTAAAGTGATGAACGAGGCAGAGCGAACACGAGTGGCATATCACGAGGGTGGCCACGCCCTTGTTGCGATGTCGCTCGAGCATGCCGATCCTGTTCACAAGGTGACGATTGTGCCTCGTAGCATTGGGGCATTGGGTGCCACGCTGCAACTGCCCACCGAGGATCGCTATCTCATGACAAAGGAAGAACTCCTCGATCGTGTGTGTGTGATGCTCGCGGGTAGGGCGGCAGAGAATCTGGTTTGCAAGAGTCTCTCAACCGGAGCGAAGAACGATTTGGAGCGTGCCACGGAGACTGCACGGCAAATGGTCTGCCGATATGGCATGAGCGAACTCGGCGCTCAGACCTTTGGCATCGCTCGTGATCTACGATTCCTAGGTAATACTCTTAGTGGCTCGGAGGAGCGAAACTACAGCGAAGAGACCGCTCAGCGCATCGACGAGGAGATCGGCACACTCTTGTCACAACAACAAGAACGTGCGGCCGCGATTCTCTCAAAACGCCGAAGCGTCCTGGAAACAATGGCAGAACGGCTTCTGGAGAACGAAACGCTTGACGCTACAGAGCTAAAGACTCTCAATCAGTAGTCGCGCGATCGTCATGAGTCGCCCCAAGTTGAAGGTCTAGCAACCAGAGGCTCTCTGGTTGGAACATGCTGCTCAGGTCCACCCATCGATCGGAATTGTCGAGAATCCAACTGTCACTGGTGGCAACGATTGCCCCTGTCATGGCCACAAGTTCACGATCGGGGTTGTTCACAACTTCCACGGTCCATGGCAGCCCATCATCTTCTGCCTTGTCGCGAATACGCTGAGCGAGCTTGCCGCTGTTGGATACGGGGCGATCAAGAAACCACGTGACCGAGCGCGCCTCCCGCAAGATGCGAGCGATACTGTCGATGGCTGCGTCGGTCTCTTGGACTCGCCGGTAGGAACCGTGCACGCTGGCAATGTCGCGCCGCACCCCGTCGCGGCCGAGGAGGATAGGCCCGCCAGAGAGCATGGCCTCGAACGCAATGATGCAGTTGAATCCGTCGACCCCCAGAGTTTCCCCGATGAGTGTGTTACGCCGCTTTGGGAGGCGCTGCTCCAGTTGGTCGTCAGTGCAGGCGCTTCGTCGCAGTGCCATGCGTTGACGCTTTGTTAGTTTGTGTCGGTCGCCAACAAGCTTGAGCGCGGATGTTTCCGTATAGCCTCGGGAAAGGAGCCAGCACAATTCACCAAGAGCGACGCGCAGACGCTGCAAGGCGTTGTCATCAAAAAGCCTTGTGTCGCTCTGGTGGCGCCCGCGGTGTAGCTGATGGTTTTTCATATCCCGCCTGTGTAGCGCATCTTGGCGCCGGCATCATCTATCGTATGAGTGCAAGGCCAGCGACTGTTGGCTAGATCGTTCGTTGGATACCTGGCTCATTGCTTAGAACTTAGAATGGCTGTGTTCGCGCAAGTTTGGCTTTCCGTCGAAGAACGAGCAGCAGGGCGCCGAGTAGCAGCACAAGAGATTGCATTGGTTTCCCGCCTTGCGAGGAGCATCCACATCCCGCAGCGTCGGTTGGCTCGGGCTCTTGTTCAAGCTCAAAGGTTGCTCGCGCTGTCTCACCTTCGCGAACGGTTGTTGAGAGTTCGAACGGGTTGTTGCCTGCCAACGTTGCGCGGACGACATAGGTGCCTGGAGCAACGTCTTCGAGCAGGAGCGAACCGTTTTCGTCGGTGAGTCCGACATCCGTGTCGTCGAGATGAATTTGAATGCCTTGGAGCGGTTCCGTGTTGAGACTCACCTGGACGAGAATCGCTCCCACCTGGGGTTCGGGTTCGGGAACGCCTTCAAAATGACGCTCAAGGGCACGCAGATGCGCTTGGGCGGCGCGCTGTCGTGCGTTGTCAGAAGCGAGCAGAGCAGCATCGCCCGGATTGGTCACAAAGCCCAGCTCGGAGAGAGACGCAGGCATCGAGGTTGCCGTGAGCACGGTGAAGTTTGCGGTCTTGCCACCTCTATCTGTCAGGCCCCATTCGGCAATCATTTCCTCTTGCACAAGATCTCGCATCTCAGAAGATGTCGTAGGTTCGCCTGCGGAGAAGGTCTCTGTACCGTTCGCCTGTGGATCGGCAAAGGCATTGGCATGAATGGAGAGAAACCGATCAGCGCCCAGGCTGTTGGCATAGCTCGCTCGATTGGCGAGCGGAATAAAGACGTCTGTGTCTCGGGTAATCTCTGCAGTCCAATTGCGACCGCCTTGTGCACCAGATTCCCGAAGCAACTCGAAGAAGCGGAGCGATGTGTCCAGCACGATGTCTTTCTCATCCATGCCGTTGCCGCTTCCTCCAGGGTCTTCACCGCCATGTCCGGGGTCAACCACAATGGCCTGTGCTTGAGCTCTCTGATTTGATACCGACATCGCGAAGAATGCGAGAAGGAGTGCGACGAAACGCATCACAAGTGCGCCTGCGAACCTGCGCCTCATCGTTCTTCCATACCAAGCCATGAGTGCTAGAGCGCGCGCAAACACTCGGCAAGCCGTTTGGACACGTCATCAGGCAGAGGTTCGGGGGTGCCGGTTTCACGCAGAAGATCGAGGGCAGCTCTCACATCGGCACCAAACCGCTCGCAGGCATCACACTTGATCACGTGGGCCTGCAATGTTTCGGTTCGTGCCATCTCTAGTTGGCCGTCAAGAAAGTCGGAGAGTTCTGCCAGCACCTCGCTGCAACGTACACCGGCGATGAGTGAATCAGGCATGGTGTTCTTCCTTTCGAAGTGCGGCGAGCAAGCGAAGTCGAGCGCGGTGAAGCCGGCTCTTGGTTGCAGGAAGCGAGAGGCCGAGAATGTCGCCTGCCTCGAGCAAGGAGAAGCCTTCGACTTCAATCAACACAAGAATCTCCTGATCGTCCACAAGAAGGGAGGAGAGGGCGTGCTGCACCCACTCGCGATTCTCGATAACGTCTGCTAGGGGCGTGAGCCCACAGTCCCATCCTGCTTGGTTGCCGAGGTCGGTGAGGTCGTCGTGTTGTGGCGGCTCACCAGCACGCCGGCGATGCATCTTGTTCTGTGCATTGCGTGCGATCTGAAAGAGCCAACCGCGTGCATGTCCCTCTCCACGAAACGTTGAAGCATGCTGCCACGCGGAGACGAACGTCTGCTGCATTGCTTCCTCTGCGTCAGTGAGCGAAGGACTGATCGCTCGGGCGAAGCGAAAGAGCGCGGATTTGTGGCGGTCTACGAATTCTTCGAAGGCCGCCTTGTCTCCAGACGATGAAGCCACTAGTAGCGCTAGGTCTGGTTGCTCTTGTTGCTCGGTAGCGGGCACGTACTAACGCCGATGATACTGTAGATGGGGCAGGTGCCTGCAAGCCCCGTCGCGACGAGAATCGCCCCGATCCAGCCGAAAGGCGTTTTTGGGCCGACGAAGACCAGAGCGATGAGGACCGCTCCGAGAATAAGGCGCAGGGCTCGGTCGATGACGTGGACATTGTTTTTTAGGAATGAATTGCTCATTGGTGCTCCCTTGGATTTGATTGCTTGCCCAGGAGAGCCAGATCTCGCGCAAAAGGATTCTCCCAATTGCGATTTTTTTTGCCACCAATCTGTTCTTGGCTTTCGTCAAGCTGGATTAGGAGCGCTGCGACGTTCTTCGAAAGCGAAGTATGAGCAGAACCAAGAGCGCCACGGCCCATGAGCTGCCAGAGCCGCCAGAGCTGGAGCAGGTCCCCGACACCGCTTCTTCCGCTGGCGCCTCATCCTCTGGCGCCATCATAGGCTCATGCACCTTGGGAACCGACGTGAGACGAAACTGCACGGATGCGACCTCACCAACTCGGAGTTGAATTGCATGCTCCTCCCCAAGGTGCTCACGTGTTTGTGCCGAGACGACGAAGTTCTCTGCGGAGAGCTCATCGATGCGAAAGAAGCCCGAGCTATTGGTGCGACCTTGCTCCATACCGTTGAGGAAGATGACCGCATCGGCCACAGGGCCGAGCTTGTCGGCGACCGTCACGTCAATGGTGGAAGGCGGAGGAGGTATGGCTGGAGCGATTGGTGGCACTTCTGGACCTGGAGTGTGAGCTGCCAAGCCGTAGTGGCGCTGGAGTCCATGCAGGTGAGCCAGGGCCGCTTGCTGGCGGGCATCCGCGTCTCCGAGTTTTTCTGCATCCACACTGTTTGTGACAAAGCCCAGTTCGTGCAACTCCGCTGGCATGGCTGTGTTGCGAAGCACCGAGAAGTTGCCTGTTTTGCTGCCTCTATCGGTGAGCTGCCAGGCAGTCACCATTTCCTCTTGAATGAGGTTGCGCAGGTTGGCGCCGCTGCCTGTTGCGCTGTAGGAAAACGTCTCCGTGCCATTGGCACTTGCGGTTCCAAAGGCATTGGCATGCACGGAGAGGAATCGGTCGGCATCTAGCGAATTGGCGTACGCTGAGCGTGCTGCCAGTTCGATAAACTGATCGGAGTCGCGCGTGAGATGGGTTGTCCAGCTGCCACCACCCGTTGTGTCCTGAGTATCCGCTTCGAGCAGCTCTCGAAAACGCTCCGACGTGTCGAGTACGATGTTCTTTTCCTGGAGTCCAAGCCCGGTACCGCCTGGATCGCCACCACCATGCCCCGGATCGATGACGATCACCTGTGCGTAGCTTAGGCCGAATCCAGTCGCTGCGGGCAAAGCTGTGAAAACAGCGGTAAGAGAAAGTCGTAGTAGGGTGCAGCGCAGTTTCATCGGCTGCTTCTCAATGTGGCGATGAAAATCGCGCCCTTGTCATCGTCAAATGCGATTCGCTTGCCGTCTGATGACCAGGATGGGTGCCTCTCGATGCGGCCATCTGTGTTGGTAAGCGCAGTCGCACCCGCATCTTCTGTCCAGACCCATAAGTCCGATCCAACGATGTTGTGTCCGTCATCTTCGGTGCGCTCAAAGGCAAGACGTTTGCTATCCGGTGCCCAAGCCGGCGAGGTTCCAGCGCCAACCCGAATCTGTGTCTGGGTTGCGATGTTGTATACGTGCACGCCTGTGGCGAGACCGGTGAAGGCGATCTTGTTTCCGTCAGGCGACAGAATCGGAGCGAAGAATCGATCTCCTTCCCCAACCTTTGTTACACCCGATGCACCTCGTAGGTATATTTTGTCGCCGTGAGCAAAGACAGTGGGTTTCTGCTCATGACGCTCTGTGATCGCTCCGGTTCGAGTGAGTGCTAGATCGCGCATGCGTCCCGCTCGTTTCGCACGAAAGCCAATGCTGCCATCTTCGAGGTATCGGCTGTGCACACCGACGCGTGCTTCATCGAGGTGCCAGCGAACATCACCCGACGCAATCGAGATCTCCGCAATACCATGCATGCGCTCACCCGTGACAAGGAGGTGAGTGCCATCGGGGGAAAACTGCGGCGCCACGAAGCTGCCCTTGGCAACCGTCTTAATGGTTGGCTCATCGGCCAAGGCAGATGATGAGGGCAAAGTGAGTGCGAGGACGCAGGCCAATGGGAGTCCGATTTGTAGCCGCATGAGGTGGGGCAAAGGTAGCGCAAGCCAACCAAGGTCGGTATGCGATTGCGCTGGTAAGATGCATGTGTGCAAGACAGCTTCGCGCAACTTTGGATTCATTTGCTTGCGGGCTTGGTGCTTGTTGCATGCGGTAGCAAGCGTGACGCGGAGCGTCGTCAAAGCGATTCTCTGCTCGCAGAAGCGCTGCACGCGGCAGATACGCCACTTCGAGCCTCCCTCGCCATTGCTGCAACCGAGGTTTCGTCGTGCAAGGACCTAGAGCGCGGATTGGTTGCCTTGCAAGAGGGCTCGTGGACAGGAACCGACTTGCGCGGACTCGTTGTAGAGATATTGCATCGCGGTCGGAGCTATTGCGATTTGCCGGAGACAGAAACCTGGGCTGTGGGGGCAGCAACGAGCCTTGCGCGCTCTTTGATGGAGGAGGATGCGACTCGCGCTATCGCTGTCCTCGACAATGCGCCACGAGTTGCCGTCGTGCTTTGGCGCCGTGCCGAGTTGAATTTTGTCTTGGGCCGCGACCGCGAGGGCAGAGAAATTCTGATCGACTCACTTTCGATCAATGATGACTACGATGTTCGCGTTCGCGCCGCTCGTTTGTTGCGAAATGCCGGTGAACTTGAGCGGTCACTTTCCCTGACCGATGGACGCACAGGGGACTCACTCGCGATCGAACGCATTGGGGCGTTGGCAGCTCTTGGGCGTGTGCCAGACGTACATCGCGAAATCGGTAGCATATCCCTTCACATTCGCCACGATGCTGCGGCCGCCGCGGTGTCATCTTCGAGCAATGTCGCTGAGCTTGCAGCGTCGCCCGATGCGGGCCCGGAGATGTTGCTCGCTTTGTCTCGTTCCGATGGCATCGCTCCCAGCAAGGCAGCCGAGCTCTTGCGACGCGCAACAACCTTGAACCCACACAACGCTGAGCTGTGGATTGCTTTGGCAGAAATGGAAGAGGCGGCCGGAGATGTGAGAGTCGCGATTGAGGCATGGGACAGAGCGGCGGCTTTGGCGCCTGGCGCACAACGTCCAATTCTGACGCCCATTCGCCTCCTCGCTTCGGTGGGCGGTGGAACGAGCGCTCTTGAGCGAGCGGCAGAGATTCGGGGTCGTGCACGAGATAAGAATACTTCTGAATCTCTGCATCTGGCTTCGCTGGCGAGTCGCTACGCAGGTGACCACGCGATGGCGGTGACGCTTGCAAAAGAGGCTCTTGCGCTTAGGCCAGGTGAGGGGCGTCTGCAGTCCGAGCTTGCACATCGGCTCGAAGAGGCCAAGCGCATACCCGAAGCCTCCAAGGTCTTGGCGAAACTGCTCGTTTGCGGCTCACGAGGCCGCCCCTGGCACCGTCACGAGGTGGCTGCACGACTTGTAGCGTTGCTGGACGAGGATGCGTTGCTTGCACGGCTCTCGACGGTGCCATGCGAAGCCGTTGAGCCCGAAGACTTGCGCAGACATCTGCCCAAGACGACGCTTGCTCCGTGGCCTGAGGAAACCCGGCCGCCAACCGTAGACTAAGGTTGTCTAAGAGAAATTGTGATCGCTGTCGGATCTCCTCCGGCGGATTGATCCTCAATCGAGTCGAGTCGGATTTCCCAGCCTGGAATCTCCTCCTCCACATACGTGCTCGATTCTTCATCGTAGCGACGCCCCTCGATGGGCCGCCAGTTTGAGTTGACGTTGCCCGATTCGATTCTCCAGCTCACCTCGGCCTTCTCTTCACCACTGGTGACTAGGACGCTCACGCCAACGACAGGGGCGCTTGCCTTGTGAAAGGAGCCGCTGATGAAGACGCGCAGGTTGCTTTGTGGCACAGGGGTCGGAGTTTTCCCGGTCAGCGAGACGGTTTGAATCGTGTCTTTGGGCATTGAGGGGACGGCGTCCAGAGCAGTGGCAGGTGCTGCGTCATGCACAGTGGTTGTGGGCGCTGTTGGAGTGGCAGCTCTTGTCTTCGTCTTCTTGGGTGGTTCTGAACAGCTCGCGAAGCCAATGATGGCACAAGCACCGATCGACGCTGTGAGAAACCGACGCCATCGTTCTACCGTTCCACGTTGCATGCGGTGAGAGTAACACCGCGCGCCTAGCGCTAGAGCAATCGGATGCTCGACAGAATGCTGTCGATTTCGTCATCGAAGGAGGTGAATTCGCCTTGAGTGAGAAAGAGGACGGCAACGATGCTGCCGTCTTGCTCTTGCCAGAGAAAGGCACTCAGCTGGTAGTTTTTGCCCTTGTAATCCCCATTGCCAACGCACTCCGTAGTGAGACCGGAACGTCGGGAGCTTCGATCACACGAGAACTCCTGGGCTTGGAAGCCTGTAAAGACCATCCGTGACGCGCCGGTTTGGTTGAGCTCACGGATGAGCGTATCGAACTGCGATTCCGAAATGCTAGTGGGAATGGGCCCAGTAACGCGCATCAGCCAGAGAGCATCGTCGGGCTTCTTGATGTTGTCACCACGATAGAGCATGGCGATGCGAACGCTGACGGGCCCTTGCGATTCCTCAACGTCAGCGCTGGGTGCATAGACCCATCCTGTCTTTGGAACAGTGAGTTTTAGGTTTACATGATCTGCTTCAAAGGAGCCTGCAACCGGAATGTCTTTGCCAATGATCCAATCGTAGGCAAACTTTCCGATGACCAGGAATGCAATGAAGGCAACACCTGCGATGACCATGCCGCGTCCTGTGCCGAGAAACGCGCGCAGGTCGAATTTGGGTTCAGGAGTGGCGACTCTTGCTTCGGGGAGCGGTTGCGGCGGGGGAGGTGTATCCGCAACGAGTGGTACGTGGGCTCGCTCCTCAAGCTTTGGTGGGGCGGCCAGCTCAAGGTCGAGAGGTTCTTCTTCTGGAATGATTGGCAGGGAGTCTGGCGCGCCGTAGTGCTCTAGCAAGCCTTGCCGAATTCGGTGCTCACTGGCGGCGGCCACAATGATCTCCTTGCCAGTGGCTTTCTTGAGGGCGTCGATGGATCCTTGGTCGTCGGGGTCGCGCATCGCTACGGCCAACTCGCCCGTGGTGCGCTGAATGCCCAGAGGAAGGGCCTTGCGTGCATGGGCGTCGGTGCCGCTAAGCAGGGCAAGCGTGGCTGGCTCAATCGCCTTGAAGTTTGCTTCCTTGGCAGGAGCTATGCCGTGCTGCTTGCCGAGGGCGGCGGCGATGATATCGCTGCCAACCAAGCCCAATTCGATGAGAGAAGAGCCCAGGCGGCTATCAGAAAACCGCGAGTGCTCTAGCGCCTTGGCGATGGCGGCTTCATCACATGCATTGGCTGCAACCAGAATCTCCCCTAGGCGCATGGCGGAAATTGTAGCAGGGAATTATCGAAAATCTCGTGAAGGTGGTGTGGGAGTTTGCTTGAGCATGGGCAGCGGCTCAAGGTGATCGACGATGAGGTTGACCACTTGTCCTTGGCGTTCGACTATTCCGCGAGCGAGGATGAAGAGTTCTTGCCTTGCGATGCTTCGGTAGCGACTGAAGATGGGGGGCGTGACGACGAGGTTTGCCAACCCCGTTTCATCTTCGATTGTCATAAAGAGCATTCCCTTTGCTGAGCCTGGGCGCTGCCTGGCGATGACCATGCCACCCATCATGATGTGCTGGCCCGACGCGATGCTTGTTCGCAGGGTCTTGGCATCGGGCATCTTGGCGCTAGCCAGCAGTGGGCGAACCACCGCGAGCGGGTGACTATCGAGGCTTGCCCCGAGCGCGCTGAAGTCTGCGCGAACTTGGTCGCTCTGGCTCATCGTGGGAAGAGGCGGTGGTGGTTCGCTAATCTCGACGTGCAGGGCGTCGAGCAAGGGCAGCTTGCCAAAGTCCGAGGGCAGACTGGTCACTTGCCAGAGAGCCTCTCTTCGTCCAAATCCAAAGCAGGCAAAGCCATTGGCGGTGGCCAGGCGAGCGAGCACACTTCGCGGGACACCAGATCTTGCGGCATAGTCGGGGATGGATGTGAAAGGCGCGCGCGCTAGCTCTGATTCGTAGTGCTCTCGGTGCTTTTCTGAGATGCCGCGGAGCGTCTTGATGCCGAGCCTGACAGCTGGTGGGTCATCGCCGGTAACTTCGAGAGTCGTTGCCCACTCGCTGCGTTGGGCGCAGGGTGCATGCACCGCAACACCATGGCGCCGGGCATCGGCAATAAGGGTGTTGGGTGAGTAGAACCCCATCGGCTGCGCATTGAGCAGCCCCGCCAGCATCGCTGCTGGATGATGGTGTTTGAGATAACAAGACGCATAGACAATAAGGGCAAAGGACGCGGCATGGCTCTCGGGAAACCCATAGTCGGCAAACGCGCACAGCTGGTTGTAGATGCGGTTGGAAAGTCCCTCGGAAATGCCATTGGCCTGCATGCCTTCGACAAGCCTTGCTTGTAGCTCTTGCATGCGTGCATGGGAGCGCTTGTGCCCCATGGCTCGGCGCAGCTCATCTGCCTCGCCGGCGCTAAATCCTGCACAGGCAATGGCGAGCTTCATGCCTTGCTCTTGAAAGAGTGGCACACCCAAGGTTCGGCGCAAGACGGGCTCAAGGGCAGGGTGCTCGTAGGTCACTCGCTCATCGCCAACTCGGCGTCGCAGGTACGGGTGCACCATGTCGCCTTGAATGGGCCCTGGCCGAATGATGGCGACCTCGACAACTAAGTCGTAGAAGGTGCGAGGTCTGAGCCTCGGCAGCATGTTCATTTGTGCACGCGATTCGATTTGAAAGACGCCCACGGTGTCAGCCTCGCAAATCATGTTGAAGACGCCGGCGTCATTCATTGGCAATTTGGCTAAATCGAGAGCGATGCCACAGAAGCGCTGCAGCTGCGCAAGCGCATCACTTATCGCATTGAGCATGCCCAGGCCGAGCAAGTCAATCTTGATGATGCCCATGAAATTGAGGTCGTCTTTGTCCCACTGCACAACAGTGCGCTGAGCCATGCTGGCGTTTTCTACGGGCACAACTTCATTGGTGGGGCCAGCGGTGATTACGATGCCGCCAGAGTGAATGCCCATGTGCCGTGGCAAGCCTTCAAAGGCTCGGGCAATTTCGAAAACTTGCCGCACAACGGGGTCGCCCATATCGAGGCCAGTCAGAATGCGCCATTCGTTGTGTAAGTGAAATTCTGATTTTTCCGCAGATTTTCTTGCTGCGGGGACGGTCTTGGGCACGCCTTGATACATGTGATTGGTGACGACGCCTTGAGGGCTTAAATCGGTGATGTGACGATCCATGGCTTTGGCGGCCCTGTCGACTTGTTCAAGGGAGAGGCCGAAGGCCTTGCCAACATCGCGAATCGCCGACCGTGCGTGGTAGCTGTTAATGTTGCACGCCATAGCAACCTGCTCTTTGCCAAAGCGCCGATAGACGTATTGAATAACTTCTTCGCGTCTCCTTGCATCGATGTCCAAGTCGATGTCGGGCATCTCATTGCGCTCCTCCGATAAGAACCGCTCAAAGAGCAGCTCCATTGCCACCGGATCGACGGCGGTGATGCTGAGCGCGTAACACACAGCGGAGTTGGCAGCCGAACCTCGTCCTTGGCACAGGATTTTGCGTTCACGGCAAAAGCGCACAATGTCGTGCACGATAAGAAAGTAGCCTGCGAGTTTGAGCTTTTTGATGATGGCGAGTTCGTGAGTGATTTGTTCGGTGACTTTGGAGGTTATGGGGTAGTAGCGCTCCGTAACGCCTTTTTGCGTTAGCTCTGCCAGTGTGCCGAAAGGGGTTTGCCCAGGCGCGAGGTCGAACGTTGGAAACTGGTAGCTAACTTCGCTTAGGGAAAATTCGAGCCGGCTCGTGACCTCGGTGCTGCGCTCAAGTGCCGGGGCCAGTTTGCGGTATGTGGAGTAGAGCTCGCTTGTTTTGTGTAGGTAGCTTTGCGCATTGATTTGCAAAAGCTGCCCTGCGTTTTGCAGCGTCGTCTTTTCTCGAATGCAGCTTTGTACGTCGTAGATCCGGCGCTCGCTTGGGTCGGCAAATCGCGCATTTTGCGAAAAGACCGGTGGTAGCTTGCTGGTCTCGGCAAGTTGCAAGAGATCGTGCATGCGGTCGTCATCACCTGGCACAAAGTGGTGATTGATCTCGAGATAGGCTCTGTCGTTAAAGGCTGTTTTGAACCGCTGCGCCCATTCAAAGGCGGCGTGCAACTCTCTGCGTCGCCATGCAGCGTCGATGGGCCCGCCAATACCGCCGGAGAGGAGGAGCAGTCCTTGGTGGTTTTCACAGATGTCCTCCCAGTCGACCCAAGCTTGCCCCTTGGCGCAGCGAGTTCTGCCTAGAGTGGCGAGGCGACAGAGGTTTTTGTAGCCCTCGGAGTTTTGCGTCAAGAGCACGATGCGATGGGCTGCGGATGTTGTTCCAAGCGGCAACAAATCGTTGCGCACGGTTATCTCGGCACCGATGCCTAGGTGAAAGTCCAACTCGGTTGCAGCCCCATGCGCTTGCACCATGCCTTGCACCCCGTCAACATCGGTGAGGCACAGAGCTGTGTAGCCCAGGGCATGTGCGCGCCGAACCAATGTCTCGGGTGACGAGGCTGCCCCGAGAAATGAGTAATACGAGCGACAGTGCACCTCGGCAAAGCGCTGTTGGGCTTGCGAGATAGACACGATGAGGTGATATGAGTTGTGGTGCTTGTGCCTAGGCTGCCTGCCAGTATTCGCCGCAGGCTGCTGCTAGGCGTGTATCAAGGTGTAGAGCTGTTCAAAGGCATATCTCTGCCTGGTGCGCGATTCATGAATATAGAACGCACTCGTCTTCTCGCCCGCTGGAGAGACTGGCTCAGCCAGTCTTCTTCGTTGTTCCTCGGTCGCTTGCCCCAGCAAACTCCCTCTTCCCGCCAGCAAACGAGCTGACTTCGCGATCACGAATCAATGTCCATGGATCGCGCACTAGTCAAAAATTCCGTGCAGGTAGTACTGTCCGTCTTCGTCTTTTCGAAAGACCCAATACCGACCACCGTCTTCTGTTTCTACTTCGTAATACTCTCGGGATACAGGTGTGTTGCTCCACCACTCGGTATTGACCTTGGTTGGGCCGAAGGTGGCGACAACTGGGCTTTGAATTCCTTCAATCGTGATGTTGCACAGGGCCCTAGAGCCTGCTCCGGATTGCGGCGCCCCTGTTTGCGGCATAGGAGGGTCAAGCAGCCGAAGTGCCCCGCTTGTGCCATTCATAACCAAGGGCAGTACTTCTTGCTGATTGGCAAGACGTGTACGCTTTGCTCGGGAACGCTTCTTTGAGCGTTTGGTGGAGCGCTTGGTATGAGTGCGAGGAGGCGCAAATGGGGTGAGCTGAAACGCTCGTTCGGGGCGGTGGGACTCGGTGAGCTGGGCTGAACTCACCGAGTCCTTGCCGAACATCGACTCAAGCCGTGCGATGGCGACATCAACCGACTCGGGGGAGGGCCGGCCGTGATGGTTGATAGCACCGTGGCTAAAGAGGTCGAGTTCTTCGAGCTCTGGATCGCTTTCTTGGGTGATGGTGAGTTCGAGCTCGCAAATCGTGTGATCCAGACGCTGGTCTTGTACAGCCGCCCGAAGGAGCTCGAATAAGCTTCGCCCATCGGCAGTCGGTCTCGCGGGATCTAGGGAAAATTCTGTGCAGGAATCTTCTCGTCCTTTGAGGCGCAAGAGTGCACGAGCTGCCGCCATGCTGCGGCCTTGCAGGCGATCGCAGGCTCGGTCTGCTAGGGGACGCAGACTAAAGGCAAGCGCTTCAATTTCGTGAATCTCATGCTCAAGATCGATGCTCTCGATAATGACCTGCTTTGGCGTGAAGCTTTGCAGAAGGGTAGGGCCTTCGCCTTGCGCCAAGCTCTGAAAGTCCACACCTTCAGCATTCCAGCGGCGGCCAACTGAGGGAGGTGGCAGACTGGCAAAGTCACCCAAGGTTTTGATGCCCAAGGTTTCGAGCATGTGTTGCACATCGCTGTTTAATGGCAATAGATCGATTGGCAAGGGCGCGAGAAATGCGGCGCTACCACCAGTGGGCACGGTACAGTACTCCTTGGGAAAGAGGTCGCCGGCCTTGGCCGCTCGTGCTCCTTGTGATGCTGCCGCCCAGGCTGTGAAGCGATTGTCGGCAATGCCAATGCGTCCTTTATAGCCCTGTTTGTCGAGCCTTGTGAGCAAGGTCTGGGCAAAGTCATCACCGCGCGATTTCTTGGGAACGCGCAGGTAGACGGCGATGTTGGCCTGATTTGCACATGCGCCATCCGCTCCGATATCGATGCTAAGAGAGTGCACCATGAGACTCTCTGCTAGTGCTTCGAGAGCTCGTTGGTAGAGGGTGACATCGCCTATGAGCAGTTCGACATCGGGGGCCAATGCGCGCGCTTGGGGAGCACTCATACCGGGCCGAAGCCCCATATCCCATGCAGCTTTAGAGCACACTAGTAGGTTGCGCCCAGAACTTGTGAGTTCGCCCTTATCATCGCGAGGGCCGTGGACCACCGCGAAGGCGGAACCAGCGCGATGCGGCGCTTGCCGTACTTGCACTTGTAGGGCAAAGGCGGGGAGATAGATGCAGGCGATTCTCATGGTGTTGAAAGCCCTTTCGTTGCACGAAAGCGTTCGTAGCTGGGAGCCTCTTCGCCGGGAAGAGCTCGATGGAGGACGGGTGCAACAGCTAGGGGAGGGCTGTTGTCGAAGCGATGGGATTTGCAGGGAAGTTCGACGCTGGGACAGTGGCCGATGCCACCTTTGGATATGCGCAATTGTGTGCGTCGCGTTTTGGCCCCAAGGGCTTGGCACGGACTTGCCTCGATGCGAGCAGCTGCACCTTCGACATCGCCACTGTGTGTACTCAACGTGACAATGGTGGTGCCGGTTGCTTGGGCCGCAACACAGAGACGCCGAGCGGGCTTGCTATACATTTTGCAGTGTGCGGGTAAGTCGATGAGGACCATAGAAAAACTCCTAGAGCGAGCAATGATCTCGGCAGCCCTAGCCAGTGCTGCCGCTTGGTCGTTGGCGCAGGTGCGTGCACGAATACGCCCTGAGTGCTTCTCGTTTTCTGAATCAGGTGAGGCGCTAGGCGCTATCAATAAGGTGCGCTGCAAGTCGATGCCCATGGCCGCTGCCGCTGGTGGGTAAAACTGCCCAGTGCCATCGACAATGGCCACGAGTTTGTCGGCGCGGGTTTGCTCTGCGAGAAGCCGTAGCGCGAGGCCTGTTTTGCCCGAAGACAGCGGCCCGGCGATTTCGCTTACGCGACCAGCGGGCAGACCACCCAAGGCCAGAATCTCATCGAGGTGAGAAACCCCGCTGGGGACAGGAGTGATGGCTAACGCGTTGCCGTGCAAGCTGCTTTGCATGGCATGCATCGCTGGAGCTTTTGCGGGGGCCAATCGCTGCATCGAGTCTCGCAGCCCGGCCAATGTTGCCTCTCTTACCATGCATTTAGGAATACCATGCTGGTCTGATGTTCAGTACTGGTTATTTGCCCAGTCGATCCCCCAAAGCTGATTGAATCCGGAGGTTTGCAATAATTTCGCGTCACTCCCGCTGCAGGAAAAAATACTCGGTAGACCGACGGGGACATCTCGAGGAATCTCTTCCCCCGAGCCCCGACCGGGGCCGAGCCTCCGACCGGGGAACATTTCGACGCAACTATGCCGGGCGTTTCCCGATACCCCCCCGAGCCCCGACCGGGGAACATTTCGACGCAACTATGCCGGGCGTTTCCCGATACCCCCGGCGTGAACCCCAGACCCGTATTCAAAGGCACCAC
>JANTGM010000021.1 GCA_024762925.1 Kofleriaceae bacterium | reverse complement strand
AATCGCTACCCGGTACGACAAGACCGTCACGAGTTTCCTCGGATTTGTTCATTTGGCATCCGCTCTCAAGTGGACCCTTTAGGGACACCCCCTAGTCGAAGGTTTCGAAATGTCGTTACACTTCTGCCAATGTCAGAACATGTGGATGCGTTTCGGGAGTGGGTTGGGACAATTCGAGAGGATGTTGAGACTCTCGAGGCCATCATCGATAGTGGGTCGATTGGACAGGACGCTCGCCAGTTTGCCGCGGCCGCTCTCAATTACTTGGTGACAAGGATGGACCTTGTGCCCGATTGGGAAGAGTCCATCGGTGTGCTCGATGATGTGATGGTGATTCGGATCTGCGTGGAGTTCGCTAGCCAGCGCGGCCTCGACGACGGCCTCGACGACGCTAGGCACATCGTAGCTGTGGGGCGCTTGGTCAACGAGGGCAGCCGTATCGATGAGTTTCTGGGGCAAGAGGTTGCAGCAGACCTGCGCAAATACGTCGCTCGGTTGGTTGATAGCAGCGCGCGAGGGCGCGGAGTGACGACGATTCTTGAAAACGAAGCCGAGCGAAAGAAGCTCTACGAGGAGGTTGCAGACGATCTCAAGCGCATGCCACCTGCTCCGTTTGCCGACCCAGAGAGCCTGGCAGTAAAGTTCAAGAGTTATCTGCAATACAAGCTGTCCAAATAGCGTGACAGTCGCCGCTGCCTTTGGTAACCCTCGCCGCGTATGCGTGCAAAGGCTCTGGCATCAGCTCTCTTCTTGGCTCCACTCGTCTTCTCTGGGGCGAGCGCGGCACTGGCTGATGGCTTTGATGACAAGGTTAAGGCGGCGAGGCCAATTCTCGACGCCAAGAGCATGAGTGCGCTCTTTTGGTCGCAACAGGCTGACTGTTCTGCCAACAAAAACGATCTTCTTCGCCGGCAATGTGAAGGAGTACGCAATGAGCGCAAGCGTCGTGTCGCGAGCGAGACGTACGTTGTGGATGTTGGGGCAGAGGCCTTGGATATCGTTGCCGATGCTAAGAAAATGTCTGTGCAGGTAAACCTGCGCTCTTGTCTGTGGTGCGGAAGCGATGGTCCTGTTGTGATTGGCAAAGGCGCCCACAAAGTGGACGCTGGCAAGGTGCAGGCTGCTGTGCTCGGAGGCGCAAGCAAGACCTTTAAGAAGAGCGGGATGGCCCAGCACTGGGCTACATATGTCGCCACACGCTTGAAGGCGCAGATGCTCGTCAAAGTGCCCGTTGCCCTCGATACATTCAAAGCAGGTGCGCGCGAGGGATACAAGGTCGATGTGGTCGGATACCGCCTCTATGATCCCTGCCAAGGAGATGTGGTTGCGGCGTCGCCCAAGTCGGCCAAGGGCCCAGTGGTTGCCTCTGCTTGCAAGGACGAACCTAAGTACGCAGGAGATCCAAAGGTTGCCAAGGTGCCCAAGATTGTGCACCCAGACCGGCTGAGCCCCGCGCAGATCAAAGCTGCGATGAAGCACGCCTTGGCGCAGACCCGAGCCTGCTATGAGGCCTATGGGATTGAAGGCATGGCGACCTTCAAGATGATCATCGCTGGCAATGGCAAGCTCGCAAAGTCCGAGCAACTCGGTGACTTTAAAGGCACGCCTACTGGCATTTGTCTGGATAAGGCAATTGAGGCTGTGAGCTTTCCGAAGAGCAAGAAGAAAGCAACGCCGATCACCTATCCGATCGTGCTTCGCTGACCTGCGCTACTCAGCGCCGGATTCTACAAAGCAGAAACACGGCTCTGCCTCACTCGGCTCGCTCTGCAGCCGAGGTCATGGTGTATTTGCTTTGACCGCAGCTGCTGCCCAGCATGCTGCGATCCCCCGACTCCCGTTTCCTTTTGGGGTCAGATGTGGGTGGCGAGCACTGTTGTAGGCGATTGTCGGCTAAGAGTCTGAAAGCACGCGAGAAGCCGCATTTGAGTGGCCAGACAAGCTGGTAAGAGCTGTTGCCATGGCCGATCGACCGGTCGAGGGAACGAGGGCGCAAGTAGCTAGATCCATGGAGCAGAGGCGCCCCAAACAGGTTGGCACAACCAGTGCACAAGAGAGATGGCAAGTCAGCAAACCAGACCCCGCTGGCACAGGAATCCAAAGCCATGAGCACTCAGAAAAACACTAAGAACTCTACCATTCTCTTCGCAATCGCTCTCGCCATCGGTGCAGCCGCTTGTGGAAGTGACGCCAAAGCTGGCGATCCAGACGGCGCGTACCTTTCCATTCAAGGCGACGCACAACTCTTTCTCGAGCCTGGCTACCAGCGCGACCTAGCGGTGAAGTATCACGATGGACAAGGGAATCCTCTTGTTGGTGAAGTGAGCTTTGAGATTCTCGGTGAGCCTCGTGGAACCACCATCGATAGAGAGTATGGCGCTACCAACGCACAGGGCGACGCCAGCCTCACCCTCTACGCAGGTGAACAAGAGACGGTCATCCGCATCAAAGCAACAGCAGACTTCGCAGCTTCGGTTGAGTGGACGGTCTCTGTTTCTGAAGGCGCCGTTGCCAAGGATATGGACATTCGCGGGCAGTACGAACTCGACAGCGACTTCGACATCATCAATGGACTTCCCGGCAAAGTAGGCGACGTTGCAAACACGTTCGCCGACCTCACCGACGGTCCAAACGACCCAGCTACCTACGTACTTGACGAGCTGCTTGAAGGGCAGACCAGCCTGGTTGCAGACGCAGCGAACGCACTGCGTCCCGGCATTGATGGCATCATCAACGACCTCATCATCGACAACGCTCCTGGTGTTGTGACCGACCTACTTGAGCTTGGAAGCGCCTTTGGCCAAGTCTCGCGCCAGTTCGGCATCATCTCGACCATGAACATCAAAGGCGACAGCATCGAGAGCAACAGCCTCAGCGCCACGCACAGCATTCGCGCCTTCAGCTTTGACCTCAATGGTGAGAACTTCATCTTCACCATGGACGAGCTCGGTGTTGACGTTGAAGTCATCGAGAATGTTGGAGTCGGCTACGACAAACGAACCGGCAAGGTTGAGTTCTCTCAGCACAGCATTCCTCTCAACTATGGCGGTTTCCTCGCACTGGCTCTTGAAGAGGTCATCATTCCTCGCATCGACCCAGACGCAAGCAGCCTCCAAGAGCTTCTCGACAACAAGATTGACTGTGATGCGGTTGGTGTTTCTCTCTCAGAAAATGTCGGGCTCTTTGGCGAAGGCTTCTACGCGGGAGCTTGTGAGATTGCCATCGAAGCTGTCTCTAGCATCGTCATGGAAGAACTTCGCGACATCGATGACCGGGCACAAGTCAACATGCTCATCTCAGGTGTTGCCAGCGCCAAAGACCCAAGCGGCGATAGCAAGGCTGACCAGCTCACCAAGGGCGACTGGAGCGGTGCAATGGAGTACATCGGTAACATGGGCGACCTGGCGGAAAATGCCAACCCGTTCACCGGAACTCGCATGAGCTCGCCCAACTAGGCACCTACACACCTACACACAACCATTGGATTCGCCGTCGGAGCAGCAATGCTTCGGCGGTTTTTTTTGCCTCCTGGTTTTCTTAGCTCAACGCCACGGCTAGGAAGAGGTTAGCTTCGGCGCCAGTGCGAATCGCAGAAGGCGTCGCACTGGCAATGCATGAGAAATGGCGAGTTGTGGATTCTGCCGATACCATGACCGGGTCTATGCACCACTTTGCTTCAATCGCACTCGGTATTGTTCTCGTAGCCTTCGCGGGTTGCGCAAAGAAGGAGAAGCAGGCGGCAAAGGAAGAGAAAACCGCTGATCCAGTTGCCGCCACGCCCGACGTGCCTGCCAGCACGCCTACGCTGTCAATCGAGGTCTTGAAAGCTGCTACCGATCTCACTGTTACGGGGGCTCCGTGGAGTGAGGCCCTTCGTGCCGTGGAAGGGCGCCTTGGCAACGTCACGACCGTTCACGGGGCAGAGTATCGATGGGCGGCACGCAACACCGACTCCTGCGTCTATCTGAGCGTTGAGAAGCGTCTCGCAGATTCGGATGCAATCGTCGGGACGGTCCAGGGGCCGATCATCACAAAGGCCAGCGACGATGTGGATGCATGGAATCGCTGTTTGGACTCGGTTGGGGCCCAGGTCGCCGATGATCCCAATGCACCAAGTCCACCCTCTGCTGGCAGCCTCACGACCGTCACCGAGCTCTTTGATGGCATTGCCCGCAAGCCAAGTGCGTGGGTGGGTGCCAAGGTGACCATTGCGGGATTTTATGTAAGCACCAGCGTTGCCGCGAACGGCGAGGTGGAAACCAGCACGCTAACGATCGCTGAGAAGAAGGCCGACCTAACGACTGTCATTGGATGCACATGGGAGCATGGCGCCGTGCCACCAACGCTTGCGCGATGGGACGCTGTGCGCGTCTCGGGCACCGCACATGCCAGCTTTGGGGGCGGCCTAAAGAACTGCACGATCGCTCCTGAGTGAGCCACCGTGTGGGCTCGAGCCCTCGAAGTTCTACGCCTCGGTGTGACGTCGTAACCTTGGCCAGCCCTGCCAGAAGAAGAGCGTAGCGAGCAGGCAGAGATACGCGAAGATGTCACCGAATCGGGCGAAAAAGGAGTGGCCGCCTTCCATCAGGCGTACTTCTGCGACCAGCCCGTCAACGGGCTTGGGTGTGATCTTCGGATCGACGGCATAGGTCTTTGCGTACACTCGGCCATTGGCGTCGACGAAGGCCGACACGCCCGTGTTAACCGCGCGAACGAGGTCTGTGCGCATTTCCACCGCGCGATAGACCGACAGGGCAAGATGTTCCCATGGCTCTGAGGTGTCGCCAAACCACGAGTCATTCGTGATGTTGACCAACACGTGTGGCTTGTGCGCAGCCAGCTTGCGACCGAAGTCCGTTAAGATATCTTCGTAGCAGATCATTGGACCTAAGCGATACAACTCGTCGTTGTGATCGAGGGGAAAGGTCACGATCTCCTTGCCTCGAGAGAAGTGGGACGCGTTCTTTGGGAGGATGTCCTCCAGAGCGGGGAACGTCTCAAGCAAAGGAATGTACTCGCCAAACATCAGCAAGAAGATCTTGTCGAATCGCGCCAAGAAGCTGTCATCAGGGGCAAGCATGAGGGCACTGTTGAAGGGGCGTACATCTTCATTCTGGCGATCGTAGGTGAGGGCACCGAGCATGAGCGGGGCGTTGAATCCACGGCGAATCCTGCGCCCGTCATTCTCTGCAAAGTCGCCAGAAGCATCTCTTGGAACCCCGTATGGGTACGACGACTCGGTCCACATGATGAACTCCGCACCTTGGGCTTCGAGGCTGGCGGACATCTCTTGCAGGTCGCGAAGCTGCTCCGCTGCGAGTTCTGAGCGGTTGATGCCCTTTTCGTCGAAGGGGATGTTGCCCTGTACGACACCGATTTGCAGCGCAACGCCGTCATTCCGAGCAGCGTCCACTTGGGACATGCGAATGAAGCCATAACCAAGCACAAGCGTTGTTGCAACTCCTGCCGCGATGATGCTTCGCGTTCGCCGCTTTCCCGTCTCGGTCACAACGTCGTAGATGGCGCCATTGATGAGCATCAAAAATCCGCTTACGCCCAAGGGACCTGTTAAGTCTGCGATTTGGATGACCGGCACCACCCAGGCCTGCGTGATTGCCAGGTACCAGGGAAAGAGGAATGGCACGAGATACTCGAAGCTCACCATGAGGAGTGGAGCGAGCAAGACCATAGGCAGCGGGCGCCCTGCGAGTTCTTCTGAACGTCTTCGAATGACCCGAAGAAGCATGAAAAAGAGCCAGAAGGCGACGGCCTGGTATGCCGCAAGAAGAAAAAGCCCAACCACGGCAACTGGCATCGGCAGGTGCCCAAAGCGTTCGAGCAAACTGGTAATCCAGTAGAAGCCGCCAGCGTTTGCGACGAGCCCGGCAAGCCAGCCGTAAAAGAGTGCCTTACGCCGAGTTGGAGCGCGCTCGAAGGCGAAGAAGACCGGAACCATGGCAAAGTAGGCAAACGGCCAAATGTCGAAATCGGCACAGGCGAGGAACCACAAGCAGCCACTGAGGACAGCGAGCCCGATGCCTTGCCAATGCGCCTTTCGGGCGGCAGGGCTGGGGCGTTTCTTTGGGCCTGGCGTTGTTGGTAGCTTGGCGGTCGCCCCCGAAATCTCGCCCCCCTTGGACGTTGCTTTCTTGCTCGTTGGCGCGTCGGCCTCGCGAGAGGTTTCGACGTTCGCTTTCGCCTTCGCTCTTGCCTTCGCGGCTCCGCTCTTCTTGGTTTTCTTTGCCATGGGTCACTCGCTGCGTCGTCGCTAGGGAACCACCAAAGAAAGTGCGCCAGGCATGATTGTGAACGTTGCAGGAAGCACTCCTGGAACCTCCCCGTCTATGTCCAAAACCACGTCCTGCCCATCAACAGACTCCGCGTACACGGCCTTTGCGCGGCGCTCGCTGACGTTCTCGAGATTCAGATGACTTCCCGAGTACAGGTGTCGACCCTTCCACATCGATTCAAGGGGACCCATCTCACCAATGGCGACAACACTAAAGCTCCCGTCATCGATACTCGCATTGGGAGCAACTCTCATGCCTCCACCGAAGTATTGTCCGTTGGCAATGGCGATGGTGCTAATGTTGGTCTCCAGGCATGTGTCTTCATTGCCATCAAAAACCACCCGCACCCGTTTGCCCTTGTAGCGCATGCCTACTTTCGCGGTTGCCAACATGAAGGTTAGGCGACCACCGAGTCGTTTGGACGAGCTGTTCACTTCTTCGTCAATCTCACCACTCATACCAAACGAGGCGATGTTGATGAAGATGCGGTGCTCACTGCCGCCTTCTCTGCTTGTGTAGTCTAGGCGACCCAAGTCGATTCGCTTGGTTTGAAAGCGTGCCAGAATCTGGGCTGCCTTCTCAATGTCCTTGGGAATCGCAATCGTCTTCCGAAAATCTCCGCCAGTGCCAAAGGGCAAGATACCCATGGCCGCTTCTGGGCGTATCGCTTCGCCATTCTCGAAGAAACCATTGGCAACCTCGTTGATCGTGCCATCTCCGCCGATTGCAACCACAACATCCACACCATCGCGAATTGCCTCACGGGTGATTCGCGTTGCATCCATCGGTCCCGTGGTGAAGGCTTCTTCAAACGAGCCAAGGTGTCGTCGGACGAGCTGGCTGAGCGAAGGCCAACGCGTCCCAAGACTGCCATTTTGGGATCGGGGATTGACGATCAAGAGGGTGCGGGGAGGGGCCATGTGGCCGGCAGTATACGCTAGCCTGGGGGCGTGTCACTCTCGCTGCCCAGCCTCTGCGCACTAACCCGCGCTCTAGCGTCTGACGCCTCGGTCGCCGGGGCAGATACGCTGCAGGCTCGGGGCAAGCGCCGTGCTCAAGGGGCGTTTTTCACGCCGCCCGCCTTGGTCTCGTTTGTCACTGAGACTGCCCTTGACTTGCGTTTCGCACAAGGAAATGTGGCGTGGCACCCCGATGGCTATCCGCTTCTGCGGGTCTTGGATCCCGCGGCGGGTGACGGTCGTTTCTTGCTGGAGGCGGCGCGCTCCCTCGCCAGGCGGGGCCGTGCCTTGAGCCTCCAGGTGGACGAGCGAATGATACACAAGCACTGCCTTGTTGGGATTGAGCGCGACCCGCGCTACGCGGAGATCGCTCGAAGCCAACTCTATGGTGAGGCCATCGTGCACGAGAATGAGGCTCTCCTCTCTGGGACGGTTGCCGATTCCAGCGTCGACTTGGTTCTTGGCAATCCGCCCTACCTGCGCTCCATTGCACTCGGCAGAATCGATGCCGAATTGCGCCGCCGCTTGCGCCACCGATATGCCGCAACCAGTCATGGTGAGTGGGATTTGTATGCAGCCTTCCTGGAACAAGGCATGCGTTGGATGGGAGACGGAGGTGTGCTCGCGATGGTGGTGCCATCGAGGTGGTGGACCGCAAAGTGGGCTGGGCCGTTGCGTGCATCGTTGGCAGAGTCGGGGGCGCTATCCGCGCTCGTAGATTTTGGCGACTATCAGATATTTTCTGATGCGACCGTCTATGCGTCCGTCTGCATAGCCGCACAAAAGCCTTCCAAAGAGGTCGAGATAGCTCGACTGCATGGAGGGAAGTGGCAACTCGGGGCAGTGCAGCATGGGGAGTTGGGCACAGCGCCGTGGGATTTGGCGATCGGCAGTGCCCGCGAATTTGTTACGCAAGTTCGCAGCCGGGGCACACCGCTTGGCGAGATGGCGCGGATTGCGAAAGGCACCGGCACCAATGCGGACTCGGTCTTCCTGATCGAGTCTGGTGACACCGAAATCGAATCTACACTCTTGCATCGAGTGCTGCGAGGGCGTGATGTGCAGGCGCTTGGCAGAGTCCCAAGCTGGCCCAGGCTGCTTGTGCCGTACAAACCAGACGGTACCCTCATCGCGCCCGAGGAGATGCGTGCGCGCTTTCCTCAGGCCCTGGCGCATCTCGAGCTTCACCGAGACACTCTCGAAGCTCGCGAACGAGGACGTTTTGCCGGCGATCGCTTCTACTGTTTTGGACGACCGCAAAACCTTGGTCTCTTGCAAGAGAAGCGAGCCAAAGTCGTAGTGCCTGATGTCACGCGCGAGGGTCGGGCACTGCTCGATGTTCACGGTGCGTTGGTGCTCGACTCAGCCTACGCAATTCGGCTCTCCGCTGATGCCCCGATCGATCACGAGACTCTCTGTGGTGTCCTAAACTCAAGGCTCGTCGGCTTGTGGCTGCGCTCGCAAGGTCTGCCGCTGCGTGGTGGCTATACCCGCATGAAGACGGCATATTTAACGGGACTGCCGATGCCGCCATCGAGTGCGGCAACTCGTCGCATTGCAGAACTTGTTCTGGCGAAGCCCTCCCAGAGCGCGCTCGACGAGCAAGTGCGGTTGGCCTTCGAAGTCCCCAAGGCGCTGTGGTACGCAAAGGTAAGCAGCGGGTAGCGCGCATCGGTTTCTGGGAAAACGCCTCGCCAACGGCGTAGAATAGTCTCATGGCTCGTCTACCGTCTGTGTTGGTGTTCTTCGGTTGTGCCCTCGCGCTAGGTTGCGGCAGTGGTGACGACGATGGGCTCGTTGGCGGTGGCATCGACTCGGGGCCTGGGGGCGACTTTGATGCCGACACCCGTCCCGATAGCGATGGGGATGGGCTCAGCGACGCGCGCGAAGAGGAAGAGGGAACGGATCCAAACAATCCCGATTCGGATGGCGATGGTCTCAATGATGGAGACGAAATCGCTGAAGGAACCGATCCGCTAAATCCCGATAGCGATGGGGATGGCATTCTCGATGGAGACGAGATTCTGCTCGGAACGGATCCGAATGAGGCGGATGAGGCCTGTGCCAACACCTCTGCCGAAGCAACAGTGGCACGTAGGCCCGCAGATCTCGTCGTCATCATCGACACGTCCAGCAGCATGGGAGGAGAAGCCGATGCTGTTGAAGCTCGCATCAACAACGACCTTGCAACCGTGCTCGAAGCGGGTGGAGTTGATTATCGAATTATCATGATTGCTGACTTTGGTGCGGTGGATGGGCTTGGTGATCCAGCTGCTGACCCTGTTTTGTGTGTTGGCTCTCCGCTGTCCCCGCAGGATTGCACACCACCTGTCACTGACATTAAACCAGCCAATGGTACAGACTTTTTCTTATACGACACTCACGTCGATAGTCGCGACTCCCTCATGGTTGCGCTCGCGGAGTTCGACGATCCTGCCGGCGATGATTCCTACACGGGGAGTATCGGCGCTGGCATCGTGAGCGCCAGCAATGGCCAAATCACCGGCGGTTGGGGTACGCTGCTTCGCGAGGACTCTCTCAAGTTCTTCATCGAGATTTCTGATGACAATGCGTTTGTCTCCTTGCCTGGTGCAAACTCGCTGCCACAAAGTGATGTTTCCGACCAGGTCCTAAGCGCAACCGCCTTTGACACAGAGATCAAGGCGCGATGGGCGAGTGCTCATCCAGCTTCCGCTGCACTCGAATACGTCTTTCACTCCATTATCGGTATTGCGGCGAATCCTGCCGGCGGCGCATGGCCTGCGACAAGCCCAATCGAGGCGGGTACCTGTGGAGCGGGGGCCGTGAACAATGGCTCGGTCTACCAAGAGCTCTCCATCGCAACAGGAGGGCTGCGCTTTCCGCTTTGCGACAACGACAACTTTGACGTCATCTTTCAAGAAGTCGCGGATGGTGTGATTGAAGGCGTGGTGCTCGACTGCAGCTACGTGCCAGCCGAACCTCCGAGCGGCGATCTTGATTTTGACCGAGTTGTGGGCTACTACGTTCCCGCTGGTACCGGAGACCCAATCGGTCTTGGCCGTGTTCCAAATGCCGGAGCTTGCGTTGACGACGCGTATTACGTGTCTGCGGGCGTGATTACGCTTTGCCCGGATACCTGTGCAACTGTGAAAGCTGATGAGACGGCAAGGCTCGACTTTCACGTGGCATGTGAGCCGCCAAGCATCGACTGAAATGCCTTCTCGCTGAGAGGCCCGGCTTCGCGACAAGCACTCTTTGTGCGAGCACAATCGATGGCCTACGAGCGCTGCGACAAGCTACGCTTCGGTGATTCGCGAGAGAACGAATGCTACGTTCAAGAAGAACCGAGTCACACGATGGAGAAGCAATGAGCAAGACAGTTCTTGGAGTAATCGGTGGAAGTGGCGTCTACAATTTTCCCGGTCTAGAGGACAGTCGATGGCAGAAGGTTGAGAGCCCATTTGGCGAGTCTTCGGACGAGTTGCACTTCGGGCGCCTTCGAGGCCTTGACATGGTGTTCTTGCCTCGCCACGGACGCGACCACGTGCTCACTCCGACCGATATTAACTATCGCGCGAACATCGATGCCATGAAGCGGGCTGGCGTTACCGATATCGTGTCGGTCTCGGCGGTGGGCTCACTGAGGGAAGAACTACCACCTGGCCACTTCGTCATTGTTGATCAGTTCATTGATCGAACATTCGCACGTGAGAAGACGTTCTTCACAAGAGGCTGTGTCGCTCACATCTCGGTAGCAGATCCGGTTTGTCCACGGCTCGGTGACTATCTTGAAGCGGGTTGCAAAGCCCAGGATATCGCCCACACGCGTGGCGGAACGTATCTGGTGATGGAGGGGCCACAGTTCTCCACTCGTGCAGAGAGCGAACTCTACCGCAGCTGGGGGTGCTCAGTCATTGGCATGACGAACATGCCAGAAGCCAAACTCGCTCGCGAAGCGGAGATCAACTACGCAACCATCGCCATGGTGACAGACTACGACTGTTGGCACGATGACCACGACGATGTCGAGGTCGCTCAGATTATCGCGATGCTTGGAGCCAACAATAAAAAGTCTCAGAAGCTGATTTTGGAACTAGCCGGGAAACTCGCTGGTCGGGATCGGGATCCATGTCCCAGAGGATTTGACAGGGTTCTCGACAATGCCATTGTGACGGCCCCTGAGAAACGGGATCCCAACCTGGTTGCCAAGCTCGACGCCGTCGCGGGGAGAGTCTTGAATGGATGAGGCCAGGACCTCTGCACGCTTGGTCTCGAATCCCTAGAGTTGTTCGGCCGGGTCTCCCACCGGTTCCATGTGCACCGTGACATCTGCGATGCGTGGGTCGTCTTGGTAAAGGGCTTCTTCAATCTGATGAGCAATCTCATGACTGTCCCTTAGGGTCAAGTCGCCGTCTGCGTGGGCATGTAAGTCTATGATGATGGCGTTTGGCGTGCCGTGAGATCGTATTCGATGACAGTCTTCCACGCCGGGCACCGCAAGCACAATGGCTTCGATGCGCTTCACATCGCCTTGTGCGACGTCGACGAGCACACTGAGGTTGGTGCTGATGACTTCCCACGCGACTTTGAGAATGACCAAGGCGACGAGCAGGGCGCCCACGCCATCAGCCCAGGCAATGCCAACATGACTTGCCCCATAGCTCACCAAGACAGCTATCGTTACAAGAACATCACTCGCCGTATGTGCTGCGTCAGCTGCGAGATATTGGCTCTGCAGCTGCCTGGCCTTGCGGGCCTCATAGGTCGCCACAAAGAGGTTGACGATCAGCGTTCCAACAATGACGGCAACTCCGAGAAGTTCTGTGGTGGGCGCTTCTCCACCAGAGGAGAGAGCGCGTGCAGCGTGCAGCGCGAGATTGACGCCCACCGTTCCGATGGCAAGCCCAAGCGCGACCGCTCCGAGAACCTCGAACTTTCGATGTCCATAAGGGTGCTTTGGATCCGGGGACTCGGCGCTGTGCTTGAGCACGAAGATGCCCAAGATGTTCGCGCCCGCGTCAACGCTTGAGTGTAAGGCGTCAGCGGTGATCGTTAGCGATCCAGTCATCAGTCCATAGATGCCCTTTGCCGCTGCTACGAGCAGATTGAGAAGTAGCTCGACAATCAGCACGCGCCGAACTGCCAGATCTCGTTCTGGATTTGCCAGCGTTGTCTTGGTGCGCGCGCCCGACACCCCAAGAGTCTGCCCTATTTCTTCGGCGTCTGCGCTACCTTCAATCACTCCGAGTCGGCCGCGGCGAGTTCGTCTACGGCATCCGCGACAAAGGCGGCCAGGTCTCGAACCTTGACACCCGAAGGAGCATTGCTTCGCAGCATATATGTGCATGTGGCGCAGGCTGTGACAATGGTGCCGCCTCCTCGATTCGCAACTTCGCGCATGCGGCGGCGCGCCATCGTGTCGGCGGTATCTGGATCGGTCTTGGGCAAGAGCCCTGCGCCTCCGCAGCACTCGGCATCCGAGTGCGACCACTCGAAGTCGCGAAGTTCGGCGATGCGCGAGAGCACCAGTCTCGGCTCTTCGATGACTCCGCTGTAGCGCGCTAGATGGCAGGGGTCGTGGTAGTAGACCGGCTTCTTGTTGGTGGACTTGGGGAGTGCTTGGAGTTTTTCTGTAAGAAACTCAGGAACGCTAATGATCTCTACGTCGAGATCAATTCCCTCTGCGGCGTATTGCCTCTGCACCGTGAACAGGCATGCCGAGCAGTTGGTGACAATCGTCTTGAAGGGAGCCATCGACTTGGCAACGCGCTCTGCGTGCCAGCGGAACATGTCCGGATAGCCCGCTGCGAGCAGTGGGTAGCCTCCGCATACCTGTTCACTCTCCACAACAACGACGGGTTCGCCACCAAGCATGCCGAAGATCTCCAGCGCTGCTTCTAAGTCTTGCATTCCCTTATCAACCGCATCGCACCCTGGCCAAAATCCCACAAGACCCGAGTCGCCGAGCTGCTCGCTTGGAACGTGTTCGTGCAGTTTTTTGGCGAGACGCGCATCTCGCGAACGAAATCGCTCTGGGTATTTTTCTAACGCGGGGTGACAGGCTCCCTCTGCATTTGCCTGGCTTCGCCCGGTCATCAGGACAAGCGCCGGCTCGTTGTCGTGTTCGCAGTACCGGGTGCATGCTCGACATCCGGTGCACGCCCACAACGCCTCCGTGTTTTCTGGCGTCCACGAAAGCTTTCCGGAACGCAGCAGATTGAGCGTGTCCATCTTGGCTTGTGGCGTGTGAGTCTCTCGCGCGTCCGCATTCGAGACTGGGCAGCTGTGCCGACACATCTTTGGACAGTATGTGCAGTTGTCGAGTTGGCGGGTAACCGAGTCTTGTGAGAACACGTCTGACACGTGGGGAGTCTAGCGTAGAACGTCTGGGTTGCGCAGGTTCGGCGACGAGGCTCTCTCGAGCGATGGTCACCATAGACATCGTTTCTCCAACCCTGGGCATAGAAACGGCTTGGGGCGGGCATTCCTGGATGGCCAGCGCATGCGCACGTTTGGGAGTCATCGAATCTGGTGGTGCTGCAGAGGCGGACCTTCGCGTAGGCGACATGATTACCGCTAGTGTCGCGATGAGTTCTGTCGAACTTGGCTGGGACAATTCCATCCTGCGCATCCTTGGACCGATCGGCTCAGTTGTTCAGCTCTCGATTCTCCGCAAAGACCTGGAGCTTTTGGTCTCGGTCACCCGCAGAGCGATTCGCACCGGATGCTGCGCTACTCGCCCGGGATGTAGGACACGCCAAAGGCAGGGAAAAGCGGAAGCCCCTCGGTCTCCTCAAACGACTCGTAGTCGTCGTCATAAAGCCGCCCCTCAATATTGGTTCGCTTGGTGATATTCTGAATGTCGAGAAATGCGTTCACGCTTCCCCAGGACCTGTGCCACACGTGGTCGATGCGAAGGTCGAGTTGGTAGAAGTCTGGATGTCGCTCCGAGTACTCCTCCCCGTAGATTGGCACGGTGCCTCCTGGCCCAGAGGTTCCACCGAGGATGGGAGTGAAAGCACTTCCACTCGAATAGCGGGCCCTGGCGCCGAATTGCCAGCTGCCCCATGATGTCGAGCCGATCACCGTGAGAACGTGTGGCTGATCTAAGACAAATCTCGTCCAACCCTCTTCGGGGGCGAGGGCTCGTTTTCTCTCTGCCCGCGAACCGGTGTAGGACAGCCAAGCAAAGCCGTGCCGGCCGATGTACTTGAGCATGACCTCAGCTCCCACATTGCGGCCCGAGCCTTCGTTAACCAGCTTGCTGAAGGTGCCAAACTGCTTGGCCATGAATTCCCGAGTGGAGGAGAGAGCTCCGAGCTTTGACGTTGTGAGGTTGCTGAGCGCTCCCTGAGGTGCACTGGGATCGTCGATCGCGAGATTGCGAAGGTCAGAGTAGAAGCCCGTGGCTGCTGCGCTCCAGTACGGTGAGAGCCTGTACTCCGCACCGAGTGCGGTTTGAATGCTATAGCTCGATTCGAGATCTTCATTGCCCCAGAGCGAATCAGAAATGGCTGGGGGCTGGTGAAAGATCCCAAGCGACTCTCGTACGACCAGTGCATCACTCACCTCGTGACTTACGACGAGTCGGGGGTCGACCACATATTCCTCCGAAAGACTGTAGTGCTCTACTCGAACACCGGGACTGAGATTCGCGCGTCCATCCCAAAGACGGATCTTGGCCAAGAGCCAGGCCCCAGCGTTCAGATAGCGTTTTTTTCGCTCAACGACGTCAAACTGCCCTGTGGCAATGGTGGTTGACTTGACCTCGAAGTCGCCGCCACTGAGGTCGATTCCGCCAGCAACCACTCCTAGTGAAAATCTCCTGTGGTAGCTGCTTCTTCCGCCATAGGGATTGTTCTTACTGAGCATTTTCTGGTCGACCGACTCCATTTGAAAGTCATCGGTGCCAAGCCAGGGAGCCAGGCGAAACACTCCTGTGTCAGTTTCTTGCTCGAATTGCACACCCACGCGCGCAAACTGAGCCCCGTAGGTGAACCGGCGGTCCATGCGCTCGCCGTAGAGCAGGCCGATTTCGTCATCCGAACCAAAGACTCGAGCTGAGAGGTTGGCTCCGGTCCAAAGTGGGGTGTCATATCGAAGCTGTCCATCGTAATACCGGGGAGCGGTTGTGATTTCTGAACTCGTGCCGAGTGCGGGCAGGACTGCATCGATGATCGAACGCCGAAGCCCGACTGACACGCCACCGTTTTTGACCGGGCCGTCTGCCTGAAGCGATAGATCAATCATGCTCATCTCTGGTGTGACGCGCCAGTGGTCTTGTTGTGGTGAGCGCGACTCGACGGTGACCAGGCCGCCTAGGGCCCTGCCAAATTCTGCGGAGTAGCCGCCCCCCAAGAGCTCTAGCGACTTGAGCGTGGTTGATGGATAGAACGAGGCGAGGCCGCCAAAGTGATACAGCAGTGGAACCTCGATGCCATCGAGATAGACGTTGCTATCCCTTGGCGAGTTTCCGCGAAGCACGAGCCCCCCCATTCCATAGGGCACACGCCCCACGCCGGGCATGGTTTGAATGGACTTTAAGGCATCGTTGCCAGCGCCAGGTACGCGACGAATGAGGGCAGGACCCATTTCGTACCGTGTCGGTTTGGTCTCAGCCAAAAGCTCGGGGTCTCGTCCCAAGATGCGAATCACCTCGCCCGCTTCGTTCGTTGCCACCGTAAGGCGCACATCGAGTTGGCTCTGGCCGCGGCCGACTGTGGCAATCATCGTTTCAAAGGTGTCGGCGACGACCACGATGTCGGTAGGTGCTTTGGGGATGGCAAGCGAGAACCGACCCTCCTCATCAGTTGTTACCTCAGTGGCCAAGTGACCAACCGTGGCACCTGCTACTGGGTGACCCGCCGCATCCAGCACTTGGCCGGATACCACTCTCTGTTGCGCATGCGCTTGAGTGCCTGCAGTGAGCAGCAGAGCCACGATGAGAGAACACATGCGCACTAGGTCGTGTCTATAGCACGCGGTGCGTGGGCAACGGCTCTCAGAATTCTGATGGCATGGCCGGGCCCAAGAAACCAGTTCTACGGCATCTCGTTGTGGCCACTTCAAGACGCCTGGAGCCGGCGTTCCTTCGCTATGTCGCTAGCGCAGAACGCCAGGGTTTAAGAGATTTTCCGGGTCGAGGCCGTGTCGCAATAGGTCGAAGTAGCGCTGTAGTGAGGCATTGGGCTTGCCGAGGAGGTAGGCGCCTGCGGACTCGGCCGCGTCGGAAACCGCGTTGAGTTCAGGGGAGCGTGCCGCTAGCATCGCTCCTTCTGCATCAAGGACAGTCACGAAGAGAACTCCACCATCCCGATCAAATCGGGAGGCATGCGCACGACACTGCAAGCCTTGCTCTTTGCAAGAGGCGACAATCGCATCGTAGACCGGACTCAACATCCGCGGCGTGGCACTTACCTGCAGGTTGGGAGCTGGTGGCGTGGGCGCATCACTGTTGCCCGTTCGCTTCTCCCACCAAGCAGCTGCAATGTCTTCGCTGGCTCGGACTCCTCCAACCGCAGACACCGCAGAAGCGATGAGGTCACGGTCGCAGGCAGCGAGTGAGGTGGGGCCGGCTGTGGCGGCAACAAGCAGAGCTTCCTCGCCCTCGCATTGCTCCTCGAGATGCGCCATCGCCTCCGATGCATCGTAGACGCGCACAGCAGCAGGAGATGCCTCTTCTCGCATGGCGAGCCTCACAGCCGCGAGGGCTTCCTCCATGTTTGGCAAGCGAAAGGCGACGAGCAGTCGCGACTCGGGCAGCTTGTGAACTCGGAGATGGGCTGACGTAATGATGCCTAGGGTGCCCTCGCTTCCGCATAGAATTCGAGCAAAGTCGGGGCCGCTAGCACGCCTCGGGGCCACTCGCGTGTGTAAGCTGCGCCCATCGGAAAGCACAGCCGATACGCCGAGAACCATGTTCTCCAGGGTTCCGTGCTGTCGCGAAGACTTCCCGGGTGTGCGAACGGCGAGCAGCCCCCCTAGGCTTGAGCCGAGACCCGCGGGGGCAAAGGCGCCAAGTGTGAGTCCGCGTTTGTTGAGCAGCTCCTCAAGGACCAATCCCGTGATTCCAGCTTGGGCGTGTACTACGAGCGACGTGGGGTCAAGGTGCAAGACATGGTTCATGCGCCCCATATTGAGCAGAATCTGGGGACGCATGTCGTCGGTGGGCATGGAGCGTCCACCCTTGCCAACCGGAATCAGGGTTGCCCTGTGCGTGTTGGCGCATTTCGCGAGTTGGGAAATTTCTGAAGCGCTCGAAGGATTGGCATGGCAGTGGCGACCTTCCGGGCGAACGTTGCCCTCGCCGACAATCGCTGCAATGTCCGCGAGAAAGGCGGGGTTTGCTTCTGCGCTCATAGGACCTTCATTTCGCCGTGAAGGGGCAAACCCATCTTTCCTGGGTTCATCGTGTTGTTGGGATCAAACGTATTCTTGAGCGCTCGGAACAGGGTCATCGCTTCGCGGTGTTCGCCGTGCATCGCCTGTCCTTTGAGAAGTCCAATGCCATGATGGTGGCTAATTGTGCCGCCAACACGAGTTGCTGCCGCCAATCCGTCCCTCCAAATGGCATCGTACGTATTCTGAGTCTCCAAAAGACCGTCCGCTCGTCCCGCGAAACTGAAGTAGATCGAGCAGCCATCGGCGTAGGCGTGTGAGAAGTGAGCCATGACGACCGCGTGGGCGCCAATCGCCTTCTTCACGCTCTCGTAGAGGTCGGGCAGCCTCTCCCAGGTGGAAGCAACTTCCATCGTGTCGACAAAGCCCCCCTCTCGAAACATCGGAGACATCTTGTAGGAGACGGCATAGCGATGAGCGAGCCACTTAAGGCCAGGCTCTTCGCCTTCATCGGTGCCTCCCGCTCGCTCCAGGGCGGCAAAAGTGAGTTGGGCCTCCACTTCGGTGCGCAGCCGGGGGCCCTCTAGACCAATAATCATCTTGCAGCCGCTTTTTGAGATGGAGTTGGCAAGGGCGCCAAAGGTCGAGTTGACCAGCTTTGGTCGCGTTAGGGCGGCTGCCGTTGCACCCTGCTTGATCCGAGAACCGAGCCTGCGACCAAGGCGAAGTGCCTTATCACCCATGCCCTTTCTTGCTCGTGGGGGCGTTCCAGGTACATCGCCTTCGCTCGATGGCAAGACGGGTAGGGCGCCAGCGCCCTTTTCCGGCCATGGGCACAGTCCGCTAGTCTCTAGGGCTTCTTCTGAGTGGGACTCGAACACCGAGACATGGTTGATAAACGTATCTACTTCGTCGTAGAGCCTGACGACTGCAGGCCGCAAGCCTCGCTGCATGACTTTGCGAATCGCTCTGGTACCTTCTTCGACGCTTTCAAACGCGAAGCCTCGAAGAATCGTGATCTCCGGTGCTGGACTGATACGCAATCGGGCCGATGTGATAATGCCGAGGGTTCCCTCGCTACCGACAATGAGCTGTGTCCAATCGGGGCCGCGTCGCGCACGGGCAAACTCGTCTGTCTGGATGACTTGGCCCTTGCCGGTCACGAAGGTGAGTCCAACCACGCGGTCTTCGATCTTGCCGTATTTGGTCGAGAGTTGTCCTGCAGCGCGACACGCCAGCCATCCTCCAACCGTGGAGCAGTAAATTGAAGAGGGGAAATGCCCGAGTGTGTACCCCTTGGCGCGCAGTTCTCGCTCGAAACGCTCCCCATTTGCGCCTGCTTGCACATCGGTGACGAGTTCTTCGCGACTGATGGATTGAATCGCATCCATGCGCTTCATATCGATGGTGATGCCACCGCGAAGCGGAACAGCGCCGCCACAAACGCCAGAGCCGCCACCATAGGGAATGATGGCCATGCCAAGCTTGTTGGCGAGCCGCACCACCGCTGCAACTTCGCGTTCACTTTCCGGCCAGACAATGGCGTGGGGCAGATGCTCAATCTCTCCTCCCTGGCGCCGGCGAATTAGCAACCGGGGCCACATGTCCCGGGAATAGACTTCTCGGTCGCGCTCGACCATGGAGACGCACTTGCCACCCACGATGGAGGCCAGCGCATTGAATAGCTCTTCTTCGCCTAGCCCAGCCATGTGCGAACGGTATTCCGAAGCCTTCTGTGGCGCAATTTGTGGTGGCGCGAATCGTTGCCTCGGTTTCGTGTTACATGTCGGCACATGAGCGAGAATGGTCAATCTGAGCTGATAACGAAGGTCGAAGACATTGGGCGAGTCGCCGTGCTTGGGGCGGGTACCATGGGGCATGGCATTGCCCAGGTCGCCGCGATGGCCGGCTTTGACGTGGTCATGCGAGATTTGGAAGAGGGCTTCCTCGACAAAGCGATGAAGAAGATCGGCGCCAACCTTGATAAGGGCGTCGCCCGGGGCAAGGTTTCCGCGGAAGACCGAGATGCTGCTCTCAAGCGTCTCACCACATCGACGTCGATCGCCAAGGCCTGTGAGGGTGCGCAATTGGTGATTGAGGCTGTGCCCGAGTCAATTGATTTGAAGCGGGAGACCTTTGCTGCGGTCGTTGAAACTGCGCATCCGGGGGCAGTATTGGCGACAAACACCAGCTCACTGTCGATTGCACAAATCGCCGAGAGCATTCCGCGGCCCGAGCGTGTGGTTGGCATGCACTTCTTCAATCCTGTGCACATCATGAAGCTGGTCGAGGTTGTTAAGCACGAAGGCAGCTCAGAGGCAGTTGTGCAGTGTGCGCGAGACATCGCCGCCAAGCTTGGCAAGACGGGCATTACCGTGAAAGACACACCAGGATTTGCGTCTTCACGACTAGGGCTTGTGATCGGCTTGGAAGCGATGCGCATGTTTGAGCAAGGCGTCGCGTCGGCGGAGGATATTGATACCGCAATGAAGCTTGGCTATGGGCATCCGATGGGGCCGCTCGAACTCACCGACCTTGTCGGGCTCGATGTGCGTCTCTCGATTGCAGAGTACTTAACCGAGACGGTGAGTGCGGGCTTCACTCCCCCACAAGTTCTCAAGGACCTCGTCGCCGACGGCAAACTCGGTAAGAAGAGTGGTGAGGGCTTCTACGTCTGGAAGGACGGCAAGCGTCAATCGTAGTGAGCGCTATGAGTTCGGCCGGTCTTTGCGACTCGGCCGACTGATGCTCTTGCACGACCGTGCTCTGCGTGAACACTGGGGAACGGCAAACTGCACAACGTTTGCTGGCGACACCGCGACACCATCTTTGCGCACTTCAAAGTGAAGGTGCGGCCCTGTCACTCTTCCGCTGGAGCCCACATCGCCAATTACCTTGCCAGCTTCGATGCTCTGGCCTTTGCGAACCTTGAAGCGCTGCAAGTGCGCGTAGCGGGTGTGCAGCCCACCACCGTGATCAATGACAACGAGTCTTCCATAGCCGCCCGTGAACTGGGCCTTCACAACAACGCCTGGGCCTGCGGCGTGTACATGAGCGCCGCGCTGTGCAATGAAGTCGAGGCCCTTGTGCATTCGGCGCCGCTTTCTCCGCTTGCGCTTGTGGCGAACGGGGTCCGAGCGCAGGCCAAACTCCGAACTGAGCTGCCCTGGAACCGGCGCAACGGTTAGCGCGGCTGGGGCTTGCGCCACTTCGTCAGTCATAACCGCAACCGCGGTATTCGCCTGAGACTCTGGCATCGCCCAAATCAGCGAAAGACAACAGAGTAGGATGCTACAAAACGATCTCATACGGCTACGGCGCCGGATGGTGCGGGATAATGCTCGCTTGATCAAGCGATTTTCGGTAGTCAGCGTTTGGCCCCTATGTCGCTCAAAGCCAAGATTGCTATCGCCCTGCTGCTGCTCTCCGCGCTTGCGTTGGTTCTGGGAGCTGTGGTCTTGCCATGGTGGACTGGCATTGTTGAAGGCGGCAGCTTTCGAATCGATCTGCGCCACATGACGATGTGCATACATAACAACTGCGGTTCGCCCAAAGCCCTCTCTGCTTCGGATGCGGCTGCAGCGCCATGGGCCAAAGTCGGCATTGTCACTCTGGCGGCCAGTCTCATGGCGGCGTTACTCACAACAGCCGTCGCTATGCAGATGATGATGAAGAAAGCGCCTGGAACGCTAACTTGGGTCACTGGGGTGCTGGCGCTCTTTGCTGGGCTCCTCGGAGTCATCTTTGTTTGGGCGCATCCAGATTTTGGCGATTGGACCCCAAGCTATGGAATGGCATGCACGCTTGGTGGAGCGTTTGGAGCCTCGACCATGTCGATCTTTGGTGGAGTGATAGCCAAGTCCAAGTCGTAGCCGATGCTCTGATCCGATTGCCAAGGTGCTGTTGGGCGACGTCAAATCTGGCGTCGCTGATGTTGGCGCTGTGTGTGCGATCACTCGCAAGCTCGCGAATTTGCATTTGCCGATCCACCAAAGCGTGTTGGCACTGCGGCTGCAATATGTCGGGACATGCCTTTCAACAGCCCAGTTCTTGACGAGATTATCTACGCCCGCGTTCTCATCACCCTGCAACGGATGCAGCTCGATGAGCAGGATAGCAAGCTCCGCAGTCACCTGAGCGATCTTGTGGGATTGGACCCAGAGGGAACGCGCCACTGTCAGGAGTCGCTAAAGCGTGCATGGATTCGCGCTTCGGAAACGCTGGGCCAGGAAGGTTCGTTTGAGCATGAACTCAAGATGGTTGCGTAGGTGAAGTTCTTAGTTTCTGCGCTCGGCTAGAGCGCTTTCGATCGCAGCCACGAGGTCTTCGCGCCCTCGCACTCCCTCGAAGCGCTGCGTGCCCACAAAGAAGGTAGGAAGAGCTCGCAAGCCAATTTCGGATGCAAGCTCTTCGTCCCGGGCAATGGTTTCCTCCGGCGTGTCACTCTCGATGCACTTGCGGTAGGCGTCCATTGGCACACCAACGCTCACCGCAATGTCTTCGCAGTCGCTCTTGCTCAGGGCGTCGGCTTTGAACAGCACATCGGCCATTTGTTCGGCTTTGCCCGCAGCGTCCGCACAACAGTAGGCACGGGCTGCAATTCGAGCATGCCGGTGGCGCTCTAGGGGAACGTGGCGTCGCACCACATCCACTTCGCCTTCAATTTGCTCGAGCGCCGACGCGAGTTCGATGTGTAGCGCCCGACATGCGGGGCACTCAAAGTCGACAAACTCGGTGATCGTGAGCTGATCTGTCGCAGGCATTGCAAGAGCTGAGTTTGCAACGTCTACTCTGGGAGTACTTGCAGAGGAAACCACTGCAACGTAGAGCGCGCCCGCGGTGACAAGAGGAACTGCGATGTGGAGCTTGTGCGGTTTGGTCTGTTCTCGCCAGAGGAGGGCGCCATACGCTACCGCGGAGACATCGACGACAACGCAGTACTGGCAAAAGGCGCCAACGATCCACGCTTGGATCGCGAGCAGGCCAATTGCTCCAAGTGCGCCCGCAGTTGCCAAAGCTCGCTGGAAGCGAAGAGGAGCCGAAAGCACGCGCAAGGCGATGAGCAGGCTGAAGAAGAGCAGGCCGAGAACCGGAGTTGGAATGCCGGCAAGGTTTGCAAACGCCGAGTTCCGAACTGCATCACAACCTCCGTTCACTGCGCAGAGCGATGGAGCATCGGACGAGTATTCCGCCAAGAGAAGCGCACTCGCTCCAAGCCCGGAACCGAGTGTTGCTAGTTGGACCCATGACAAGAGACGTTGCATGCAGTCTCTACCGAAGTGGGCGCGCACCTATTCCTCAATTGCAACCACAGACAGAACGCACATCACAGAGTGGACTGTGCCGAGAGGTGCAACGATGGTTGTTGAACACAAGCCTGATGGCACGGGGCGCATCAACTTGTTACTGGGTAGTGCGCGCTGCTATCGCTGCTCACTGCTCGTCTAGGTGCTCTAGCGAGCTCAAGTGATCGCTGAGAAACCCTCCGTCGCGAGCCTGGTCGTCAAGAGCTCGCTGCAAGGCCCGAAGCGTGATCAAGCGATCGCCGGCAAGCGTGCCGCCGAGCTTCAGGCTCTCTTCTCGAAGCGCGGCAAAGCGCTCAGCGACCCAATCTTCATAGTGCGCGGCGTTCTGCGATTCGGGATGAAGCTGCACGCCAAAACTCCAACTCCGATTTGGGGCGTGCTGGATCCACGCGATGGAGCCGACGACATCCATGCGTTCGAGTTCAAGGGCGACGGTGACGGTTTCCCCAACGGCAAGCGGTACCAGACTGTCTGCCTCCACGAGCACTCCGATCCCGCGACTGGCCACGCTAAAGCAATAGGCGGCAATCGCATCATCGGCTTTGTCGCAGAATAGTGAGCATGCCAGTTTGGCGGGTACTCGCGGATGCTTTCGAAGTTCTCGTTCCATGTGGATCCTCCCTTTGTGTTCGTGATGCTCTCAGAAGATTTGCCAGCGATCGAGAACGGAAGTGTTGGAGAGGTTGCTTACAGAACACGTTGCGGTTGAAACACACCGAGGCGCACGTTGTACTACGTATGCCTCGGTCCAATTGTATGAGAATAAGTCTTAGGAACGCTCATGCACCTTGCAGGCCGACAGCCATCATCGCTTGCAGCTCACGCGCGGGGGCACAGGCTCCAAATCGGAGGGCATCCCCCCGATTCTCTGCGCCTTACATATGCGATCTCCCAGTGATTTTAGGTGTTTGGCGATGGCTTGCACTTTGCATTTCCCAATAGACGATGCACGCGAATCATCTGCGCAATCCATACGAGGACTCTGGAGTGGTGCTACATGCACCATTGCCATTGCCGCCACCGGGTCCCGACGCTCGTTCAAAGCGCATCACACAACTCACAAATCGCAAGAAGCGAAGAGTGCCAGCCTGGTTGGGCTACGTGGTTTTGCTTCTTGGCATGTCGGGCGTTGGGTATCTGGCACTAGGGAAAATTCGTAGTGCGCAGAGTGAGAGCGGCGAACTGCGAGCGCAACTCGCAGAAGCAAATGCGCGCGCGGTCAAAGCCGACCAAGAAGCGATGGCTGCCGTGGCAGGGCTTGTTCGCACCGAGAAGCAACTGGCACAGAGTAGCGCGAGTTTGAAAGCCGCCGAGAAAGCCGCCAAGTCCAAGGCACAGGCCGCTAGTGAACTGGAGAGTAAGCTTGAAGCGTTGCTCGAAGACGGGCAGGGGCAAGTGCTCAAGGGGGCCGACGGCAGTTTGACGTTGCAGTTGGTCGACAAGGTTCTCTTCAAATCCGGTGAGGCCGCACTCACAAAGCGCGGCGAGCGCGTGATGGCGCGAGTCGGGGTTGCGCTCAAGGAAATGAAAGACAAGCAGGTCTGGGTGCAAGGCCATACCGACAACGTGCCGATTCAGAAAGACAACCCACTGTTCAAGAGCAATTGGGAGCTGTCAGCGATGCGGGCTCTAACCGTTGTGCACTTTTTGGAGGATACTTCCAAGGTCGATCCAAGCCGCCTCGCTGCCGCCGCCTTTGGTAGCCATCGACCAGTCTCACGCCGTAAGAAGGCCAAGAACCGACGTATCGAGATCGTCTTGTTTCCGCGAAATGTGAAACTCACCCGCTAGGTCTTGCGCCCCAGTGCGCAGAAGACTCGCAAAGCTCGCTCGGTCTTCGCCCTCTGGACGCCTTCGGCTCTGCGTTGCTCAGCGCCTCCCTTGCCCCAGTACGCTCGCTATTCGCGCCTTGCCAGTGAACGAACTCCCATCGCGATCGTCGATCAACCATTCTGAACCCGACACTTGAAGAGGCAAAGCGCGCTTGGCGGTAAAAGTCGGACATTGGTGTCGGTTCTTCGCCACAATCTGAGAGTGAGAACGCTCAAGTTACTGGATTTGCTTACTCCAAGAGTTGGCAACAGAGTTGCTCTAGTGGGCCCTATGCGCCTCCAACTTGTCTCGTCCATCGCCCTTGTCCTCGCACTCACCACAGTCGCTGATGCACAACCGGGCATGACGCCCCCGGGACAGGCAACTCCCTATCAACCCCAGCCGTACGCCCAACCCTACGTGCAATACCCGCAAGCGCCACCCACGCGAACGGTCAGCTATGGCACCCACGTCTTCTTGGCCGACCTGGCGAGTTGGGCCGTCCTTGGAGCAGGCGCCGAAAGCGATATTGGTGCCATTGGCGCGGCCGGTGTGTTTCTTGGTGGGCCCATCGTGCACATTGCACATGGCAACAACTCCGGAGCGATCTACAGCTTGCTTGCACGAACGGGATTGCCATTTGGTGGAGCCTTGCTCTTCTCATCCGGTTGCGACGATGACTACGACTGCTTTGGAGGGGTCATCGCAGGCGCTATGCTCGGTTACGCGGGTGCTCTGGCGATCGATTGGTTCCACCTTGCGAAGAAGACCGAAGTGGTGGCGATGCCAACGGGCTGGGCAAGCCTGCGTCCCTCGCTAAACGTCACGAGAAACGGTGCTCAAGCTGGACTTGGTATGTCGTTCTAGGAATTGACGAGAGCCAAGTTCACGAGCAAAGAGTTCCTCTCGCGAAGCGAGCTTATTCTCTGACAAGCCGCGAAAGACGACCTTACCGGGGTAAGGAAGGAACTGAGCAACGAAGAACGCTAGCCATGCCAGCGCGTCCAGAGGGCAAGAAAGCGAGTGAGAGGTTTTTATGCTCCTGGATCTGGCACTAAATCGTGCTTTGCAAGCCAAGCCGCTCGCTCTTTGGGGAGTGGCGCTTTGAGCGAGAGCGGCTCGTTTGTCACCGGGTGGCTTAGGTGAAGTTCTGAGCCATGGAGAAAGTGCCCCGATAGGCCCTCTTGGACGGTTCCCTCGTAGAGGAGGTCTCCAGCGATTGGGCTGCCACAGTGCGATAGATGGGCTCGTACCTGGTGCATGCGGCCGGTATGCGCTTGGCAGGAGAGCAACGTGAACGCATCGGTGCGAACAAGCTCTTCCCATGTCGTGTAGGCCTCGAGGCCAGCGTAGTCGACGCGCACCCGCTTTCCATCTTGCAAGAGTTCGACCTCGCACTCCGAGCCAATCGGACGACCTTCAACAACCGCAAGATACGTTTTTTGAATGTTGCCACTTGCGAAGGCCGCCCGCAGCGCAGTCCAAGCATCCGAGGTGCGAGCTGCGATCAGCAAGCCCGACGTGTCGGCGTCGAGTCTGTGCGCAAAGCCCGCTTCTCGCGGATCCTTGCCAATTCGCGCGCACTCGGGATACTTGCTCACAACCAGGTTGGCCAGGGTGCCTACTTCGCCGGCTCGAAGTGGGTAGGTCGGCATGCCAGGAGGTTTGACGAGAGCCACAAGATGCTCGTCCTCGTAGACCACGTGCAGCGCACCCTCCGCTGGCACTGCCCGAAGATCCTCATCAGAAACCGGAGGCCTGTCGAGGGCGATGCGTTGGCCCTGGCGAACCTGGTGGCCCTTCTTGACCTTCTTGCCGTCAACGCGAACGAGACGCTCTGCAAAGAGTTGCGCAAGACGCTTGCGGCTGGCATCTGGGAATTGTTCGCCAACCAGTTTATCGACGCGACCCGCCGAAGCGGCATCAAATACAAGGAGGTTCGGAGAAGTTCTTAGTTCGGAGTCACTCATGATTACCATGCCCCGCGGAGGGGAAGTGCTGGGACTTTGCTGCCAGCCGCAAAGTGGGTTGTATCGGCATCGAACTGCACAAGGCAATCCACCGAGACCATAGAGCGCAGCATTCCTGACCCTTGTTTGCGCAACAGGGTCGCAACGGGGCCCGTTTCGCTGGGAGTGAGCTTTGCTCGCAAGAAGTTGGTTCGGCCCGTGGCTTTCTCGAAGTCTTCGGAGAGAGTGACCATGATGCGTGGACGAGTCGCGCTTGCGAACCCAAGAAGCTTGCGAAGTGCAGGGCGCACAAAGATTTCGAAGCTCACAAGAGACGACGCTGGGTTGCCGGGAAGCCCAAAGACCAGCTGTGTTCGATCGCTGCCAGGAATCGCGCGTGTGCCAAAGGCGAGCGGCTTGCCCGGTTTGACTGCGACCTTCCAAAAGTCCATTGAGACACCGATGGTCTCGTAGGCTTCCTTCACGTAGTCAAAGTCCCCAACCGAGACCCCGCCAGAGGTAAGCAGTACATCGTAGTCCGCCAGCGAACGCAGAGCGCGAACGGTCGCTTGCAAGGTGTCGGGAACGATGCCGGCGTCAACAGCAATGCCCCCAGCTTCGCGAATCTGGGCGGCAAGTGTGGTGGAGTTGCTGCTGATGATCTGCGCATCGGAAGGCGTGGCTCCAAGGGGAACAAGTTCGTCACCAGTCGAGAGAATCGCGACTCGTGGTCGCCTGCAAACGGGTATCTCCGCGATGCCCTGTGCTGCCAAGATTGCCAACTCACCGGGGCCCAAACGACTGCCAGCTGGTAGCAATTCACTATCGGCGCTGATGTCTTCTCCTGCGCGCCGAATGTGTCGACCAAGAATCGGGGCTTCCGAGAACGTTGCGACCGATGTGCCCTCTTCGACATTCTCGCGCATCACCACCGTATCGGCTCCGCGGGGAACGGGAGCTCCTGTCATAATCTTCATGCACGTGCCCACCGCCAGTTCGGCATCGGGAGAGACGCCAGCTGCCATGATTCCGGAGACTGGCAGCGTGCCCGGCAATTCCGATGCCCGCACCGCATAGCCATCCATGGCAGAGTTGTCCCAGGGTGGCAGTTCGAAGCGGGCGTTCTGAGCAACTTGAAGCGCGCGCCCCTGCGCGGCGAGCAGTGGCGTTCGCTCCGTTGGCATGGGCGATATCTGAGCGAGGATTCGACCGATGGCTTCGTCGGGCTTGAGCATGAGGGCGTCTTACCACGAGGCCATCGGGTTGGTGGTTTCTCTAGTGGTTGGCGTCCCAGTAGTAGTCAACACGTAGCATTGCACCAAGACTGCGCGCATCGAGGTTCTCATCAAGGGATTGGTAGCTCGCTTCGAAATCAAGACCAATGCGCGTTTTGTCGCAGCCAAAGTAGTAGAGCCCACCGCTAAACTCGTGCTCTTGGTAGTCGCTCTTTGAGACTTCGCGCGCATGGCCGTAACTCAGGCGTACGCCAAAAGGAAAGGGCTTGCCACCGCGCCAGTAGATCCAATCGAGGTTGGAGGAGAAGGTGAGACCAACATCCACAACAGAGAGGTCCGCATCGTCATTGGCCGAACGCACAAAGCGCGCATGGCCCGTAAAGGGTATGGCGTTGCGAAGGTCTTCAAGTACGATTCCACCGGCGAAGGTCACAGCTTGATTGTCTGCGAAGGCAGCTGGCGCCAACGAGTCGCCAGCGACAGGCCCTTCCAAGAACTCTGCGTCGAGGGTTAGCGCCGAGCCCAAGAGTCTTGCAATGGGCGGCAGGCGATACGTCCCTCCAACATCGAGGGACCAGCCAAACCGCTCGTTGCCCACGAACTCGCGTCCACGAACGAGTGTGGAACCAGTGACACCAACTCGCAGTGCCGCGCGTTGGCCGAGAACGTGCTGCATGCGAAGGTGCAGAGCGTTGCCCGTGGCGGTGCCAACCTCCGAGCCGTTCAGGCGCAGTTGTGAGTCGCGAACGGCCAGTCCCACCGTGACTCGATCATAGTTTCCCGTTGTGGGATTCTCATTGGCATCGATCGCGCGGGGGCGTCCCCAAAAGCAGAAGAGTGCAATGCAGCCTTCGCCCGGTGCTGCACAAATGCCGCAGCCCTTGTTGCAACATGTTGTTCCGGCCTTGCAAGAGTTGGGGCCGCAGCGCTCGGCTTCCGCCCGGGAGGTTGGAGCGATGAGCAGAAGAGCGAGCAGGGAGAAGAGCAGAACGATTGAATGAGGTCGCCACATGAGGGGTGCTTCGTTTTCGACGGCATGCAGAGCATAGCGAGAACCGCGCACGAAGGCACAGTCTCCAGGCTCGTGCGAGGCCTTGTTCAAACTGGCTGGTTCGCAGATTGCGAAGAGTCTTATGCCTCTGTTTGCCCGCCCAAGTCGTGCGACAGGGCCTGGCTTGCTAAGGTGCGCATGTGTTGCGACTCGACAAACTCTCTCTTCGGCACGGGCATCAAATCTTGCTCGTAGACGCTTCGATGGCGGCATTTGCTGGCCAGAGAATCGGCCTGGTTGGTCCCAATGGCTCGGGCAAGTCGAGCATCTTTCGCGTCATCGTCGGCGAGGAAGAGCCTGATGGAGGCTCGGCCCTCGTCGACAAAGATGTGGTTGTCGGCTATTTCAGTCAAGACGTTGGCGAGATGGCTGGTCGCTCCGTCGTACAAGAGGCCATGGCAGGTGCAGGCGAAGTTGCAACGGTCGGTCAGGAGTTGGCCGAGCTTGAAGCAGCGATGTCAGATCCGGAACGCGCCGATGAGCTTGAGGCCCTTGTCGACCGATTCGGTGTTGTACAAGCGCGCTTCGATGCCTTGGACGGCTATTCGCTGGAGTCGCGTGCTCGCGAGATTCTCGCTGGGCTAAGTTTTCGCCCCGAGCAGATGGACGCTGACGTTGGCACGCTTAGTGGCGGTTGGAAAATGCGGGTTGCGCTCGCAAGGATTCTTCTGATGAGTCCTGATCTCTTGCTCTTGGACGAACCTACGAACCATCTGGATCTGGAGTCGATTATTTGGCTTGAAAGGTTTCTTAAGAGTTTTTCCGGTGCGCTCATTGTTACCAGCCACGATCGCTCGTTTCTCAATCGCCTCGTGACGCACATCGTCGAGATTAGCGGCGGCGAGCTCACCTCATTTACGGGGGACTTTGAGTTCTATGAGAAGCAGCGCGACCTATTCGACAAGCAAGCGGATGCGCAGTTTGCAAGGCAACAGGCCATGCTCGCCAAGGAGAAGGCGTTTATAGAGCGCTTTAAGGCCAGAGCGAGTCATGCAGCTCAGGTACAGAGCCGTGAAAAGAAACTGGAGAAAATCGACTTGGTAGAGCCACCGCGGCGTGCAAAACCGACGGAGTTTCAATTCGACAAACCACCTCGTTCTGGCGAGGACGTGGCCAAGCTTGAGTCGGTGGACAAGTCGTATGGCGACCTCAAGATTTACGAAGGGTTTGACATGCTGGTTCGGAGGGGCGAGCGTTGGTGCGTGATGGGCGTCAATGGCGCAGGGAAATCAACGCTTCTCAAACTCATTGCCGGGGCCACCCAAGCCGATGCTGGCAATGTGGCGATCGGTCCAAGTGTGAAGCTCGGATACTTTGCCCAACACGCCATGGAGATGCTCGAGCCAACTTCCAGCGTCTTCCAGACACTCGAAGACGCCTTTCCAAGAGCGAGCCAGGGCAGTCTTCGCTCACTCGCTGGCGCATTTGGGTTTTCGGGGGATGACGTCGAGAAGCCCTGCTCGGTGCTTTCTGGGGGCGAGAAGGCGCGACTGGTGTTGGCGCGAATGCTCTACAACCCGCCCAATTTCCTTGTGCTTGATGAGCCGACGAACCACCTCGACATGGCGACCAAGGAGATGTTAGTAAAATCCCTAGAGAACTTTGAGGGTTCGATGCTCTTTGTCTCACACGATAGGCAGTTTCTCGCCGCTCTGTCGAATCGAGTTCTCGAGCTGGAGAATGGTGACGTGAGGCGCTACGAAGGCGGCTACCTCGAATATGTGGAGCAGGTCGGCTACGAAGCGCCGGGCGTGGGCTAGGGGCGCGCAGCTCGCTGCAAGATTGCAGGGCTGTTGGTGATGCGCGCCCGATAGCGGCGGGTACTTCGTATCGCCAGAACCGTGGGACGCTGTCGATAGCCTAGCCCTGCGGCTTCTGGTCGTGGGTCGGGCACTCTGGTGACATAGCCGAAGACCGCAACTTGATCCCCATTCTGAACGAGACCTTCCCGTCGTTCCAGATCATCAAGAGTGTCTTTCTCATCCTTCATGAGAAGCATTTCGATGTTGGCGCCGCGAACAAGAACCTCACCACTCGTATCGTCGATCGCGAAGTCTACGCCAGCGATTCGCCGGGTGCGCTCGTGCCAAACATCACTGCGTTTGATTGCTTCCACATATTCGAATGCTGCACAGGCGCGATGTGAGACGGGAGAGGTCACAGCCTCAGTGTGGCTCACGGTACCGACCAGAACGACTCTGGTCTTTTCGCGGGCCTCACCAATCTTGACGATGGGCTGCGCGAAGGCTCGTCGTGTAACTTCATCGCGCGAGACGCGTAGCCGTCGCCGCACAAGGGTCGCAGCTGCGGCTACAATTGCGCCAAGGATGAAAATGCTGCCAAGTTCCATTGCAGAGTCTCGTGATGCTCGTCGACCTGACGGCTAGCGCTTCTTGCCCTTTGGCTTCTTTCGATTGTTTCGCTTTGCCGTCTTTGCTTGCTCGGCGCTGCGGGAGGACTTACTTGGATCCACAACTTGATACACCAAGACCTTCTCGCCCGGAGGCACGATCGAACTTGGGCTCAAGTGATTGATCCGGGCCAAATCGTAGCGCCCAAGGCCAAACTTCGCGCCAATGGTCTCAAGAGACTCTGGCCGTTTGGGGCTGTACGAAACTCTCTTGCGGCCAATGCGCCGCTCTGCCTCGATTAGGTGTTCTTCTGATCCCGCTTCGACAATCCGCAACCGAGATTCGTCCATGACTGCGACCGTATCGCCGAGCTTGTACCCTTTCGCCAACCAGACCTGCAGCACCATCCTCGGATGCAAGTGCGCCTCAGGATCCAAACCATTCCACATGGCCAAATCGGAGGTCTTGACACCAAATGCGTTGGCAGTTCCTGCAAGCGTCGCTCCAGAGACCACTCGGTGGAAGTAGCGCTTCTTTCCCTTGACCTTGAAGTTGATATCCGGGATGGGCATTAGGAGCGCTTCGCCGTCTGCCGCCGCTGGCACTCCAGACTTGTAGAGGTCTGCGGTTGCCTTGGTTTTGTTTGCCTTCTTGGTCTCCTCGCTAACTTTGGGCACAACGAGAATCATGCCGCCACGTACTTCCGATTCGCTCTCGAGACCATTTAGGCGTCGAAGCTTGCTGCGAGTAATTCCATAGGTCGCAGCCACATCTTCAAAGCGCTCTCCGTGTTTTATGACGTAGGCGTCTACATCGTCCCAATCTGCACGGAGCTGCGCAAAGCGCTCGCCAAACTTGGCCTTCGAGCCGATCGGAATTCGCACTCGGTAGTTCTTCACTTGCGGAGGTGTGTGCCCGCGTCGAAGCTGTGGATTGAGAAGCTCGATGGTGTCCTTCGTGGTTCCTGCAGCCCTTGCAACGATGGACAGGGCGACCGACTTTGGAACGACGGCTTCTTCCCATTCGATTTCCGGAGCCTGCACAACGTCTGCAAACCCGAAGGCTTCCAGGTTGTTGCCAACAATCGCCGTGGCCAGCCACTTGGGGACGTAGTGCGAGGTTCCCCAAGGCAATCCGTTCTCGTACTCTAGAAGCTGCCAGTAGCTGTTGGTGTTGTACTTAGCGATGCTCTTAATGACAGCACCATACCCAGCGTTGAACGCAGCCATTGCCAAATCCCAGTCGCCAAACCGATCGTAGAGGTCTTTGAAGTAGTAGGTCACAGCTTCGGTCGAAAGCCCCGGATCATTGCGTTCATCGATCCACCGGTTCTGTGTAAGGCCATAGATGTGCCCTGCTGCTGGCATGAATTGCCACAGACCGCTCGCTCCAACCCTTGAGTACTCATGAGGTGAGTACGAAGACTCAATCATACTGATGTAGAGCAACGCCTCAGGCAGTTTGTGCTTGCGTAAGTTACGAAGCATCATCGCCTTATACTTATTCTGATCTCGCAACCACGTTCGCATGATGTTGCGCCCGCGTTGATCGTAACGATAGAACTCGAGGAACTTGATAATTCGCTCATCCCAGTGCACCGGCACATCCGGCATCTTCAGGTCATCTAGCCAGGGCAGGTCAGGGCGTAGCTCGGAGGGCTTGCGCACTGCCACCGGCTTGTTCCTTGACCCGGGAGCACCAATCCGATCGCCCCGTTTTCCGCGCTTGCGAACTGCGGCATGTCCGTGCACCGATGCCGCTTCAGCCCACGGGCTATCGGAGTTGCTCTTGGGAAATGCCTCAAGCTCGAACTCAAAGAGCGCCTCTTGAATCGGCCCCTGACACGAGACACCAACCGGGCAGCCCCGAATGGCTCGTCGCTGGCCAAGATCTTGAACGAGAATTCGCGGGCTACCCGCTGTTGGGCCCGGTCCGGGGCGCATCGGGCCCGGTGTCGCAGTCTTGGGCTGGGCGTGCGCAGAGCCCCCAAAATCAAGAGCAACGACAGCGGATAGGAAGAAGCCGGAGAGCCAGAGGGGGAAATGGCGAGAAAGAACGAGAGTCATGGGCACCATCTATGAGCCTACGACAGTGGGCCTAGAGCGCGAGTTTTTGGCGAAACCAGACTCCTAGCGCCATTGCATTGGCCTTTTCTCCTGGAAAATTGGTAGAGTGGCCCCGGACTTAGACTTTAGGAGTCAACTATGCCCGGAATGGGCGAACTTCTCATTATTCTGCTCATCGTTCTCTTAATCTTCGGCGCTGGCAAACTGCCCGCAATCGGGGATGCACTCGGACGCAGCATCAAGAACTTCAAGCGCACTGCCACTGGCAACGACGAAATCGAGGTGTCCAAAAAGGACAAGCTCGATGGCGCAAAGAAGTCCTCTGGTGAACTCGGTGAAGGCGACGTCGAAGACGCCGAAGTACTGAGCGCGGCCAAGAGCAAAGAAAACGTCTAGCCCAGGCTCCGAGCCTTAGCCTCTTACGCGCGTCTTTCAAGCAGACGTGTTGCATGCCCACGCAACAGCGGTGGGCTGCCTGCGTTTCGGGCAACATCTTTGAGATCGCTGTCTCGAAAGTCCAGGCATAGCCGGCAGGCAAGGGGCAGGGGGCAGTCGGGGTTCAGCGCGATCGCAACTCGCACGCGGCGGCTTTGCGACCATCGGGGATGGTGGGCGATCCGCTGAAGTGCGCGTCGATCCGCTGGGCGTTTCGCTGCCATCACCAAGAGATCCGCTTCGACGAGATTGGGATTGCCAAGCAACACATCAACAACCTGCATGTTGGGATCGTGGATGAGATGTGTGAGAACAGTTCGGTCCCTGGTTCGCGCCGCAGATTTTCGCGCACCAAGTGGCATTGGAGGCCCATTGGGAATGACGGGGCGTGGTGCATCTTCGGTCTCCTCGCCCTCATGAGCGGCGCCTTCCAGCAAGATATAGGAAACCTCCGTTGCAGCGAGCTCATTTGCCGCCATGTAGAGCGCGGAACGTGCATCATAGGAAATTTGGGTGGGGTGTTCCAAGACAGCGACCAAAGCTGCAAGCGCCAAGCTGACATCCAGATTCCCACGTCCTGCGCGAGCTATGAGCGCCTGAATGGTTTGCACCGTTTCGGTTGCAGGATGCAAATCGATAATCCTGGCCAGGGCAGCCTGGCGCATGCCCACTTCTCGAATGGACTTCACAGCGGAGAGCATCGCGCCAAGTCGCGCCTCCGTCTCTTGCGCCCCTTGTTCGGCCACAAAGGAAGTGTGCCATGAGCTGGGGCTAGACCGAAGAATCGGGCCCAAGTTGTCTGCCTGAGCGTTCCAATGTAATGATGCTCGTATGTCTGAGGAGAGGGTGATTAAGAGGTATGCCAACCGGAAGCTCTACGATACTCAGCACTCCCGATACGTGACCCTCGAACAAATCTCCGAAATGATTCGCGAGGGTGATGACGTAAAAATCATCGACAACAAGAGCAAAGAAGATCTGACCAGCGTGACCTTGGCGCAGATCATCTTTGAAGAGGAAAAGAAGCAGAAGAGCTTCCTGCCGCTGCAGGCGATGAGAAACATCATACAGACTGGCGGTGAGTCAATTAACCAGCTCGTGTCACAAGCGCAAGACAAGATTGGTGAGGCGCAACGCAAGGTCGCCGACATCTTGCCTCACAGCAGCGACAACGAGACCCTGCACTCTGGCGATTCCGACAAGAATGACGATACCGACCTCGCAGAGAGCAAGTCTGGGCCGCTGGCGATTCGTGAATTCCGCGACTTTCTTGTGACTTCACAACGCACCATTGATGAGTGGCAGAAGCGAATGGATGATCGAATTCGTGGCGTCGTGGAAGGCATCTCGCCGTTTCGTGGCATTCACAGCGATGTACAGGGGCTCGCCGAGCGCATTGCCGAGCTTGAAGCGAAGCTTGGCGCGATGGTCGAAGAAGAAGAACAGAACAAAGACTCTCACTAAAGCTGAGTACGACTTATGAACAGAAAAGAAACCCTTGAGAAGCAGGGAGAATTCCTCTTTCCCTGCGTTGCGAACTACTACCAAGAACCGGTTGTCATCACAGAAGCGGATGGCACGCGAGTTAAAGACGTCGATGGCGTTGAGTATCTCGATTTCTTTGGTGGGATTCTCACTGTTTCATTGGGGCACTGCCATCCCGAAGTCGTTGATGCAATCACCGAGCAGAGCAAGACGCTTGGGCACACCTCCACGCTCTACCCAACGCACGGGCAGATTGAAGCTGCGCAGACCCTTGCGCGGCTGACACCAGGCAAGCTCAAGAAGTCCTTTTTCACGAGCTCGGGAAGTGAGGCGGATGAGACCGCCGTCATGCTTGCGAAGATTCACACAGGCTCAAGCGAAATCATTGCACTTCGCCATGGCTATCATGGGCGCACACAGCTCAACACAACGCTCACAGCTCACAAAAACTACCGCCTGCTGCAAACTCCAGTGGCGGGAATTAAGCACGCACCGGCCCCGTACTGCTATCGTTGCCCGTTTGGGCAAACCTATCCAAGCTGTGATGTGAAGTGTGCCTCGGATCTTGAGGAACTCATTCAAACCACCACCAGCGGCAAACCTGCAGCGCTTCTTGCCGAGCCCATCCAGGGAGTCGGCGGCTTTATCACGCCCCCTAAAGAGTACTTCCAAATTGCTGTCGATATTGTTCGCAAGTATGGCGGTGTCTTCATTTGTGACGAGGTACAAACGGCCTTTGGCCGCACGGGTGGCAAGTGGTTCGGCATTGAGCACTATGGTGTTGAGCCAGACATCATGACCTTTGCGAAAGGCATTGCCAATGGCATGCCCGTGGGCGCGACCATTGCCACCGACGAAGTTGCCAACTCGTGGACCGGCGCCAGCATCGCAACCTACGGCGGCAACCCCGTTTCGATGGCGGCTACCAACGCCACGCTCGGCGTCATGGAGCGCGAAGACATGCCATCGAGAGCTGAACGACTTGGTAAGAAAATTACCGAGATGTTCATTGGCTTCAAAGAGCAGTATGAGTGGGTTGGTGATGTGCGCGGTATGGGGCTTATGCAGGCGATGGAAATCGTCGAAGACAAAGCCAGCAAGACGCCAGATGCCTCGAAGACTAACGCGATCATGGAGGCGGGCAAGAAGGCTGGCATTCTGCTCGGCAAAGGTGGCCTCTATGGCAATACCATTCGCATCGCCCCTCCAATGCTCATCACCGATGATGAGATGGACGAAGCTGTAAGGCGCTTCACGACTGCTATGGCGGCGGTCAAGTAACGCCTTGTATGGCTGATCCGCACCTCATAAACGACGATCTAAGACCGACCACGGATGCAGAGCGCACGTGGTCAAAGTGGCACATTGCCGCCCTCTGGGTGGGCATGGCGGTGTGCATTCCGACCTATATGCTGGCTGGCTGGATCATGGCTGGCGGAGCGACCCTTGGAATGGCTGTTCTCGCCATTGCCATCGGCAACCTGATTGTCTTGGGGCCCCTCGTCTTGAACGCCCATCCTGGTACCAAATACGGCATTCCATTTCCCGTCGTGCTTCGTTCGAGCTTTGGCGTCATGGGGGCAAACATTCCCGCGATGATGCGGGCGGTTGTTGCTTGTGGTTGGTTCGGTTTCAACACCTTTATCGGTGGCAAGGCCATCTACGTACTCGCACTCATTGTTGTGCCCAACTCTTGGTCGATGCCCGACGTCCTTCCCGCTTTTATGGGAATCGGCACGGGGATGTTTCTCTGCTACCTAAGCTTCTGGGCTATCCAGGTCGCGATCATCGTGCGGGGCATGGAATCCATTCGAAAGCTCGAAGCACTGGCAGCGCCGTTTCTGATTCTCATTGGCGTCGCACTTTTTGGATGGGCTTGGGCCAAGACAGGCAGCCTTTCAGACATGATGGCGAGCCCACCTGGCGCAAGGCAATCTGCCAGTGCAACGCTCGTTGTTGGCATCAACTTCGCCGTTGCCTTTTGGGGCACCCTCGCTCTCAACATTCCCGACTTCGCACGCTATGCAAAGAGCCAGCGCGACCAGATTGTCGGGCAAGCGATTGCCTTGCCCCCCACCATGACGCTCTACGCCTTCATCGGGGCAGCGGTCACCAATGCCACCCTAATCCTCTACAGCCAAGCAATTCCCGACCCGATTGATCTGACCGCAAAAATCAGCAGTGAGAGCTCTGTCTTGGTAGCGCTCATATCGATGTTTGCACTCGGCCTGGCAACCGTGTCCACGAATCTTGCAGCCAACATCGTCTCACCCGCAAACGATATCTCAAATCTCTCCCCGTCCCGGATTTCGTTCAAGGCGGGTGCCATCATTGCGACCATCGTCGGAAGCCTCTTCTTTCCGTGGAAGCTGGCGGACGAAATTGGCAACTGGCTTGGCGCCTATGGAGCCGTTCTTGGTGCAGTGGGCGGCGTGATGATCGCTGACTACTACCTAATCCGCAAAACCGAACTTGTCGTCGACGAACTCTACGAGCGTGGTGGTCGCTATGAATTCAGGGGTGGCTTCAACCCCATCGCGCTCTGTGCGCTGGCTATCGGCGTTGGGGTCAACATTCCTGGGATGCTCCAACAGCTTGGGGTTATCACGGCACCCGATTTCTTTGCGTCCCTCTACAGCTGGGGCTGGTTCGTGGCATTCTTTGTCGCAGCTGCAGCACATTTTGTTGGTACTACGCTCTTCGCAGGCAAGGGCGCCTAACCCGCACCAAGTTCAACCGAGCAAAACCGAAACCGAGAAAACACATGGCAAAAGACCTATCAATCGAAGTTAACGGCATCAAATTCGAGAATCCCTTCCTTCTCGGTTCGGGGCCTCCTGGCACCAACGCCAAGGTCATTGCAAAGTCGTTCGACCTCGGTTGGGGGGGAGTCGTCTGCAAGACAATTTCTTTGGATGCCTCACTCGTCGTCAACGTTGCTCCACGCTACGGCAAGTTCAAGAGTCGCAAGACTGGCGAAGTCGTGGGCTTCGAGAATATCGAACTCATTAGCGACCGTCCCTTCGAAACCTGGCTTGACGAGCTCCGACAGCTAAAGAAGGAGTATCCAAGCAAAGTGCTCGTTGCTTCAATCATGGAAGAGGGCAAGAAAGAGAACTGGCAAGAGATTGTCAGGCGCGTGCAAGAAACGGGCGTCGATGCCTTTGAAATGAACCTCTCCTGTCCTCATGGCATGCCCGAGAGGCGCATGGGGCTCGCGATGGGGGAGGACCCAACGTGTGTGAGTGAAGTTGTTGGATGGGTAAAAGAAGTCTCCACCATTCCTGTGTGGGCAAAAATGACCCCCAATGTCACGCACCCCAAAGACTCAGCGCTTGCAGCGAGTGAAGCCGGCGCTGATGGTATTGCCGCCATCAACACGATTCTCTCCGTGGTTGGCATCGACCCCAAGACGCTCAAGCCACAGCCAACGGTTGCTGGAGCGACTGTGCCGGGCGGCTACTCTGGACAGGCGGTACGTCCGATTGCGCTGCGACACGTCATGGAAATCGCGAAAGCCATTCCAAAGAACGTCACCATCTCGGGCATGGGAGGTATTGAAACGGGTTGGGATGCAGCACAGTTCATGCTTCTCGGTTCACACACCGTTCAGGTGTGCACCGGTGCCATGCTCAACGGCTACGCGATGATTGAGGGCCTTTGCGAAGAGCTTCTCAAGTTCACTGTTGACCACACCTTTGAGCGGCTCGCAGACTGCGTGGGCCACAGCCTTCCGCACTTCTCCACCCATGCCAACCTCGTCGAGGCACAGCGCAAGGCAAAGCTTGAGCGCAAGAGTGGCGCCGACAACAATTGGAAGGGTGACATTGCTAAAGAAACCAGTGACCTAACGGCCACGGAGTAACCATGCCCAAGCCCGCATTTGGAGATGGTGATGCGTCGTTTCAGGCGGCTGGTGGACACGAGGGCATCAGCTCGCTAGTCGACGCCTTCTACCGCTACATGGACACGTTGCCCGAAGCTGTGACCATTCGGAACATGCACTCGCACGACTTGGATGAGTCGATCGAGAAGCTCAAAGTGTTTCTTGCCGGGTGGCTTGGTGGCCCAAAGGAGTATGCGAATCGCTTTGGGCAGATTCGCATTCCCAAAGTGCACGCGCATCTGGATATCGATGAGCCTGAGCGCGACGCCTGGATGCTCTGCATGGAGCGCGCGGTTGCCGAACAAGAGGCTTGGGCCGACGACTTCAAGACGTATTTTCTTGGGGCCATCGCACGGCCCGCCGAGAAGGTTCGCAAGGCCTCAGTAGCCCGACGCAAAGAAGACTAGCGCTACTCTACGATGGCACCACACTCAAAACTGGCTTCAATGGTGTGTTGACCGCCAGCTAAGAGTTCTTCGCACTTGCTGCCAAGGATCTCTAGGGTGCTAGCATCGTTAAGGCGCCAATCGGTCCCCTCTTCGAGAGGCAAGCTGTCAAAGGACACGGTACCGCCACTGTTTTCTACGTCGCTCACCTGACCATCGAGGGTGAAGACGCAGGTGCGAACGCCGGCGATGATGTCATCAAAGGCTGTGATGAGTTGGTCTGGGTTAAGTGCGGTGTAGAAGGTTGCATTACTCGCCCCCCCCACGGGCAGGCCCGTGCCTGCGTTCGCCATGTCCTGCAAGTGAGCGGCTCCAACGTCATCGCCAACGCTAATGACGTAGGTCTCGATTCCCGCGGTGAAGGCGTCTTGCGCCGCCGCAATTGCCTCTCCCCGAGTTTCCACGCGCTCGGCCTCATTGGCCGGATTGGGAATGGTGCAGCTATCGGGTTCTCCATCCGTGGCAACAACAATGATCTTTGGTCCAGGCTCGGTCACCGCTGCAAGAGTGGCCGTGACGGCAACGAGAGAAGCGCCGGTTGGAGTATCTGTGATTGGGCCCTTAGGGGCATACATCGCATCGATTGCGCTGTAGTTTCCCAGCGCCGGAACGACCTCAGCCAGCATCGGGCAGGTGCCAGCAGGCTGCCCTTCCAATTCCTCGGTTCCCGCAAACCCGTTCTTACTTGTGTAGAGCGCAACCCCAAAGCGAACGCGATCTTCAAGGCTCTTGACCACGCCAGTGCTGGCGTTCATAAGCGTTCCATACGTTGCATTCCATCGGTCGGTTCCGCCAAAGCCCGCGGTCATTGAGCCGGAGCGATCGATGAGGAGCATGACTGTGGGAACCTGTTCCGCGAGGTCTACCTGGACGCGAGCGCACGTGTTGGCATCCCCTTCACCGTCGCCACCTCCACCACCGCCATCGGCGCCGTTTTCACTAGAATCCCCTATCGATCCACCACAGGCTGCAAGGGATAGAGCGAGGAGGGCGCAAATGGGGAGCCTGGCCATCCCACAAGTATAGGTCCATCACGAGTTTGTGAGGGGTAGCGTCTGGATGCTCAAGGCCGAGTGGAAGCGATGGTGTAGGAGAAGCTCCTAGGTGTAGTACTGGATCGTCGATGTCAACCTACACCGTTCGATGTCAACCTACATCGTTCCCTCAGACAAACTCGCAGGCACTAGCTCGTTTGCGGACAGGGCAAGAGCCAGTCCTGCATCAGGCTCGTGAACTCATCGGAGAGGGCCTTGCGCTTTGCACGGGGAATGCTCCGTTCCATCTTGTCGCGGAGTCGATGCCGAGCCTGATGGATGTGCCAAGCAACTGTTCCCGCCGAGCACTTGAGAACTACCGCAGCTTCGGCGTGGCTGAGCCCCTGCAGCACCACAAGCACTACCGAGGTACGCATGTTCGTGGGCAGACTATCGAGAGCTTGTAAGAGACTTTCGTAGGTAGCGCGGAGCTCTGCAGCTTTGCGAGGGTCGTCAGGGGCGTCGATTCGCAGCGCGCGTGCGATACGTGGGTCATCAATTGTCTCCTCTCGGCGACGCTTGCGGTCACGCTTGGCGTTGAGGCTGCGGTTCACCGTCATGCGATAGACCCACGTGAAGAAATGTGAGCGGCCCTCGAAGCTGTCTAGCTTCTGATAGGCCTTCAGAAACACCTCTTGGGTGATGTCCTCCGCTTCGCTCTCGTTCCCTGAAAGGTGGAGGGCAAGCGCCAGGATCCGATCACGATACCGACGCACGAGCTCTTCAAACGCACCATCGTCCCCGGCTTTGGCTCGGTTTACTAGCACGGTGGCTGCTTGGCCTCGTTGCTTCGCCGTCATATTCAATTAGACGCACCACAACGGGATAGGCTTGGTTAAAAGTGAGCCAAGGCGCGTTTTCTACTAAATTCCCGTTTTGCTGCGGAGGAGCATTGTGCCAAGGATCGCCCAAAGAAGGCGAGCGGAGTTCCAAGTAGCTGAAACTACATTGGAGCGAGCAGAGGGCAAATCGGTTGCTGCGGGATTCCAAGGTGCGCGCTATGCTTGAGGCATGATTCTCGGAGCCCTCGTCATTGGTGCGATCACCGCCTACTACTTTGGTATGCGTGCTGGGGCGTTTGCAGCAGTAGGTGCCGCTGGGCTCTTTGTAATGGGAATCCTGATGCCTTCCAAACTGCTCTATACGTATGGGTTTGTGGCCGCGTTTGTGGTGGGCGTGCTGTTGATTGGGCCCCGGCTTCCTGGTCGAAACGAGAAGAAGGCGGATTTCCTCCGCATCGCTCGTATGGGCACGGGCAAGGCGCTCCGTCTCTTTCGCAAGTTGCGTCGCTAAGCCCATTCCCGGTTGCACTTTGGCCCTTGGCCTCCGTGGGACTATGGTAAAGAGCCGTCATGCGTCACGCGGCTCTCGTTCCTGCACTCGCCATCCTCTTGGCTGGCCCGATTGCCTCCCATCCGGCTGTTGCACAGCCAGCTAACAAGACTGAGGCGAAGGCAGCCTCAAGCATGCGTATGGTGGGTGAGTACATCGAGCTCGGCGAATATGCGATGGCAAGAGACAGCCTCATGAAGAGCCTTGCCGATCTGAAGATGGCTGGTTCTGCTGTGCGACCAATCGCTGCAGAGGTTCATGTGAAGCTGGGAGTTGTTCTAATCCTCGGGTTCAAGAACACCAAGCTCGCCACAGAACATTTCTCAACTGCCATCAATATTCAAAAAGACATTGCTCTTCCAGAGTTTGCGAATGATCGCGCAAAAGTCGTCTTTGGACGGGCGTATGAGGCAATTCACCCGACCATCAAGTGCGATACCCTTCTCGGGATGTGGCACAAATCGGTTCCTCTAGCGCAAGAGGGAACGCCCGCCGTGATTGAGGCAAAGCTCGATCGATACCTTCTCGATGGCCCGATGCTGGTTATGTATCGCGGTGCAGGTGGGGGCACCTACAAAGAAGCCCCCATGACAAAGGTTGATGGTTGCACCTATCGCGGTGAGATACCCGGGGATGGTGTCAACGCACCAAGCATCGAGTACTACCTTGAGTCCCGGCTCAAAGATGGAAGACCTGCTGCACGCAAAGGCAAAGCGAAGTCGCCCTTCCTTGTGAACGTGAGCTTTGGCCCGATTTCTGATGCGCAGGAGGCAGCACCAAAACCTGAGGAAAAGGCGATCGAGGTGGCGGAAGTGGAACCTCCCAAAGACGAGGTTGAGGAACTGCTTTTGACAACCCCAAAAAAGCCCAAGGGCTCAGGTTGTGCGGGCTGCCAAACTGGCTCGAATAGTCCATTGGGCGGTGGCGTTCTGGCGCTACTAGCTTTGGTCGGTCTGCGCCGTCGCAGGCACTAGAGCCTGATGCATTGGCATTGACCAAGCAATTCGATTCTTCGCTCGCTGGCCGCTTTGCCCATCGTCGTTCCTCGGTCGCTTGCCCTTAGTGGCGACAGCAGGCCATGGTGCAACGTGCAGCTCGCAGTTTGTCTCCGCATTTCGGGGAGCGATGACCCCGGGGATCTCTCAGTTTTGTAAGTAGTATCAGCTGGTTACCTCTGGCCCGTGCATTGCTTTGATCTGGGCTGTCCATGCCCGACTCAAACTCAACCTGGCAACAGGAGGACTTCGGTCCATATCGTCTGCAGGAGCGCCTGGGTGTTGGCGGGATGGCAACGGTGCACCGAGCCATTCACCGCGAAACCGGTGAGCGGGTAGCGCTAAAAAGATTGCTCCCCCAGATGGCCAAGGACGCAATGCTAATTCGGCAGTTCAAGCGCGAGGCGGATATCGCCAGGTCACTCGCTCATCCAAACATGGCATTTGTGCTCGAGTTTGGTGAAGTGGATGGAGTTCACTATCTGACGATGGAGGAGATCGATGGGCCCTCCGTCCTAGAGCTGCTCCGTCAGGCAAACGAAGCAGACCGCCCAGCACCAATAGGGGTGAGCCTGTGGATTCTAAGAGAAATTCTGTGTGCCTTGGACTATGCGATGTGTGGTCTGGACGAGCAGGGCGAGCCCTTCAATATCGTGCATCGGGACCTCTCACCCTCGAACATCATCGTCAACCGCCGCGGTGAAGTAAAGATCATCGATTTCGGTGTCGCCAAGTCCCTTCGAGGGCGATACGCGACCAACAGCGGCAGGATCAAGGGCAAGCTCGGATACATGTCGCCTGAGGCACTGGCAGGTCGTGAGATCGACAGTCGCTCGGACCTCTATTCTCTTGCGGTTCTCGGTTGGGAGTTGCTCACAGCACGACGCTTGTTTCGCGGTAGCGAACGAGAGCAGCTCGCACTTCGGGCGCGCAATCACGAACGCACGCCCCCCTCATCCAAGAATTCCACTGTGCCAAAGGCCTTGGACCAGCTCATCGCAGTGGCCCTTGCAGAAGAGCCCGATCAGCGCTGGGCCTCAGCGCGCGACATGCTCACTGCCTTGGAACCTTTGTTGGAATCAGAGGGAGCTTCTGCTTCGCCTCGGGCCTTGCGGGAATGGATGAAAGAACTCAGCTCGGGGAACGTTGGGCAAGTTGCACGATCTCGAGATGTCTCGAACTTAGCTTCAGGGCCCACTCCACCTGCCCCATCGGTTTTCATGTCTTCTCTCACCATGCCCACATCACCCATGAAGATTCCAGGGGTACGACGGTTTCACGAGGGAGTGCGAACAACGGTTGATCCAATTTTCGATGCAGGTGAGAGGCATCGGGCCAATACAGCCCAGTCAGAAGAATCCCTAGAGGCAGCAGAATCACCAGCCTTGGCGGTAGGCAGCAGTGAGTTTGCGGTTCCAACACGTCGAATGCAGGCCGTGATACCAACCGACCCGCCAACTGCAGAGTCACAAGATCCCGATACGCTCGAAATCCAAGACTTGGTCGCAAACTACGTGCTTGACCCAGCTTAGCGGCCTCGGCGTCGCTGGTCTCGGCTTAGCGGGTCTCAGCTTCGCGGGTCTCGGCAATCGCTTCGATGAGGCGGTCGTGGTGAATGCCGTTGGAAGCTACGATCCCGCGATTCTGCTCTAGACCGCGGCCGTGACGAAAGTCCAACTCCATACCGTCCACATCGGTGATTCTTCCCCCTGCGCCCTTGAGAATCGCATAGCCAGCAGCGTGGTCCCAGATGCGCTCGACATAGCCTGGTCGAGTTGGCAGGCGCAGGTAGATCTCCGCATCACCTCGAGCGACTGCGGCATACTTGGCTTGCGAGTCCATTCGAACAGATTCCCCACCAATTCCGAGTAATTGGGCAATCGCCTTGCTCTGGCTGTGATCACTGTGCGCACTCTCCACCGACTCGCAAAAGCGACTTGCAGAAAGGTCCTCTTCAGGGCTCACTCGCACTACAGTGCTGGATCCTCCTTGGCCGTGAGAGCGGGTCTTGCCATTTTGCGCGGAAAAAATTGCCCCCACAGAGCTGTCGGGATTTACAAGGTTTGGGCAACCCAGCGTTGCGAGCACCGGCTCGCCCTTTTCGACCAGTGCAAGGGCAATCGCATATTGCTCTCCGCGGAGAAACCCTTTTGTGCCGTCGATTGGATCGAGTGTCCAGAAACGTTCTGAGTACGAACTTGCGCTTCCATGGTCGATCCATTCCAAGACTGCATCGGCCCCCAAGTTCGGGCGATCAAGCACCAGCGCAACTTCCTCAACGACTCGATCACGCAGTGTGGCGTTCTTCTCATCGCGAAGCGCGGCAGAGTCTTCTTCCGCGATAAGGGGAATATCGGGAAACGCTTCGCGGAGAGCCAGGGCGATGATGGCTTGGCTTCCGAAGTCGGCGATGGTCACAGGGCTCTTGTCACGTTTCTCAAGAGCCTCTGCTGTGACGCTTCGTTGCACCCGTTGACAGAGCTTGGCGGCGCTTTCGGTGGCTTTCAGGGCAACCGCGCAGTGTTGATCAAACATCCCATGCATCACACCTCGTTCACGGCACCGCTGTCAATGTCGTTGGCTACCGGAACGAGGGCGCCGAACTCGAGACGTGAAAAGGTGAGAGCGGATGCGAGTGAGCGCGGGCTAGCTGGGTACTTGCCTCAACTCGGGGCATTTGTCAGTCTCGTGGTGTGAAGCGAGCATTCTTGATTGCTGTGTGCGTGAGTCTCGTTGTTGGCTGTGCGAGCCCCGCTGCTCTCAACGTGCGCAACACGGCAACTCAGCCTGCTCCTGGCCGCATGCCCGAGATCTCAGGTGTTGATCATCGGGGAACAGAGTTTTCCCTAGACGCCGCGCTGGCAAAAGGCCCTGTGGTTGTGATTTTCTACCGCGGACACTGGTGACCATGGTGCAAACGTCAGCTCGGCGAGTTGGCACATGAACGCAAAGCCATCAACGCACGGGGCGCCACGATTGTCGCAATTAGCCCGGACAAGCCTGCAAAGGCACGAGAGATGGCTGAGCGATATGGAATTGCGTTCTCGCTTCTTGAAGACAAGGAACTCGCGCTCGCAAAACAGTGGGCAGGAGTGTCCAGCGATGGATATCCTTTGCCATCCATGTACATCTTGCGTCCGGACGGTTCGGTGTACTTGCGCAGGATTGGCGATGCGAAGAATGATCGCATTTACGTGCCCGAACTCCTTGGCCACCTAGATGCAATGCTTGGTCATGATTCGAGTTCTATGACCAAACCTCGTGGATTTGCCCGGCCCAATCGTATCTCTGCGAATCTCGGGCTTGGCGGGCACACACTTGACGAAAACGCGGGCTTTGCCACCGACCTCTCGATTCGGGCGCTGCGCACGCTTGGCAACCATCTTGGCTTTGGCGCCGAAGTTGGTGGACTCGCGCTGCCAGACGCGGAACTTCGAGCAGCGCTGCTTGCCCAGGCCCATGTGCCAATGCATGCGGGGGTCGGAGAATTCTATCTGCAGTTGCCCGTTGGATGGGCTAAGCGTTTTTCTGATGACGAATTAGGTTCGTCGGGTGTCTTCCTGGGCGCGCGTCTCGGTCTGTCATTCGACGTGAATCCAAACGTGCAGCTTATTGTTGAGCTTGCAGTCGAGGCAACCCGGATATCGGCCCCAGCCAGTGCGCTTTCCGCACGAAGCCTGCTGCGAGCAGCTGCTGCCTGGCGATTCTAGGCGAAGCCGACCTCACTACGACACCATGGCTACAGGGGGGGCGCATCAATCAGCGCACCTACCTCAAAGCTGTCTTTGCTGCACCAAGTCTGGCCGTTCCGATCCTCCACTTCCGCCGTCACATTGAGGGTCTTGCCAAGAAGATCTTCGGCAAAGAAGGACACAACAAAGAGGCGGGGTGCCGTTACAAGTCCATCACTCTCAATCACGATCGGACGCGAAGAAAACCCTCCAACATCTTGCTCCCCATCAAAGACGCGCAGGTCGACTCGTGGAGCATCGAGGTCTTCTCCTGTTGCGATGCCCTCAGCTTGGACTGCCATCACAAACATCGGGGAGCCCTGCAGTCCGATAATTGGGTGCACAACCGGAACCTCATCGAGGGGGAGAAAGAGCTGCATTTCTGATTCTCCGGAAACACATGGGTCGCCTGTGTCGGCCTCAACGCAGTGGCCAATGGTGAGTGGCATGCGCGCTTCACAAGTAGGGAGAGCGGCGTCTGGGGAGTCTGCTCCGCCATCACTCAAGCTTGGCCCTGTGCCACCACCACAAGCGGCAACGCAGAGAGCGAACGTGCTCAGGGCTGGACGTACTGTGAGAGAGAGGGGATGCATGCGCCGCCAGGCTACTACGTCCCACCAAGGTTGGCGAGACACTCTTTCCATGTGACTCCAACGCCAGGAACGACAAGTGTTGGTTCTTTCTAGCGCAGATCCGTTGACGTTGTGCCGAGGCTTTTGCGCCAGTCTGCGATTTGGGTCGCACCTTGAAATGCTCGAACGAGCAATCGCGATCGCTTGCTCGGACTGGGCGTGCTCGCGTTCTGCGTCTGTCCAGCTGCCCCTGCCATTGTGGGCACCTTGACAGTCGTGAGTTTCGGGATGCGGCCCTGCTCGAGTTGATTGACCAACAGCCTCAGCTTTGCAAAGGCCTGGGGTTTTGTGCTGTCAACTTCTTGGCAGGCGTCTAGTGCCAGGGCCAGATGGTGTTTGGCGAGCGCTTGTCCTTGGAGCCGCGGGAGCGCGTCTGGTTCAGGGGTAGCGGGAGCACCAAGGGCTGCCAGCAGGCCTACTTTTCCGCGGTGACGGAGAGAGTCGAGGCGGGACGAAAGAGCTTTGGCGGTAAGGCTTGGAGACATCTTTCCATGCTAGGGCACCGAAACGCGTTGGGCCAGTTTGCGCCATTTGGTAGACACGGAACATGAACGCGCACGCCCTCGCCCTCGCTTTGACGGTCTTCTGTGGCTCTTGCGTAGGACTCACACTCCTCGGCGAGTTCAAAGGCTCGAAGGTCATGATGGTCTTAGGCAAACCCACTGCCTCGCTCGCTTTCATTGCGTTGTCGCTGCATCTTGCGAATTGGGAGAGCCGCCCACGTGGGTATGCACTTCTCATTGTCGTGGGGTTGGGGTTTGGCGCGGGGGGCGATGTGGCGCTCATGTCCAAGGCGAAGAAGTGGTTTCTCCTTGGCTTGGTTAGCTTCTTGCTTGGACACATCGCCTACCTTGTAGCGTTTGCGCGGCTCACGTTGGTGGAAGACTGGCTATCACCATGGTCGGCGTTCCCAATCGTTGCCGTTCTTGTGGTGCTCAAGTACCTGTGGCGGCACCTCGGTTCGATGCGCGTGCCTGTGCTCGCGTACATGATCGCTATCGTCTTGATGGTTATGGCGGCCCTCGCTCTCGCAGTGGCACAAACACCACCCCTGAGCGGACAAGCAGTGCGCTTTGCTGTCATTGGGGCTCTGCTCTTCTTCGCGTCGGACGTCGCTGTTGCAAAAGCCCGCTTTGTGGAAGCGCACTTCAGGGACAGGCTTTGGGGGCTGCCTTGCTATTACGCAGGGCAGCTCTGCATTGCGTGGTCGCTGGCATAGCTTGTGCGCGATTCATGAATATAGAACGCTCTCGGTTCCTCGCCCTGTGGACGCCTTCGGCTCTGCGTTGCTCGCGATCGTCGAACAACCATTCTGGACCCGATACTAGGCGCGAGACTCAGCGCGTCGTACCTTGTCAAAACTGCGCCACTCGGCGACGGAGTTCTTTGGGTAGGTCGGAAGATCGAACTGTCGGTCTCGGATCCGTTCTAGACTGCTCGGTCCCATCGTCGCCACGGGAATGTTCTTACGCAAGCTTGCTGCATAGAAGAGTCTATAGTGGAAGAAGAACTTCTGGACAATCGCATCGGCCTTCCACGGCGAGAGCCCGAGCTGTCTCCAGAACTTTGGATGAACTGGGCCCGGAGACTTCTCCGTTATGGCGACACGAAGCTCGTTATGTCGGAGCACCAGAGTTCTCCCGAAGTCGCCATCAACACGCTTGTCGATGCGAGCACTCAACGTGACCTCGGGTTGCGAAGCGAGACCCTTGGTGCCACGCAGCGTCACCTCTACATCATCTCCTTCAGCGTTTGGCCACAGCTCTTCGATTGCCTCTGGGTCGTGGAGGGGAAGGAGCACCATGAGGTCGGAACCTTCTTTGACGAGGGTGTTGAGGATGTGCGTATTGCCTCCTGTCGCACCTGCACCGACCACATCGCTGGTATCGACAAGCGCAATATGCCCGAGCTTGCGGGCAATCTTTGCCTTGCGAACATCTCGTAGCGCATCGGCTGGTGATTGGAACTCTGGAAGTGGAACTTCTCGCACATTCCAGACCATCTCGGCCAACTCATCAGCGAGTTTGTCTGCGAGCGCTTGATCGCCATCAGTGCAGACGTGCACTGCCCAGCCTAGATCTTTGGCATCTGTGAAGGGATGCACCATGAAGATGTGTGCACTCACAACATCAGAACGCCTACAGAGCCTCTTGATGTGCATGAAGAGCGGCCGCATTGGATTGAGAAAATCGATCGTCATGCCGCCACCAAGAATCACAGGCAGCTTTCGCCACGCTCGAACAGGTGCGAATTCGCCACGCAGATGCTGGATGAGCTGCGTCATGGCCCGGACGCCCGTCTTTCGCAAATCGCGATGTGGGTTCGTTCTATAGCCTTCGAGGATCGTCGTCGTGTCGACAATGGCCGGTGAAAGGTTGGCGTGCAGATCGTAGCTCACAGCTACGATGGCATCTTCGCCAAGGATCTCTTTTACGTCGGCAATGAGTACGCCTTCGGGGGCTGCATCCAACTCCGCAACGCGCATGGAACCGTGCAGTGCCAGATAGACTCCGTCGAGCTTCCCTGCTGCGCGCACGGCACTCTTGAGACGCTCACGAATCCATCCAAAGCATTCGCGGCTGATAGGGCCACCGGGAACTGCCAAGGCCGATAGCAGCGGAACACACTCGACGTCACCAGCTTTCTTGGCAGTCTCAAGGCAACCTCGCAACTCGGCATTGCGGAGGACATCAACAAGCTCGTGCTTTCCACTGGCCAGAAAATCACTGAGGCCCTTACCTTCGAAATAGTGGAAGTCCTCAAAGTGCTCACGCTCCGTGAAGAGTGGAGAGTAAGAGTTGCCCTCGTGAAAGACTCGTCCGTAAGCGATGCGAAGCGGGCGTCCACCTGATGAGATTCTCTTCGTCATTAGGAGAACATCTCCCCGAGAAAGAGTGTGAGGAGCTTCTCTCGAGCTGTGGGCGAACAGCTGTTGAGTAGGCGGTGAATTGGCGCTTGGGCGCCGGGAAGCTTGCCATCCTTGATGCCGAATTCGGCCATCATGGCTCCTGTGTCCATGCCACCGGCACCTTGTGCAACGGCTTCAAGGAGCTGTACAACGGGAGCCGGCGCCTCTGCGCTATCAGGGAGGTTTGGGGTGGCCTTCTCAAGATCTTCGAGAAGAGCACCCACCTTGGAGGCATTGTGCGGGTCAATCGAGAAGTGAATATGCGCCGGCGAATTGCCAAAGGCATAGGTAGGCTGCACGTGCCAGCCAGCGGCTGTCAGACGGTCCGCCAACTCAAATACATCGCCACCCTTTGTGGTAATGGCAACCAGTCCCATCACCGGATTCCCCAAGACACGAATGCCATCGATCTTGCCAACTCCCTCTACGAATTGTTCTGTAGCCTTCCAAGTCTTTGCAATGAGTTCGCGGTACCCCGATTTTCCCAGCCTCTGAAGAACCGCCCAGGCTGCGGTCATTGGGGCAAGTGACTTGGAACCCTGTATCGTTGGGTTGATGATGGAGTAGCCTGTCCAAGTTGCGCACGAGTAGTACTGGGCGTTGCGAAGCTCCCGATTGCGTTGGGCGAGGATGCTGATGCCCTTTGGGGTGAAACCGTATTTGTGAAGATCCACCGACATCGAGGTCACTCCGGGGACCTGAAAGTCGAACTCTGGCAGGTCAACGCCAATCTCTCGCTCGAAAGGCAGCACCCAGCCTCCAATGCAGGCGTCAACGTGGAGAAGAAGGTCCTTCTCTTGGGCAAGGGCGCCCATCTCCGCAATGGGATCGATAACGCCATGAGCGTAGCTTGGCGCCGATCCCACTAAGAGAATGGTGTTCTCATCGAGCTTTGCTCGTACACTTTCCATTGAGGCTTGCATCGTCTGAGGATCAACATGGACGAGGATGGCCTTTACGCCGAGGTAGTGCGCGGCTTTTTGAAATGAGGCATGAGCTGTCTCTGGAAGCAGCATGTTTGGCTCGGTGATGTGCGGCCGGTGCTTTCGAGCATAGTCTCGTGCAGTTTTTACGGAGAGAATCACGCTCTCGGTACCGCCTGATGTCACGGTGCCAACAGCTTCCTGTGGCGCCCGAAGGTGACTGAGGGTTGCGCCAACTAGATCGTTTTCCAAGCGGCGAGCACTCGGGTACACCGTGGGGTCCAACCCGTTGCCACTCATGCCAGCCGCAAAGGCCTTGCGCGCGAGTTGGTTCACCGCATCACCCGCATCGTAGATGAATGCGAAGGCATTGCCATCTTTGGCACTGAGATCATCTTCTCGGAGTGCAGCCAAGCGCTGCAGGATTGCATCATCGTCGGTGCTACCGTTTTCTGGAAAGATTTCGTTGCTCATGTTGTCTCCGTATTTGTCTTAGTGGTGGTTTCGGGGGGCGTTGCCGGCTTCGTGAGTTTGAGGGGAGCTAGCAAGCCCTCCCAGAGAAGCTTGTGCACGGGCGCAAGGTCACATTGCATCATTACCCGTTGGACCATGAGCCCATCGATCACCGCTCGGCAGATCCGAATCAGTGAGTCGGCATCGCAGTCGGCGATTTGCCCAGCGGCAATGCCGTCGCGAATTCGCTGGGTGAGTGCTTGGCGATGTGTCTCGAACGCTTGGTTGCCAATGTCGACAATGTTTTTCGTGCGCTCTTTGCCTCCGACCGCCAGTGCCTGTGTGAGAAAGAGAACCCGCTCCTCTCGCTCGTGGTGGAAAGCGTGCACCGCTTTGACTTGGGCAAAGAGCTGGTCAATGGGGTGATCATGCTTGGCCATTTGCCCAACAACAAAGATGGCTTGCTCAGCGAGGAGGTCTGCCAGGGCCTGCTCGAAGATCGCAATGCGGTCGGGGAAGTAGTAGAGCAGGGTGGGGCGCTTGAGTCCGAGCCCATCGGCGAGCTTGGCCGTTGAGGTATCGAGGCCGTGCTCGGTTAGAAATTCCACCGCCTTAGCACCAATTTCGCGTCGTTTCGCTATGTCTACAGGACGTGCCATTTGTTGACGTATTGTCAGGTAACAGTTCTCTGACACATCGTCAAGGTATGATTTTTGGCCAATTCCAAAACACCGCGAACTCCGAAACGCGAGAACGCCAGCCCCACGTTGGAGCCGGCGTTCTGATGAGCTAAGAATTCTTCGTTACAGCGGTGGCAAGTCGGAGGTGGCGTGGGAGCAATCGCTCTCGTCGCCCTCGGTGGGCATCCACTCGACACTATCGGTGTAGAAGACGCGGCCAAAGCTGTCGCTCCAGCACTCGGACGCTTCGACAACCAAGTCGCCAAGGTCGCCAGACTGCATGCGCAGGTCTGCACGGCCCGCCCCAGTCGCCAACCAGCGGCTGCGAATCACCGCGTCTTCTTGCGCAGTGCCAGCATCTTCCAAGTCACCGTGGATGGTGAACTCAAAGTTGCCGGCACCCTCTTCGTTCTCGTCGTAGAGGTACTCGAAGTGCACGTCCCGCTCCTCACCGTCTTCATCCAGCTCTCGAGAGTCGATGATCATGGTGAGCGCTGGCACGTCGTCGTTTGGATCTTCGAGATTGTACTGTACGGTGACCAGGCCGACTTGGTCGTTATCGATAGGGTTCACGCGCTCACCCGCATCAAAGTCGATTGTGAAACTTCCCTGGCCTCGGTGTTCTTCTAATCCTGGCACTGCATGACCAAAGATAAGGGCCTCGAACTCTGCATTGTCGATGGTCTTGCTTCGGCCATCTAGGCTCCAGTCGTAGCTACCGTCAAGGTTCTCAGTGACAACGAGTCTGTGGTCCGCAGGGTCAAGTGCGCTCGAGCCTGGGCCCCATGTATATACGTTGCCATCGACAGTTGTTGGAGGTGTCTGCACAATGGTGTGCACTAAGAGAAGTACCCAGCCTGCACCTTGATTGAGATCGCGAGTGACTTGGCGAGTGATGACGTAGTAGGGAGCGAGTTCGCCAAGCACGGCATTGCGGGTTGAGGTGATTCCGTCGTGGGAACTGTCCTGAGTTCGCGCCGCAGTCTCGGGTAGGTTAATGCGCACACTCTCGGCAGTTGGCAGAGCTCTTGCGATGTTTTCCGGAGCTTCTTGCTGAACACAAGCCGTCGCGAGGACCGAAGAGAGGAGGAGACCGGTGAGAGTGGCTTTGACTTGTTTCATGCCAGCTCTCTCGTGCAGACTCCGTGCCCACTTCTAAATACGGGAATTGTCATTGGTTGCGCCACTGCCAACAGCGCGCTGTGGCATGGCTCCACAACATGGTGTGGAGCAATCCCGCACTGTCTACAGTCGCGTCGCCGCGTCGTGGTACTCGCGAACGATGTCCTCCACGATTGTGGCAATGGGCTTGGTCTCATCGATGAGCGAGATGCCTTGTCCCGCACTCCAGATGTCCTTCCAACGCTTCGCAGAGTCTGCTCCATGGCCGGGGGTGTGGGTGTCGCCAGGGATTGTGCTCTTGAGGAAGTTTGCGTGCACGCCCGAGACTTTGTCGGTGTAGACCACTTCATTGTGATCGCTCTTCACCACCAACTCCTTGTAGTCAGCCTGCGCCCCGCATTCTTCTGAGGCAATGAAACGCGTGCCCATGTAGGCGAGTTCGGCACCGAGAACGATGGCGGCCGCGACCTGCTCGCCACCCGAGATGCAGCCAGCTGCGACAACTGGGATCGCCAAGTTCTGGCGCAGATAGGGCACAAATACGTAGGGATTGATGGTTCCAGCGTGTCCACCTGCGCCCTGGCTCACGCCGATGATGGCATCGACTCCCGCGGCCTCGGCCTTCTTGGCGTGCTTCAGGTTGATGACATCGTGCAGAACTGTGACGTTCCTCTTGTGGGCTTCTCGCACGATCTCCGTGGGGTTGCCATAGCTCGTGATGAAGACGGGCACCTCGAATTCGTACGCCAGCTCAACATCACGCTTTAGTCTCTCCGGATCCGTGAGCCCGATCGTGAAATTGATCCCAAAGGGCTTGTCCGTTCGAGCTCGTAGCCACTTCAGGTCATCTCGGAATAGTTCTGATGTGCGCGCATTGATGCTTGGCATGGCTCCCAATATGCCAGCCTCTGCACACGCGAGAAGCATCTCCTTGTTGCTGATGAGGAACATTGGCGCGCACACGATTGGATATGTGAGGCCTAAGCGTTTGGAGAGGGGCGTCGAGAAGGAACTCATGGTGCCAGCCTATCACCGGAAAACGCCGGCTAGCTTTGCGTCGGTTCCACAGGCTACAGACGCGATCGATGGACATTGATTCGTGATCGCGAAGTCAGCTCGTTTTCTGGCGAGGTGGGAAGAGGGAGTTTGCTGGGGCAAGCGACCGATGAACAACGAAGAAGACTGGCAGAGCCAGTCTCTCCAGCGGGCGAAAGGACGAGTGAGCGCGTTAAGTATTCATGAATTGCGCACTAGCTTGTGTGGGTTCCAGTGACGTTTAGGACAATGGACATGATGAGTCCATCGACCCCCAGTGCGTTGGTAGCAGTGGGTTCCTCTAGGGCGCAATTGCCACCAGGAGCGCGCAGGAAACTGGGAAATGCCTCTCCTTCGCGATTGCTGCCAATAAAGAAGCGATTCTGTGGCTCCTGTCCGTTTGGCGTAAAGACCTCAATGACAAGGGTGGAGCCTGCAGGAACGGTGGCGGAGATGGGCACATTGATGATGGCCTCAGTCTGATCGGGCACTGCCGCACTCGTGCTCGCCAAGAGGGTGAGGTTTGCCAGTTGAAGCGGGCCATCCAAGGTGTGCAGAGTAACCTGGACCGGCTGGCTCCCACCTGCACTGGCAGCTTCCTCAACGCCGATGTCCACGCTGCTCACAATAAAGTCACTGGTGACACCGACGCTCGCAAGTGGGTAGGTGCGGTAGTAGTGATTGTCGGCGTGAAAAAAATCGGGGCCGCCGGAGTTGCACGAAACAGAGTTCTGCGGAGTGATGCTGTTGTCAGCACCCGCTTGCAGTGTGACCTCTTGGATCCCTGCGTCCTGTTCGGCAACTGCTGCATCTGGGCTGCTACCCGGGCTGGCATCAGCGCCACTGGACTCCGATGTTCCCCCGTCAGCAGGGACGCCTTGTTGCATGCCTCCATCAATCGAGGTGGCACAAGCGCCTGTAGCCAAGACAAGTGAGAGGAGCGTGCAGTGAATGATGTTGAGTTGGGGGCAGTGCGGCAAGATGGCCTTAGTCTCTTTCTGGTCCAAATGGGGAAAGTGTGGTCAGCCACTAGTATACACGCTGAGCTGTTGTTGCTCAGACCAATTCACACATGCGCGTCCAATGTGCAGTATCAGCCTTCACAGCCCATATGTTATTCTGATGTACGACAACGTGCGCGATCGTGTGTTTAGGTGTTTTTCTCACTAGCCCTGAAAATGAATATGCAGAGCCAAGCGAAGGCCCATCGTGTGCTTCCGAGGGAGCAACCAGGAGAGTTTTGCTACTGGGAGAATGTTGAGAAGCCGTCGGTTCGCCGAATACGACAAATTGCCGAGAGCGTCTTTAAGTTTGATTTGGCTCCAAGCGACGAGCGCATTCGTGAATTCGCCGCCTCCTATTATGATGCGGATCCCCTGGCAGAGGACTTTGTTCGTGATGTGGTGGAGCCTTTGGGACATGAGCGAGCCCGCGCCATGTTGGACACCGCGCTCGCACATGGTGCCGATGCAGTGCCCGACGCGCCTTTGGCCCTTCGCAACCTCTTTGCCGATCTAGACACAGACCCAGATTGGCTCGATTGGGAGCAGGTTGAAATCGGAGCCAAAGTCTTTCGTCGCTATGGTTCGAGCGTGTTTCGCTTTGCAGGGGCGGTGACGCTTCTCTCCTACGCAGAAAACTCTGTGGCCAAAGCGCTGATCTTGGCGGGTGGCTACGAAGGCTCCACGACCCGAAATCGTTTCTTGGAAACCGCCTCATTCTGGATTGACGTTTCTGAGCCGGGAGCCATGCGGCCAGGTTCGAAGGGACGCAGCACCTCGATGCGAGTGCGCATCATGCACGTCTTTGTACGCCGTCGCCTAGCCGAACATGCAGAGTGGGACGAAGCCGCGTGGGGCACTCCAATTAGTCAAGGCGATGCGGTCTTGACGCTCATGGGCGGAAGTGCAGTGCCCGGCTTGGCAATGCAGGCAATAGGGTTTCGGCCGTCCAAGGCTGAGATTCTGGCGATGATGCATTTTTGGCGCTACGTCGGCCACATTATGGGCGTGCGTCCACGATGGTACCCCGCCAACCTGGAAGAAGCTGTACAGCTTCTCTTTGTGAACTTTGTCAAAGGTGCCAAGCAATCCGGCGAAGACGGCAAGCGGCTCTGCCAATCGTTCGCGCAAGCCTTCGAACCGCCCAAAGGACTTCCCCTAAGAAAACATCTTATGGCCAAGGTGCGTCATCGCCTGCACATGGGGTATACGCAGTTTTTCTCGCTGCCACGGTTCTTCCACGCCAATGAGATGCCCGGTGTCGGTCTGTTGTCATTGTATCCGCTGCTCGGGTTCCCATTTCTCTTTGGAGCGGAGACCTTGCGTCGGCATTCACCATTGCTTGATAGGGTTGCGGATCGAATGGCGCGCAGGGAGCGACAGCGCTGGTTTGATCGGCAAAATGCTGGGCGCCGTGTGACCTACAAGCCCGCCACAAAGCTCAGTCGCTAAACTGGGGGTGGCCAAGTACCTTGGCTGCGAATGCGGTCTTCTCATCTGTGTCGAGGCCCTCGGGATATTGCGCAGCTGAACGTTGCCACTTGGTTAACCACTCTTGACCCAAGAGCTTGTGACGCTGCCCGGACCTCGCCGCTGCCTTCGGCGTCATGGCAATCGTGGTCTCGGCTTTCGCCCCAGTGCTTCGCCCGCTTGCCACGTAGAAGCCCGCAGCCAAGAGACTGGCCCGCACAGCGGTGGAACGGCTGTAGGTGAAAAGCTGAGTGCTGGAGGTGGCGCAAGCCTGCCATATGGTCTCGAAGGCCTGCAGCGTCCACTGCTCTCCACTGCTCTTCGCCGAAAACATGTCGAAGTAGATGAGGTCGGGCGCGTCGGCTTGCGTGAGTTGACTGAGAAACTCGCCTTCCAAGAGAGACCAGCGAACTTGCTGGCTGCGCCGACAACTCCACTCCCCATCACTCACAAGCGCTCGTGGACCACCGTGCCACAGATAGGGAAACTCTTTATGGTTTGCCAGGGCAAGCTTGAGTGAGTCCAGATCGTTTTCAAAGCTCACAAGGTGCAACGGGCGCACGGTAGCTCCTTCCGCTCGCATCGCCTCGTGGCATTGCACTGCCGCCATCGCATTTGCAGCGGCGCCTAGGCCCACGTCCCAAATCACAATGGGCGAATCACTTGGTTCGGCGAGTGCGCCGCGAAGGTTGCTTTGCTCCACGTAGAGTTCGTTGGCCTCTTGGAGGGGAGGATTGTGCGAGTGCATGATCTCACCCGAGCTCGATTGTCGAATGCTCGCAAAGCCTCCCTCATTGCGATAGACCTCATAATCGCCAAGGCGTTCAGGGCCTCGTTTCGCTTTTCGCGGCTTGGGCCGAGCGGTTAGAACAGGATTGTCAATGTCGGGCTCGTGGAGAATGGCCCGCTTCTCTTTGTAGAGCGCCAAGAACCTGTCTTCCAGAATGCTCTGGCGAATCTCACGCATGAGCTGATGATAGAAGTAGATGTTGTGCTGTCCCAGGAGCTGCCAGGCCAGAGGCTCCTTTGCCCGCCCCAGATGATAGAGATAGGCGCGCGAGAATCGGGCGCACGTGGGGCAGTGACACGCCGGATCTAGGGCTTCTTCTGAGAAACGGTGAACTGAGCGTCGCGTCTTTATGAGCCCCCGGGAGGTGAATGCCGTCCCATGTTGCGCAACCTGGGTTGGGATGATGCAGTCGAACATATCAACACCGCGGTGCACGCCTTCCAGGATATCGAGTGGTGTGCCAACGCCCATGAGGTAGCGAGGCCGATCCTCTGGCATCAGTTCCGTCGTGAGCTCACACGTTGCTTCGCGCTCTTCCTTGGCCTCACCTACAGCCAGGCCACCAATCGCATAGCCATCGAAGGGCAGGGCAGTGAGTTGGGCGGCGCTCTCTCTTCGCAGGTCCGGGAACAGTGCCCCTTGCACGATCGCAAAGAGCGACTGCGGGGACTCGCCTCGAGCGGCCAAGCTGCGTTTTGCCCACCGATGCGTTAGCCCCAAGGCCGCTTTCGCCTGTGCCCAATCCGCCGTCGATGGAATGCACTGGTCGAGCACCATCATGATGTCGCTGCCAATCGACACTTGGGTTGCAATGCTGCGCTCAGGGCTCAGCAAGATCTTGGTGCCGTCAATATAGCTTTTGAACGCAGCCCCCTCTTCAGTCATCGTGCGGGCGTCGTTTAGAGAAAAAATCTGAAAGCCACCAGAGTCGGTCAGCACCGAGCGCTTCCAACTCGTGAAGCCGTGATAGCCACCCATAGCCTCAAAGACTTCGGGGCCCGGTCGCAAGAGTAAGTGGTATGTGTTGGCCAAGAGTATCTGCGAGCCCGCATCCTCCAAGCTGTGTGGCATTTGGGCTTTGACGGTGGCCTGCGTGCCGACCGGCATGAAGAGCGGCGCGAGAACCTCAGAATGCAAGGTGCGAAACCTGCTCGCACGGGCTCTAGAACCTGATGCGGTTCGCTCAACGCGAAAGTCTAGCCGAGAGGCGCTCACGGCTTGCGTGCTTTTACGATGATAGTGGTTGGCATGAGCTTGGCTCTATCTTTGCTGTACCAACGTCGCGGGTAGTCGCGCAAGCCCGTCTCGCTCTCGCAAAGGTCGGCCTCGATCACCTGTTCGATCCGCAGTCCAGCCACAATGATCGAGTTAAGAAATGTACTGAGTTTTCTTGCGTGCATTACGATGGGGGCGCCATTCCAAGACATGCTCTCAATTGGGCCTTCGTCGCTGTAAGAGTGCTGCATGACCAGTTCTTTGCCCCGGCTTTTTAGGCATCGGAACATTGGGTGCTCCCAGCTAAAGACGAGCATGCCACCGGGCCGAAGATAGCTGGCAATGCGGTCGAGTGATGCATCCAGGTCCACGGACCATCCAAGCGCGTAGAGCGAAAGGGCAATGTCGTAGTGGCCCAGGGCAATACCGGGATTGTCTTCCATAGGAGCGTGGAACAAGCTGGCTGGTACACCGTGTGTGTCACAAAGCGCCCTCGCATTTGTGATTTGCTCCCCGGCGAGGTCGAGACCGCAGACCTCGGCTGCCCCTCGTTGGTGCAGATAGAGCAGCGACTTGCCGTCGCCACATCCTAGCTCGACAATGCGTTTTCCTCGAACATCCCCAAGGAGCCCAAGCGCATTTTCGTCGGCACAGAGCGGGCCATAGTGCGGCAGGGCGGTGCGTCCCTTGGTGGTGTGGGCAACCTTGTCCCAACTCGCCTCATTGAGCGCAAGGTAGCACTCGCGTTCCGTGCGCTTGCGATCGTCCACGAAAAGGCGCTCAGACCCTAGCGACCGAAGTTGATCGCAGAGGAGTCACCACCGCTACCGCCTCTGGGCGGATTTGGATCGCGGAAGATGAAGACGGCAACAGCGACGATGATAGCGCCAGCAACCGCAGCGAGAGCAGAGCCGACTCCTTTGGTCATGAGCAGCAACGCCGCCCCCGCAAGACCAACGAGAACAATCCCGATCGAGGCACCAAGAGGCGCCTGAGATGCTTCCTTCTGCACCTTGTCGATGCAGCAGTTCTTGAACTTCTTACCGCTGCCACAGTGGCATGGGGTATTGCGTCCGATTTTGTTTGGGTTGGTCATGAGGGAAGCGGGCTACGGTTATGTAGGTTGTTAGATAGGGCAGCTCATGTCTTGGCCACAGCAGAGTGGCGACTTGATCTTGCCGTGTCCGTTTGGGCACTTGGAAATCGCGACTTTGGTACCATCGTCTTTCGTGATGGAATCGTGAACGAGTTCAGAGTTGCAGGTCGAGCAGGTCATGTTAACGCCCATGCCACATTTTTCGCAGGTGTAAGTTGCCATAGGCGCTGAGTGTACACGTACAGATGCTCCCCTTCACTGGCCTCCGGGAACTTCCTGTACACAGTGTGCGATCCATGGACTTTGTGGTGGAGATCCTCGGGATTGCTGGGCTGGGCCTCGCATCTGCCCGTCAGTACTGGAATACTTACTTAGCCGACCTCTCATGGCCGTTGTTCTGAAAATCGTCCCTGGCAAGATCATCACGCCAGAAGAGTTTCTCGAAACTCACCCACCCTTCAGCATTGCACTGGATGGCTATGTTGCGGGTGAGCCGTTTCTCGCCGTGAACGACAAGGGGCCATATCGAAACTTCAATCACCATGAGTCTGTGGATCGGAGCTGTACATCAGCGACATGCGAGCAAGTTCGCCGGGCAATTGCCCTTGGGCTCTACGACCTCTACAAAGGAGAGCGCGGGCCACGGGCGACCCTTTGGGCCAACGACTGCGATCAGGATGTCTGTCTGGCAACTTGGATTCTCTTTAACCCATCGCGTGCAAGCGAGCCTTGGGTTCGAACGCTGGCGTATATTGAAGACTTGCTGGACATGTCAGCCGGCGGCTTCCCCATGCCTGATGAGCGCGACTTGCTCGGCGAGATTCGGTGGGTCTTTGAGCCCTACACCGGCAACCGCCACCGACTCGGAGAACTCGACGAAAACGGCATGCGGGACATCATTCAAGAGTCGCACACGCGCATCGAGCGTTTCCTCAATGGGCAAAGCAAGATCACGCCACTGCTTGGTGACTATCGTGAAATCGGCGGTGGTGATGGTTGGGTGCTCGTCGAGATTGATCACCAACACGCCCGGCAAAAAATGGTCGAGGCCAACATCAAAGCGGCTGTTGAACTCTACGCCAAGAAAGATGATCGCTTCATGTACGCGATTTGGCGCCGCTCTGAGTACATCGTGAACTTTCCTATTCTTGAGATTCTTCGCCAGCTAAACATCGCGGAGGGCTTTGATCCCGAAGGTGTTACTGGTTGGGGCGGCTCAGAAAATGTCGGAGGATCGCCTCGTGGTGTGGGGAGCAAGCTAACTCCCTCCGAAGTGGAAGCCGTCGTGCGTGAAGTGGTCAAGGCGAGCCCCGTGCACCGCTGGAGCAAGTCCAATGGCACCGCCGACGAAGCGTAGCGCCTCAACCATGAGGAAGGAGCACGCATGACCATTCTCTTCCTCATGCGGCACAGCATTGCTGTGCCTGCCGACTTTCGAACCACAGACGACTCTCGCTGCCTCACCGCAGAGGGGCGACTTCACGCAAAAGCCGCAGGAGAGGCATTGCAAAACGAGCTCGCGTCACAACGCTTCGTGCTCTCGTGCATTGTCACGAGCCCGCTGGTGCGAGCGGTCCAGACTGCCGAGCTTGTCGCTGCGACACTGGGCTTTGAAGATGAGATTCGGGCCATGCACGCGCTTCGGTCAGAATCGCCAAGTCAGCGCGGTTTGGATGAGCTGCAGGCTTTGGGGCATGGTGTGGTGTTGGCGGTTACCCACGAACCCATCGTGAGTGCCATGAGTGCGCGTATCGTCGGCGATAGACCGGGAGGCTTTGGTGCTGGCTACCATCCCGCAGAAGTGCGCGCATATGAAGATAGCAGCGTGATTTGGCGCCACCAACCATAGCTGTGGTTAGTGCGCGATTCATGAATATGGAACGCGCTCACTCGTCTTCTCGCCGCTGGACGCGTTGACGAGCAAAGCGGCCAGCGAGCGAGGAATCGAGTTTGCTTGGTCAATGGCAATGCATCAGGCACTAGCTTTAGCGTATCTCCCAACCTCTTCGGTCGTCTGCGTCCCGATCTGCGGCGCATCTCGGCGTCGCGAAACCTTGCCGTAGGGCCCTCGCTTTTGGACCTGCGGCCCTCATGCTCGGTCAGTGGTTATGAGATACGCTCTAGAAGTCTAGGCCAATGCTCGTCGTGAATGTCGACTGAGCGCCCGCTGCGTCGGTTGCATCACAGTTGCTTGTTGGTGTCGACGGATCGACGTCAATGCAGCGCATATCCGTTCCGCTGCGATCGTCTACAGAACTCCCGGCCAACGCAAAGTTTGCTTCGAGTGTGAGTGTGAAGATGTAGTACTTGAGCTTGGTGCCCAAGAGAATGCGCTGGCGAATGATGTCGTCCTGGTCACCGAAGACGAAGTTCATGTTTGCGTCTGTGGCGTCATCGCGCGAGTCGATGTGTGGGGTCTTATCGATAACCTCGGAGCGCGGCACAATGATGAGCCAGTTCCATCCAATGTAGGGGCTGGCGCGAACCACGCCAGCAATTCCAAAGTCCTTTGAGGCAACAACGTCCACTGAGGCAACGGTGAGGTCGATTTGCTCGGAACCCATCATCCGGGATGCAGCACCGCGAACAGCGACTGAGGGCAAGGGCAGGTCGTGGTAGCCCTCTTGTAGCGCAAACTTCACATAGCCTTGGCTGGCCCACAAATGCGAAGAGCCCAGATGAACGGCGCCAATGCCAACTTCGAAACTCGGCAGTGGCAACCACATGCCCTTCTTTACAAAGAGACCTGTTGTCGTCATCGTTCCATCGTTTGGCTCTTCGATGGCGCTCCAGTACGTGGCATTGTTGCTAATGCTTGTGAATGCAACGTCGGCGCTGAAGTGAAAGCCTCCAAAGCCCAACGTGTCCGCTGGCTCGAGCAGGCGGGGCGCCATGACGACTCCCAGCTCGCTTGCCAATGACCGGAAGTTGATGTTGTCGCCAACCACGGAGTTGCCCAAGGGAGTGACGGTTCCAAGACGGGAGAGGACAAGATCGTTGTCATCGGCGACCGCGACTTGAGAGCTTGCTCCAAGCGCCACTGAGGAGAGCGCAACGAGAGCGAGAAATCGAGTCGGACCGATCATCAGTTTCGAACGTAGCTAAGCGCGACGCAGGCTGTCAACCCGCCCTGCGAGCTGTCATCGGCCTTGGCGCGTCGTTGTGCTCGTTGCGCGGAAACGACGGTCTGAGTGCTATACAAGGACCATGACAGCCAGCTATCAGAGCATTCTGTGCGAGCGCGAGGAGGGCATCGTTACTCTGACTTTGAATCGCCCCGAAAAGCGCAATCCGATCGGACCGAAGAGCCTTGGCGAATTGGTGCATGCCCTCGAGGCGGCCAAGGCGGATGCCGAGAGCCGAGTCATTCTCATCACTGGTGCTGGCAAGACGTTCTCCGCGGGCGGTGATCTATCCATGTTGGCAGGCTCTGGACAGGACGAGAGCGAGGTTCCTCCAGCGTCGCTAGTGAAGATGCTCACGACCATGCACAGCCTTGGCAAGCCGATCATTGCGATGGTGAATGGACACGCCTTGGCCGGTGGCCTCGGGCTTATGGTGGCTTGCGACTTGGTTGTGGCAAGTGATGCTGCAACCTTTGGTACCACCGAGATCAAAGTGGGCCTTTGGCCGATGATGATCACAGCGGAGATCACGCGCAATATTGGACGCAAGAAGGCGCTCGAGCTCATGCTCACGGGCAAGCGTATTGATGCAATCGAGGCGGAACGCATTGGGCTCATCAACCAGCATGTGCCAGCAGAGGAGCTGCGAACAACAACCAGGGCATTAGCAGCGCAGCTTGCGGCGCAGAGCCCGTGTACGCTCGCCAAGGGGCTGCGAAGTTTCTACGCGACGCAAGACATGGAGTTCGAGGGGGCCTTGACCGCGTTGGAGGCGGGCCTTGCGGATGTCCTCGCCACCGAAGATGCACGCGAGGGGCTCATGGCATTCCTTCAGAAACGCAAGCCGAACTGGAAGGGGCGCTAGAAGAGTTCTTAGGAGGCGGATTGTTGCTGCGACGCTGGCGGTGCATTGTCTGCCTGGATGCCGGCAATCGCTTCACGCACACTATCCAACGAGAAGGGCTTGTAGAGGCATCGCGCCTGACTGTTGTCTAGGAAGCTCTGCGTCACATCGCTGAAGACGCCACCGGTGATGAAGATGACACGGCCGGCGAGCGCGGGAAACTCGGTTTTGAGGATCTCGTAGAACTTCGGTCCTGAAAGCCCGGGCATCATCAAATCGCAGAACAGAACGTCAAAGTCAGAGTCCTCCCGAAGGATGGCCAGCGCCTCATTTCCGCCGCCCACAGCCGTACTCTTAGTTCCTTTGATCATGCGCGCTAGCGATTTCGCGACCAGAGCTTCATCATCAATGATCAGAATTTTCCCCGGGGTAGCGTCTTTGGGCGTATCGTACTCGGCGGTGCGCTCCAACTCCTCCGTGGCATCCGTGCTGGTAGGCAGGTGCACATAAAATGTCGTTCCCTTGCCTACTTCGCTCGTGACATCGATATGGCCGCCTGCGTCTGAAACAATGCCGTGAACGATGGGAAGCCCAAGGCCTGTACCTTCACCAATTGGCTTGGAAGTGTAAAAGGGCTCGAAGATTTGCGACATTTTCTCAGGTTCGATTCCTGCCCCGGTGTCGCGAATCGAAACAGTAATGAACCCCTCTTCCTCCTGGACTGTGGCTACCGTGATGGTGTGCTCTGCTCCTTCTTCGGGATCTGAGGGCAGCGCCTGAGCCGCATTGATCAATAGGTTGATGAAGACTTGACCGAGACGGGACTTGTCGGCCTGCACAAAGGGGAGCTGTTCAGCGAAGTCGGTCTCTAGCGTTGCCCGATGGCGAATCTCATTGCGAGCCATATCTAGCGAGGACTCAAGCACTTCGTTCACATCGACATCAGTGACGAGCACCTCGCGATCGAGTCGAGCAAAGAGCTTGATGCCATGCACAATACGACGCACTCGGTGAGCCCCTTCAAGCGCATCTTGCCCAGAGTCGATGAGGGCATGGCGATCCTCCACCGAGAGCTTGTTGGCTAGCTTTTGGTCAAAATCGAGCATGTATTCGAGGTTCGAGATTACGTAGGTGAGGGGATTGTTGATCTCATGAGCGATCCCTGCAGCCAATTGACCAACCGACGCGAGCCGGCTTGAACGTTGGGCGCTGAGCAGAGCTTTGCCATGCTCGCGCTCACGCTGAACCACGTCATCGATGATCTCGTTGAGTTGTGCGCGTCCCGCTTCGAGGCGCCTGCTGCCGCTAATCAGCACCACCCCCATACCTGTGCAACTCGCGGCACAGATCACAATTGGGATGATTGGTGCACCGACGGCAGCCAGAACAAGGCAGGTTCCTGCCGTGAGTCCATGAACCCCCCAGAATCTTCGGTGCCCTTGGAGGGTGGTTGCCATGAAAGCGATCACCGGAATGGAGAGCAGCCAACCCGGCAATGGGTGCGCCAGACCAACAAAGACAAGCACGATGACGACATTTACCGGCGAGCGAACTCGTTCCGCCAGGCAAGGTTGGGGGCTAAGCTGAGTCGCACCTTTCAGCGTGCGGTGCGTGAGGGTTGCGAGCACGGCATTTCCCAGCCACAGCACGCCACCAACCGTGCCCAGCAGGATCGGTCTCTCGCTAAGCAGCACCAACGCGAGAATCAGCGTGGCACATGGGATGGCGAGATTTGCCGAGATGCGCACGGCATCTCGCATGGTCTCCTCCGCTTGGCCAGCGTCCCCCGCTTTTGACACGTTCATATTGTAGTTGGCGATGAAGACAAGCTCCATGCCTTTCGCCGCTGACCCCGCTCAGGTGGGGAAGGCATGTAGGTGCAGCGAGGATCTGCTGAGAAAGCTTCAATGCGTGAATTTCGTTAACCATCCCTTGCTGTCCACCTACATATCGGCTATTCAGCGCCCGCTGTCGGCGCCAAAATCCACGCCGGCTCGGAGACAAACATCATGAAAGAATCGCTGCTATTTCTTGTTCCCGTTGCGGGCTTTATTGCTCTCATCTTCGCTTTTACAAAAGCAAAATGGGTCGCCGCTCAGGATTCGGGCACCGACCGCATGAAGGAAATCGCTGGCTACATCCAAGAGGGTGCCATGGCGTTTTTGACCCGCGAGTACAAGGTGCTGGCAATCTTCGTGGTCGTCGTCGCAGCTCTGCTTGGAATCTTCCATGCGATTGGCGATTCCAGCGCGACCAGCTATAAGAATCCTCTCATCGCGCTTAGCTTTGTCTTTGGTGCAACCTGCTCCGGTCTCGCGGGCTGGTTTGGAATGAGAGTGGCTACCAACGCCAACGTTCGGACCACGAACGCATGTCGCAAGGGGCTTGAAGGCGGCCTCAAGGTAGCATTCGCCGGTGGAACCGTAATGGGTATGTGTGTCGTTGGCCTGGCGGTTGGTGGCCTCGGTCTTCTTCTTCTCCTCTACGGACAGTTCGGCGTCATCGCCGACATCCACGCTGCTGATGCAATCGAGCAGCGCGAAAACCTGCGCAAGGTTATCGAGATTGTCACCGGCTTCTCGCTTGGTGCTTCTTCCATTGCTCTCTTCGCTCGCGTTGGCGGCGGTATCTACACCAAGGCTGCCGACGTCGGTGCCGACCTCGTCGGTAAGGTCGAAGCTGGCATCCCCGAGGATGACCCCCGTAACCCCGCCACCATCGCCGACAACGTTGGCGACAACGTTGGCGACGTCGCCGGTATGGGCGCCGACCTCTTCGAGTCCTACGTCGGCTCTATCGTCGGCGCGATGGTTCTCGGCTACGCCATGGGCATCGAGTTCGTACTCCTTCCACTGATGATTGCCGGCATCGGCATCCTCGTCTCCATCGTAGCGACCTTCTTCGTGAAGGTGGAAGAGGGCGGCAATCCGCAGCATGCCCTCGACATCGGTACCTTTGGCGCTGCTGGCATCATGGTTCCCGTAATCTTCGGTCTCTCCTACTGGCTCGTCGGCGACTTCGGCGACGCCTGGTGGAGAATCGGTGTTGCGGCTGTTGCCGGTCTCGCTGCCGGTGTCGCAGTCGGCGTGACAACGGAGTATTACTGTGCTGTCGGCAAGAAACCCGTCAACACAATTGCGAAATCTTCTGAGCGCGGCTCGGCTCCCAACATCATCGCCGGTCTCGCCATGGGCTTCCAGTCCACCGCTCTCCCAATCGTCTGGATTGGTGGCGCCATCCTCGCCGCCAACTGGGCAGCCGGTCTCTACGGTATCGCCATCGCCGCTCTGGGCATGCTCTGCACCACGGGCATCCAGCTCGCTGTTGACGCCTACGGCCCTGTTGCCGACAACGCTGGTGGCCTAGCCGAGATGAGTGAGCTGCCTCCTGAAGTTCGCGAGCGCACCGACAAGCTCGACGCCGTTGGCAACACCACGGCTGCTATCGGCAAGGGCTTCGCCATTGCTTCAGCCGCTCTTACCGCCCTTGCTCTCTTCGCTGCCTACAAGATGACCGCTGGCATCGCTACGATCGACATCACCGAGCCCAAGATCATGGTTGGTCTCTTCTTCGGAGCCATGATGCCGTTCCTCTTCTCCTCGATGGCCATCAACGCCGTTGCTGAAGCCGCCGACGCCATGATCGACGAGGTTCGCCGTCAGTTCCGCGAGATTCCAGGTCTTCTCGAGGGCAAGGCAACCGCTGAGTACGCCAAGTGCGTGGACATCTCTACCGAGGCTTCTCTCAAGAAGATGCTGGTTCCTGGCCTGATGGCTGTCGTCGTCCCTGTAGTCTTCGGATTCATCGACAAGAAGATGCTCGGCGGCCTGCTCGCTGGCGTCACCACCTGCGGTGTGCTCCTCGCCATCTTCCAAGCCAATGCTGGTGGCGCTTGGGATAACGCCAAGAAGCACATCGAGGGCGGCGCTCACGGTGGCAAAGGCTCCGAGGCTCACAAGGCTTCGGTTCAGGGCGACACGGTTGGCGATCCTCTCAAGGACACCTCGGGGCCATCCCTCAACATCCTCGTGAAGCTCATGAGTGTTGTTGCTCTGGTTATCGCTCCTCTGCTCTAAGAGATCGCTTGGCCTGGGCTGCTCACTGGGGCAGCCACAAACCAACCAACTAATAAGAAGCGCGGTGGAATGTCCACAGCGCTTCTTTTTTTTGCGTAAGCTCAGGCAGCGTCATCGGCGCAACTTCTATCCACGACAACTGTCTACATACTGATGTCCTACGAGTCACGAATCGGCTGGCGCTACCTCTATCGCGGGGAACTCGATCGGCGCCACCTCTACGGCCTGGCGTGCTTTGCGACCATGACCGCGCTTGGGCTGGCTATGGCTCTGGCAACCGCTGGCGGCTCAGGCTGGGGCATCATTCTGACAGGTGTGGGGATGATGGGCTCGGTCCTCTTTGGGCTCCTATGGATTTTCTCGGTCTTCACCACAGTCTCGGTTCTCGGTGTTGTGCTGGGCGTTGCGGCCATGACCCTAGTGTTGGCAGTGACCTCAGGCTTTCAGCAACAGTTTCAAGACAAGGTGCTTGGCGTGAATGCACACGTCATCATCATGAAGAACAATAGCGGCTTCTCTGAATACCGCGACATCGAGAAGATGGCTTGGGAAGTTGATGACGATGTGATTGCGGTCCAGCCTTTCATATTCGTTGAGATGCAAGTGACACAAGGGCAGGGCCATGTCGCTGGCGTAGCGATCAAGGGAATCGACCCCAAGCGAATGAACTCAGTTCTCGATGTGCATAAGCACATGGTCGAGGGCTCAGTAGAATCCCTAGGGCGAGAGCCTGAGAGCGAGGACCAGCCGCCGCCCATCATCATGGGGCAGGTGCTCGCCGAGAAGCTCAAGACCAAGATCGGTGACAAGGTAACGGTCGTTGTTCCACCAATTCGCAAGATCGACACCAGCGATTGGCAGTCTCTCTCAGAGTCGATGCAGAGCATTGAGTTTGAAGTAACCGGAATCTTCTACAGTGGCTTTGCAGAATATGACCAGAGGCTCATGTACGCGGGACTATCCGACATGCAGAAGCTGCTCGACTTTGGCGACAAGGTCATGGGTGTTGAGCTCAAACTGCGCGATGTGAGTCGAGGTGAGGAAATCGCCAACCGGCTCGAGAAGCAGCTCGGTGGTGTTCCTTGGAGCGTTCAAGATTGGCACGAACTCAATCGAAACCTCTTTACCGCTCTCACGCTTCAAAAAATCGCGTTGGTTATTGTTCTCACACTCATCATGGCCGTGGCGATCTTCAACATGGTTTCCGCCCTCACTATGATGGTCATCGACAAGACTCGGGAGATTGCGATTCTTCGATCCATGGGCTCGAGTTCGGTTGCCATTGGACGGGTGTTTCAAACCGTCGGTTTGTCGATTGGAGGCGTTGGCACGGTGTGCGGGCTCACCATCGGCCTCACACTCTGTGAGCTTCTCAAGCGCTATAACTACCGCCTCGATCCGCAGGTCTACCTCATTGACCGACTACCAGTTTCCGTCAACCTCAGCGAGGTACTGATGGTCGGAGCTGGCACCATGCTCATCTCCGCTGTCGCCACTTGGTTCCCATCCACGAAGGCATCCTCGCTCTCGCCCGTTGAAGGTCTACGGTACGACTAGTGCGTGATCCATGGACATTGATTCGTGATCGCGAAGTCAGCTCGTTTGCTGGCGAGGCGGGAAGAGGGAGTTTGCTGGGGCAAGCGACCGAGGAACAACGAA
>JANTGM010000020.1 GCA_024762925.1 Kofleriaceae bacterium | reverse complement strand
AAGAATCCGAACTCGAAGAAGAATCCGAACTCGAAGAAGAATCCGAACTCGAAGAAGAATCCGAACTCGAAGAAGAATCCGAACTCGAAGAAGAATCGGCCTTTACCACAACCTTGGGTTCAGACGTTTTCTCATCTGAGGCATCCACCCTTGTCTTCGAAGCCAACTCTGGAGGCTTTGCAACGGGCTGTGTCTCTACAGCTGAAGCCAGCGAAACTGGAACCGCTGGAGCCGTCATTTCATCCCAAGGATCCTCTTCATCCGGGACACCGTCGCTACCATCCGCACTGGGTAGACGTTTGCCATCGCGGTCAAGCTGCTCCGCACCAAGGGACTCATCGACAAAAATGCTAGTGAGTGAAGCGACTTGGCCCTTTTCTTCCAGGCGTTCACGTTCGGGCATGGGTGGTGGCTCGGTTCCACCAACTCGCGATGCGCGCGAGGATGGGCGCGCTTCGACCGAGATTTCTCCAACCGCATCCGTCGAAGGCACAACCTGGGCCATGTCGTTGTTGGTCTGTAGGGTTGGCAGCAAATCAGACCAACTCTGCTCGTTCGTTGGCACAGCAGACGCTGGTGGAGTTGATGAGAGTTTGCGCTTGCGCCCGCGCTTCTTCTTTCGCCCCTTCTTAGGAGGCGATGCAGGCTTGCCCTTTGCTGGCCCCGGCGGCATCGACTCCTCAGAAGTACTCTGCCCAACAACCGAGCCACTCACCAGCCACTCTTCAATCGCAAGAGCTGTGTGCATGAGGTGTTTCGGGGCATCCTTGTTCGCCCTGTGCACAAAGCCCTGTTCTGCAAGACGACAGGCGATGCGGAGGGTTTCGAAAACCCGGTACGGGCTGTCCTCAATCACATCAGCAACAGAGCAAGTGCCGTCGAAGAGTTGAAGAACCTCACCAACCTGCGATGGCAAAGCGCTCATATCCTTCTCTGTGTCGCGCTCCAATACTGCTGATGGTGAAAGCCCGCCAGCGACACTGCGAATTTCTCTTAGAAACCGCTCACAGTCTCGCAATAGCTCAGCTCGCTCCAACGGGATTTGCCGTCGATGCACGGTCTGTTCGTCGCGAAGATCGAAGCGGGCATGCGTCCAAAGAAGGCTCTGGTGCAACGCAGCCAGGCCGTGCAGCGTGCCCATTTGCCCAGATGTGACTTCTCCTTCGTAAAAGCGCAACTCACCACGGCGCAAACCGCGCAACAGGGTGAGAACCCCTGTGTACTTGACCATGCCCAACGCGCGGACCAGGTAGAAGAGCCCAAAGTGCTCGGACAGCTCACCACTAATGCTCTGGGTTCGACGCTCCATTGGCGTTGCCATCAACTTGCTCAATGTCACAACATCGCGAATGAAGGCTGGGGGCGTGAGAAATTCGTGCGCCCCCGAGCTGAGTGCCTCCTTGCGAGAGATCGAGTTGCCAAAATACAGGACACGAACACGGGCGGTTGCTCCTGCCAGCACACCTTCTATAAGTTCGAGCTTTGCCTTTGCGTCTTCTTTGCTTTTGCCGCCGGTGATAATGAGCTGGCTGCCCTTGTCAATTGACTCCTGCAGCGCTTCAGCGTCTTGTACATCAGCAACCGTGGTGCCTTCCCGTTCGAATCCGAATCGCAAAGCGGCTGTCGCCTTCTCATTGGTGTGAAGCAGAGTAAGGTGCGTTAGTGCTGACATGGGTGATGCAATGGGGGCGACGTTGTTATGTGCGCTCCGATCGTAGCGCTTTTTCGGTCGACTAGCGCCTGGAGCCTGCACAGTTCCCCCAGAAGTTCTGGGATCCCCGGTACCACGGGCCCCAGCCACTCAGTATACTCACCATACTTTGCTAACTCTTGAAATTCTTGAGGGTGAGTCTCGAGGCCAGGTCTACAAGTTCGAAGACGATTCGGTCTCGATTGGCCGTGGTGACGGCAACTCTCTGGCACTGAACGACTACCACCTTTCTGGGGCACACCTTCTGCTCTTTTTGGATGGTGATGCTTGGGTTGTTCGGGACCTGCGCTCCACTAACGGATCGCGATATCGACGAGATGGCAACGTGATTGCGCTCGACTCTCAGGAGAACTTTGAAAGCACCTTGCAAAGTGGCGACGACCTTTTGCTCGGCGATCCTGACAATCCGGTGATTATCCGAGTGACCCTGCCCTCTCAACCATCGGCCAGCGCCGAAGATCTGGGCGACAGACTCATAGCAAGTCGCAGCATCATCGACCTGCCTGTTGTCAAGAACCGTGTGGAGGGCAACCCGGAGTGGGCGGTCCGAATCTACGGTTCGCTTCAACCCCTCACAACCCGCCTAGAACTGGGGGCGCTGCTCGATGAGGTTATCAATTCAATCTTCGACTTGCTACCAAGCAGCACACATGCCGCAGTTCTCCTGCGCTCGGAGACCGATGCGGACCGATTCACCCTCGCCCTAGCCCGAGAGCGAGCCGAGGACGCCGGCGCAACCATGGTTGCCATGGGAACACAGAAGAATTCTCAGGCGCCAGAGACCGCTGGAGGTGGAGCCGTTCGCGCAAGTCGCGCCGTACTCAAGCGTGTGCTCGGTGACAGAGCGGCGATCCTTACGGCGAATGCGGCGGAGGAACTCGATTCCTCAGAGTCAATCCTCGGTGGGCGAATCCTCTCGATGATCGCCGTTCCCCTGTGGAGAGGCAGTGAAATCACAGGACTGATTCAAATCGACAACCGGCGGTCAGCAGGCATGTTCGAGGAGTCGGATCTCGAGGTTGCTCTTCTACTGGGAAATCAGGCTTCTCTCGCTATCGACAACGCAAACCTGGTGTCTCGTCTCAAGATTGCGGAAGACCGGCTACGAGGCGAGAACACCTACCTGAAGCGCAAACAAGAGTCCATAAGCTTTGACAACATCATCGGGAATTCGGGACCGATGAAAGATGTGATTTCACAGCTACGCAAGGTCGTGGACACTCGTGCCACGGTTTGCGTCGAAGGCGAAACTGGAACGGGCAAAGAGCTCATTGCTAGCGCCATTCACTACCAATCGCGGAGGCGCGAGAAGATGTTCGTTGCGCAGAACTGCGCTGCTCTTCCAGAGAATCTCTTAGAGAGTGAACTCTTCGGTCATCGCAAAGGTGCCTTCACAGGCGCCGACAGTGACAAAAAGGGGCTATTTGAGATTGCCGATGAGGGCACGCTCTTTCTAGACGAAGTTGGCGAGATGCCAATGTCGCTGCAGGCAAAGCTCTTGCGCACTTTGCAGGAGGGAACCATCCGTCCCGTTGGCGATACCGGGGAACGGCAAATCGACGTGCGAATTGTGTGCGCGACCAACCGTGATCTGGCCGCCGAAGTCGAACGCGGTACGTTTCGCCAGGACCTCTACTACCGGCTTATGGTCTTTCCCGTTCGATTGCCACCGCTTCGCGAACGCCGTGAGGACATCCCGCTGTTGGCTGCCCACTTTCTGCGGCGCTACAGCAAGGAGTACGGGCGCAACCTTCCGGGGTTTGCCCAAGAGACCATTGATGCCCTCAGTTCCCACGCGTGGCCCGGCAACATTCGAGAACTCGAAAACGAAGTGCAGCGTCTGGTCATTCAAGGCGACGAAGATTGCCTACTTGAACCCACTCACCTATCCCCAAGCCTGCGCAAGGTTGAAGGAACCCTGGCGCGCATTGCGCCGCAAAAAGGCACGCTCAAAGAGATGGTGGAGCAGGTGGAGCGATGGCTGCTTGCCGAGGCGCTTCGGGAGCATGGCAACAACAAGACCCAAACTGCCAAGACACTTGGAATCACCCGCGAGGGTCTTCACAAGAAGCTATCAAAATACGGCATGTAGTTGCCCCTCCAACAACGAAAGAGCCTCGTGTCAGCAGCATGACACGAACCTGACAGCGCTCTGACTGCGCCCTGACCTCTCGCCACTTAGAGTGTTTCCATGACGTACCAAGCGACCCAACGTGAAGAGCGGCGCCCACAAGGCAGCCATCCATGGACGGAATACTTCACATTGCGCAGCTGGCCCTTCTGGATCGTGCACGCGATCGCCATCGTCGGCGTCGCGCTCAGCGGATGGTCTTGGACAGGCCTCGCGCTTGCCGTTGGCCTCTACTACCTGCGCATGTTCTTCATTACCGCTGGTAACCACCGCTACTTCGCACACCGAAGCTACAAGACGTCGCGTTTTATTCAGTTCATTCTCGCCCTAGGTGGCTCCATTACGCTTCAAAAGGGAGTGCTTTGGTGGGCCGCAAATCACCGGCACCACCACCGCTACTCCGACCAAGAAGAAGACATGCACTCCCCAAAAATCGGTGGGTTTTTCTGGTCTCACATGGGTTGGTTTCTCTCCAACGACTGGCAGAAGACTCGCTGGCACGACATCAAAGACATGAGCAAGTACCCCGAGCTTCGCTGGCTCAATCGCTATTGGATTGTTCCGACGGTTGCCATGGCGAGCCTCCTGGTCCTTCTCGGAGGCTGGCATGCACTGCTCTGGGGGTTCTTCGTGTCGACGACGCTTTTGTGGCACGGCACGTTCACGATCAATTCTTTTTCACACATCTTTGGAAAGCAGCGCTACACCACCACCGATGACAGCCGCAACAACTGGTTCCTCGCTATGATCACAATGGGCGAAGGCTGGCACAACAACCACCACTACTACATGAATTCCACCAACCAGGGCTTCTTCTGGTGGGAGGTTGATATGAGCTACGCCATTCTGAAGCTCTTGTCGATAATGGGTATCGTTTGGGACTTGCGCAAGCCGCCAAAGCACATCTTGGAGGGTCGCCCAAAGCAACGTGGCAACGTCGCGGATTCCTCAGAATCAGTTCCACCGACTGTACCACTGGGCGAAGCAGCATAATCCGACCCCATCGGCGCAGGGGCGCAGCCACCTGAATCCGCCAACTTCTTTGGCGCAGCATATCCAGACGTAGTATCAGAGTGCCGTGGCCCGATTTCGCGCACCAGCCAATGTTCAGCTCAGGCGCGCGCAGATCGTCCTGATCCTTGCGACGCTGCTGCCTACGATCATGCTCATCGCCACAGGCATCGTGCTCCTGGCAATTGGCAATGACACTCCGTCGCTCGTTGCAGGGGTCTTGGTGCTGGCGTTCTGCACGACATCCCTCACAGGCTATATTCTCGGCTCAATTTTCATGAGTCGAGGCGCACAGATCGCGCGTTTTCAGAACGATTTCCTCTCTGCGGTCTCTCATGAGCTAAGAACTCCTCTTACCTCAATCGGGATCTTCATTACCACCCTTCGCGATGAGCGGCTCACCGATCCTGTTCGCAAGGAGCAGTGCCTCAATATCCTCGACCAAGAAGTGCACAGGCTGCAGGGCCTAGTAGAAAAGCTACTTCGCCTCTCGAAGATCGAAGCTGGTGGTCATGGATTCACAAGCACCCCTGTTTCGGTCAAAGACCTGATAGCCGGCAGCATCTCGGCTTTCGATGCCGCTACCATGCACGACCACACTGACATTCAGGTAAAGCAAGATGCGGATCTCTTTGTTCTTGGTGATGTGCAGGCACTTGAGCAGGCCATTGGGAATCTTCTGATCAACGCGTGGAAGTACACACCTAGCGAGACTCGCGAGATTGCACTCGAAGCGCGCTCATCGCGACGTCACGTCGAGATCTTGATTCGTGACAATGGCCCAGGTATTCCCCGAGACGAGCAAGAGCATATTTTTTCGGAGTTCGAACGAGGCCGTGATGCCATTGATGATCCGAGCAAGCGGGGAAGTGGGTTGGGCCTAGCGATTGTGCGAGCCATCATACGGGCCCACCGCGGACGCATCTCACTCAAGAGCACCCCCGGCGAGGGGGCCGAGTTTCGCATCCGACTGCCCGCTCCGTAGAGCTTGGTAATCAACGCACACGCGAGTACTCTACGGAGAGTGTCATGAGTGACAAAACCTTCATCCTGGTCGCAGAAGACGACACGGCAATCGCGACGGGCCTCGCCATGAACCTCGAGTTGGAGGGGTATCGCAGTCAAGTCGTGGAGGATGGTGTCTTGGCGTCAGAGGTGCTCGAGAGTGACAACGCTCCCGACCTGGTGTTGCTCGATATCGGCATGCCACGCAAGGACGGGCTAGAACTGCTCACAGAGCTTCGCGCTGCTGGCAACCGCACGCCGGTGATTGTCCTGTCTGCACGCCTCAGCGAGTCTGACAAAGTGGCCGCGCTACGACTTGGTGCGGACGACTACGTGACAAAGCCCTTTGCCCTTGCGGAGCTTATGGCGCGAGTTGCCGCTGTCTTACGCCGAAGTCAGGCAGCTGCGGCCAAAACCAAAGAGCCGACAACGGATACAGAACATTTCTTCGGAGAAATTCGGATCGACCGCGCAATTCGCGTTGTAACCAGAAACGACGCTGAGGTCGGCCTAACCCATCTGGAGTTTGAGTTGCTGTGTTTCTTCATTGACAACCCAGGACAGGTGCTTGGCCGAGACCAGCTATTGCGCAACGTCTGGGGCACTTCGGGCTCAAAGCGTACGGTTGACAACTTTGTCGCCCAGCTGCGTGCCAAGCTCGAGGTTGATCCTGAGTCTCCCAAGCACTTCCTAACGGTCCGAGGATCAGGCTATCGATTTGTCGCCTAACGAAGCCGCCCTAGAACCAAATGCCGGATTGGACTAGCAGGGTGCGGTTGTAGGCCGTCGCTGGTGGATCGCCCATCAAGCCTTCAGAGTTGAATGCATTGAGAAGCCCATACATGTACCGTACCCGAAGATCCAGACTGCGAGAACCGAGAGCAATGCTGCTTCCCAACCCCAGAGAGTAGCTCACATCAAACGGCTGCAGATCCGCTTCCACCTCTTCACCACCAATACTCGCTGAATCGAACAGCAGGACCGAGAGCGCCATGCCGACTTCCGCGTATGGCTGAAATCCCTCTGTCCCCAAGTACCAACGGCTTGCAAACCCGACGTCCACATAGTTCCCAGTGATCGAGGATTCGACGCCCATAATCTCAGTGAACGAAGCGTTAAACCCGCGCTGTACGAACTGGACATCGAGAATCGACTCGAAACTCGGTCGAATTCGCATGCGCATGCCTCCTCCAAAGGCGAGTCCCAATTTCGCGTCTGTTTTTTCAAACGTCCCTTGCACAGTGGCTCGCGACAAGCCAGCGGTCAGGCCGTACGAGGCTTTGTGCTTCTTTGGTGGAGGTGTTGAAGGCACCGAAGGAACGGGCTTGGCAGGGGCTGTCGGCCGAAGCGACCCCCCTGGGCCAGGAGGCCGAGCCGGGGTCTGGGGTGCGCCAGCCGCCATACTTTCCTCGATTACTGCGAGCAGCCGATTGGCCTTGTCGTTGAGGCGAGCGTTCCCCGACTCCATGACGGTTTCGCAGGCTTGCTTTGCCTCTACAAGCTGCCCGGACTTTTCCAGCGTGTAACAGAGATTGAACGCGAAACGCGGATCTCCCGACAGGGCCATGGCGGCTCGAAACCGCTGTGCAGCGCCCACCAAGTCGAGTTGCTTGATGAGTTCCTTGCCCTCAGCGTTGAGCGCTTCTGCCTGCTCTGTGGCCGACGGCGTTTGTGCGTACGCCCCACCCTGCCACAAGCCCAGTACGCAAAGCGCAACAAGAGTTCCACTACGCGGTGGCATCGGTCACCACAAGCTTTGTGTTCACGAGGAGGAAGAGAAGACGAAGCTGATGCAAGCCTTCATCGCCCGCCGTCATTTGTGAGGCAATCTCGCCGACACCACGTGTGCCATCGAGCGTCTCTTGAAACTTTCGAATGCCCTGTACTTGGAAAAGTTCTGGCACGGCGACGGCCGATCGAGCTGCGATTGGCCGAATCTCGGCGTAGCGATCGCACCACGACTCGAGAGTTTCTCGAGGCATCGCTCCAGCACCCGCTCCATACACTTCCAGCGGATCGAGGTCGAGCGGGAATGCCTGCCGTGGGCACCGAGCATCGCCAAACCACTCGTAACGGCCTTGTGTCCAGGTGCAGACCTCAATGATCTTGCTGCGCACTTGCCTTGTGAGATGACGAAAGACTTCGAGTGGCTTCATGAGCCCAAGACCTACGAGCGTGTCTCCAAGCTTGCCACCAAAATGCGGCATAACCGCAAGCGCCATGTCGAGTTCCCCGCTTGAGATAACGCTCATGCGAACGAGATAGGCCCCCAGGAGTTCGCTCGCAATGTTGGACGAAACGAACTCGGGCACTCCGCGCTTGAAGTAGATTTCTTTGCGGACCCCCCCATTGCTGAGCACGAGCTTGCCAGTCTTTCGACCGGCGGTTGTATCGTAGAGAACCGCGAGGGCTGGGCGGTCATCAAGCGAGCCTGTGAGCTCTGCAACCTCGCTATCGGGATCCAGCTGTGGAGGTTTGGGACGTTCACTCTGTGCGAGTTCTTCCGCTGTTGGCAATCGGCGCCCTTCATTGCGGGCATTGCCACCCGAAACATCGGAGTCGTCGAAGTCTCGACTTGCGGGATCCCTATCAACAGGCGAAACCGAAGCAACAGCGGCGGAAATCGTATCGTAGGACGCCGCTCCAACATCGCCATCAAAGCTGCTTGGCTCAGCCGATGAGGCCTGACGCGCCGCGGATTTGTTGAAGGAAACTTCGACGCTGTCCATCTCGGGCGGAGCCAGTTCAAGGTTGCCGATCGCGTCGCGAACGGAATCCTCCTGCTTTGGTGGCTCGGCCCCCTCTTGATGCGAAGATTTCTTAGGTTCGCTGACGATGAGTTCGCCCTCGTCGTCCAGGCTAACTTCGATCACCGCACTTGGCTCAGCACCGACAACTCGATCGCCCGAATCCAACCCGGTGGGAACTCCGAGGTCCAGCCCGGTTGCATCTGTACCCTTAGGAAAGCTCTGCTCGTTGGCAGGCCTTGAGGAGACGCTTCCCGACGCTGACTTCGCAACGTCCTTTGGAACGGTGGCCGGGGCCTCTCGCGCTTCATGAGCTCGAGCCTTTAGCCCCTCTTTGCGTCGCGAAAGAGCATCTTCGTACAATGACTTGACGATTTCGGCGAGCTGCATAGTGCCGATGCGATGCTGATGACTGAAGAGCCACTCATCTAGCGCGTCGCGAAATGTCGCGGCATCTTTGTATCGATCGTTTGGATCTTTACGCAGCGCCCAGCGAAGCACGCTCGCGAGATCATCGTCAATGTGCTCTCCAAAGCGCACCAGGCGGCTCAAGTCGACATCGCGCACCATGAGCAGCACATCGAGTTCGTTGGCAGCAGCAAAGAGTCGACGCCCCATAAGCATCTCAGCCAACACGATTCCACTTGCGAATACATCGGAGCGCGGGCTCACAGTCTGCCCAAGCACTTGCTCAGGTGACATGTAGCCGTACTTCCCTTTTAACGTGCCGGACTTTGTTTGGTCATCCTGCGCCACCGCATGAGCGATTCCAAAGTCCACGAGTTTGACGTCACCGCGCTTGGACAAGAGTATGTTCGAAGGCGAGACGTCTCGGTGCACGATGCCTAGTGGCTTGCCAGCAGAACCGAGCTTGTGAGCAAAATCGAGTGCATCGAGAACCTCTTTGACAATGTAGACCGAGATCTCGGCTGGCACTCTCACCTGCCGATGAGCACACTCTCTGAGCATTGCGAGCACATCGAAACCATCAATGTACTCCATCACGATAAAGAGCTGCTTGTCCTCCGTCCCGAGTTCAAGAGTCTGGGCAATCTTTGGGTGCGCGAGCTGGGCTGTGAGCTTGGCCTCCGCGATAAACATCTCAGTAAATTTCTCGTCGGCAGCCAGGTGCGGAAGGATCCGCTTGATCACCACCGTCTTGGCAAAGCCATGGGCTCCCGCAACTTCCGCAAGGAAGAGTTCAGCCATCCCCCCAATGGCCAATCGCTCGAGGAGTTGGTATCTCCCAAATGCTTGTGGAAAGGTTTCCGACACTTACGCTGCAGAATCCTAACACGCAGCACGTGGTGGGCAGCTACTCTGACAACGAGTTTTACTGAGTTTTCGGCAGTTGCTCTTAGACCTTGGGTGCAACGAGACGCCAACCTCCCGACTTTAGAGCGCCACTCACGCAGCTATCGAAGTGGTTCTCGAAGTGTAAATCCGCACCGTGGCGATCGGCAATTGCCTTCCAAGCAGAGACATCGTCGCCGTGCACTCCACAAGCGAGAATACGAATTCGCGTGGCAACTCGGGCATGGCCAACAAAGGTCTCCAACCCCTCTGCAAACACCGAATTAAATCGACCAGCGACACCTCGCACATCGATAATCACCGCCGTGCCGCCGGTCCGAACGATGGTCAGCAAGAGTCGACCAAAGACACTCGCAATGACTCGGCGATCCGGTTGGCAGACAAAGAGAACCGCTGGAAGCTGGGGGGTAATCATGATGAGTGGCGTGCCCTCATCTAGCTGGTTATGCCAGCGTTCAATCGCGGCCTGCTCACGTCCAGTTGCAAGCGAGTCGGCGGCGAGCACGACCAACCACTCCATGTACGCTTGCATCTCAGTCAATGCTGTCCCACCGATCGGGGCGCAGATCACATCCCGCAAACTAAACAACAAGGCACCCACGTCAAACCCAGAAAACCCAGCCACCGCCAGGTTTGCTGCTGCAAAGGAGACAGCCTTTTCCACCTCGCGAAGCTCTTGAGCACCGGGATGAAAACGCGGCTCGCGACAATTGCCCTCTCGGTCAGGAGCCACCACATCGGCCAAAGCGTCTGTTATCGGCTCAAGCGTTGCTATCAGGGACTCCGAGTCGATTTTGTGGGGCAGCCGCATTGGACTTTGGGTGAACGCCTCAGCCCACAGCGCCAGTGTGTGTGTCGGATCTGCCAGCAGATTGACCAAGCCATCGTAGTTGTGCCCGCTGTGCATGACACCCAGCGTAGTTCGATTCCCTATCTGAGACCAGGATGCTTGCGACCCTGTGTCTGCCTTGCCTACTATGTAGTCTCATGTTCCGAACCACATCCGCTGCGTTGAGTGACCCTGGACGCAAACGTTCGCACAACGAAGATGCTTTCTTCGCGGACGACAGCTTGGGTTTCTACGTTGTTGCCGATGGTGTTGGCGGCCATGCAAAAGGTGAAGTTGCCTCACAGGAGGCTGCCGAACAATTGCAGCTTTGGGTGCTTCGCTCTCAACAAGAATTGCAGGCCCTCTTTACCGATGTCGAAGCTGGTGATCCGGAAGCGCGCTGGGAAATCCGACGCCTTCTTGAGAGCGGTGTGCAATCTGCCTGCTACATGATCTTTGGCATGGCCGAACTCGATCCCGAGAAGCGCGGAATGTCGACAACGATTTCGGCGCTCCTTATCGGGCCACGCTCCTGCTATGCCGCGCACGTTGGCGATAGCCGCGTTTATCGATTGCGAAATGGTGAGGTCCTACAGGTCACCGAGGATCACACCTTAATCAACTACAAGCTAAAGCACGGTCTGATAACTCCAGAGGAAGCGGAGACCGCAAAGGGAAAGAACGTCATCACGCGAGCGGTTGGACACAAAGACCATGTGCAAATCGATACCGTGGATTTGGATGTGCAATCAGGTGATCGTTTTCTGCTCTGTTCCGACGGTCTACATGGGTACTTCCACGACGACTCCGAAGTAGCCGACCTGCTCAGTGAAGGCGACCTGGGAACTGGAGTCTACGCGGCAATCTCTTTGGCCAACAATCGAGGCGGCAAAGACAACATCACAGCGGTCGCAGTCGAAGTTTCGTAATAGCTTGCGCGCTTCCCTCGATTTGTCATTGTAGGTCCATGCGTTCACTCCTCGGTGGTTCCGCGGTGGTTCTTGCGCTGGTCTTGTATTTCTTGTGGCCGCCAGATTCAAAGCCGAAGAAAAAAGCGACATCAGCAACGTCTACGGTTCACCAGCCCACAAAGGACCGCTTGCGCAAAGACATCAATGGCCTGGCCCGCGCCTTTAGCATGGTTGCCGCACGCACTATTGGCACCGTCATCATCAGCGGAACGGTGCGTGATCGCCACAGTGGTGAGCCAATCGCGGGAGCGGAAGTTTTGTTCACGGGCCCAAGCGGGGAGAGCAGCGTTCTTTGCGATGGTGCGGGAAACTACCGAGCGGAGCTGATGCCGGGCTTGTACCGAAGCTATGCGCAGGCGGAGGGCTATGTCGCGGTGGCGCGAGCGGCGGCAAAGCGATTGCCTGGGCCTGTGTCAGCGGCCGCCGTAGCAATGCCACGCGAAGGCATTGCACCGATGGTGGGTGTCTTTCGCGACCAAGCCTCGGTTCATTTGAGCCTAACCCCTGGCGCACACATTCGAGGTCGAGTCATGGACAAAGATGGCTACTCGATCTCGGGTGCTGTCGTCGCGGGAAAAGCGCCAGGAGAGCTTCGCGTCATTTCCGGCAGTGATGTGACAGAGAGTGACGGCAGCGGATCCTACGAACTTCTCTTACCTGCAGGCTCGGTGCAACTAGAGGCAAACCACGAGCGCTATGCCGCGATGGCGAGTAGAAATTCCGCGTACCTTCGCGCGGGTGAAGTGTTGGAGAGAGACATCGTTCTTACCGCGGGCTGCATCGTGGAAGGACAGGTAGTCGACAGCGATGGTGAGTTGGTACTCAGCGGTTCCTTCGAGCAAAAGCGCTATGATGGTAGCTACACCCCGATTGGAGAAATCCACCATGGCAAAGTGCGCTTCGCCATGGACCGCGAAGGACTTGTGACGCTGCGCGCTTGGCCGTGGAAGAGCCCGCCAAGCGAGGACCAAGAATTTCGATGTGCAGATGGCGAGCACTACACCGATGCGATCTTTGTTATCCCTGACGCAACCGCCAGTCTCACGGGAACTGTCACCGACGCCGATGGGGAGCCTGTAGCGTTTGCCTTTGTGGATCTCTTTGGCCTTGACCCCGGAGGTGCGACGCAGCAGGAGCGCGCTGATGCTCAAGGGGAGTTTGCGTTCTTCTCCGTGCCCAACGGCCCCTACCAACTCTCAGTCTACATGCCGGGTAAAGGAGCCACCCTCGCACTTGTCGATGTGCCAAGCACGGGCGTTCCGCTTCGCCTCGGTGGGGTTGGTGCCATCATCGGCAGTGCCACGGGAATCGCGAATGGCTCTTTCGAAATGCGTTACCAGTGCGTCTTTGATTTGGGTGAGGAAGCGGCGCGCGCGGATGAACTCTCCATGCCGATGCAAACGCTCTTGGTGCCTGTCGCCGCAGGCACGTTCCGCATCGACGATGTCCCCGCATGCCCTGTCGTGGGGCGTTTCTCTGTAGAGGGCGCCCAGCGACCATTTTCCCTAGAAGTCCTCAAGAACGAGGAAGTAATTCTCAGACTCAGTACCAGTTCGCCATGAGTTGCAAGAGCGCTAGTGAGAGCGTGCCGTTCTCGAATCGCGCGTGGCTAAGCCCAACTTCGAGATCGAGTGCGAAGATTCCTCGGCGATAGACATCGACTCCCAAGCCACCAACCAATGCAAGCCCACCTTCAGTAGAACTCGTATCATCATCTTCGACCTTTAGGATGCTCGCAAGACTCACACCGCCTCGGGTCCACAGGCGCTCACGAAAGTAGTAATGAGCAGCAAGCCCCAGAAGGCTTGATGAATTCTTCTTACCATAGGCGGCGGCGTCGAGTTGCAGGAACCACAGGAGGTTTTCCCCGGCGCTCGTGCCCACTCGCAAAGAAATGCTGCCGCCACCGGTGCGCGCATAGGCCTGCTCGCCAGAGCCTAAGAACAATGCCGAACCTAGCCCCACGCCGATCGCAAAGCCCTCGCGTTTGAAACTCGTCTCGCTCTCTTCGGCGTCTTGGGATTCAAGCTCGGATGGGCCTTCGACGAGCAGTGACCGCTTCGCCTCCGTCGTAGTTGGGTAGGTGAACGGCAGCACCGCAAGAAGGGCGAGCCATTGCCACCTACGCATCCTGGAGAACCTCGAGTTTGCGACCGGACGTTGCACCATTGAGGTGGTCCTGATTTGGCATCATCAAACGCTGCACATACTCGCCGCCGAGGATGTGCCGATCGACAATCTCCTGCACATCATCGAGGGTGACTCCGCCGTACCAAACTTGCTCTGGGTAGACGACCACCACAACGCCCGCCTCGCACTGATCGAGACAACCGGCTTTGTTTGCGCGCACAATGCCACGCAGTTTATGAGCCGCCAACCGCTTCTTGAGTTCGTCTCGCACCTCACTACCGCCCTTTGAAGCGCAACAGCCCTTGATGCTGCCGGCCTCGCGAGCATTGACACAAATGAAGATATGGCGCTGCAGATGCGGCATGGCTGGACAGTACCTCAGGGTCGCGGGGCCTGCAGGAGGGCAAAAAAGCACAAATCGCGTATTTATAAGCGAGTGATTTTATAGGCACTTTTTTCGAATTCTTAGCACTCTCCCCCCTGGGGTTGACAAAGGTGGGGCGGTGCTTACATACATGCCAACGCTTTGAGGCAGGGCCTTGTGGCCTCGCCCTGGAACACCAACAAACAACGAAACAACGAGACTGAAAACTATGAAAATTCGACCACTGCACGACCGCGTCATTGTCCAACGACTCGAGAGCGAGACCACCACTGCTGGTGGGCTCATCATTCCCGACACCGCTAAAGAGAAGCCCATTCAAGGCAAGGTCATTGCTGTCGGTGCTGGCAAGCGCGACAAGAGCGGCACCGTACACGCACTCAACCTCTCTGAGGGGGACCGAGTTCTGTTCTCCAAGTACAGCGGCACCGAAGTCAAAATCGATGGCGAGGAACACCTCATCATGCGCGAAGACGACATTCTCGCTGTCGTCGAGTAACGCTCGTCCTCACATCTACCATTCTTTCAACTACCAAACTTTCAACCAGAAGTTTTCTCAAAAAACCTAAGGATTCAGCATATGGCTGCAAAAGACATTATTTTCTCTTCTCAGGCTCGCTCTGAGATCGCTCAAGGCCTCAACACCCTGGCTAACGCCGTCAAGGTGACTCTCGGACCACGAGGACGCAACGTCGTCATCGAGAAGAGCTGGGGAGCACCAACCGTGACAAAGGACGGCGTTACGGTCGCCAAAGAGGTCGAGCTGGACAACAAGCTCCAGAACATGGGCGCACAGATGATGAAAGAGGTCGCTTCTAAGACTTCTGACAACGCTGGCGACGGCACCACCACCGCAACGGTTCTCGCTCAGGCCATCTTCTCCGAAGGTGCAAAGCTCGTTGCTGCTGGCGTCACCCCAATGGACATCAAGCGCGGCATCGACGCTGCAGTTGCTGTCGTTATCGAGGAGATTGGCAAAACGGCTACTCCTTCGAACGGCAAGACTGACATCGCTCACGTTGGAACCATCTCCGCAAACGGCGACAAGCTCATCGGCGACATGATCGCGGAGGCAATGGAGAAGGTTGGCAAAGAGGGTGTCATCACCGTAGAAGAAGCCAAGACTCTCGAGTCTGAGCTCGACGTCGTCGAGGGCATGCAGTTCGACCGCGGCTACCTCAGCCCGTACTTCGTGACAGACTCCGAGCGCATGGAAGCCGTTCTTAACGACTGCCTGGTTCTCACCTACGAGCAAAAAATCTCCAACATGAAGGACCTCCTTCCTGTTCTCGAGCTCGTCGCAAAAGCTGGCAAGCCTCTCCTTATCCTCGCTGAGGACATCGACGGTGAAGCTCTCGCAACTCTCGTTGTCAATAAGCTCCGCGGAACGCTCAACGTGTGCGCAGTCAAAGCCCCAGGCTTTGGCGACCGCCGCAAAGAGATGCTCAAGGACATCTCCATCCTCACCGGTGGCCAAGCCATCACCGAGGACCTTGGCCTCAAGCTTGAGAACGTCACCCTTGACGACCTCGGAACTGCCAAGCGCATCACGATTAGCAAAGACAACACCACCGTCATCGACGGCGCTGGCAAGTCCGATGAGATTGCTGCTCGCGTGAAGATGATCCGCGCACAGGTCGAAGAGACCAGCTCCGACTACGACCGCGAGAAGCTCCAAGAGCGCCTTGCTAAGCTGGTTGGCGGCGTTGCTGTCATCCGCGTCGGTGCTGCTACCGAGATCGAGATGAAGGAGAAGAAAGCCCGCGTCGAAGACGCCATGCACGCTACTCGCGCTGCTGTGGAAGAGGGTGTCGTTCCAGGAGGCGGAGTTGCACTTCTTCGCGCAATCCCGGCTCTCGACAAGCTCACCTTCGACGATGACCGCCGCTACGGTGTCAACATCGTTCGTCGCGCCATCGAAGAGCCCCTTCGCCAGATCTCTCACAACGCGGGCGTCGACGGTTCCATCGTTGTCTCCAAGGTGATTGAAGGCAAAGGCTCCTTCGGATTCAACGCTGCATCTCTCGAGTACGAAGACCTCCTCAAGGCTGGCGTCATCGACCCAGCCAAAGTGGTCCGCACTGCTATCACCAACGCTTCTTCGGTCGCCGGCCTTATGCTGACCACCGAAGCTCTCGTTGCCGACAAGCCAAGCAAGGACGAAGGTCCAGCTGGTGGCGCTCCAGATATGGGCGGCATGGGCGGCATGGGCGGCATGGGCGGCATGGGTGGTATGGGCGGCATGGGCTTCTAGGAGCTGTGTCCCAGGACTCTTTCGGGCTGCAGTCTATGCAGCCCTCCGGAGTGTGGTACCCAAGGGTCGAGAACGCGACGTTCTCGGCCCTTTTTTGTTTCGTTGAGCATGCCAGACTCAAGCACAGCCAAGAACATCGCTCGGTGCGTGGTCCGCTACTACCGAAAGAACCGCCGTGACTTGCCCTGGCGCGAACGTGGCGATGCCTATGGTGTTTGGATCTCAGAGATCATGCTGCAGCAAACTCGTGTTGCTGCGGTGATTCCTTACTATGAGCGTTGGCTAAGAAGTTTTCCTACGATCGACGCTCTGGCCAAGGCGGACCTTGATGACGTGCTCGCACATTGGTCTGGGCTCGGCTACTACAGTCGCGCTCGCAACATCCACAGCTGCGCTAAGGAAGTCACGACGAGCTATGGCGGGCACCTACCTCGCACGGCCAAGGAGCTTCGTACACTGCCGGGCATTGGTCGCTACACCGCGGGAGCAATCTCATCCATTGCCTACAAGCAGCACGAGGCCCTGGTTGATGGCAATGTTGCTCGCGTGATCAGCCGCGTCTTCGCGATCGAGGACAACATCAAGTCCACGGCAGGAATCAAAGAACAGTGGCGAATATGCGAAGCTCTCGTTCCCAGTAGCGCTCCGGGGGACTTTAACCAGGGACTTATGGAGATTGGAGCGCTCTTGTGCAAACCCAAGAATCCAGACTGCGATCTGTGTCCACTCAGTGAACACTGTCGCGCTCGCAACGAAGGTCGCATTGCCGAGCTGCCCGTTGTCTCCAAACGCAAGGCCGCGCGCGAGAAGCCACTCCTGGCTCTCGAAGCCGGTTTCTTTGAACGCGGTGGCAAGCTATTGCTTGCGCATCGCAAAGCGGAAGGCCTCTTTGGTGGGCTATGGGAATTGCCATCAAGCGAGAGCCGAGATGAACTCAGTGCCCTCACCGGCTTGAAACTCAGCTTCCTCGGCAGGACCGCAAGCCTTGAACACGAGCAAGTGCTAAGTCATAGACGCCTTCGAATCCGAGTATGGCCCGCACAAGTCTCGGGTCGAACGAGGCTCGTACAGGGCTCGCCCTACCAACGCCTCTCCTGGTTGCGACTCTCGGAACTCCCGTCGATTGGTATCTCGACAGCAACTCGGTCTATCCTCCAGCGCAGATCAGAGATTCGATATGAACGATAAGAACAACGAAGCACTCGCACTTTTTGAACAGGGCTACGACAAGATTCTCGAAGGTCTTGACGTCCTTGGCTACCAAGTAAATGACGATGCAAACTTTGCGGGCACTGCAGCACGCGCAGCAAAGGGGCTCGGTCAACTCATGCGAGACAAGCAAGAGGTCAAGACTGAGGTCGAAGAGATGCTGACCAAGACCTTTCCCGCCAAGTACAAGGATATGGTTATCTCCAAGCACAACGTCGCTTTCGGCGTTTGCCCGCACCACCTTCTCCCGGTCGTCTATCGCATCTCGGTCGCGTACATCCCAACCTCCAAGGTACTGGGTATCTCAAAGCTCTCGCGCCTAGCAAAGCTCCTGGCTCGGGCACCAATGCTTCAAGAAGACCTCACTCATGAGCTCTCTCGAATTCTCTACGAAGACCTGCAGAGTGATGGCTCGGGCACCTACATCGAGGGACTGCACATGTGCATGGCATCCCGCGGTGCCGGCGCACATGAGACGCGCGTAGTCACAAGCGCGATGCGTGGCGCCTTCCTCGATCAGATGTCGACGCGCCAAGAATTCATCAAACTCGTCACCGCGAGCCATCCAAATCTGATCTAGCGAGGTCGATTTCCAACGTGATGGAGTGACTCTTTCTGGATCCTAGGATCGAGTTTGGATCAAGCCACATTGACACTGATCTGCCCGACCGATAGGCTTATTTATCGGTTGATGGCTTCTCTTCCAAAAGGGCAGATTTCTTTTACTTTCTTTGAGTTACGTCAACTCATGGCGAGTTTTGAGGAACATGTGGAAGGGAGTCCGAGATCGCTTGAGCACAAGAGTGCGATCTACCAACTCGTAGATCACATTGGTGCCCTTGCTGTGCCGACGTTGTTGCGACAGCTCTTCGTTGATTCGAGTTCAGCACAATGGGCAACGGAGCTCTTGATACGACTGGCTGACTCTGAGGCTCGGTGTCGGCGAATCACTAAGGCGCTGCTTGTTGAGTTGCAAGCAACGGCGCTTCGCGAGGATTGCAAGTTTGCCGTCGCTGAGTTGCTTGGGTATCTCGGCGAACCCGTGCCATGGCCAGAATTCGTGTCCGCAGAAGATAGCGCACAGCATTCGCTCTGTGACCTTGCGACCTGCATCGATTCCCCAGCAGAGCTTGCGCGAGCAGCAGACACCCTCTTGGCTGACCTACCAATCACAGAGGTAGTCGAGTTTGTCGAGGACTTCGCAAGCCAAGAGCCAAGCATCGCTCTCCTGCTCATCGACGAACTTCTGGTGCGAGACTCGCTCACCGAACGGACACGGGCGTCTCTGCGGGAGCTCGGTGCAAGTGCGAGCCTCGAGTGTCGCTCGATTTCACTTCCAACGAAACCACTGCAGACTGCCTCTAGCCGGCCAGGCTTGCGTCTCGCCAAGCATGCAAGCGGGCGCTCGGCACTCATCGCATACGCCAGCGGTCAGGCACATGGGCCCAGGAGATACCGTGCCCTGTCATTACTGGTCGACGCCTCGGGGGTTCTTCAAGACTGCGAGTACCTCGAGCAAGTGCCCCATAGCACTGTTGAGAGCCTGTTGCTGCAGCCGCTTGCCGAAGCCGGATACGAACTTTCCCCAGTCGCCCCTGGCGCGCTCAAGCAGCACGCAATCGCCGCCGCACAGTTCCGTCTTCGAAGTGGCAAGGCCCTCCCCCGCTCCTACTACCTTGGCCGCGACCTCATGGGACTTCGCGATGAACACATGCCAAAGCGTTCGAAACTGGCAGAGCGACGAGTCCAAGACGCGGCGCTCCTTGCCCGCGGCACTGAACTCTTGAGCCGAGGACGTGTTGAGGTTGCGCGCGATCTACTGCTGCTCTATGCAAAGGGGCATCCCACGGACTGCGAAGCGCTTGCCACCTTAGGTACCTGCCTCGTGCGAACAGGAGAAACCGAGAAAGCTCGAAAGTACCTAAACAGAGCAGCGGAACTAGCTCCTGATGTTGGCCGCTACCACTGGAATCGGGCAGCCTTGGCGCATCAAGAGGGGCGGATTGGCGAGTGTTTTCTCGCCCTAAAAGACTACCTCGGGTGCTCCGCGGCTGGAGATGCAAGACAGCGCACGGTAGCGAGAGAGCTTGTGCTGAGTTATGGGCTGGCAAGCTCGTCACATGCCAGCAATGATGAACGGGACGATCAGAATAGTTCTCCCCCGCCGCTTACGCGAAGGGAATAGCCAACTGCGCGCTAGCTCCTGGGTGCAGCCCGCAACGGCCGAGAGCCCTTCCTGTCCAGCTGGAGGATTGCTGCTTCCGCCGAGAACGTAGCCGTCCGCGTCGAGCTCTAAGAAGAGAGAGAACTCTCCGGATGCCCCGCCGCTCTTGTCCGTGCAGACCACAAGCTCGGCCCTATGCTCTTCGATGGCTGACTGAAGCGCAGCTTGACTGTGCTCGTTGTGAGCAGCAGAAGTCGGTGGTGTCGCAGACACACCTCCTAAGACGATGGCTTCCAGGTGGACGCGCAAGTCGGCCGGGCCCGAAGCGCTCTCATCTTGGTCGGCGTTGCTGGCCGATCCAGTGGGAAGATCGACCGAGGCACTAGGCGAAGCCTGAGAAGTGCACCCGAAAACCACGGTAGCCGTGGCCCCAAGCACACTCAGCAGCAGCATACTTCCTCTTCGCTTCGAGTACTCCACGGGGTCAGTGTAGACTGCCTTCTGGAACTGATACTCTGCGCGTGTGCTGAAGTTCACGATTGCGAGCGCAATTCTGGCCACCTCCCTAACGAGCTGTGTGCGTGTCAAGCCATACCAACGAGCGACGCTTTCCAAGCCCGCGATGACGGCTGACAAAGATGCTGGTGAAGCTCGCTTTGAGCAACATGCCAAAGGATCCCGTGAAGGAGCGGATGGCGGCACTGGTGAAGCGGGTGGCGGCTGCGGGTGTAACTAGTGCGTGAGTCATTGACATTGGTTCGTTCTCGCTGGCTCTCGTCCTTGACATGCCTGTATGGACTCGCCATTGGATGCGTGCTCCTCATCGCGACCGCCCATGACGCCCACGCAGATGGCACGGTCACGATGCGTGGCGTGTACTACAAAGAAAAATCAACCCGCGTGGTTCAACCCATGCTCGATGCCGACCTTGAGGCTGGGGACAATGGCCGCCTGCAAGCGCACACCTTGGTCGATGCCATTACGTCTGCCTCGGCAGCGTCTGGAGCGGCTGGAGCTCCCTTCACAGAAACGCGCACACAGTTCGGTGCGAACTACACACATAGCCTGGACACAATCCGTCTGGGCGCAGGATTCCGACACAGCGGCGAGCCCGACTACACAAGCGATTTTGTCATGCTCAGATTGGAATCAGATTTCGCGCAGCGCAACACCACGGTTGGCGTCAACCTGGCTCGCGGCATGGATTCAATCGACAACTCAGGATCGCAAGGTGGTATTTCAGCAATTATCTCAGGTGAGCTCGATACCACGCTTGTCTCCACCTCACTACGTCAAATTCTTAGCACCAATAGCACTGCGTCAGTGAGCTACGACCTTAGCTATCTTGACGGCTTTCAACAGAATATCTATCGCACCGTTGTCGCAGGGGGAATGGTGCAGCCAGAGCGGGTACCCGACACCCGCCTTCGTCACGCGCTCGCCGGTAACCTTCGCTACTTCGTAGACGCCTCCAATACAGCACTTGTTGCGACATACCGCTTCTACTTCGACGATTGGGGAATTCTGGCCCACACACCTGATGTGCGGGCAATTCAAGAGTTCTTCTCAGGAAAGCTCGAAGCTCACCTGGGCTATCGCTACCACCGACAACGAGCAGCGGATTTCTACGAGAAAGTCTACGACTCAGGCGATGTGACAATCGAGCCCTACCTTACTGACGACGATAAACTCGGAAGAGTTCGCACTCACACCATGGGGCTGAAGCTTGCCGCCACACTCGACCTCTTCGGCATTGAAGGCGGCTGGGCCGATGTTCGGGTCGAGGCGCTAGGCCAATATCTGAAGCAAGATACTCGTTACGGTGATGCGATAATTTCACAGCTAGCGCTTATCGTGCCGGTGGACTACTAATGCACATGAAAATGCAATATGGGACGCAATACGCGCTTTTCATCTCATTGGCACTCACATCGCTGCTCTCCGTTGGCTGCGACGACGAGGTCTGTGGTCCCATTGAAGGATCGCAAGCCACACTCTCCGCTTCAATTGGCGACGCAAGCGTCACGTGGACGGACTGGCGCTCATCTCCAAACAACGATTGTGGCGAAACCGGTGGCCCTGTAAGCCTCACTCTTGATGCCCAGCAAGAGGGCAGCAACTTTGCTCTAACACTCTGTCTACCCCGCCCCGACAAACTCTCGGCCAGTCCTGTCGACATCAAACTTGCCACACGAGTTCAGATCGTGGACATCTTTGCCCAGGTTGATGCTGACTGCGTTGCCAGCCTCGATCGCTCAACGTCACCGACCGGAACGATTGCCTTTCCCGGCATCTGCGGCGACGGGGATGGCGAAGAAGGCTACAGCCTCAAGCTCGATGCATCGGTTCCAATGACCATCACATGCGAAGGTCTCGACCCAGTGAGCGAGCAAATGCAGCTCTCAGGTTTGCTTGCTGTTGAAGCCGTCCAGTTTTAGAACATCGCCGTTCCCACACAAGCAGTACCTGCACGTGTGCACTACTTCTCACTCTAGCCTGTGAGTCGACCAGCGATGACGCCTTCACAAGGATTGAGAAGCTCGGCAAAGGATTGGGCCTGCGAAACGGATACAGCATTTTTGCCCCCAATAAAGATGGCTTCTTCGGCACGAGCGACCTAGCCCACTGCGTTGAAGTGCAGCTCGCCTTCGCCCTTGAGTAGGGCGCTTGTGTTCTGTGCGCTAGTGTCCGGTCCAGAATGGTTGATCGATGATCACGACGGGAGTTCGTTCTCTGGCAAGGCACGAACAACGAGCTTGCTGGGGCAAGTGAGGCGCTGAGTAACGCCGATCCGAAGGCGCCCAGAGGGCGAAGAACCGAGCCAGGGCGTTCTATGCCTCTGGATCCCACACTAGGGCGCTTTTGCGGCTTGCTCTTGTCGAACTTTGACGATGTCGTTCATCATGCTCATGATGAGCCGCGGATCTGTGAAGATGTTGAGCGTTGGAGCGAGCAACTTCGCATAGCGATCAAAGTAGAGAAGTTGTTTGGTGATAAGCACAAATTCCTTGGGCATCGACATTCGATGCTTGCGAGCCACAGCGTTGATCTTGGGAATGATGTTCGCGTAGTTGACCTCCGAGAACGACATCGTTAGCAAAGGGCCATAGACCTCCTTCAGGTCGTCTGCAAAGACCTCCATATCAACGCCGGTTGAAACGCCCCCCATCTGTCCAATCACCTCGGCGACCTTCTTGAAATCGGAACTCGCGAACCCAACGATGTAGTCGGTTACCTGATAGCGCTGAGTGTCGTCAAAGCGCCCTACAATGCCGAAATCGAGAAAGCCGAGGTCCTCGTTGTCCAGCAGCATGAGATTTCCCGCGTGTACATCGCCGTGGAAGAAACCGTGAAACACCACGCATTGAAACCAGGCCTGCATGCCTTCGACCAATGAGTCCTCCGCATTGACACCTCGCGCCTCAATGCCCTTGACGTCATCGACGCGAGTGCCGTAGAAGCGCTCCATCACGAGGACGCGTTTTGTCACCAGTTCCCACTGAGGCACTGGCGCATGCACACGAACGTGCCCGTGTTGTTGCATGATTTGATTGAACTGTTCGAGGTTGTTTGCCTCTTTGCGAAAGTCAGTCTCCTCAAGAAGCGTGCTTGCCAAGTCCTCCACGATCCCGACGGGGTTCATCAGTTCGGCATCCTTAACGACCTTCTCCGCGACCACAGCCAAGAAGCGCATTATGCGCATGTCTGCGTCGATGATCTTGTCGATGCCTGGTCGTTGAATCTTGAGGACGACGTTCGTGCCATCTCGCAACTCTGCGGCATGCACCTGGGCAACCGAAGCAGATGCGAGTGGCTTGGCCTCAATGTTTGTGAGCCGCGATGCGCTCTCTCCGAGTTCGTCCTCGATAGTCTGCGAAACCAAGGCAAAGTCAAACGGGCGAACTCGATCCAGCACCTTTTGAAACTCTTCCACGTAGCGCTGCGGAAAGATTCCCGAAGACGAAGCGATAATCTGCCCAAATTTAACGAAGGTAACCCCCATGTCTTCGCAAAAGAGACGAAGTGCCATGGGCCGCGTCATGCGAACGTATCGCTTCCCCTTGAGCTTCAAGACCAAGGGACGAATGCGCACCACATCGCCCAAGCCAAAGAGCATGTACTTGAGCACCAAGATGTGAAAGGTCCATACGCGACGGAGCGTTGGGGAGACAACACTAAGAAGAAAGAGCACGCCGATGACAATGAGAACAATGTTGAGGGGGCTCATAGGACAGTGGCAATGCTAGCTCACTTCCCCTTGGCCCCCAAGACTCTTCCTCGCGCCCTCGCCCGATGCGCGCCAGCTCCAACTGGCCCCCGATCGCAATTCGGGCCGGCTGTGCTCGGACGCCACCATGCAGGAAGAACTTGGCATTAGAGCCCCGAAACTGCACCGTTGGAGCAGATTCACCACAAGGCTTTGCCGCTATACTAGCGTCGGTATGAAGTCTGCTCTTCTGGCGAATCCCTCGCCTCGTTGTACCCGCGCCCGACTGTGTGACGATTTTTCCGCGTCCGCAAAACCACTCCAGCCGGCTGTCTTCCCTCGCATTTCCCCCCAGCGCCAAACGGGTCTCACTCTGTGATTACTCGCATACGCGCTGGTGCGCTCACCCTACGAGGCGTTTCTCTGGGCGGCGTTTACACATCCATCTTCTGTCCAGAGCTCAATTCTGTCTTTGACATGGGAATCGCCCCGCGATCTTCTGCGGCCGCGGATTTCATTTTCCTGAGCCACGGCCATGTTGACCACGTTGGTGCACTCTCGAGTCACCTGGGAATTCGTGCCCTGGTTGGGAAGCAGAAGGCTCCCAAGGTGTTCTTGCCACACGAAATCGAATCACCAGTGCTGCGCGCGTTAGAAGCGATGACTGAACTTCAGCGTTACGACCTGGCCATCGACACGGTTGCGATGAAACCTGGCGACCTTGCACCGATGCGAGGTGACCTACAAGTTCGCGCGTTTCAGACTCACCATGTGGTGCCCTCTCTCGGCTTTAGTTTGGTTCGGCAAATCAAAAAGCTCAAAGAAGAATTCCGAGGGCTTTCTGGAAGAGTGATTGCCGAGAGAAAGCGCGCCGGAGAAGACCTCTTCAACGTGATTGAGCGGAAGGAACTGAGCTACTGCACCGACACGCTCATTCAGGCGCTCGACAACAATCCAGAACTCTATCAAAGCCGAGTCTTGGTATTGGAATGCACCTTTCTCGATGAACGAAAGCCAATCAAGCTGGCTCGAGCAGGTTGCCACATTCACTTGGACGAAATCATCGAACGTGCCGAGCGGTTTGAGAACGAGACGCTTGTCCTCATGCACTTCAGTCAGCTGTACAAACCCGCCGAGGTTGTGGAGATTCTAGATCGGCGTTGCCCGCCAAACCTTCGCGAACGAATCGTGCCCTTTGTGCCGAAGACAAAGACCTGGCCTGGCTAGCCGGCTTAGGTGCGTCGAAACACCAGGCAGAGGTTGTTGGCTGGCATGGAGACTCGCTCTTCCAGTTCCAACCCCTCGCGCTTTGCAACCGTCACAACTTCGTCCAGATCACGAATTCCCCATTCAGGATTTCGGCTTCGCAAAGAGACATCAAACCCCAAATTGCTCTCGGCGGTTTCGACGTCGCTCTCAATGAAAGGACCGTAGAGCACGGCGACACCGCCAGCAGAAAGTATGCGCCCAGCACCGCGAAAGAGTCCCAAGCAACACTCCCAAGGAGCTATGTGAATCATGTTGGCGCAAAAGAGCGCGTCAGCATGTTCGAGTGGCCACGTATCGGTACTCACATCCAAGAAGGCCGCTGGTAAGAAATTTTCCGCCCCAGACTCGACTCGCCAGGCATCAATGCTAGGCAGCGATGTTGGGTCGAAATCCGTTGGCTGCCACTTCACTCCTGGCATAGCGCGGGTGAAGTACTCTGCGTGCTGGCCGCTTCCGCTGGCAACCTCGATTGTGAGTCCAGGCGTTGGCAAGACTCGTTTCAGAATTTCGAGAATGTGCGCTGCGTTTCGCTGAGGTGCTGGCCAGGTTTTCTTCATGCTTCTTCTTTCTTAGGAGTCTTCAATACGACCAAAGTCGCTCCCCAACCGCCTGCCCCGGGATCCCCCAAAGCGAAGCTATCGACCGCTGGGTGCCGTTCCAAAGCTGCATGCACGATACGCCGCTGCACTCCTTTGCCTTTGCCGTGAATAATTCGCACTTGCCGGAACCCTCGAGTCACGCATTCGTCGAGATAGTTGGGCACCAGACTCTTGACGTCTTTGGGCTGAAAGGTGTGCAAGTCGAGTTCATCGCCGATCTCGTAAATGCCTTCTTCCTGTGAAAGCTCGTCGTTCGAGAGTTCGTCCTCCTCATCATCTTGCACATGCGCAGTATGTCCCACCTCGCCTAATTGGCAAAGCAGCTGGTATCATTGCCCACTGTGGAAGAGGAGAATGGTGTGCCGCTGAGATCCCTGTGGGCAGGCTCAACCCCCGATGAGCACCAGCTTCAGCGAATCGTTGAGCATGCGGCCCCTGTGATTCTGCAGATTGACGCAGGTGCAACGATCCGCTTCGCAGCTGGGTACCACCTTGAGGCTCTAGGGCTTTCTGCCGAGAGCCTGCTGGGCACAAGCTTCTCAGAATTTATCTCAACCCATGAGCCCACGCTCCGCGGCCTGCAGCAGGCGTTCATGGGGGAGTTTGGCACCTCCGAGATTCCGCTCTCAGGTTGCCAGTTCGAAATCCGTCTCACTCCTATGGTCGATCAACGCGGGGCCATTGCGGGAGTCACCGCAGTCTTTGTCGACATCACGGAGCGCGCACAAGCCGCCGAGGAACTGGGGCGTTCAGAAGCCAGTTTTCGCGTACTCACAGAGTCCTCGCCCGACGCTGTTATCGTGCACCGCTTTGGTCGAATCGTTTATGCGAATCGCGCCGCTGGAGACTTGCTTCAACACAGCGATGCCTCGGACCTCAAGGGCAAGCCCGTATTGGAGTTCTTTGCCAAGGAAGACCGGCCGCAGGCCATGCAGCGCATTCGCGATGCTGCGACGAGTTCAGAACAATTCCAAGATCGTTTTCGCCTCATTCGCCGATCAGGCGACGAGGGCGCTTTCGAGGTTACAACGATGGCAGTCCAGTACGATGGGGGCACGGCGACCGTGCACGTTGCGCGAGACATCACCCAAGCGCTGCGCATGCAAACCAAGCTTGCACAAACCGAGCGTCTTGCATCGCTTGGAACGCTAGCAGGCGGGGTCGGGCACGAGATCAACAATCCTCTGGCATATATGACGGCCAACCTGAGTTTCATCATCGAAGAGCTCACTCGACTCTTGCCGCCAAATGAGAGCGAGGACAATGCCGAGCTTCACCACGCTTTGCGCGATGTGCAAGACGGAACGGGGCGAGTAAAGGACATTGTTCGCCAGCTAAACGAGTTCACACGAGTAGACTCCGAGGTTGAGGAACTCATCGACCCTCGTGCGGCAATCGAAGCTGCGGTGCGAATGTCGTGGAACCACGTGAGGCGCTCTGCCAGGTTGCAGACTCATCTTTTGCCCGTTTCCTCGGTTCGCGGCAACACATCGCGTTTGGGCCAAGTGTTCCTGGCGCTCCTGCTAAACGCCTCTGCTGCGCTTTCTGCTCAGCACATTGCTGAGAGCGTCGTGACCATTGCTTCCTACGAAGAGGGGGAGAACGTTGTCATCGAGGTAAGCGACAACGGTCCTGGAATTCCAGAAGAAGTCCTCTCAAACATTTTCGATCCATTCTTCAGTGCGAGTGCAGACGGGCAAGGCACAGGGCTAGGTCTCTCGGTGGCCCACAGCATCGTTGTTGCCATGGGTGGCAGCATCGACGTCTCTACCAAGACTGGAGAAGGCACAACAATTCAGATCCACCTACCCTGCGCACAAGAGCGCCCTGGTGAGCAGGCAGGGGAAAAGAGCGTACTGGTGGTTACAGATGACGTTCGTCTCCTCGAAGCGGCTCAGATCGCTCTAAGAGGAAATCGGATCCGAATTGCCGGCAAGATGAGCATCGCTAGCCCGGAACTTGATGGGGAACCACTGGACGCAATCCTCTGTGATATCAGCAGTGCAGACGTCGATATCGCGAGTTTTGGAGACCGCGCAAATCGCGGAGGAAGTGCACTGTTGTGGATTTCGCAACAACTTGATCAGGTTCCCCAGGAACACCGAGAAATCGCCTCCCTTTGCCTACAAAAACCCATCGGCGCCGACAGTATTTCGATGCAACTCTCAAAGCTCTGGCCCGTCAAGAACTCCTAAGATTTCTATGCGCCGTGAACAAGGACCTGAGGTAGTATTAGCCACGGGTACAGTTGTCGAAGTCCGAAGAATTCAACCGGCTTGGTTCCGCACGTCGCTCGGCGAATGCGGGGGCAGCGCAGCATGAGGCAACTCAGCTAGAGAGACTCGTGGGTTCTGTATTTGCCGAGAAGTACGAGCTAACGGGCCTTATTGGCTCGGGGGGCATGGGCTTCGTCTACGAAGCGGAGCAAATTGGCCTTGGGCGATCCGTCGCCATCAAGCTTCTACGACCAGAATTGGTTGACGCTCGGATTGATTGGTTTCGCGCAGAGGCCATGGCTGCAAGCCGCATCAATCATCCGCACGCTGTAGCAATTTACGACTTTGGTGTGACCGATAGCGAAGTTCCATACCTCGTGATGGAGCGACTTCGAGGTCGAGCGCTCTCCGCTGTTATCGAAGAGGAGCCACTCAGTCCGGACCGAATTGTTCGTATTGCTGCGCAGTGCCTCAGTGCCCTGGACGAAGCGCACGCTTGCCGAGTTGTGCACTGCGATCTTACTGCAGATAACGTCATTGTCGAACGCCTGCGAGACGGTGACGATTTTGCCAAAGTGATCGATTTTGGTCTGGCACGACTCAACGATGTGCAGGGCCAAGGCAAGCAACTTGTCGGGACGGCAGAATACGTTTCCCCAGAGCAGATTCAGGGCGCCCCGCTTACCCCACAAACCGATCTCTACGCCATGGGTATCTTGCTCTACGAGATGATCGTTGGACGAACTCCTTTCGCGGGCTCAAGCACACAAGTCGTTTTGAAGGGGCACCTTGAAGCGGAGCCCGATGCCCCACACCACATCATTCCGGGCTGTCCTCCAGAACTCGGCGAACTCATCCTCGATGCGCTGAGCAAGAAGCCAGAAGATCGCCCTGAGAGCGCTGCTGCAATGCGCGAACAACTCTTAGCTGTTTTTCCAAGCACGGCTTCTCCAACTACGCGAGGTGCGGCACGATCCTCACGCCCCACACCGCCTGTCCGCTCTGACATTCGGCGTCAGGCTCCAACCCGGCACACCACTCGCCTCACCTGCGTCTTAGGCAAGAAGGACTCGGCACTCGTTGGCCGCAAAGAGGAAATCGCACAAATCGTTGCCTTCTGCCAGGGGGAGCGTGATGCCAAGACGGCCGACTGCCGCACATTGGTAATCGAGGGGCCTCACGGTGTTGGGAAAGCCCGACTCACTCGCGAGGCGACATCGAAAGCGGGCAAGAACATCAAGATCTTTGCGGGGGCCGCGGATCCGAGTGGTCTAAAACTGCCGTGGTACCCGCTGTTGAGCGTGCTTGAGCAGATCCTCGGCGTTGTGGGCACTCCAACACTGGAATCGCTGAGCAAAGCAGCAGCTCGGTGCGGACTGCCCGAGCGCGATGTGCCAGGTCTTGCCGAAGCCTTTGGGCTTGATGGGCCCGCCATGCAGTTGGAGCTCGCAGTTCGCAGGCGCGAAGCGCGCGCCGCGGCACTAAGAACTTTTCTTGCAGCAAGTAAACGATTCGTCTCATCGGTAATTGTCTTCGCCGACGCAGATCGATACGACTACCCCAGCTTAAATATCATCCAAGAGCTGCAAAATCAGCTCCCGGAAAACATGCGCCTAATCCTCACGTGCGCGAAGATGCCAACACTTGGGGGAGGTATCGTCGACAAACTCGAACTCAAGGGCCTTCCACCTCAGCACGCTCGAGACCTGGCACAGAAACTCGCGGGGAAGAAACACGCTGTTCCCGATGCTCTCGCCATCCACTCGATTACCGGTGGCTCACCCGCTTCTGTCGAACAACTCGCAGGATGGATCAAGCTCGGCCATGGCACCAACAACATGCCTTCGCTGCTGGTTGATCTCGTTTCCATTCGCGTCAATCGTCTACCGGCTCCAGCCCGTCGAGTGCTGCAAGCGGTCGCAATTCACGGCACGGTGGCGCCGCGCGCGCTGGTGGAATCGACGATCGATGCAGAGGAGGCCAAGACGCTGATGTCATCGAGTTGGACGGGTCTGCTTGTCGTTGAGCTTGCAACGCTCACCATTCCGACCGATCTTGTCGCCCAGGTGATATCTGCCTGCACTCCGGCAGACGTGCGAATGCGCCTCCACAGACGTGCCCTGGAAGCCTATGGCCGCGAAGGCCCAGCTGGCATTCGAGCGCACCACGCTGAAGAGGCTGGCGACATCGCAACGGCGTACGACCTATACATCAGGGCCGGCACAGACTCAGTGCGACGCTTCGATGATCCCGGTGCAGCTGTTTGGTATGGACGTGCGGTGTCATGTGCTCGCCACTTGCACTCAAGAGCTGTCGAAGGCTCGCTACCTCGCCTCGCTGAAGCGAGTGTGCTCTTGGCGGAGGTGCTGCGCCAGACCGGTGAGTTTGGGCTTGCTTCGGGCATCTGCGAAGAGGCCCAACTGTTTGGGCCCGACGATAAACAGCGCGCCATGATTCACCGAACACTCGGCGTGATTGCGCTTGATGCTGGCAATGCGGCCGAGGCAGAGCAACACCTGAAGTTGGCAATTGGCGATGCCATCCGCTCGGGTAAACGCGAATTTCTCTGTCAGTGTTATCTCGATTCAATCCGGGCCCTCGATGCTCAGAACAAGTTTGACGACGGCACCAAAGAGCTCCAAGAAGGCATCAACATCATCACTCTTGGAGAAGGCCTTCGCACAACCCAAGGCCCCGACAGGCTGTGGCGCCTTGGGCTGAAACTCGCAGAGCGTCTGGCGAAGCGTGGTTCTCTTGATGACGCTGCCGAGACCGCACAGCTCGCTCTGAGCGCAGCAACTCGCACTGGCAATGCGCATGCACGTGGACGAGTCTCTGCGTTGCTCGCGCAAATTTGTGAGGCGGCCGGTGAACGCAGCCAGGCTCTGAGACACCGGTCTAACGCGATTGACGCCATGAAGGCGCTTGGCGATCGCCGGTCCACGGCCGAACTTCTCATTGAGACCGCCAAGACCCAGACCGCATCAACCCGCCGAGCATCAACGCAAAACGGACTGCCCGAAGCCGACCCAAAATCCGCTCTTCGTCTCGCCCACAAGCTCGCCATGGAAGTCGGATGGGATGAAGGTGCGAGCCTAAGCAAGTCATAATGGATTTGGAGGCTGCCAAGACGGCTCACCGCAGTCTGCAATCGGTTTGGGTCCTCGTCACCGCCAATGGCCAGGATGCAGTCTCCGACGACGTGGCAGCAATGGGCAAAGAGCTCGGTGATGCGATTGCGCAAGGCGATATTGCGGGTTGTGAAAAAGCCATGGCGAACGTCCGGATCTGGCTGACAACTTCAGCTGGCGTTGTACTCGCTAGGCTAGAGCACGTGTTTCGAGAGCGGTAGTGCGGCTACTGGCAGAGCAACGTCAAGACGACCACCAAGAGCGCGAGCCCCATAGCACTAGAAATACTCTTAGAAGCCTCAACCGACTTCCGCGACAAGAGGAACATAGCGCCACCGCTTAGAATCATCAAAACCAACCCCGATACGCCCTGACTAAGTGCCATCACAATGGCAACACTGGCAGCAATCGATACATAACGCAGCAGTGCGCGCATCTCGCTATCCGAACTTCTCAGCGAACGAACAAATGGACCGAGGGAGAGCACCCAGCGACTGAGCACAGCGGCCGCAATGAGCCCAGCGGTCATCTCGCTCGACGCAACAGAAGCAACTGCTGCAGCTCGCATTGCGATGGACAGGCTAATGACGGCCACGGTTGTGAGCAACGCATCATCGCCATCCTCCCCCTGACCTGCTGCGCGCCGCCAGCGGCCAAGAGCCGTCGATGTTGTTCGAGCCAGGGCTCGCTCAAAGCAGAGGCCCCCCGTCGCGACCATGGCAATCACAACGATCACCGCAGTCACCAATTGGGAGAGACCGATCTCGAAGCAGGCAGCTGCCACAAACGCCCAAAACACGCCAAGCGCCAAGCCAATGACCGGCAGCCAACACAACGAGGTCTGCAGATCTTCCTCGGTTGGTATCAGGCGTCCCGTGAGGGGCAGACGTGTCTGCGCCTGTGTGGCTACCACTAGTGGGTAGAACGCCCCGGTACGCTCTTGCCAGATTTCGCGCTCAGCTCCGATCGCACTCACTCTCACCATTCTACCTTGTGGATGCCAAAACAGCGATTCATCCAAAATTTGCCTGTAGTTTCATGACTGTGCTGAATACGCCTCACGGACATGACCTGGCCGCAACACCGCTGTAGGATGCGGCCAACATCGCATTGGCGATTTCCGCCTGTAGCCCCAAAAGGAGTACCTCGTGCCCAATTCACTCTCAACACGCCGCCAGGCTCTCGAAGACAGCTTCTTCAAAAAAGAAGAGGCAAGACAGATTTCTCACCTCCGCGAAACGCTCGCCGCCAAGAAGAACCGCGAAGAACTCGCCTCGGTTTGCGGAATTGAAGACGCCGTTGTTCTCGACACCCTGACAAGACTCGAAGTTGGAGCGCATGATGTCTCAGCTCTCGCTTTGGTGCCATTGGTTCAAGTTGCGTGGGCAGATGGTTCGGTAGATGAGAAAGAGCGTGCTGCGATCCTAAAGGCTGCCAAAGCACAGGGCGTCACACACGCCTGCCACAGCCACGAGCTGCTTGAAGCGTGGCTTTCCTCTGCTCCAAACGATGACCTGTTCACTGCGTGGGCTGGCTACGTTGAAGCACTTCACGATCACGTTAGCGAGAGTGAAATGACAGCACTCAAAGAGAGCATTCTCGGACTTGCTCACGACGTCGCAAGTGCCGCCGGCGGCTACCTTGGCATGGGCACCGTATCGAGCACCGAGAAGACTGTTCTCAACGCCATCGGTGCTGCCTTCGACGGTTAGGCAAAGTCGATCATGAGCGAGACCTGGGCACGAATTGAGTATTCCCAAGGGGACCTCTCGCTCACCACGATGGTTGGCGGAACCACTCTGGCGCTCCGCCATGCGCGAACAGCATCGCGAGTGGGCTGGGCAGGCTTGCGTTTTGTCATCGACAACGAGCATGAGCGCGCTGCGGTTCAAGCGCTCTTCGCTCAGGCTCCGGCACCCGCGGGCTTTCAGACAGAATTCGTGCGCAGTGAAGCACCAGCCAGAGACCACGAAGTCCTTCTGATCGGCCCAGCAATCTACTTGCGAGATACTCTTAGCGCACTGGCGCCCTCATCGGCGCCAACTCCAGACTTTTCACTGAAGGAAGCGGCCGATGTGGGGCGCGCCGAAGCATTTCTCTACGCGCAGATTCGCAAGTCGGTTGAGCTTGATGGAGTGATTGCCTATTACGTCATGCGCCCGTTGGCCCGCGTGTTCACCCGGCTCCTTCTCAATACATCAGTGAGTCCCAACCAAGCCACGCTATCGGCCTTAGCTTGCGGTATCGGCGCAGCGATTTGTGCAGGCATTGGGGGGGCTAGCTATGTGGCTCTCGCTGGAATCCTATATTGGTTCGGGGGGGTCCTCGATTGCATCGATGGTGAACTTGCTCGGATGCGGTTGCAGAGTTCCAAGATCGGCGAGTGGCTCGACAGCATGGTTGACGAGTTTTCCACCGTCTCGCTCATCACCGGTCTGGGGATAGGCCTTGCGAGGGACGGCTATGGTGACTACTGGATGTTTCTTGGCTTTGCCGGAGCTGCGGTGGCAATCATGACTCTTGCGCCAATGTACGCAGATCTTCATCGCCGCAGGCTTCCCATCGATACAGCGCAGTTCCCGTGGTTCTTCGGAACAGCCTCTGCCAGCACTACAGACGGCCCCGACGGCTTCTTTGGCAAGGCGGTGAACATCATCGGCTACTTCATTCGACGGGACGCCAACATCACAGGCACTGCACTGCTTCTCATCTTCAACATGCGTCGCATATCGCTCAGCATCATGCTCGGTGCGTTTGCTGTCGCGAGCATCTTGCTAGTCACGCACTACACAGTCATGAAGATGCGTGGAAGTGAAGCCGGCAACGCTATCTAGCGGAAGCGTTTCATCGACGCACTCATGCCCGCAGGCACGCTGTCTTCGCCAACAATCGGCAGCTCGACACTAAAGCGCGCGCCCCCCATGGGGCTCTGGCCCACGCTGATCTTTCCATGATGATCTGAGACGATGCGATGGGCAATCGCCAAGCCAAGCCCGGTTCCACCGTGGGCGTGCTTTGTCGTGTAGTAGGGAGTGAAGAGCTTGTCACGGGCCTCCCCGGACACACCTGGGCCGTTGTCATCAACATGAATGGCCACAGCCCGCCCCTCTCGAGAGACCTCCGTTGTCACTCCAACAGCTCCTTCAGGCACGTCTCTGGTCGCATCGCGCGCGTTCTCAATCAGATTTAGAATTAGCTGGCTGAGTGTGTCTTTGTCACCCTGAATTTGCGGAAGAGTGTCAGCTAAGTGTTTTTCTATTCTTGCACTGCCCGCGTATAGCGAAAGCTGTGCGGTAATGAGTGCGCCCACATCGAGTGATACCTTGTTGGGCTTTGGCATCCGGGCGAACTCAGAAAACTCCGCCACAATCCGCTTGAGTCGACCGGCTTCTTCAAGCACCGTTGCGGTAGACTCCTCGAAGATCTCGTCAAAGGAAGGATGCTTCTTCTGATAGGTCTTGCGCAGCGTCTCCATCGACATCTGAATCGGCGTTAGCGGATTCTTGATTTCGTGGGCCAGGCGACGGGCAATCTCCTGCCAGGCAGCAACTCGCTCGGCCATCATGAGACGCTCCTTCGAATCGGCAAGCTCCACCATCATTGTATTAAGCGCCTCCGCCACTTCTCCAACCTCATCATCACTTCGCGTCTGTACTTGGTGGTCGAGCTCGCCCCTCGCAACCGCGTGTGCACCATCGACCAGGAAGTCCAGGTCGCGAGTAATACGCTTCGCTACTAAGAACCCCAAAAGTAGTGTGAGCAATAGTGCAGCAAGGGCAAGAGCAGCCGAATACAGCGTCACCTTTTCCAAGACCGCAGGAAGAGCCTCGTTGACGATGCTCATCTCTACCCGCGCAATCTCCTTGCCGTCCCGCCCAAGGAGAGGGAATGAGAATCGTTCTGATTTCTCGCTCCACGCGCCCTCAGGAGCGATGATCTCGTTGCCTCGGGGACCAACAACCCGGAGTCGCACTCCCTCTAACTTGCGAACCGAGGTAAAGAGTTCCGCTTCAATTCGCCTCGCTCCCACAACCGATACTGCATACCCTTTTTGTTGCAAGGTTCTCGCCGCCTCAAGCACCAGCACGCTCTTAATCCCATCGGGCTCCAACAGCGTCTCCATCGCGTAATACGGCTTGCCATCGTTCTCGCGCGCTGCTGTGCCCAGGTCTTCGGCCTTTTCGCCAAGCGCCGGCACATAGTGTGGTGCGTCAAGCACGCGATCGTTGTGGTCGAGCAGGTACAGGAGGTCCAATGAGAGCTGGCGCATAAGCGGCCCTCCCGAGTCACTCAGCCGCTTGCGCGACTCACTTGGCAGTACCCCCTCGTGAGTTTGTAGCTCGAGAAGTGTGCCTCCCGCATAGCCACCCTCCGACGTTGCCAATCCTGCGACTCGACTCTTCACGTCGTCTTCCAGCACCGAGAGAACTCGCTGCATCTCCTTGGTACTCACAGCGCGCCCACGCTCCGCATCATCGCGCAGGGCTCCGGAGACAATTGACCTTGTCACCAACGCAGCGGCGGTAATGGGAACAAGAGCCGCAAGGCCAAACCAGAGAGTAAACCGTCCACGAAGCTTCATTCTAGTGTCCGTTCCATTGGAGTTGGTGCGAATCTCGCGCAGGTATCGTGGTTCCTACCGAGGCACGAAGCGGGAACAGGCTGGGCGCAGAGACTGCCGCAACGCTGGACGACGAGCTTGACAACCAACGAGCACGAAGCAATGTCAGTGAAATGCACACTAATTCTTAACGGGCTCGCCGAAGAAGAAGACACCAGGATAGTCGATGGTCCTTGTAGCCTCGAAGTCAACCCCATTCACATCGCTTCGAATGTGCAATCGCAGACTTCTGCGAAAGAGCGGAACGATGGGAAGTGTCGCCGCAAATTGTCGTTCCATGCTTGCTCGACTTTGCCCAAAGAGTTTTTGTGCTGTCTTCACCTGGCCACCAATCACAAAGGCCTTTCGCAGCCGAGCGAGGCCAGGAGAGCCGCTGGCAGCAAGCTGCCCAAGGTACAAGTCGCAGTCCCCTGCGCGGACACGTCGAGCAAAGACATCAGCGGTAAGCGAAACGATGCGTGTAGTGATACCAAGTACGTAGAGTCCAGCTGCCACTCGCGCAGCGATAACGGCATCGTCGGGGCGTGAACTATTGACGATGAGCTGCAAGGTGAGCGTCTTTGCCTCGACTGCTGGGTATCGACTGCTCAGCGACTTCAAGAGATCGGTGGCAGCCCTGGGGTTGGCCTTCAAGGCGAACGGTCGCGGAGGACGGCGGGGAAGGAGAACACTGGTCGTTGGAGTGACCTCTTCACCACTGCCAATTTGGCTCATGCCCGACCGGCCCATTGCCAGGGAGACAGCTCGGCGAAACGCGCTTTCCTTGGTGATGGGCGACGCTGTTCCAAATCCCAAGTAGGACAGAGCCCCAATGTCGCCTTGGGTGCTCTTGGTTTCGTATTTCGGTCGGTGACCGGCGAAGGCAATCTCACCGCGTGCAGAGATGTGAGAACCGCCAGCCTCATAGTTTCTCGCCTCAGCTGCGGCGCTCTCATACCAATTGAGCACGAGCGAATCGAGGTACGTTCTGCCAGCAAAGTGGGCTTCAAAGGGCTTTAGGGTCAGCGAGTTCTTGCGACCCGAGCGCTGACCAAGCCGCCAAGCACCACTGCCAACCAATCTACGCCATGTTGGAGTTTTTCCTCGAGCTACGATGGATGTGTGCAAATCGGCGAGTCGTCGCGCCAATCCAGAATCCGCCTTTCGCAGCGTAAGAACAACACGATTGAATTGGCTGTCGTTATTGTCACCAACTGCAATACTCTTTACGCCTTCTAAGAGAAATCCCAGGTCGCTATTTCGCACGCGTTCCAAACTCGATGCAACATCTTGGGAGCGAAGCGATGTGCCATCGTGAAACCTAACGCCTGAACGCAAGGCAATCGACACCTGGAGTGGATCGCTTGTGTCCGGCATTGCCGCGGCCAGGTGTGGAACGACTTTGCCTCGCTCGACTCGGTACAACGTGTCGAACAGCAGCGATATGACTGTCATATCAGTGTGGCTTCGAGCTGCAACTGGATCGATCACAAGCGGCTCTTCGAGGAGTGATGCGACCAGCGTTTTCCCGTAGGTGGGACGGCTCTCAGCATGGGCCGATGCCTGGGGAAGCACCAAAGCGAGCACCAGAGGGAGCAAGAGCTGTGTCAGTTGAGAAGCCACAGGCTCACCCTTCCCGCCTTCGCCTGACGCTCCGCGGCCAGAAGCTCCAAGGCTCCATCCCCATCGAAGTCGCCAGCGGTGAGGGCGACGATACCTCGTTCAAACTCGCGTTCAAAGAGCAACCGCTTCTCCCCCGTGCTGTGCGAGAAAACTTGCACCCGGTCTGCATCTCCTTGGGCGGAGGCCTTGGTGGTCACGATTTCAGCATGACCATCGTTATCTAGGTCGCTAACAAGATGCGCATACCCTACATCAGAATATCTCGTAACCTCCTGGCTACAGACATCATCTCCGCCTTCACACCGAACCGAAAGTATCCCGGCCACCGACACATCGCTCACATAGCGCACATCGTTCCCGAGTGGGTCTCGCAGCCCGCGACTGCATCGAGCAAGCTGGACCTTGGGCGCAAGCGGGGGCTCGACCGACGGCTTTGCGGTGCTGCCAAGGAAGTAATTGCGTCCAGGTTCCGCCTCGATTCGCCCTGTGTCACAGAGCGGGTATCCGACAAATTCTGAATCCAGCTCCAAGGTGCCACTCCGCCAAGAATACACTCCACCCGCACCGCGCTCACTGCTGCGCGCTCGCACCGAGACCTCATTCGTTCCGCCCCCCACCAGCTCTCGCATCTTCGTCTCTTCGATCGAGAGCATTCCAATTGGGTCGCGCGATCGAGTCGCGGCAACGGTCATGGGCAACGCCACCTGTTGTCGAACGTCAATGAGTCCTCGTCGGCGAGAAAGAATGAGCAGCGAATCCGACGTGAGAGCAATGAGTTCGTCTTGACCATCATTTCCCAAATCCGCGACACCCAGGTCCAAGAGTTCTCCAGACAGCGCTCCAGACCAAATGCGACGAGCGCGAAAGCGAACAGTGACAGGCGTTGGCGGCACCAATCGATGTTGCTCGACTAACGCGTTGATGTCAGCGTTCAAGCGTTTCCACCACTGCTGCAGAGGGGTGGGTTCGGCAGCGATGGCTTGCGACGAAAACAACGCCATAGACGCAAGCAGCAGTGCGCTACAGACCGGTTTCATTGCGCCCCAGCCGCTGGTGAAGGCGGCGTCTCGAGGCTGGGGACTGGAGCATCGAAGTCACCGTACTGATCGAGGATTGCATCGTCTGCACCAACCTCGCCTTTGGTCGGAGCAACCTCAGTCGGTGCGCTGCCTTCTAAGAATACTTCTTCATAGCTACCTTCGATGGCTCCATCTGCTGCTAACAGCCCTGTGGTTTCATCGATGCGAAGAGCTTCAATGCCAGGTGGTCGCGGAAAGCGCGCCGACTTGGATCCGAGTTCCTTCATAAGGTCGATGAAGACGGGAAGGGCTGTGCGACTACCGCCCTCTTTGGATCCGAGTTCCTGACGAAAATCATCAAAACCAACCCAAACGCCCACCACAACGTCGGGGCTCATACCAACAAACCAAGCATCGCGTGCATTGTTTGAGGTGCCCGTCTTGCCAGCTAGGTCCATGCCCAGCGACGCAGCTTTGGCACCAGTCCCTTTTGTCATCACGGTGCGCATCATGTCGAGAACGATGTAAGCCACTTCGGGACGCATAGCCTCGGTGCCTTCCCCAACAACCCGTGCATCTCCTCCTAGCGATTCGACGGAAAGCGGTGGCGCGTAGCGGCCAGCAGCTGCGATCGATGCAAATGCATTCGTAAGTTCGAGTGGTGTTACCTCGCCCGAACCGAGCGCCAGTGAAAGCCCATCCGGGAGATCACTCTGAATGCCTAAGGCATGTGCCAAGTCCCGAACCCGCTGAGGCCCAATATCGTGACAAACGCGAATCGCCACAGTGTTGATGGACTTGTTGAGCGCATGACGTAGCCGCACAGGCCCAGCAAAGGCGCCCTTTTTGTAGTTCTCTGGCTTCCACAAATCATAAACCTCTGGGGCATCATTCACGATGCTCGCCGCGGTGAAGTCACCGCTATCGATTGCAGCGGCGTAGACAAAGGGCTTGAATGTGGAGCCGGCCTGGCGTTTTGCCATGGTTGCGCGATCGAAGCCGGCCAGACGCATATCGTAGCCGCCGACGAGTGCTCTCACTCGGCGAGTCTTGGGGTCAATGATGACAACGGCGCCTTCGGGACCTGGAGCTAGTACGAGTTGCTTTTCGCTGTGCTTGGGGGACTTCTTCTCGTTGCCCTCAACAGCTTTGCCCAACATTACGCGAACAACACTGCCCCTCGGAAAACGCTCCGAAGCAGATTTCTTCTCAGGATTATACCGAGCCTCAGAATCACCACTGAGCAGGACACCCGCCTTGTACCCACCAAGGTCGACGGTGATTTCCGCATCTGCATCGTACGCCTTGAGAACGATCGCGCGATAGACCTTGCCTTTCTTTGGGCCCTTCTTGGGCAGGTGTTTGGTCATACGAACAAGTTCGAGCTCGATCTTGTTTTCGCGAAGCTTCTTGATGGGATGGCCGTAGCCTTTGCGCTCATCATACTTGCGAAGGTTCTTTTGAAGTGCCTTGCGAGCCAGAGCCTGCACCTTGAGATCGGCAGTAACAACCACCTCAGCCCCAGACTCGGTGAGTTCCTCTTCCCCGATAGAGGCCAAGAGTTCCGCTTTGGCGAGCTCGACAAACTCTGGTGCAGCACCGAGTTGGGGGTTGGCTTCCGCGACAACAGCGATCGGCTCGTCGATCCAGCGCTGTGCTTCCTCACGCGTGAGGTAGCCGTTGTGCATCATTTCCTGCAACACGTAGCTTTGCCGCTCTTTGGCCCTCTCGTGGTTCTTTGGCTTCTTTGGCGAATAGCGGTTTGGTCCCTTTGGAAGCCCAGCAAGTAGCGCCGACTCTCCTACGTTGAGGTCACCAACATCCTTGCCAAAGTAGTAGCGAGATGCTTCCTGAACACCAAAGCGTCCATGCCCGAAGAAGATTTCATTCGCATAGAGCATGAGGATCTCTTCTTTTGAGAGCGTTTTCTCAAGACGCCTTGCTAAGAGAATCTCTTGAAACTTTCGGCGAAAGCTCCTCTCAGGAGTGAGCAGGAGGTTCTTCACAACCTGCTGAGTGATCGTGGAAGCGCCTTGCTTCTTCTTGCCCTCTCGAACATTGACGATGGCCGCCCGGAGCATTCCGATGTAGTCGATTCCTTCGTGCTTCCAAAACCCTTTGTCCTCGGCGGAAACGAAGGCGTTGACTAGCGACTCGGGCAACTGATCGAACGTCACCCGCGAACGGCGCTTCTCAAAGATTTCTCCGATGAGTTTGCCATCAGATGTGACAACTCGATTGACCTGCGCTGGCTTGTAGTCCTGCAAGCTCGCAATCCGAGGCAGCTTTGGATCTGAGCCGTAGTACCAGAACATGCCTGCGAGACCGGCCGCGCCAAGCGCCGCCAACAAGAAGCCAACAATGGTGCCCCACTTGGCAATGAGGAGTGCCCACTGGCCACGCGTTCGCGGTGCACGTGTTCCTCCGCCCGATGCGCCGCGGCGCTTGGACTTGCCACTCTGCTTCTTCTTGGCGTTCGCCTTGGTGTGTGACTTGCGGTTCTTAGGCTTGGGCTTTGGAGCCGTGGATTTGGCCTTGGTCCGGGCCTTTGCTCCTCCCCTCTTTCGCCCTGAAGACGAACCCGTCCCCTTGCTGTTGCCAGCTGACTTCGCCTTGGGTTTGGCCTTCCGAGTAGTAGCTGTGGGCGTCATATCGAAGGAGATTGCCTTGACTGCAAGAGAGAGGACACAGTGCTAAACCATCGTAACATTAGGTCGAATGGCTAAATTCTGCCCTACCTGCGTCGATTCGGCCACATCTTTGGCGTGTCTAGGATGACACAGCTTTGTCATCCTCCAGGCGTCGCATCACCATGTCCAGCCCGCGAACGCTGATTCCGCGCCACCTGGCTCGCAGCAGCTCCCGTCGGGCCTCGCCCAGATCCCCCACAGCCCCCAAGTGTGCCCGGCGTTTTGCGGCCAGTCGGTGCACAAACATCGCCACCGATACCGAGAGATTAAAGCTCTGACAGAAGCCGTGCATTGCAATGGACACACGATGATCACACAGCTCTTGTGCCTCGGCACTAAGGCCATCGCGCTCGTTGCCAAACCAAATCGCCAGTGGCTTGTCGACTGGCAGCTCCTCAAGTTCGAGGTCCGCACCCGGCACGGTTGCACACAAGACAAAGCCCTGCTCCCGCAGAAGGTGTCCGCATCCTGTTGCGGTTTGGTGACGATGCAAGTCGATCCACTTCTGGGTTCCCAAGGAGACATCGGGCGCCGCTTCAAACGCGCCGGTCGCTCCATCAACAGTGTGCAAATCGCAAAGGCCAAAGGCCTCGGCAGATCGGACTGCTGCTGCGCCGTTGTGTGGATCGTAGAGGTTCTCGAGCACGACAGTAAGGCTCTCGAGTTTTGCATCGAGACCGCGATCAAGCCTTTCAATGCGCTGCTCTTCGAGCAGCGGAGTTGCTGCCTGACACACCGCCTCGATTCCGTATTGCTCGATAAGAGCGTCTACTTCGTGACCCTTCATGCGTGGTCTTGCTCGCGCTTGCTCCGGCGGACGAGCCAAACGATAAAGAGCCCCATCCCCGCCATGACGCCACTTGCGTAGGCCATCTGCTTCCACTTGTAGGCCCCACCGCCCTTATTGGGCTCTTTACTCCGCACGTAGTTCTTTGGAGGCGTCTTTTCGCCCCAGGTTTGCTCGGGCTGTTCCTGCGCCATGGCAGCGTTGTTCGGCCATGCGAGCATGACGGCGGAAATCAGTAAAATACCTAGAAGAGCACGACGGCTCATGGCTACCAGTCTGGTTGTTTTCGGCACAGCTCTCTTACCTTTTGCGGGTTGAACTCGATTGTGGTTTCTTTTGCCTCAGCAAACTCGGCGGCAGTTAGACGATTTCGCGTGCGCATGTTGCCGAGAATTCGACCAATCTTGGCCGAGGTTCTGCGTGAGAGTTTGTCTTTGCAGTATTGAAAGTACCGCTTGCGGGGTGAAGGCAGAAGCTGCGCCAAGAACGCTGCTTCCCTCGGTGTGATGTCACGCGGATGCTTCCCAAAGTAGATCCTTGCAGCTGAGACAATTCCGTAGACTCCCGGTCCGTATTCGATCGCGTTGACATAGATCTCGAGAATGCGATCTTTCTCTAGGGTGCGCTCCACGTACCAAGTGAGGAAGAGTTCCTGGAGCTTTCTCGACATGGTCTTGTCGCGGTAGAGAAAAACATTCTTCACCATCTGCATGCTGATCGACGACGCGCCGAACTTGAAGCGCCCTGCCTGGAGATTGCGAACCAAGGCCGAGCGAAACTCGCGACCAATGAAGCCATCGTGATCGTAGAAGCGCGAGTCTTCCTGTGTGAGCACGGCGTTGAGGAAGTAGGATGAGATATCGACAATCTGGGCGTAGTTATCGCTTTCCATGCCAATGTCCACGGTCTCGTACTCATCCGGACCCACGAGAATCTGGTGCTCAAAGCTGCTGAGCAGCCTTTCGGCATCGAATTCTTCCGGTGGGCTGAGCACTCTACACTTTGGCAAATCGACATAACCATCAAGCTTGGTGTCTTCTTCGAGGTTCTCCCAATCGATCGCCAACTCAATGTTGGCCGAGAATGGCCCACGAAGCTGAAAGCCCTGAAGCTTGGGAATGAAACCCGCAGGAATTGATCGCAACACCGCTTGGCAGTCGGTCTTTGGCACCTGTGCACGCACAGCCAAACGTGGTTTTTTCCGCAACACACCTTCTTCATCAAGGCCGCCTGCCATTAGGTAGTCGCCACTGAGCAGGTAGTTCACTCCCTGCGAGACCACTGACATCGATTCGAGTACCAGGTGCTTGGCCTTGGTGTCGAGTGATGCCGCCAGACTCACGTCGAAGCTCATGTTGGAGAGTCGCTGTTGCGATAGCATTGGATGCTCAACGTTGAGATTGTGGAGGTTGAGTCCACCCGAGAAATCGGCCACACCGTCGCTCACTTCAATAACGAGTTTGGCGTCTACAGAAGTATTCGCAAAATCCTTCACCACCGAGTCCTGGAGGACGGGAGCGATGCGATCGAAGGTGAAGCGATCCGCTACCACGGAAAGCTGGCCACGACGGGACACAGGCTCAAGCCAACCTTCCGCCTGCCATAGTGTCTCGCTGGAACCGCCATAGCTTCCCGAGAGCGCAACGACCAACTGCTCTGCGGTATCTCCTTGCGCGATGCTGCCCTCAATGCCCGAGAGCGACATGCCCGGCCACAGCGTCATTTCGCCATCCCCGATTTCCACTCGCGCAGTCGAAAGCGGCTCCTTCGGATTCACGGTGACAGTGAGATCGCGAAGCGCAGCGCCGTTTCCCAGGGTGACCTCTTCGAGTTCCAAAGTGGCGTCTTGGCCCTGGTCGGCCTGTCCCGAAGCGATGTTTGCGACCACTCTGCGGCCTGTGGCTTCGTCCAGAAGATCGATCGTGCCACCTTCGAGTCGCAGCTTCTTCGGGCGCAGGGAGCGACCAGACCGTGCCGAGCCGTTCTCTTCGCTGCGCGTTTTGCCTCGCAGCTTCTTCATGAGCTCTTCAAGCTCACTGCTGCCATCGGCATGTCTCGTCGCGCGAGCACTCAATCCTTCGGCGCGGGCTTCAAAGAGCTTCACGTTGCCAAACCAAGAAGCTCCGTAGTCATACTCCACCTCAAGGCGGTCAACCTGCACCAGTGGCTCAGCACCTGCGATGACGGAGGGCACGACAATCTCACGCAAGACCACTGTGCCTCGAGATACATCGATCGAGCCGACGGTGAGATCGCGCCCAAGGCGAGCTTCGAGCTTTGGTAGGACTTTTTCACGAACCGCCCACGCACCAATACGGCCGTACAACACCCAGAGGGTGCAAACCGCAATCAGAAGCAGACCGAGCAATCCGGCGCCGGCCATGAGCAGACGCCTGCGCATGTGCGGCTTATAGCACAGCCCTCAAGAGCCCGAAGTTGCTCTTATTTGATGGCGCAGCGAATCGCAAGTAGCCGAGATGACCCATCTTTGTCGGCATCTTGGCCCACCAAGGTATAATCGCCCGAATCGACCTTGAGTGTGATATCGGCCTTGCGCTTGCCCGCTTTGTTGTCGAGCGTGAGCCCAACCCGAAGCCGTGGTTTGCTGCCCTTGGCATCACTGCGCTCTTTGTAGAGCAGACCCAATTTGCCGCCACCATCAAGAGAGATGGAGACCGCCTTCTTCTGGGGCGCTTTGACATCGTGCTTCCCCACAACCTTGAATGTCTTCCAGGCAGAAAATGGAGGCTTCTTTAGCTTCTTGGTGATTGGCTTGAGTTCGGCATCGATCCCGCCATCGCCACTGGTCGCTTTGATTTCAAAAACGGTGCAGTTCGCTTCATCCGCCATGGCCGATGAGCCGAAGCCCGCGACAGCAACACAGAGTACAAGCGCTGAAAGCACCCATCGCACGTTGGAAGAAGAACGTCGCTTTGAAATTCGAAGAGGAGTTTGCATGGTCTTGCTCATATAGGGTCCTCCACCACATCGGTGTCGCTGGAGATCCAGATTACGGCGGTTGCCGCTTCGTCGCTTTCCGCATCCCCTGGTACAGTCATAATGACGCCGCTGCCGTCGTAAACTTCAAGTGCTTCGACCTCGGGCTCTTGGGAACGCAATGCCACTGGAACGATCGTGGGCTGCACGGGTCCTGTTGTCCTGTCCTGCCCACGATTGGTTGTTTCCGCCACCACCGGCACGGGCGTATCAGACCGCTGTGTCCACACAACGAGGAGCGCTGCTGCTGCCGCAAGCGCACCGATCATCACATGAGATTGCCAACCGCCAAACCAGCTTGCCTTTTCTACGAGCTTCTCTGTCGCTCTCTCTTCGGCCCTTGACTGAATCGAGATGACAGGAGCCTCTAGGGGCTGCTTAGAAGCGCCATTACTGCCAATGGCCTTGTCGATTCCAGCCCACAGACCCGCCAGTTTTTCCTCGGCGGCGTCGGCCTCAAGCTCAACACTGCCACGCACAAGCTCGCTCACTTGACTCAGTGATGCGGCGACATCCGAGGCCGCATCGCTCTCTTCGAGAAAGCGCTCCACAGCCTTGGCCTCGTCGCCCTCAAGCTCGCCATCGAGAAACATCATGATCTCAACGTCCGTTGGCTTTGTTGCATTTGCTGTCATCGCTTATGCCTCCGCTCCCGTTGGGCCTTCCATAAGTGCCAACAAGTGCTGCTGCATGTTCTTTCGAGCATGGAAAAGCCGCGACATGATCGTCCCCTTGGAGCACTTCATGACCTCTGCCATCTCTTCGTAGGAGAGCCCCTCGAGTTCTCGCATCATCAGGACGCTTCGATGGTTATCGCTCAGCTGCCCCATGGCAGTTCGAAGGTGCTCACGCATTTCCCGCCGCATGAGTGATTTTGACGGGTCGGCACCAAGAATCCTTGGCAGCAAGCTATCTTCACCAACCGAGCCCTCGCCCTCAATATGGGACAGCGCGTCGTTGAAGTCGACTTGCTTGGCGCGCTTGCGCTTGCGCAGATGATCAATGGCGAGATTCATGACAATCCGGTACAGCCAGGTGTAGAAGCTGGAAGTTCCTTCGAATTTGGGTAGATAGCGGTGAGCCTTGATGAAACCTTCCTGGACAACATCGAGTGCATCGTCAGGATTTCGGACCACTCCGAGAGCCAAAGCGTAGGCCCGCCGGTTGTGTCGCTCGAAGAGCTGGCGGAACGCCTCGTGGTCGCCGGCCTTCGCCATGCGCACAAGCTCTTTTTCGTCAACCTCGTTGGTCTCATCGTGACGTAAAGACGCGTTGGAAAGGGGCTTATTCACTCCACCCAGATATATCAAATTCCAGAGATCGCCGCTCCCAATTGCGAGGCTTGGTGCACCAGAAACGCCAAGCGCCCCATTGCTGGTGGGTTTCGGAATCGTGCTCCTCAACCAGCCGTGCCCATAAGAGCACTTGGTGCTAGGGTAATCCGGTCCTCATCGTGGAACACCGCCTTGCAATTGTTCGCTTCTTGGGTGCTGTAGCCCAGCGCCTGCGCCGTCGTGCGGCCGTTGAGGGACTGCTGTATTTGCTTGCCTTTCTGGGGGCGCTCGCGCTCCTTGCCCCCTTGCTCGCACATTGGGCCACACTGGATGTGCGAACGGCCTGGGCAGTGGCAGCACTGGCAACTGCATCACTCCTGGTTTGCTACTTGCTGGCGTTTCTTGGCCCCCGCAGGCGCTGGCGCAGCGCTTCCTCACAGGCTCGTTATGTCGGTACCTGTGAAGGTGAGCTTCGCTCCGATTTGCTCTCCTCGGTTGAGTTCCTCGATGAGGCGTCTTCGAGCGGCTCGGCGGAACTGCGCGAAGCGCTTTTGATTAGCACTGCCAGACGCCTCGAACCTTTGCGGCTGCAAGCACTTGTGCCCTTCTCTACGGTGCGTCGCCCACTTGCCGCCGCTGGCACGGTGGTTGTGCTCTATACAGCAGTCGCTCTCCTCGCGCCCACCGCACTAGCCCAAGGTTGGAAGCAACTCTTCCGCGAACCTGCAAAGGCCCCGTTTGACGGAGCGCGCCTTGCGAAGACACCACTGGTTGGCGATGTCGACATCGTAGTCGTCTTTCCCGAATACACCGGCAAGGCGAATCTCAGTCTGCCTTCCTCTTCTGGCGACTTCGAGGCAATGCCTGGCAGCACCATCGAAATCTCAACCCAAACGACTGAGGCTGTCGAGAAGGCCAGCATCTTGCTCGCCGAAAGCGATGAGCTCGCCAGTAACGAGGAGGTCCTGCTATCAAAGAACTCTTCTTACGAATCCTCCCGAGGCACTTCACTCACCGGATCGTTCCGTCTCATGAAGGAGACCTACTACCGGTTTGAAATCAGCAACGGATCGAGCCGTCAGGTCGAGGCTCGTGCCCGACATATCACCATCGCAAAAGACCAAGCACCCAAGATTGAACTCTACGCTCCAGCCGATGAACTCGACGTTGCCAAGCTCAAACGAATCGAGATCGCGTATGTAGCATCGGATGACTATGGCATTCGCAAGATCGATCTGGTTTACACACCGCAAGGCGGCAAAGAGGCACGCCAACCGTTGGAGGTTGCGAGTTCGGGAACGCCTTCGCTTGGCGTCTCAGGCGGGCCACTGGCCCCGCGAAACGCCCAGCACAAGTACCTGTGGGACCTATCCGTCTTGCCACTCCGCCCTGGTGTGCAAATCGAATATCACCTGGAGGCCGCCGACAACGACGATGTCCAGGGACCAAACATTGGCCACTCGCGAAGCTACTCGCTGCGGCTCTTTAGCCCTCGTGAGCGACACGAAGACCTCATCGCTCGCCAACAACAACTTGCCCAGCACATGCTGGAACTGCTGGCCGAGCGACTCGTGGCCTCAGGAACATCTGTCGCGCTGCATCGAAACATCCAACGGGCCGCAGAGGAGGTGGTTGTGGAAATGGGTGGGTTGGTCGCAGCACTCAAAGAAGACGAGCTGGCCACAAAGAAACTCCGGGCGGCCTTGAGCGAGATGCGAGAGCGCATGAACAAGCGGGTGCGACGAGAGGACACACTGCTCGCCTCGTTTGAGAAGCGCGATGATGACGACGCCAATACCAAGGCTCTCCAAGCTTCGGATGAAAAAATCATCGCGGAACTCGAGGAGGATGTTCTCTTGCTCAGCGACTGGCTGCAGCGACAGGACCTAGAAAACCTGCTCGGTATCTCTGACGAAGTCGCCGCAAGTCGAGAGCGGCTGAAGCGACTCTTCGAAGAGTACGAGCGCACTGGCTCCCAAGAAGTGCTCGACGAGATTGATCGCGAGTTCAAGGCTCTGCAGCGCAAGCTTGCCGAGATGGCACAAAAGAGCGCGTCGCTTCCGGAAGACGTCTTGGACCGCTTTGTGAACAGCGAGGCGCTGCAGCACCAGCAAGAAGAGAACTGCCTCGAGAAGGTGCGAGAGTTGCTTGACGCTGGCGATGCGGCGGCGGCAAACGCGCAAATGGAGAAGTGCAGTGAGGAGATGGACGCGAGTGCTGAGGCTCTTGAGAATGCTCTGAGCAAACTTCGTGATGAGAGTTTTTCTGAAGAGCAAAAACAGCTAGAGGAAATGCTCAACGATCTCGCCGACCTTGCCCAAGATCAGGACGACATTGCAAACCAAGCCAGTCAAATCTACAAGCGCTATTCAGACGCGGTAAACGAGATGCAAAAAGGCAAGAGCGCCGAAGCCAGGAAGACTGCCGGCGAAACACTCGAGAAGCTGCGCAAGAGCGTTAGCAAGATCCCTCGGGCGGGTCTCACACCCTTCACGCGCGAGGAGATGACAGTGCTTGAGAAGCGACTGCAGGACACCGAGACCATGCTTGAGCGAGGAGAACTCGCTGAAGCGCTGTCGATGGCAAAGCACGCTAAGGAGTCGCTAAAGACCATTCGCGATGAGCTGGAGTTCAGCTTGGATGAAGCCTGGTCGAGAAAAGGCGTGGTTGCAGAGAAAGCTGCTCGCAATGCCGTGCCAGTTGCAAAGAAGCTCGTCGAACAGCTGCAAGAGGTCACTCCTTCCCCGTCCGAAATCATGGAAGACGAAGACCGGCGCAAGCTCGACAAGCTTAGGCGGCAACAGCAGGCGAGCCGCAATCGCACAAGTAAGGTGCTCAAGAAGGCCAAAGCGCAGGCTGAGAGCATGCCAGGCGCATCGGGCAAGGCGGTGGAAAAGGGGCTTGAATCCGCCCTCAAGCATATGCAACAGGCTGAGAAGCAGATGCGCTCGCGCGACCCCTCGGGAGCACGACAACAGGCACAAGAAGCCTCGGAGCGGCTTCGCGAGGCGCAGAAAACCGCGCGAGGTGCAGCGAGGCAGAAGCAGAAGCTCGGGCAACAAGGCTGGAGAGACGAACCTGTGCGGATTCCTGGAGCCGAAGACTACCGAGCCCCAGAGAAATTTCGAGAAGAAATCTTAGATGCGATGCAAGATGAGAGCGCGCCGTCAGGATTTAGCGAGCAAGTCAAACAGTACTACAAGGACATCATTCAATGAGCACCATGACACCACGTCGCGTGACTGTGGCCCTCACTGGCCTCGTCGTAATTGCTGTCGGGCTCCTTGTCCCTTCCCGAGCACACGCTGGCCCGAACGAGGATGCAGTGACCGCAGCTCGCGCACTTCGAGCCTGGCAGTTCGACAAGGCACGCACGCTCATTTCCGAGTTGGTTGCGAAACGTCCCGCCAGCCAAACCAGCCGCTATCTCAAGGCCGAGCTCAACTTCTTCGATGGTAAGTACGAGCAAGTCATTAGCGGCCTTGACGGGCTTACTGATGACTCCATCGATGGAAATGTCGGGTCTCTGCGCAGTCTCGCAGCTTCATCACTCCAGGCAACCAACGGGTTTGCTTCAGAAGTTTCCTCAGGTGGTCACTTCAAGATCTTCTACGCTCCAGGCAAGGACAAGGCCATCGTAGAACTCACAGGAGATGTGCTAGAAGCGGCCTACGAGGCTCTAGGGGCCGATTTGGGGCACAAACCCACCCACCAAATTCGCGTTGAGCTCCTCGGTCGGCCCGCAGACTTGGCCATGGTCTCCACCTTGACCGAGGCCGAGATTGAAACGACAGGCACCATCGCCCTTTGCAAGTACGGCAAGCTCATGGTCGTCTCGCCAAGAGCTACGGTGTTTGGATACCCGTGGATGGATACGCTCACACACGAGTATGTGCACTATGTAGTCACACAGATGTCGCACGACAACGTTCCTGTGTGGCTGCACGAGGGACTCGCGCGTTATCTGCAGGTTCGATGGCGCGGAAAAGCAGATGGCAAGCTCACCAGTTTTGACGAGCACCTACTGTCACAGGCGCTTAAAAAGGACACACTCATCTCATTTGACAAGATGCATCCCTCGATGGCCAAGCTGCCGAGCCAAGAGGCCGCAGCGCTCGCGTTTGCGGAAGTAAGTACGATGATCGGCTACATCCACAAGACGGTTGGGGATGGCGGTCTGCAAAGCGCAATTAAGAACATTCGCGATGGCATGGGTGCACGTAAAGCCGTTGCCCAGGTGATGGATACACGTTGGAGCGATTTGGAGCGCGATTGGATTCGTCACCTAAGGAGCGCAAAGCTGCAGAGCAAGCGCTTCGCCGAGCGCGGCCGCAAGGTGCGGTTTCGAAAAGGCAAAGGTGACGCTGACAACGTGGGTGTGGAAGCCATCGCCAATGAGCAAGCCAAGAAGTTCACAAGGCTGGCCGGAATGCTCCGAGCTGGCGGCAGGCCGGCGGCAGCAGCTGTGGAATACGAAAAAGCGTTGGCTCTCAGCGGCCCCGACGATCCGCTGATTGGCGCCAAGCTAAGCCGGGTCTACCTCGAACTCGGTCGCAATCAAGAAGCCATCGCGCTCGCCGAACCTCTGCTCACACTCGATGAGATGGACCCCGTTCCACCAACCACCCTGGGAGCCGCCAAACTTGCCTCAGGGGACCATTCTGGGGCACGTACGGCCTTTGAGCTCGCGCTTCGCATCAGCCCGTTCGACGTTCGCGTTCGCTGCGGACTGGCGGAAAGCTACGAGCAACTCAATCACAAAGCTGCAAGCCGAGAGCGACAAGCTTGCGAATACTTGCAGCAAGTTAGATAGTTCCCCAGCTTATGTCCCCACTCTCGGATACGACGGCAGTCGACGTGATTGCCCCCGCCAAGAACGACCTCGCTGCGGTGGAGGAGATTGCTCACGCGCGCGATCAGATTCTCACGGAAATTCACAAGCGCATCATTGGGCAAGATCTGGTGATCGATCATCTATTGACTGCACTCTTTGCCCGCGGCCACTGTCTCTTTGTTGGCGTTCCAGGGCTTGCAAAGACGTTGCTCATTTCAACGCTAGCAGAAACGCTGAACCTCGATTTTAGTCGCATCCAGTTCACACCAGATCTGATGCCATCCGACATTACGGGAACCGAGATTCTCGAAGAAGAGCAAACGACCGGTAAGCGCACCTTTCGATTCATCAAAGGGCCGCTCTTCGCCAACATCGTGCTCGCCGACGAGATCAATCGCACGCCGCCAAAGACGCAAGCGGCACTTCTGCAATCGATGCAGGAACACAAGATAACCGCTGGCGGAACCACGTACGACCTCCAGCTGCCCTTCTCGGTCTTTGCCACCCAGAATCCCATTGAGCAAGAAGGCACCTACCCGCTTCCCGAAGCACAACTCGACCGCTTCATGTTCCAAGTTGACGTCTCCTACCCAAGCGAGAGCGAGGAAGAGGAGATTGTTCGGCAGCAAACATCGGACCATCGCGCAACGCTAAATCCCGTCCTATCTCCTGAGCGTATTCTGGAGCTTCAACAACTGGTCTTGCGTGTTCCGGTGGCAGAGCATGTCATCAAATACGCTGTGGCGCTGTGTCGCGGTTCTCGTCCCTCCGAGCCGGGCGCAAGCGATCTTGTGCGCAACTACGTAAGCTGGGGAGCGGGTCCGCGTGCCTCGCAAAACCTCATATTGGCGAGCAAAGCAAAAGCGATCTTGAGTGGTCGCTTCGCCGCATCGATCGATGATGTTTCGGCCCTCGCTCTTCCTATCCTGCAACACCGAATACTTCTGAACTATCGGGCGGAAGCTGAGGGGCTTCGAACCCACCAGGTCATCGCCCACCTGCTCGAATCCACACCACGGCCATAATTCGAGGGTTCAGGCTGGCGTTCTGCTCATGGCATTTCTCGATCCGATAGCGATTTCCAAGCTCGAGAGCCTACCCCTGCGGGCCAAGGTGATTGTCGAGGGCGCGCTAACAGGCTCTCATCGAGCCAAGCTTCGGGGCTCTTCAGTAGAATTCGCAGAGCACAAAGAGTACAGCCAAGGCGACGAGATTCGGCACATTGACTGGAAGGTGCTAGGCAAGGCGGACCGCTACTACATCAAGCAGTTCGAGCAGGAGTCGGAACTCACCTGCTACATGGTCCTCGATGCATCGGCCTCCATGAACTACTCCGGCAAGGGGCTTAGCAAACGTGAGTACGCCTGCCATCTGGTTGCTGCATTGGCGTATTTGTTGGTTGGTCAGCGCGACCGAGTTGGACTATCGATTTTCGGAAATGCAAAGGATGTTCGGTGGGTGCCGCCGAAGGCCAAGCCAGCGCACCTGCGCGAACTGCTCGCGATGCTTGAGCAGGTGAGTAAGACCCCGCAGGAGGGCGCAGAGCCATTGGCCGACGCGCTTGAGCGCGTTGCAGAACTTGCTCGCAGACGGCAGGGATTGGTGGTGGTCGCATCGGATCTCTTTGAAACCGACGCCAGGGCACTGTCCGTTCTTGGTCACCTGCGAGCTCGTGGCCATGATGTGGTCGTGTTCCACACACTCGACCCCGACGAAATCGAGTTTCCCTTTGACGGCCTGAGCATCTTTGAGTCTCTCGAGGGCGATGGACGAATGCTGGTGGATCCTGCTTCTGTTCGCCGAATGTACAAGGAAAAGATGCGGGCCTTCCTTGAGAGCAGTGAGCAGCAGTGCCTGCGGGCCGGCATTGAGTACCACAGAGTTCGTACAGACACGCCCTACGAAGAGGTGCTGCTGTCGTTCCTAGCTTCGCGAAACAGCGCCAACGGCAGCCGTCTTGGCGAAGGCCGAGTCTCACGATGAGTTTCCTCTCCCCGCTAATGCTCTTGGGCCTCTTGGGCGCGGCCATCCCGATCGCAGTTCACCTTCAAGGACGCCGCAAGGCCAAAGTGGTGCCTTTTGCTGCACTAGAATTTCTCTTAGGAACAGACAAGCGCATCGCCAAGCGCTTGGTGCTTCGGCAAGTCTTGTTGTTGACCTTTCGAATCTTGATTTGCATGGTCGCAGCCCTCATCCTGGCGCAACCCTATGCATCGTGTGAGAGCGAGGGCCCCAAGGTGGCTGGTGGCCCACAAGCCGCAGTGCTCATCATCGACGATAGCGCCGCCGCGGGCTACAAACTCGATGGCCACACACTGCTCTCGCGCTCGCTGCAGAGTGCCTCACAACTGCTGGAGCGATTGGGCCCAGAGGCCGACATCGCGGTTCTCACGACAACTGGCGGTGGCAAAGAGGAATTGACTCGCGATCATCTTGGCCTGCGAGAATCCATCAACGCGACCAACGTTTCCTACAAGCGAGCATATGGCGATCGCGCAATGGAGCGGGCCTTCTCACTGCTGGCGGGGTCTGGTCATGAGCGCAAAACGGTCTTTCTGCTCCTTGCACCAACGAAGGCCGCCCTGCCCTCTCACGCAACGCCTCCCGAAGACGTCACGATTCGAGTTGTTAGCCCTGTTGGCGACGAAGCACTGGACAACCTCGCAATCACCGACCTGCGAGTGCAAGCTGACCGTTCCATTGGCAGTCGGGGGTTGCAGATCATTGCCGGGGTGACGAACTTCAGCGACAAGCCTCAGGTTGCGAAACTCACGCTGCTCATTGGGGATGAAACTGTGGCACGCGGGGAGATTGGCCTCGCACCACGAGAGAGTAAGAACAAGCGCTTTTCCGCCAATCTGAGCGATGAGGTTCGCACCACCGAGATTCGCGTTCAGGTGCAAGATGATGCACTTGCCGCTGACAACGTTCGTTACGTTGTCGCCAACGCTCGCGATCAAGTCTCGGTCCTCTTGGTCAACGGCGATGCCCGCGCGGTTCGACACGAAGACGAACTCTTCTACGTGGAAGCAGCGCTTCGCCCAGGCGACCGCTCCGATAGCGGAACCGTGATCGAAAGAACAACCCCCGACGACCTTGGAAAACTTACACTCGCCGACTACGACGTCATTGTCTTGGCCAACGTTTCCGTTCTCCCTGCCGCTCGCGTCGCAGCACTCTCGACTTGGGTCAACGCAGGTGGTGGGCTCTTTGTTTCGATGGGCGCCAACGTTGACGCCGATCAGTACAACCGCTCCATGGCGCCCCTGCTCGCGCAAGATCTCAAGAGCGCGCTCGACCTGCGACGAGGACGGAAGCGCAGCCCACAAGCGGAATTGCGTCTGAGCAAGCTGGAGATTGAGCATCCGGTCTTCTCGGTATTTGCCAAGGACGCACCGGGTCTCTACAGCGCGAGCTTCTGGCAAGTCATGCTGCTCGGTCCAACAACATCGGTAAAGGACCGTCGTGTCTTGGCCCGCTTCGACAACGGCGCCGCAGCACTCGTAGAGGCGCGCCAAGGAGCCGGCACGTTGATGCTTTTCGGATCCACCCTCGATCGCGATTGGAACAACCTCGCAATTCACCCAGGCTTTCTGCCGTTCCTACAACAAACAATTCGCCACCTCGCTTCCAAGCCTTTGCAGGGCAAGAATCAACAGACAATGGTCGGCAACTCGGTCTTAATCAAGATCGCTGCAGACGATGTTCGCCTCGAGATTGAGGGTCCCGGCCGAGGACGAATGGTTCTCGAGGGTGAGAAAGTAGAGGGCCACAAAAGCGCCCGACTCGATGGCATTGACGTTCCTGGGATCTACCACGTCTCAAGCGTGGATTCGACGGGCATCTTGCAGCCACGCCCTGAGGCAACCTTCGCCGCCAACCTCGACCCTGCCGTGAGCGACTTGAGCCTGGTCCCCACAGAAGCGCTTGAGCGCGAGGGTCAGGGCAGTAGTGGAGATGAAGAAGCTCCAACGCAGCGGATTGAACTGTGGCACGCAATCGCCGCCCTCTTGCTGTTTCTGCTTCTAATCGAATCAGGCCTTGGCTTGGTTGGGCGGCGAAGTGATGTCGTTTCCGAGGCATCATGAGTGTTGAAAGCCGACCTTCCATCGTAATTTGACACCAGAAAGGGCCGAAGTGACGCTGTAGTTTCGCACGGCGAGCACAGCGTCAATTCGGCAACCACCATCTCAGCCCTGCTCCCAATTTTTGCCCAACGCCTCGAAGGTCAGTATTCACGGCAACAACGCATGGGAGCTCGCAGCTGCGATTTGCTCGGAGTGGGCGGGATACCGGTCGAAGCCTAGCGCGTGAGATAGGCTCGCGACATCAAGTCGCGTCGCCGAGCGCTCTCACACGTGCCGCCGAGCTTGCGATCCTCGCTCGGAAGACCGCATCGTCTTTTGCGCGAGCCATAAGGGCATTGCGCGCCTCTTCTTGGTGCTCAAGGTTTCGGCAAAGCAGAAGCACATCACACCCTGCATCGATGGCCCTCACGGCAGCATCTCCCACACTGAAGTTGTCCGCGATCGCACGCATGTCCAAATCGTCGCTAATGATGACGCCCTTGTAGCCAAGCTCATCTCGAAGAAGGCCTGTTACCACGGCACGGCTCAACGTTGCTGGCACCGTGTCATCGAGGGAAGCAAAGACGACATGCGCCGTCATCAGCATTGGTACATTGGCGGCAATTGCTGCGACGAACGGCGCCAGTTCAATCTCTCGCAGGCGCTCCATGGCAAAATCCAAACGTGGCAGAGCGAGGTGACTATCGGTGGCAGTATCCCCATGCCCAGGGAAGTGCTTGCCACATGGAAGAATGCCCGCAGCTTGCAAGCCGGCGGCAAACGCCAGCGCCCTCGCAGCGACAACCTCCGGGTTTTCACCAAAGGCCCGATCGCCAATAATGGGATTCGAGGGGTTGGTGTGCACATCCAAGACCGGAGCAAAGTCGATGTCGAAGCCCCAGTCGGCAAGCTCGCTTCCCATGTGTTGTGCCAACGCTTTGAGCGAGGCAAGTGCCGCCGCATCGTGGCCAGGTGCGGCCTTCATCATTGGCGGATAGTGCTCTGTTGGCGCCTTGATGCGCTGCACCCGTCCGCCCTCTTGGTCGACAGAGATTAAGAGTTTTTCTCCTGATGCCAGTCCCGCTTCGTGCAACGAGTCATTGAGTGTTCGCAGAGCGCTAAGGTCCGTCCCCTCTGCGCTCTTTGGCAGGTTGCGTGCGAAGAGCGTCACTCCTCCTGCGTCACCCGCCACCAGGGTGGCTTTCAGTCTTTCGTCGACTGTGGTTCCCTCAAAGCCAATCCAGAGGAGTCGGCCAATATTTCTGCGAAGCTCGCTCTTGCTCACAGTCGAACTATAGCGCCCTAACCTTGGCCAGGGCGCACTCTTGAGCGCTCCTAGAGTGACGGTGGAAGAGGAACATTGTCCCAACCGCCGTTGCAATCGAGCCCGAGCAGTTCCCCACAATCGTTGCGCTGGTCTATCTGCAGCCGCACATCGATCAAGTGTGAAGGCGTCTGCTCCGAGGAGTAGGCGATGAAAATGTGCGCTTGCCCAGCGCCAGGCAGCGCCTTAACAAACAGGACTGCATCACATTCGAACAAGACTGGCGTTTGCTCACCGCCACCGAAACCGACGAGATCAACTCGATACCCCTGCTGAAACGATCCACCGATGACGGTGTAGCTGCAGTCGCCAGCGTTATCGGGTGCGACAATCCGAACGGTGCGTTGCTCGCATTGTGTGTTGCCTCCAATGCCAACCTTACAGTCAACACTCTCCTCGGCATCAAACCCTTCGCCATCGAGCACGCATGTGAGCGGATCGGCCAGTGGTGGTTGAGCTTGACAGTCGTTGTAGCTTTCGCAGATCGAACTCGACACGATAGCATCCGTAGTTTCGCACTCGCCGATGAGCTCACCGCCGATGCAATTTCGCGTTCCCTGTTGGCAGTCGCCATCGGCGCTCGCAAAACAGGGAGACACCGGCGCATCTTCATCACCATCGCAATTCTGATCGATGCCATCACAGATTTCGACAGCCCCTGGGTGAATCTCTGCCTTGTCATCGTCGCAGTCGGCGAAGTCGGGGCGGGTGTTGCACAGTCCCACTACGGAGCCGCATTCGGTGAAGCCATCCTCATCTTTGTCGAAGTCCTCATCGTCGCAAACCCCAGAGCAGTTATTGTCCCGGCCATCACAGATCTCTTCATTGCCAGGAAAATTCGTAGGCTCGTTGTCATCACAATCAAATTGCTGCTCATCGATGAACACGCACTGGCCCTCGGGGCCAATGAAGCTTCCGCAGGTCGTCACGAAGTCCCCATCGACATCGAAGCCCCCATCGCACAGGCCATCGCAGTCATCGTCTATCCCGTTGCACTCATCGAGCGCTCCTGGATGAATCGAACGATCTGCATTGTTGCAATCAAGCGGCCCACTGCCACAGGCTGCATAGCCATCGTTGTCTCCAACTAACCTATCAGCATCTAAGTTGTCCTCCATGTCAGTGTAGCCGTTGCAGTCATCGTCGATGAAGTTGCTGCAGTCTTCTTGATTGCCAGGGAATACATTGGGGTTTCGATCGTCGCAGTCATCCCCACCATTTTCTGGGTCAAAGGCACCATCGCAGTCTTGATCGCCGGGCCGCCCAATATGAACCAGTCGGCCGTCTTCGTCGTACCATTTGAGGCAGTAGTCGGTCTCGAAGACGTCGTCCATGCGCCCAATCTCGACGTCCCATTCGAGCACTTTGCCCGAGAGGAAGCTCACCGGGTTTTCAAGTCGTCCAAAACCAATCGGGTCCCCTTGGGGGCCAATCGCCAAGACCGCAACAATGATAGGAGTGTCTACGTCACCGCCTCGAATGAGAAGCGAGTAGGGATTCACGGCAATGTCACGTCCGTCCAAGGACACGTCCTGCAGAGGACGATCATCCGAATAATACCCATTTTCTACGCCGAGTTCTTCACCGACGTAGAACCTCAAGAATTGAATGTCTTGGGCAATAGCGGGGGATGCCGAAGCGTTGATGAGAATCCCGGTGTCATTTGAGCAAGCAGCAGCAGCAACGAGCGCAATCAATAGGCTAAAGATGGAAGTCGTACGCATCTAGTCCCTCCAAAAAAATAAGGAACACTGAGCATACCTCTTCACGCACACCCCACCTAGTGATCGTTGCCTCCCGTTACCCCAGAAAACCTCCTACTTTGGTGACGATGTGAGCTTTGCTCGCCCAAGGAGCTCCATGCGTGCAGGGCTATTGGGGGCCCCATAGACCAAGAATTCACTTGCGTTGCGATACACAACTTCGGGTCTGCCATCCCCATCAAGGTCTAAGACGCCAACGCGAACGAGGTCTTCCGCATCAGCAATTGGACTCGCGAAACTGCTCTCGCATGTCCGACCTCCCTCGTCTTGCAACGGCAACTCGACCGGCGAGCGACCAGCGAGTATCTCGGAGAGTGAGAAGCGCTCGGCTGTTCCATCCCCATCCACATCCACAGCGAGGTTCTGGCCAATCTCACAAGCAGCACTCTTCGCAAGCTCCGCGGCCTCAGGATCTTCTTCGTACGGTCGTGCATCAAAGCCACCAGCTGGTTCGAGCAACCCAACCGCAAGCGAACAGTTCTGTGTTGCATGCAGACACTGCTCGTCTGTGCTGCGTACGTTCCCCAAGCTATCAACAATGTCGCAAGGCTCAGCTCCGAGATAGGATCCAATCGCAAGCCGAGCACCACCAGAGGTTGCCCCACCAGCCACAGATAGGATGCCTGAGAGCTGCCCTTGATAGCCCAACACCGAAAAGCGCTTGGCTCGACGAGCGCTGATTGCTCGCTCGAGCACTGCCTCCTCATTCGTCCAAGCCGGATCTCGCGCCAGGACCGGCTCCACGCCCGGACGCCCGGCTGCGGACTCGGGGCAATACCAACCCAGCAAGAGACTTGGGCCTTCAGTGGCGGGCTTCTCAACAACTGCTGGCTTGGGCGTGGCAGTGATGGGCTTATGGGGGCTGCTCTGAGTTCCCCCGCAAGCGGCAAGCCCAAGAGTGATTGTGATTCGAAAGTCCATTTGCATCTCTGTTTCAAAAAGAGTCACGGGCGGGCAACTCGGTTGCCTACGAGGGGGTCTCTATTACCACTCCGAACCGCTTTAGGGCCTGATACCAAGTCCCAAACGCCCACGATTCCCACTCAAATCCCTCTTGATTTCCACGGCCTAGCCTCTTGCCCCCCCTCAGTGCGCCGGTATAGTGCGCGCTCGTAATACTGCGGTCTTTCGTGGGCTTTCCTATCTGATTTCATCCTATGTCTCGGCACCAACTAACCACAGCAATCACATTCGCCTCGGCCGCCCTTTGCGGGGCAGCCCTCCTGCAAGTCGGCAGCATCTCAGATGCACAGGCCCAAGGAATGCCAGGTGCTGGCGGCCAGCCAGGCGGCATGCCCACACCTGCTGCAGGCACAAGCTCGGATGGAGTTGCGGAACAAGCCCCAAAGAAACTCGGAGCCCTACCAACAACTCCAGTGCTTCCGCCGCCCAAAGGCTCACGCAAGAAGCTGCAGGTCTTTAGTCTCGACGGATATTTCCGCTTTCGTCACGACTGGCTCAAACAATTGGACCTGGGCTTCACCGATGTAGAGAGCTTGGGAGGTGCGCCCTTCCCAAATCCCCTCGCCTGCCGAGGAACATCGAGCGCAGGAAGCTGCAAAAACTCCTACTCAACAGCCAACACGCGCCTGCGCCTCGAACCCATCTTTCATATTGATGAACGCTCATCGGTGCACATGCAGGTCGACGTGCTCGACAACATCACGCTCGGTGCCACGCCATTTGGCTACAGCGCAAACGGCGGTGCGGGCGATCTTCCCATCAACTCAATCGATGGAAACCAAGACGCTCCACAGGCCGGGACCAACAACCTCGCCGACTCGATTGTCGTCAAGCGCGCTTGGGCCGAGATTGATGCGCCAATTGGCATTCTCAAGTTTGGTCGCATGCCTTGGCATTGGGGCATGGGAATCGTCGCAAACGGAGGTGGTGCCGATCCGATTCACGGTGGCTACAACCTCGATGCTGACTTTGGCGACACTGTCGACAGGCTTTCGTTCTCTACGAAAATTCCCGGCATGAATCTCAACGCAGGGATCGCGATGGACTGGGGAAACACCGGGCCAAACTCTGCACTCGTTGGCGAACAAGCAGGCTACGGCCGACAAGCTTGGGACCTCGATGATGCAGATGACCTTGGCCAATGGCTGCTCATGATTTCGAACATGGACAGCCCGACCCGTGTGGCCGACAAGATCGCCAACGGCGAATCAGTCCTCAACTACGGCGCCTTTCTCGCATACATCACTCGCGACAACGTGCAACAGGATGTGATGATTGGTGAAACACCGCCACCAGAGAGCTATGCGAATCGCGACATGACGACGTATACCCCAGACCTTTGGGTTAAGTATGCAAAGGGCAAGTTCGATGTCGAAGCAGAAGCGACCTACATCATCGGTAGTCTCAAAGCACCGGATCTCGGTATCGCCGACAGCATCAAGATTCGCCAGTTTGGTGGCGTAGCACGCATGAACTACCGTCTTATGGATGACGACCTCAGGCTAACGCAAGAGGTGGGCTTTGCCAGCGGCGACCAATGGGACAACGAGGTGCAAGGGCGAACACACGTGAGCGGCGCTGTGAGCCTGGGCCCAGGGGACAACACCCTTGAGCGCTTTGTCTTTGATCCCGCTTACCACGTCGACCTCATTTTCTTCCGCGAGCTACTCGGTGGTGTGAGCAACGCGGTCTACAGCAAATCGAGCTTTCAATACGAGCTCACAAGCAAGTTCAAAGTTCGTGGCGCTGGCATTCTCAGTGCTGCCCATCGCCCCGTGGCAACGCCTGGCAACTCAACGCTCTATGGTCTGGAGCTCGATGCCGACATTGGCTATGAGAATGACGGCTTCTTCGCAGGCATCTCGTACGGAATCCTGCTGCCCTTTGCTGCACTCGACCATCCAGTAGGTTCGGCATTTCCGTTCGGTCCCAACACCAGCAATGGTGGTGATGCCGCAACAGCCCAGACAATCCAGACCCGCCTAATGCTTCAGTTCTAGAGCGTATCTCATAACCACTAACCGAGTATGAGGGCCCGAGCTGAGGGCAGGTCCAGGAGCGAGCGCACAGGCATCGTGGCTCTACAAGGTTTTGTGATGCCGAGATGTGCCGCAGATCGGTACTCAAACAACCGAAGAGGTTGTGAGATACGCTTGAGTGTCGGGTGCAGAATGGTTGATCGATGATCGCGACGGGAGTTCGTTCACTGGCAAGGCGCGAACAGCGAGCTTGCTGGTGGGGCAAGTGAGGCGCTGAGCAACGCAGAGCCGGAGGCGTCCAGAGGGCGAAAAGCCGAGCGAGCGCGAGCAAGAGTTTTGAATCCGACACTCGTGGCCTTGGCCGTGCTTGCTTGTATGCGGCTCATTTAAATCGTCATAGCCACGAGCTAGCCTTCGGAAATGGCCAAGGCAAAATCCAAAACCAAGACCAGCTACGTTTGCCAGTCATGCGGGCACAATGCGCCAAAGTGGCTTGGACGCTGTCCACAGTGCGGGGAGTGGAATAGCCTCGTCGAGGAAGTACGTCGGCCGGCCGGTCGAGGAATTGCGGCACGGCCTGCTGCTTCCGCAGGTAGCCACGCAAACAAACCCATCTCGATCGCCGATGCTGGTAACGCCGATGACATCGAGCGGCTTCGGTGTGGCATTGATGAACTCGATCGGGTCCTCGGGGCCGGCTTGGTGCCCGGCTCGCTCGTGCTTCTCGGCGGTGACCCTGGGGTTGGAAAGTCGACCTTGCTCGCGCAGATGCTTCAAGGCATTGCAGAGGAACACGGCAGAATTCTCTATGCCAGTGGTGAGGAGTCGGTCGCACAAACCAGTCTCAGGGCAAAACGCGTTGGTGCCACCAACAAGGGACTCACACTGTTTGCCGAGACCAACCTCGACGCGATCTTGGATCATGCACTCGAGATGCGGCCTGCGGTCTTGGCGATCGATTCCATTCAGACTGTGCACTGTGACGCACTCGATTCAATTCCCGGTTCTGTTGGCCAGGTGCGCGAGTGTACAGGCAGGCTCATGGCGTTCAGCAAGACCTCGAGCATCCCAACCATTCTTGTTGGGCATGTCACCAAGGAAGGCTCCATTGCGGGTCCAAAGACACTCGAGCACATGGTCGATACGGTTTTGCACTTTGAAGGCGAAGGCACCAGCCCCTACCGAATCTTGCGGGCCATCAAGAATCGCTTTGGATCAACGCAGGAGATTGGCGTATTTGAGATGCGTGGATCGGGACTATGCGAAGTACTCAACCCTTCAGAACTTTTCCTAGCAGAGCGCCCCGAGGGAGCGCCAGGTTCGGTCGTCGTTGCGACGCTTGAGGGGACTCGGCCGATTCTGGTCGAAGTGCAAGCCCTGGTGGCTCCGCCAGCGGCAAACTTTGGACGACGCACCTGTGCTGGTGTCGACTCAAATCGGGTTGCCCTACTCCTTGCCGTCTTGGCAAAGCGCGCGGGGCTTGACCTGGTGCCCGAAGACATCTTTGTCAACGTTGCGGGAGGCGTCCGCGTCTCAGAGCCTGCTGTCGACCTTGGTATCGCGGTTGCTCTCGCCTCGTCTGCGTATGACAAAGCAGTCGATGGCAAGACACTGGTCTTTGGTGAGGTTGGACTCGCTGGCGAAATTCGCGCGGTCAACATGGTTGATGTTCGCCTCTCCGAAGCTGCCAAGCTGGGCTTTGAGCGGTGTGTCTTGCCAGAGCAAAACTTGCTACGACTGGAAAGCGATCACGGCCTCAAGCTAATCGGCGTGAGCAACGTGAAGGAAGCCTTGCGCGCCCTGGCCTAGCAGTCGAAAGCCGACCTTCCATCGTAATTTCACGCCCGAAAGGGCCGAAGTGACGCTGTAGTTTCGCGCGGCGAGCACACCGTCAATTCGGCAACCGCCATCTGGCATCAGGGACCCTGCGCCCAATTCTTGCCCGCCGATCTTGGGCGAGTCGGATAGGAATGCAAGGATGCGATTCGTCTCTTGGGTAACCAGAGTTGGTGCTGCCGGTCGATTTTCGACCCACCACTCATTCGCCTCTATGAAGAGTTGGCTCGCCTTGGGCGACACCTTAACGTTGTAGGTCATGGCAGCTGGGCACGCATCTCAGCCAGCAGCTCCTCCGCGGGAACAGCCAAGCCAGCTTCGTACTCTTCAATCGATTTTTCGATTGCTGCGTGCAGTCGCGCTCGTTCTTCGTCGCTCATCTCGTCGTTCTCGACGATCTCCAACTCAAGCTCGGTCCCATCGGTATAGTCGCCAACGTTCTCAATGATGGCGCGGCCTCCGGAGACGATGGCTTTCAGGGTCGGCATGCTTTGTAAGATACGTTCCATGGCGTTCTTCCGCTAGTCATTCTTCATCAGCCCCATTGCTTTCAGCATTGTAGTGGCCTCGCTTCGCGCTCGGGTGCGTCGCCGCGTGGATCTCTCGCAGCTTCCGAATCGAAACCTGGGTGTAGATCCTGCGTCGTTTCGAGGTTGGCGTGGCCGAGCATTTCCTGGATAAAGCGCACGTCGCCACCTCCCTCGAGCATGAGCGTGGCCATGGTGTGACGCAAAAAGATGGCAAGAGCCTGTCTTGCCGATATCGGCCGCTGCGATCGCTTTTCGCACCAAATGCGAGAGATGGTTTGCCGTGAACATCTGGCCTTCCGACGTCAGAAACAAGATTCCTTCATCGGGCTCGCAGACAAGCCCCGGCCTCACGTCGGTGATGTATTTGTCCGCCCAATCCAGCGCCCGCTCGCCGACCAGCACCATGCGTTCTTTGGCGCCTTTGCCCTGTCGAATCATCAGAGTCTGCCGCTCGGTATCCAGGCCGTAGAGCTTAAGCCCCATCAGCTCGCGGCGTCCCATTCCCGTGGAGTAGAATAGTTCTAAGATGGCTCTGTCGCGGACACCTTAGCGGAGATAGACGTGGCGGTTTCGAATCGTCTATTGGGAATAGTTCTTAACGCGCAACCAGTCGAGATGCTCCGCAGAGCGAGCAGCCAAGCCGTTTGGGTCGAACTGGTCACCTGGGGAGTTTGATCGTAGGCTTCTCTGGATGCCGTTTGTAGAGCAACATCGTCTTGCCAATCATCGCAACATTGTGCGCATTGGTGCGTTCGGCGAGCGGCTCTCCCACATCATGCCGGTTCTCAGTGCTGCTCTTGCCAACCTTCACTTTGACCAGTTCGTGATCGAGAAGTGCTTGTTCAAGCGCGGCGACCACACCATCGGTGATGCCCTCTTTTCCCACGGTGACGATGGGCTGGAGGTGGTGCCCCAGCGACTTTAGGTGGCTTCGCTGACTGGGACTGAGCTTGTTTTTGGACACGATGGGCCCCGTTTAGCCTTCGAGCCATCGCATGTCAACCATCGCGATTGCCCCAGGCCCAGCATCGCCGCAAGTGTCGCAAATCCGTACCAAAGAGAGAGAGAGAGAGAGAGAGATGAACCCAAAGGGGCAAGACACCTTGCGCGTACAGTCCTAACCTTGGGCTTTGGGAGAGTCTGATGAGCAGGGATAGCGAACTAGGCCAACTCTTTCACACCGCCATCGTCGAACAAGATGTTGCACTTGCTCTCGATCTTCTTGGACAAATCGGGGACGTCAATCTTGAGGTCCAACTCGGCCCTTGGAACAGGAGAAGGCTGCTTGAGATTGCTCGACCAGCTCGTTGCAGCCGACGCCCCCATCGATACCAGTCCCGAAGCCTTGGTCAACGCTGCATCAGAGGATGGAACGATGAAGCTCGTTGCCTTGCTGCTCGACCGCGGCGCGGACGTTAACGCCATGACGAAAAACGGCACTGCACTCATGCGTGCCGCCGGCAACAACTGCCCGAGGAGCTTGTATGTCCTGCTTGCCCACACACCAAAGCTCGACCTGCTTCATCCCAAGTGGAACGAGACCGCCCGGCAACTTGCCGAAGGCTTGTGCCGTCCTATGCTCGAAGCTGCGGAGCAAGGAAGGCTCACCACGCCCTTTGAGCTGCTGGACCTCGAGCGGATACGATCGGAGTTCCTTGCATATGCGGCAAACCTCGCCCAGTTCGCGACTCGGCACAGCGGGGAGGAGTTTTATGCAGCGGCAATCGATGGCGGCCGACTGCGACTCAATTCCCTTGAGGCGTTTGAGAAGACACTTGCAACCTATCAGGTGGATTCAGAAGAATACCGGACTGATGCGAGGGCGATTCGCAGTCTCAAGCACTCGCCAGGCGATTGGAGTTATTCTGTGGCACCCGTATCCGACGCCTTGGCTCCTCCGGGCTTGACCTTTGATGCACTCGTTGCAAGGCCGCCAGACCTTCGAATCCACAAAGAGGTCATCGTCGACCTCCTTCATGAGAATCGCGACACCGTCTTTAAGAGCTTGCACCGAACCGATGATTTCTCGCTAAGCGCACTAGCGCATCAACACTGAGCCATCCTTGGCCTGAGCAACGGTTTCTTCACGGGATTGTGGTCCCGCAGCTATGAGCTGCCAGGCATCACGAGGAACTGTCGCGGCACAGCCTCGGTGAGCCAGACCCCGTTCTCCGACCGATAGAAGACAAATCCCGCCTCACTCATACGACCGGCCTCCACTCCCAAGACGATGGCTTTGCCACGTCTCTGGCCCACCATCGTCGCAGTTGCGCTGTCAGCGGAGAGATGAACGTGGTGTCGATTCATCTTTGAGAGGCCCTCCGCTTGTATCGCTTGCAGCGCGGCTGCGACCGTTCCGTGAAAGAGCCTGGCGGGCGGCTTTGCTGCTGCAAGGCCAAGCTGCACGAAGACAGAGTGGCCTTGATTGGCCCGAATACGCAAGCCGTCATCACTGATCGCGAAGCGCTGCTTGGAACTGGCCCTGACGAGTTCCTCAAGTGTCTCGCGACTTGTGCTCTTTCCGTGGGCCGCCATCTGTGCGAGTAACGTATCGATTGCCACCCAGCCAGCCTCATCGAGAACCAACCCGATTGTCTCGGGCTGGTGGCGCAAGACAAGACTAAGAAATTTGCTACGACGTGTGCGTTCTCGCTCGTTCACGATCTGCAGGCAGCTTCGACTTCGGCCACTGTTTTAGGCACGGCTGCGCTGAGGTTTTCATTGCCATCAGCCGTGACGACGATGTCATCTTCGATGCGAATACCAATACCGCGATACTCGTCTGGCACGTTCTCGGCATCTGCAGCGATGTAGAGCCCAGGTTCGACGGTAATCACCATCCCCGGCTCAAGTGGCCTCGCTTCACCACCAATGGTGTACGGGCCAACATCGTGCACGTCCATTCCGAGCCAGTGACTTGTGCGATGCATGTAGAAGCGCTTGTAGCTCTCATCTTCTATGCGGTCTGCAACCGCCCCTTCCAGGAGCCCAATCTCGATCATGCCGGCGGTGAGCACTTCCACACAGAGGTCGTGAATCTGAACGATCGTCGCACCAGGCTTAGTCATGGCGATCGCCTGCTCTTGCGCGTCTAAGACAATTTCGTAGCAACGCCTTTGTGCCTCAGAGAACGTACCGTTGACGGGAAAGGTTCGAGTGATGTCCGCTGTATAGAACTCGTATTCACAACCAGCATCAATCAGAAGCAAGTCACCATCTTGGAGTTCCTGGTCATTCTCTATGTAGTGCAAGATCGTCGCATTCGCACCACCGCCAACAATGGAAGTGTAGCCAGGGCCAGTTCCCCCTTGCCGGCGAAAGCTGTAGTCAATGAGCGCTTCGATTTCGTTCTCTTTGGCACCCGGTTTCGCCGCTCGCATGCTCGCAAGGTGGGCTGAGGCAGTGAGCTCAGAGGCTTTGCGCAGCACGGCAATTTCTTCTTCACTCTTGCGAAGGCGTAGCTCGTGCAATGAGAAGCGCGGATCTACAATGCGAAGTGGGGGACGCTGCCCACGTCGTTCTCCTTGGCGCAATTCCCCGATGAGGTCGATGACAAGCTTGTCGTAAACCGGGTCGCTGCCCAGCTCGTAGTAGAGGTTGTCGACATTGGCGATGAGTTCACGCAGCTCTTTGCGAAGCACCTTGTTGGAAAATGCTTGGTCTGCAGCAAAGTCGCGTATCGCCCCTTCCACGCCAGCGCGCTTGCCATCCCAGGTTTCTCGCTCTGGATCTTTGGGGCGCACAAAGAGGGTGTAGGGCTTCTCGCCTTCAGTGCGCAGGACCAACGTTGCTCCCGGCTCAGCGAATCCACTGAGGTAGTAGAGATCAGAACGTTGCCGATATGGGTAGCTCGCATCACCGTTGCGAAGTAGCTCAGGTGGGGAGCCAATTAGCGCGACCGAGTTGGGTTCCATTATCTCCACGAGGTCGGAACGATGCTTCGCGAATACCGATGGCTTGAGCATAGAAGCCGTATACCACGGCAGGTTGCTGGCGCTATGCCTCGGCGGAGCCGCTCGAATCGCCTGCGTCTTGGCTGCGAAACATGGCGAGCGCGATCTTGTTTAGCAAGTCGTGCACATCAAAGGGTTTCTCCACGACGGTGTTGGGACCATTGAGGATGCGGCCACCAGCAACTCCATTGATGGCTGTCATGACCAGTACGGGGATGTCAGCTGTGGTCAGATCGTCCTGAAGCTCTTTGAGCACTTGGGTTCCACTCATGTTCGGCATCATGACGTCGAGAAGAATTACGTCTGGCCGATTTGCCGCAACAGACTCCAGGGCTTTGCAGCCATCGGCGGCGAGCTCGACGGTGTAGCCCTCGTCCTCAAGCACCATGGCAATCGACCCACGCAGAAGCGGATCATCATCGACGACAAGTATGCGGCCATCAGACATGGTGAAAAAGGAGGCTGCGATTTGCTGCCTTGAAGTTCAATGTAGCACGCGATGAACTTGGAGGGCCCTCTCCCGCGCCTCTTCTAGCAGTCAGATGTTAGGATATCGAGAATGGCGAACAGCCACGCTGAAATCTTCTCGTCTCTGAGGATCGAGATGCTCGACACGTTGGTTGAGTCGCGCCACTCGATTGATGACGCCTTTGGGACGTTGCCGGAGGTGATGATCCGCCGCCAATTCAAAACCGTCGTAGATCAGATGCAGAGGTACCTCCAGAGTCCCTCGCCTGCGCAGCTACATCAAGCGGTATCGAGCTGGAGCGCGACGCTTCTTGGGATGGGGCTTTCACCACGCTCTGTCTTGCGAACCGTCGTTACAATGGGAGATTTGGTTGTGCAGGTCTCCAAGCAAGGTTTGCCACCGAGCCCCACCACAAACCTATTCGTGCGTGAGGTTGTTCGACTCAATTTTAACGCTGCGCGGGAAGTTGTGGCGATCTTCAACGACGAACTCGAAGAACAGCGAGCTGCGGCGACTGAACGCAAGGAGCCGAATGTCGTCAACTAGCGAAACGAGAGAGGTTCGTGATCTCGATATTCGCTCGTCGGGAAAAACAGACGTCGGGCTTCTTCGCGAAGAGAACCAAGACTGCATCTTTGTCGACCAGAACCAAGGACTCTACATCGTTCTTGACGGCATGGGGGGACACCAAGGCGGCGCCACGGCTTCCCGAGTTGCGCGGGAGGTGATGGTGAATACGATCGCGCAGGGACGATCACATCGTCCTCCGGGAAAACTCTTAGTCGAGGCGTGCAAAGCAGCAGGGTCGAAGGTTCATTTGCGAGCCAAAGCCGATCGAGAGCTGCACGGCATGGGGACCACGGTGGTTGCGCTCATGATGCCGCGCCCAAATCAAGCACTCATTGCACATGTGGGCGACTCCCGGGCATACCTGCTGCGCAAGCGTCGACTGCGAAGGCTAACCGCCGATCACACGGTAGTCGCAGAACTGGTAGCCGCCGGCAAGTTAACGCCCGAGCAGGCCATCGACCACCCGCACGCGAGTGTGCTCTCACGAAACCTCGGGGGGCTTCCAACGACAGAGGTCGACCTGCTGGAGGTTGAGCTGCAAGTTGGCGACAAGCTACTTCTCTGCTCCGACGGGCTCAACGGCTACGCCACACGAAGCGCGATTGAGCAGGTGCTCAGCGGGGCGGCGAGTCCAGACGAAGCCACTGCCGACCTCATCGACCTGGCCAAGCGCGGTGGTGGCGGTGACAACATCAGCGCCGTTGTCATCGAGGTTGAACAATCGAATGCTGTTCGATCCGATACGCCCGAGGAGACTGGCTCGGGCGCATGGTGGAGTCGGCGTCCGCTGTTCATGGACGTCTGCCAGCGCATGGGGCTCGCCTCATCTCCGCTTGCCGCGAATCTTCCAAAGACAGAAGCGCTTGACCTTCTGGGAGGCAGTTTTTGTGAAGCGATGTATCTCGACCTTGAAAGCACCACAGGAGTGCACGTATGGACCTATGCCGATAGCCTGGTGAAGCCCTGGTTTGAACGAGAAGGCAAATACGGCCCGGTAAAAGAACTCTTTGACATTCTTCGAGCGGCCGCCATGTCTGTTGTTCGCGACGTGAGCCAAACCGATGAAGACTTTGGCGTGTGCCTTGAGATTGCGCTGCTGCGAGCTCTAGTCGTTGGCGAAATGGTGATTGGCGCACAAGTGAGCGCTTGTATCAAGGAAGCAAATGAGACGTTCGCAAGCCGTCGCGCTACGACCGACCTACCCGATACAACGTTTGCAAGCGTTGTCACCGTTCCCTTCACCTCGCTTGAATCACCAATGCCTGCCGGGCCGGAAGTAAATCGATGCCTCGTACAAGGAGCCAAAGACGCGAGGAAGGTGCTAGGAGCGGAAGAGCGCCCCTTCATCAAGACGATTATCGACGCCGCCCACGCGAGCGCCTCAGAGTTTTCCGGAGAAGCGGAAATGGCCAGCACCGCCGTTGAATTGTATGGCACTCGACTCCTCACAGAGCAAGAGATCAATCCGATGCTTGATAGTCTGGATACGGCACGTTCGGCACACATGGCGGCGGTGGACGCGCAGGACGTCTCGCCTGTAGCAAGAGCAAAAGCACTCAGCGCCCTCGCCTTAGCTCACCAGAGTTTGTTTCATGCGTTCGCCCTGGTTGCCGTTGATGCTGGTAAGCCAACCACCGACCGCCTCAAGGAGATGAACTCCAGCACCTCCCGAATGCGCGAGCGTTTGGCCCGAAACGAGCAGCACCTCGCACAGCTTGAGCTTGAGCTCGATACCGTGGAGGACGTGCAACCTTGAGCCACGAACTAAGTGAACGACTTGAGGTTCTCCGAGACGAGGCGCTCAACACGGCCGAGTACGGCTCTGATGCAGCAGGTTCTGAGGTATTTGACGCAATCATAGGCAGAGTTGCGCGAATGCAGGAAACGGAGCCCGGGCTCGACATGTCACTGCGCGATGCACTGAACCGACGATTGGCTTGGGGCGAGAGCCCGTCCACGGTGATTGTCGACTGCGACAATGTTGGTAGGCGCCTGTTGGCGGCAGTTCACCGTTCCTTCAGAGATCCAGAAGACACTGCTAAGGTCGTCATGGTGATTGCGGAAGTATCGTGTGCGGCGGCTCGCCACCTTGCCCGAAATGCCGTTCTGCGAGCAAGCAAAGAGCGAGCGATGCAGCGGCGCGAGATGATGGTGCAGAGGCAGCTGGCCGCAGCGTTGGGCCAGCAAGACGAACGCATTCAGAATTATTCTATGCAAGGCGACACTCCGAAGTATTAGGGGCTGCGGTCAGAGAGTTGCACGAGGCTCGCAAACGCGTGAATCGCAACTCCAAGCGTTGAGTCGTAGAACCCGAGTTCTTCACCAATGCGATCGGTCGCATCTTGCAAGCTTCTCAAGCCATTGCGACTGAACGTTACCTTGCTTGCAGGTGCAACCGATTCTGAGCGTAGGTAGAGCATTTGCGCTTTCGGATGTGCTGCACGAGCGGCCGCCAAGGCCCTCTTCTCTGATGCGCGAAAGTACGCCAACCGAATCCCTCGCTCCTCATTCCAGAGGAGCAAGCGGTCGGCCGAGTCTCGCCTTTCCCGGTCGAAGTCTTGTACGTGCTCATTTGGCAGTGCTCCGGTTTCGACCCCCACAAACACCTGCTTGCCCGTCGCTTCGGCATATTCGATTTCGTCAATGGCGTGAGCAATCACCCCGTCTGGTCCGTAGACACGAGTGCGATATGCCATGACGGCGATGTTGTCGACTCGGTCCATAATGAGTTCACTTACGGGTCTTCCTTCGACGCGTGCGGTTGGCTCCTGATATCGATCAAGACCATCGAACCAGAAAGGAATATCCGCTCCCAACACAAGACCTGCCACCTTGGTCGCGTGACGCAGTTTGTCGAGCAGCGCGAGATAGTCGCGGAGAATCGTACCCTTGCTCGGCCCCGAAAAGCCTGGCAACAAGTACGGTTCAATATCAAAGCGCAAGCCGTCGAAACTGCGCTCACTCGACTGCCGTCGATTCGATGCTGCAACAGCAGTGACAACTCTGAGAGCCTTTCTGTGGTGCTTCGCCTGAGCGTACTCTGGACTTCCATCAAGCGCTTCGACTCGCACACCAATACCATGCAGTTCGGCGACGAGGCCCAGCATGGAGTCCCAAGAGCCACTGTCCGGCTCAGCAGAGATCAGTTGTAAGAAAACATCTGAGATGCGATTAGACTGGCACGTTGACAAGAGGCGCTCTCGAAGTGCCGAATCGCTCAGGAGGGTTTCGGTTTCCCACACCCACATGGCGCGACGCAAACGGCGTTTCCGAGAGAGGGGAGTGGAAGCGGTGGAGTCGACTGGTAGATGAGCTTGTGCACTTGCGAGCAGGCCAAGATTGCGAATCGCAATTTCTCCCGCTGAAGGCGCGCCCACCTGCAAGACCAAGGATGCAAGCTCCTCGTGTTCAACGTCCGAAGGGAGGTCACTGAGAGGAACCAACACGCGTTGCCAACTCTTTGTCACGCCCCCTTCCCCAAGGTACTTCGACAAATCTCCAATAGTGCGAGCATCACCTCGCTCCAACCACTCGCGATCCGCAACTGCCAAGGACAGGGACTCTCCGCCACTCGCACCGCGAATTTCGAAACTCAAGTGTGAAGCGGAGCCTGTGTGCAAATACGTTCGTTCTTCGGCTGAGGCGCGATCATCAAAGAGATGCAACCAGAGACCAGAGTAGCCCGCCTGCTTGCGTCGAAATCGAAAGCGCAGCCCAGATGTTCCACCAAGCAAACGTACATCGCCTGTCGAAGGAAGCTTAGAAAAACTCCCAAACGTGCCACCCAAGCGGTTGTAGTTTCCTCGATCGAAGCGGCTCAGAAGAAAGGCCCCCGAGGACATCATTGGCGCCTCAGAACGCCAAACTCGTGTGCTTGCGCGCTCCTTGATTGGAGCGAGCTTGCGAATCTGGTACAGAGTGAGTTCCACGTCTCGAGACGCGTGCTTCAACAATGCGACTGTGACAAAGCCAACGTCCTCAACTGACGACACCCCCCAGTCGGAGAGTTCAGCAGAAACGTTTGGTGCAGTGAGCCCCCCCTTGCGTGTCCCTGAATGTGTAGCACTTTGCTTGCCGCCGCAACTCAACAACACGACACACAGGAGCCAGGCACTATGGAAAACGGCCATGATTTTGGCATTTTCTCTCGTGGCCGAAACGCGCACATCGGCAACTCCCATTTCCACATCGTACAGCAGCTTGCTACGATTGCATGGAATGAGTGCGAAGTACGTGCTGGCAATGCTGCCCCTGGCATTCCTTCTGCACGTTGGTGCTGCCCACGGCGAAGATGATGCAGAGCTGAAAGCGGAGGTCCTGGCCCTTGAGGAGTCACTTGAGAAGAACCCGGACGATGTCGATATGCGCCTCAAGCTGGCGTACCGCCTGTCGTGGCAAGGTCGTGGTCCAGAAGCTCGTGCACAAGCGGAGAAAGTGATCGAAGCAGCTCCGAGGTATTGGGACGCTCACATTTTGCGAGCCCGGGTGACCTCCTGGGAAACGTCATATGCGCAAGCACGTGAATTTCTCGCCCCGGTGCTCGAAGCGGAGCCAAAGAACATCACGGCTCTTGAACTCTTGGTAACCATCTCCATGTGGAGTCGAGATTGGGAAACAGCGGAGAAGACGCTCGAGACCCTTCTCGCGCTGCAACCCAAAGCTGAGTACCACTTTCAGTTGGCCCAAATCGCCATGGAGAAACTCGACCCATTGAGGGCAAGGCGCGAAGCTGGACGAGCACTCCAGCTTGACCCAGACCACAAGCGAGCGAGCGCATTGCGCCGCCGAGTCAATCTGGTGAAACTCTACGCGACCTCACAGATGGAGTTCTTTCCAGCACTCGAGGGAGAGAATCGGCGCGCCTACAGCCAGACGTTTGTTGCAAGCGTGCTTCCCGGTTCAAGCCTTGGCGTGGCACTTCGCTACGACTTCAGTCGACGCTTTGGTACTGACAACCACCGAATTGGTGCTCGCCTGAACCTTCAGGTCAGTGACGAAACAGTATTGAGCGCAGCGCTTCGTGGCGGCAGCACAGCGGTTCTACCTCAGTGGAGCGGTGATGTGGGCACCATGCATCGCATCACTAGGGATTTTTCTGTAGGAGCCCGATACAATCTCGACATTATGAAGTGGCCGGGCATACTCCATCGCGGAACAGCCTTGGTCTCATCACAGATAGACAAACACGTGTTGCTTGGCGCGCAATACTTCGGAGGCGTGATGCGTCACTGTGGTGATAGCGAGTTTGTGCAAGGGGCTGCGATCAAGAGCCGCTTCTCGCGGGGTTCTCTGGCCGCAGAGCTTCGCTATGCGTTCGGTACAGAGCTTGAGCGGCCTGCACTGCCGCCATTCTTGCAAGGTCGTCTCGGGGACGATTTCTGTCTCGACGACTTAGGACAAGACGTTTCCGGATCACCGATAGATCTCTCGGAGACTCGGGCTCACGAGATCGGCGCCAGCGGTAGCATTGTGCTGGGAAAGGCCACGCTTCTGCTTGGCGGCTACGGAATCCAACTTCGCTTTGATAATAGCGAAGTGCATCTAGCGCACCTTTCGTTGCAGCGAGCGTTCTAGATACGCCCTGAGGTGCGATCGGAAAATCGGTCCACATCAAACTGGAGAGTTCTGTCACATTGAAAGGACAGAACATGAGCAAGAAGAGATACACGGAAGAACAA
>JANTGM010000019.1 GCA_024762925.1 Kofleriaceae bacterium | reverse complement strand
TTTCTTGAGCTTGCCGGTCGCAATCCCATTCTTAAACTCAAGACTGTTGGCGATTACATGCTCGATGCCTAGATACCGAGCAAGCGGCATCATTGTGAAATCAAGTGCTCCGGTCACGATGACTTGCTTGCAACCGGAGCGTTGTGACTCTTGCACCAGATCAACCGTGCGCGGGTAGATCTTTGGTTTGATGACTTCTTCAAAGAGTTCTTCCGCGAGGATCTCCAAGCGATCGAGTGAGAAGCCTTCATAGTAGTTGTAGAAAAGTTCGTTGAACCACTTGCGCGAGACTTTGTCGGCCGCAATGAAGAGCGGCACGCTCATGGCTGTCTGAACGCTCGTGCGAAGTGACTTACTCCACGATGCTTGCCGAGCGGCGTAGAACGCGAAGGTGTGAACAATGTTGATTTGGATCAACGTGCCATCAACATCGTAAAAGGCGGCGGAATTCTTGTATTTAGGAGACGTCATCACCCTGCTTTGGGTCGGCACTGTTACGCCAGGTGGCCACAGGGTGTCAACTCTGGGCCGTCCTCAGTCGATCCCAGAGAAATCGTCGTCACACGGACTCTCACATGTGCCCGATCTTTCGTTCGAAGCATGCGGAAAGGTAGGATTAATTCCTCTAGCCAACGTCACGCATTTGTGACAAAACCGCCCTCGCACCCACCCCTAACAAGGTTGAAGAATGGCTTCCCTAAAGACTCTTATCGCCACAAGCGCCCTACTTTTCCCGCTCGTCCTCGCTCCGCTAGCCGGTTGTGGTGACGACCCTGAGCCAATGCTCGGACCAGAAGACGACATCGACGGTGATGGCTTCTCTGAGCTTGAAGGAGATTGCAACGAAGACAATCGTTCTATCTATCCAGGCGCCCCCGACCCATGTGATGGCATCGATCAAAACTGCGATGGCATTCCCGATGAGCTCTTCGACCAAGACAATGACAACTGGACGACTTGCAACGGCGACTGTCGGGACAACGACAATACATCGAACCCTGGCGCATCCGAAGTTGTTGATGGCCTCGACAATGACTGTGATGGCATCCCCGATAATCACACCGATCAATACGACGACGATGGTGATGGCTACTCCGAGGATCAAGGCGATTGTAATGACCAGCCAACGTCTGGTGGCGCGCTGATTGGCCCCGACGCTATCGAGATTGCAGAAACCCCAGAAGGCGATCCAGAACTCATCGATAACGACTGCGATGGCGAAGTTGATGAGGGCGTCGCCCCTTGTCCAACGGACATCGAAACCACGGACCCCATGGCGTTTGCAGCAGCCATGGACGTCTGTAACGAAGTGATTCAGGCAAGCATCGGCGACATCGTTGACCCTCGCAGCACCTCAATTCTGCCCGCTTTTGGCAACACCTACGTGCCATTCACGGGGCCAGACTTCACCGTGCTTTCGACAGGAATCGCATGGGATACCACCGACCCTCTCTACGCAACAACAACTGGCCCTCACAGCCAGGACATGGGCAACACGACTCTGCATCCCGACCCACAAACCACAGCCCCAGTTGGTTGTGGCAGCGCCGATGAAGCGGAAGTAAACGACTACAGCGAAGTTGCACTTACCTTGCAAGTTCCGGCCAACGCCCAAGCCTTCTCCTTCGACTTCAACTTCATGTCGATCGAGTTTCCAGAATTTGTCTGCACCTCGTTTGACGATACATTCCTCGCATTGCTGGAATCGGAAGCCTTCACCGGCAACGTCTCCTTTGACGCCATGGGAAGCCGAGTGTCAATCAATGTCGGCTTCTTTAATGTCTGTGACCCAGCCTCCGACCCTGCTTGCACAGGTGAAGCAGATCTCATTGGCACAGGCTTTGAGGCTGGTGCTGAAGGCGGCGGTGGCACAGGTTGGCTCACCACCACAGCTCCAGTTGTTCCCGGTGAGAAGATTAAGCTCACCTTCATGATCTTTGATGAGGGCGATCACATTCTCGATTCGACGGTTCTCCTCGACAACTTTCGCTGGGAGCTGGAAGCTGTTGATGGGCCGATCACCGAGGGACGTGAGTTCAAACGGCAATTCATGAACGTCAGCGACACACAGCTGGGCGCTCAGGAGTAGCACAGCATAATGCGTCACGTGGGGGCGGGGTCCCCACGGGTGGCTAGGTGTTTAGCCAGGGGGCGGGGTCCAGAACATGTCCGGGGAAGTCCCACCATGTAGGCAGATCTCGCTCTTGGTTTTCGGTGTATTTCTCGAAGGTTAGCAGCGAGGAACGTCGGCAAGCTGCTTGCACTGCCTCTGAGCATGATTCTGAAGTCCCACGCTCTGCTCCTGTTCCCCTTCCTTGTGTCCCTTGGTTGTGCCACCGAAGTTGGCGGAGACTTTGAGCCAAGTTGTGACAACGGACAGTGCGACACCAACTCCAGCCGTCGTCGAGCACATGCGGAGATTATTCGCGATACCGCAGCCGCTGCCGGCTTGGACAATGCCGTGCTTCTAGCCGGAATTGGCGAAGTCGAAACCACACTTGCCCACTGTTGGGCTGATGCACGTTGGGCTTGCAAAGGCCCAGCCTCGGCAAGCTGTGGTGGCGGCCCAGTGATCGCGGGCTCAGCGGATGGCGCTTGCAGTCTCAAGCGAGGGGGGCTGGGAATGTTTCAATTCGATGCGGGCACTCACAACCAAACTGTCAATCAGTATGGTGGCGACATCCTCACGCTCGAAGGCAACGTGAGTGAAGTTGTGCCATACCTCATCACGCGTGCCATCGAGTCGGTTCCCGGTGTCGCCAACGAGCAAGAAGCGCTCGCGTGGATGAACTCCATCAGAATCGTCGACGGGGATCCTGACTTTGAAGCCTGGCTTGAGTTTATCTCCTGGCGTTTCAATGGCTGCAAGGGCTGCACTTCCCAGGAAAACAAATACCGAAAAGGCACCCACGATCTGCAAGAAGAACTCGGAGCCGATTTCTGGGGAAGCGCTGGTGGTTTTGACAATGGCACCAACGACTCCTTTATCGGATCCGATTGCGCGGCAGACCCCGACGTCTGCGACTTCACTGCCGATGGGGTCGAAGGCGAATGCCTCGACTGGTTTGATGCGAATGCCAACGCGCTTAATGGCTACTGTTCTCTGTCCTGCCAAGGCTTCTGCCCAGATCAACCAGGCCAAGCGGGAACCTTCTGTGCGGACTTTCGAAACGCTCCTGGCATGTGCGCAACCACCCCGAACTCCTCAAACGGCTTTTGCGATGACGTACCAGGCACTGTGCTGCAAGTCGTTCCTCGGTTCATTGGCAACAGCGGCGCCACGCCAGTTTGGAAAGGCGTCTGCGCGCCTCCAGGCAACGCCACCGCTTGCGAGACGGCCGATGGTCAAGGGGGCGAGTGCTTTGACACCGACACCATGGAATGCGGAGGAACCCTTCACGGGGGCCTGTGTCCCGGTGGCTCCAACATCCAGTGCTGCACACGCTAGGCTACGCGGCCTGAACCGGTCCGTCACCCTCGCTCTCGGCAATGAGACGCGCCATGCGAGCATTCATGGCCGCTTCTTCTTCATCATCTTGGTGGTCGTAGCCAAGCAAGTGACAGAGGCCGTGTGCAGCAAGGTGAATCACTTCCCGGTAGAGCCCCGCCTTGGCTTGGCGCTCTGCGGTATCGATCGAAATCACGATGTCGCCAAGAATCTCCGGACACAGATTGCCCCCCTCCCCCTCGCGCTGAGCAAAGGCCAAGACATCTGTCGGTTTGTCTTTGTGTCGATAGTCGCGGTTGAGCGCGTGAATCTCCGCGTCATCGCATAAGCGCAGATCAGCCTCGAGTTCACGCTCCGTTTTCTCGGTTAGCCAAGCCGCCGAGACCATACGCTCGACTTGGGCCTCGAGTCGTTGCGCGAACCCCTCCGCGAGACGCCCAACGAGTTCCTCTTGCACACTGAGACCGAGCACAAACGCTAGCCTGCAACCACTGAGTCGTAAACCTTCGACTCTACGAACATCTCGTAGAGTTCCAAATCAAGCTTTCCCCGATCGACTTCTGACTTGAGAATGTCGAGGGCCTTTGTGAGCGGCACAGCGCGCTTGTACGGCCTGTCTGAGGCAGTTAGCGCATCAAAGATATCGCTGATCGTCATCATCTTTGCCGGCGCGGGAATCTGCTCGGCCTTAAGACCGCGCGGGTACCCGCTGCCATCGAGCTTCTCATGGTGCGTGCCGGCAATGAGCGGGATATTTCGAAACGTTCGGCCCCAGGGAATCTCTTTTAGAAAGTTAAAGGTGTGAACTACGTGGCTCTCAATTTCTTCCCGCTCATCTTTGGTTAGCGAGCCACGTGCCACTTGCAGCGAAATCACTTCCTCAGGGGAGAGGTAGTCGTGCTCTTGCCCATCGACGTTGAAGTATTTGCGCGTGGCAATCTCGGCAATGCGGTCAAAGCCGCCCTGTTCGAGAACTGTCGGCTCGTTTGCCTTCAGGATGAATTTTAGAAAGTCATCAATCTCGGCAATCTGCTCTCGCGCGACGTTGTCGCTGGCCTCAAGCTGGGCAGCCACTTGCTCGGCACTAGCATCTAAGAGATATTCGAGTTTCCTATTCGCAGCCTCTAGCTCAATGCTCCTGCGAATGTATTGAAAGCGTAAATCGATAGCTTCGCTCTCGTAGCCATATAGCTTCTTTGGCTTGACGAGCACATGTTCGCGCACGCCAACTTTCCCAAAGTCGTGCAGCAGTGCCGCGTATTCAATCTGTTTGATCTCGTCCGGCTCGAACTTGAGCCCGGCATAGGTGCCGCTGTCTGCCCTATCGACGACCTTCGCCAGGCCGACAGTGAGGTCGGCAACGCGTTCGGAGTGCCCCGAGGTCGTTGGATCGCGAGACTCAATGGCCGTCACCGAAGCGTGGACGAAGCCCTCAAAGAGCGTTTTCACTTCATCGTAGAGCAGTGAGTTTTCGAGGGCGATGCACGCCTGCGAAGCCAAGGTGGTGGCGTAGTTGATCGATTCCTCGTCAAAGGGAGAGACGTTTTCCTCAAACGTTTCTAGCCCCTCAAGACGCAGCACTCCAGCCTTGCGGCGATTGATCAACTGAATCACGCCAATCACCTGACTGCGCGCCGAGACCATAGGAATCGTCAGGAGCGAGCGACTCTGATAATTGCTCTTCTCATCAAAACTCTTATCATGAACGAACCCCCAGGTATTGTTGCCTTGGCCCGGCGCGTCCAGATTGTAGAGATCGGGGATATTGATGACTTCCGACGCCAATACGCAAGCGCCAACAATCGACGTGGACGACACCGGCATCGTGAAGCCTTCCGATGTCATGGTGCGCGAGTCATTCTGCGACTCCGTGAAGCGCAGAACATGCTCGGCGGGCCCCTCTGCATCGCCTTCGACGACATAGACCGACCCCGCATCCGCCCCCGTCACCTCGCGAGCGCGCAACAGGATGAGATTGAGGAGCCGCTGGGTATCGCGCTCCTGGGAAAGCGCACGCCCAATATCGACGAGCAAACTGCTTTCGTAACGAGCGCGCTCCAGTTGTAGCTGCAGTTCGTCCACCTCTTGCGACTCGGAACCCATTGTCGAGTCGAGCGTCGACATGAGCACGGGCATGGAGGTTGGAAGGGACAAGAGCAACTGCCCCTCCGCTGGAGTAAGCGATTCGAAGTCTTCGTGGCTGCCCAGGAGAAGCAGCGTGCAGCCAGGGTGACTCGCGCTCTCACGTAGCGAGGTTAGGGTCTCTGGCTGTGACCACTTTGATGGCCCGGCAATCAAGACGATCCTGCTGCCACGATTGACAGCGATCATGCCGTTCGCTCGATTTTGTACAAGCCAGTCTGCTAGCTCTTCTGCGTGGCCAACGGCATGCACCACCTGTTCAACGGTTTCGAGTCGACTCACGATGCGACCAATGGTAGCACCGCCGACGGGAGCTGCTGTCTCACGGCTCTTCTTTCGCTTGCAGTCTCGCTTCCCGGGCGCGGTCGCGAGCGTCGTAGGCGCGGATGACTTCCATGACCAGTGGGTGTCGCACCACGTCACCATCGCTGAACTCGCAGAATCGGATTCCCGACACGTTGCCCAGCACTCGTTGTGCATCGACAAGGCCGCTGCGGTTGCCCGAAGGCAGGTCGCTCTGGGTCACATCGCCGGTGATCACAGCCTTGGAGCCAAAGCCCAACCGAGTGAGCAACATCTTCATCTGCTCAGGAGTGGAATTTTGCGCCTCATCAAAAATGACAAAGCTGTCGTTTAGGGTCCGTCCCCGCATGAACGCGAGCGGAGCCACCTCAATGACACCTTTGTCGAGCAACTTGCGTGCACGTTCGTAGTCGAGCATCTCGTTGAGAGCATCGAAGAGAGGCCGAAGATAGGGATCGACCTTTTCTTCCAGCGTTCCAGGCAGAAAGCCCAACCTCTCTCCCGCCTCGACGGCTGGGCGGGTGAGGACAATGCGCTTCACAACCTTGTCCTGGAGCATCCGAACCGCGAGCGCGACCGCCAGGTAGGTCTTGCCCGTACCTGCAGGGCCGATCCCAAACACGACATCGGCCTCCCTCACTGCATCGACATACTGCTTTTGGCGCAGGCTCTTTGGCGTGATTGGGCGGCCGCGTTTGGGTTTGATGATCGTGTCGGAGAAGATGCTCTTGAGTTCGACATCGGCGTTTGCGCGAAGTGCGTTAACGGCCCGAACGACATCATCACTCGCCAAACCCGCGCCTTGCTGCGCAAAGACGTAGAGTTGTTGAAGGGCATTGATCGCGAGGGAAACCCGAGCCTTCTCGCCCTCCACGGTCATCTCGGTGCCGCGCAGGTGAACCGCAACCTCCGCAGTTCGCTCGAGAAGCTTTAGACGCGAATTGCCATAGCCGCACAGCTCTACCAAAGCCTCGGTCTCGGTGAAAGTCAGCTTCTCGCGGTGTACAGAGGTGGCGTCTTGGGTTCGGGGTGTCTCTGACATGGGTTTCCTTCGAATCGAAGGCCTCGCTCCTATCATGAATCGGGCCGTACTGTCAGGCCTGGATGTCTGGTGTGAGCGGTTTGGCACACGTCTGATGCGGGCCTATGCTCGGGCCATGTCCGCGCCCACAGGAAGCCGTTTTTCAGACCTCGTCTCCGTCATGGCAACACTGCTCGGCCCCAATGGCTGTCCCTGGGATCGAGAGCAGACGCTTGCGAGCCTGCGCCCTTACCTTATTGAAGAGTGCTTTGAACTCGTGGATGCAATCGATTTGGACGATGCTGACAACCACCGGGAAGAGCTGGGCGATTTGCTCTTTCAAGTGGTCTTTCAAAGCGCACTGCGATCGCGAGATGGCTACTTCGACGTGGATGACGTCGCAGGAGACATCGCGGCCAAGCTTCGGCATCGCCACCCTCATGTATTCGGCGACGCGAGCGCCAAGGATTCCGACGAGGTTCTCAGCCGATGGGAAGAAATCAAACAAGAAGAGAAGAAGGCCAAGGGACTGGACCAGCCTCACCTGCTCGATAGCGTTCCCAGGGCCCTGCCCGCGCTGTCCCGAGCCCAGAAAATCTCCCACAAAGTGTCGCTTGTCGGCTTTGATTGGGAAAGCGCAACGGATTGCCTGGGCAAGGTGCGCGAGGAGACGTCTGAGGTCGAGGAAGCGATTGCAGAGGGCGACCCCGCCAAGATCACGGAGGAACTTGGCGACCTGCTCTTTGCCACAACCTCCCTGGCTCGCAAGCTTGGGGTCGATGCGGCGGCGGCTCTAGCAGCGGCCAATCGCAAGTTCGAAGCGCGCTTTGCCAAGCTTGAGGATCGGCTGGCCGAACATGGCAAGACGCCAAAAGACTCAGATCTTGAGGAGATGGATCGCATCTGGGACGAGATCAAGCACCTTCCGTAGTGGCCGGGGTCGCAAGTCTTGACATCTTCGGTGCTGGCGCGGTAAAGACCGGCGCTCAACTCGGAATCCCCGAGAACCCAAGGATTTATCGTGGCTAACAACAAGTCTGCAATCAAACGTATCCGTCAGAACGAGAAGGCCCGCCTTCGCAACCGGCTCGTCATGGTCTCCATGCGAACCGCCATCAAGAAGGCGCGCACCGCTGTTGACACCTCGGCCGACAACGCCGCGGAACTCGTCAAAGCTGCCTCAAGTAGCATCGATCGAGCTGTGACGAAGGGTGCCCTCAAGCGCACTACCGCATCGCGCTACATCTCTCGTCTCACGAATCGTAAGTCGGCCTAGCACCGGGCCTTCCCAGAAGGCAGAGCTCAGAACGCAAGCTCTGCGAATTCAAAGCCGCGCCGCGTACAATGGTTACGTGCGCGGTTTTTCGTGCGTGGGCTCACTGCCTCATGCGGGGCTAGCGCGTGACGAGCTACCGCGAGGCGAGGCCGATGAGATCGCGAACCAGCCCTTCCACCACAACCCGCTCCGCGAGCGAACGCCCCAAGACCTTGCTGCTGCCCCCAAAGCCCTTCAGAGTGCGATCGGCTTCCCCCAAGAGCGTGAGCGCCTGAGCGACCCCACGGACCGAGTAGTGGCCTGCTTGGTCTGCCAGCTTGTCGAGAACAAACGGCGGAACCGCGACTTTCTTTGCCAGCTCGCTCTTGCCAAGCCGTTGCTGTATGCCTGCCTGGCAAAGACCAAGTTGACGCATGTGGCGCGCGAGCATCATGACCACACCAATCGAGCTTTGCCGTTGCTCAAAGAGACCGGCAACCGCTCGCTGTGCCCGCCCATGGTTTCGACTTGCAATCGCGTCTGTGAGTTCGAAGACCGAGCGTTCTCGTGTGTCGGCAATCAGGTCATCGACATCGTCAACTTCGATGGGGTTCCCATTTGTGTAGAGCGCCAGCTGCTCAATCGCTAGCCCCAGCCTTGCCAAGTCTGGCCCCACGACCACCCCCAGCCTGTCAGCAGCCGCTGAGGACAAGGTCGCGTCTTGGCGTTTGGCCTCTTCGCGAATCCAGGGCCCAAGTCGTTTGGGGACGCCCAACTCATGTAGAAACTTGAGCTTCTTCGCTCGCTGAAAAAACTTGATGCGTTTATCGACCTTTTGGCAAAGGGCTACCAAGACCGTGCTCGGATTGGGCTCCTCAAGGTAGGGAACGAGCTTGGCGAGCTCCCCAGCCTGCATGCTCTCAAGTCCTCGAACCAGCAAGAAACGCTTGCTCGCCATCATCGGCAGAGTCTGGGCGGCCGCCAAGATCGAGGCGGCATCGCCTCCCTTGCCTTGCAGTTGATCGCAATTGAAGCCACGAAGGTCTTCTGGAACGGCGGCGTCAAGCAGTGCCTTGTGGGCACGGCTCATGAGTAGCGACTCTTGGGATACCAGGATGTAGACAGGCTCGAGCGTCGCCGCTGTGAGCTTTCCATCAAACGTCGCCACAGGCGGAGCCTACCAACATGGGCAGCGCGCACCAAGATCCCAGCGCGCAATAGCCCCTTGCGCGTGCCCTGTGTCCTGCAAAGTCGGTCGCGCGATATGCTCTCACGTGGTACAGACCCCGTACTCGTCATGGCTGCCAAAGCAAAGTCCACCGCCAAAACTCAGGCGTCGCCAAAGAGCGATGCTGAGGAGAGCAAGCGCCCCGCAGACGATGGCAAGCCCATCAGCATCACGATGCTTCACGGACGTGGCCGACATCTTGGTTGGGTGCTTTTTGGCTACCTTGGTGGCGGCGCCTTGCTGTGGCGGTTTGGCACTATTGGCCAAATCCTGGGCGCGGTCCTCGTGCTCATCGCTCTTCAGCAGACCTATCGACTTGTGCAGACGCTCACCCGCAAGCCGGGCACCTTCCGTGTCGATGGTGACGAGGTCCAGCTGCCGATTGGATTGTGTGCGGGCCCAGAGCTCAAGCTTCAGCGGGGCCAGATCGATCATGTGTTCTTCCTGCGACGCTCGGTACCCTGGACCCAAGCAGGTCCGCTCCTCATCGTGGAGACTCAGGGCAAGTCCTACAGCTTCCCTCGCGATTGGTTCTCAAGTGATTCCGATCAGCGGCGCGTAGAAACTGCGCTCAATCGGGAGCTGCGAGGCACGCCAACGCCGAGCGCATCGCCGTCGACTACGGCATGATCAAGCACGCTCTCTCGCTGCTGCCTCTAAGCCTGCTCTTGCTTGTACTTGGCGCGCCCCAGGCGAACGCCGCTCCCCAAGTCCATACCGACAAAGAGCGCCAGTTCACGCTCACCTATTCGGAGTCGCTGAAGCCATCCAAAGCACCGATTGGCAGCAAAGCCCTATTGCACGTCAAACGTGACGGGCTTCGAGCCAGCGTCACCGCCTTTGAAAGCGCCAACAGGGCCGCCTTTCAGAGAGACAAGAACGATGCCTTCTTCGATACGATTGAGCGCGGCCTAGCAAAGGTAGAGAACCAGTATCGGCGCAGGTCTCGCAAGAGTCAGCGTCTGCAGCGTGCACCAATTCTCGACTTGGTGTTCAGCCGAGTCTCCTCCACAGGCGCAAGGGAAATGGTCTGGATGCGCTTTCTGTTTCGCTATCGCTTCACCGTGGTTGCGACAGCGATAACCCCAATGCGGGCATCTGGGCGCCTAAAACGCTTGGCTCGGAACTTTTCGCAAAGCCTCGTTCCGCTCTCAGCGCCCTAACTCCCCAGAGCCTTGCGCCAATCGGCGAACTTTGGATGCAGCTTTGGTAGGACCCGTCACATTTATGTGGTTGTTTGCGTTACAGACCATGCATTCCCTTTAATTAAGAGTGTTGAGGGGTATGATTGCCAAGGCACTCTCATGTGGACAGCGTGCAATTTCCTATGCCGGACCAGTCTCCAGACCCTCTACAAAATGGCGACATTGTCCTTGACCGCTATCGGGTAGAAGGCGGCATTGCTCAAGGCGGGCACAGCCTCGTCTACCGAGGCCTCGACGAACGACTCTCTCGTCCGGTTTGCATCAAGGCCTTCCATAAACTGGGGACCGAGAAGGGCATCTGGGATACCGCCTACGAACACTTTGTGCAAGAGGCCTTTGCGCTCTCAAAGCTCGGCCATCCGAACACGCTTCGCATCTACGATTTCGGCCACCTTGAGCGTCGCAAGAGTAGCGGTGAGCACCGGGTACCAGTGCAGGTTTCTGAATACATGGGCGGCGGCACGCTTGCGAGTGTGGTGCATAACCAGGGGCCGCTCGCGGTTCTCTCTGGGCTGCAAGTCATTCGAAAACTCGGCCACGCCCTCGCCGAGGCGCACAGGCTTGGCATTGTTCACCGCGACATCAAACCGCAGAACATTCTCTTCACGAACGATGGACGGGACCGTGAGCCCAAGCTTGCCGATTTTGGAATCGCAAAGTCGGTGACCACGGGAAACTTTGAATACCAAGCACAGGAGACCCAAGTTGTCGTGGGATTTCCGCTGGCGATGTACTCACCAAGCTGGGCAGCACCTGAGCAGCTCGATGGCGCCCCAGCTTCTCCGCCCGCCGATGTTTTCTCGTTATCACTGCTGGCAGTCTATGCGCTAAGCGGCAAAGCCATCTGTAAGGGCGCCAGCTCCGATGAAGCTCACGAGCGGCGAGAAAACGCAGCGCGTAATGCCAGTCGCGCCCTCCGGGACTTGGATGTTGGACCAGCAGTACTTCGCATTCTGCAAGAAAGCTGCGCATACAAAGCCGCAGACCGCCCTCAGGATGCAGAAGAATTCGCAACTGCGCTTGAGACCGCGATGCAGGCCCCACGAATCTCGCGGCGCTTCCCAACACAGGCTACCGAGGCAAACATCGGCCCTGCCATGCAGGCCGAGAAACCGACTGCGCCCTCCGCAGCGCCAACGCCGGTCCCAACACCCACACCTACCCCAAAGCCAGCATCACCACTCAAAGTGGATCCCAATGCCACCGAACTCACCCCCATGCGGCAAACGCAGCAGGTCGACGGCCACACCTTCCAGTTCGTGAAAATGGAGTCAGCCACAACACTGCACTGGGGGGATACACGAGCGCAGTTTACGCTCACCCCAACGCCTGGCGCACCACACAATGTAACGATCAACGTCAAAGGCCTAACCACGTTCGTCAGCAAAGTCGATGGACGGCCATCGCGGGCAGTACACCTCAATGACGATGCGTTTGTGGACCTGCTAACTCCATCCAAGCAACTGGTAGGCCGCCTTCACATCAGCCTCGGCGAACGCTCAGGCGATCGCACCTACTTTCAGGTTGGCAACCACCAGGTGCGTCTGCGAACTGCGGAGTGTCCCTGGGCTGTACTGGTCGACTGCCCCGTCCTCAAGTACAGTTACATCCTCTATGGGCTTGGCGGCGCTGCCCACACCATCGCACAGCAAAGGCAGACCTGAATACATGACGAACACTCCCCCCAAAGGCGGTGACTTCCCCTATGACACCGTGCCCCCCGCCACGCCCACATCGCCAACTTCGAGCGAGGAAGCTCGGCCGGGCGACGAGGCTGCGCATAAGAATGGATTGTCCTACGAGGACACGCCCTATGAGCCACCAATGGGACAAACACACAACGGCTTTCTGGAGCCAGATGTCTTGTCAACCAGCATTGCGCCGGTGCCAGAGCCTAGCGCGGTAGGAGCGCCAAGTCCCTTTGTTTCGCGCTCACGCATCTACGGATTTGTCTTAGACCAAGCGGGGCTGCCCATCGAACTTGGCTCTGGCCGTTTTGCCAAGGCATATCTGGGCGAGGAACGCTGGGTCGAATCAAAAACTTCCTACCGGCGTCACGTTGCCATCAAGTGCATGCAATCTGGCGTGTCCGTTGAAGACCAGATGCGGTTTCAGATGGAAAAGGAAATCCTTGAGCGCGTGCAAGGGCACCCAAACATCATCGAGGTCCTGGCATCGGGCGAAGGCGACAATCCTCACTTCATTCCCCCGATGCTCCGTGATCGCATCGAGAACGACTACATGATTTTGGAGCTGCTCGACATGTCATTGGAAGAGCGACTCAAAGGATCGCGTTCCAAGCGTCGGCGTGATGACTTGCTTGCCGTCCCCATGCGTGAGCGCATATTCCGCGTACTTGACTACGTGATTCCGGTTGCCACGGCCATCGAGCATGCGCATCTCGTCTGCGACACCGTGCACCGCGACATCAAGCCTGCGAATGTGCTCATCAAGCTTCCCGATCCAAATCTGTGCGGTGCGCAGATGACGGTCAAACTTGCCGATTTCAACGTGGGCAAGGCCCACGGTCCCGATGTTGACCTTTCGATGACCTCGCACCAATCAGTGCCTGGCACACTCTACTTTCAGTCTCCAGAGCAAGAAATCAACACCTTTGAGCTGCTCGTCAATGTGCAGCAAGGGTCTCCAGAAGTGGAGTTCTTCGAAGACTTCTACATCGACATTCACGAGAACGACACATTTTCGCTCTTCAATCGGCCGCAGGTCTATCACGTGGCCAGTGCCGACCGAGGTCGCAAACGCTTGCTCCTAACAACGCCTTTTCAGGAAAACTCTGAGGTGAACGTTCGCGCCCAAGTAACAAAGAGCGTCGGCCGGCCTGCCGACATCTACTCGCTTGGCGCGTTCTTCTACTATCTCATCTCTGGCGCCTACGCCAACCCAAAGACTCTCTACGATGCGTTTCGAAAATTCATCGAATGGGAGAAGAAGGACGAGAGCAACACTGTGCTCGGCTACGTGGAGCACGAGTACGGCATCATTCAGAACCTGCGTGCGCCAAAATCGGACGAACAAGGCATGGCCCTCGCTCCTGACGATCGCTTCTTCAGCTACAAGCACTACCTCGATGGCAACGGCGAACTCATCGACCCAGCCATCATGGCCATCATTGGCAAAACCATGATTCGCAACAAACCAGATAGCTACTGCCAAAGCTGGGACTTGCGGACAACGGGGATTTCTGAGTTGGTAGATGACCTCTACTCACTCTACATGCGATATGGAGTTGATCCATCGGCGCGCAGCGCCTACCAGCGCGGCATGAGCATCGCCCGTCCACCGAGCAAGATGCGCCGTGCCCTCGACAGCGTGACGAGCCGATTCAAGGGCTCACGCTAGCTCGAGAACCGCGACGACTTCAACCTGTGCCGTCTGCGGCATGAGGTCAATTGGCTGGGCGCGAACTGCCTTGTACCCCTTGGCAACGAGCACCTCGATGTCGCGAGCCAAGGTCGCTACGTCACACGAAACATAGACCACGCGCTTTGGGGTCAGCGCTACGATCGAGTCCAACACGTCCTTGGCACCACTGCGAGGAGGGTCGAGCAGGACGACATCAAAGCGCTCACCTGCCTTGACGAGCTCAGCGGCACGGGTCGCTGCATCTCCTTGAATCCACCGCGCGCCGCCCGCATATTCCCCCTTCGGTATCGGTGCCGCCTCGATAGCGACCACCTCGCTGGCATCGCTAAACAGCCGCGTGAAGTTGCCGCTGCCGGCGAAAAGTTCAAGAACACGCAAGCCGGCTACTGGCCCGACAGCGTTTTCAACCTCAGAGCAAAGCGCTTCGTTACCTGCAGCCGACGCCTGCGCAAACCGATCTGCGGTTGCAAGCACTCCCCCCTCAAGTTGCACGTCGGCCTTTCCCATCGTGCGAGTGCCATGGGAGACCCCAGAGATGGCCGGGTCAGCTGCCAATGCTTCCACACTCTTTCGACTCGCACTGCCATGCACAGAAACATGTGATGCACCATTCGCCCCAAGTACGGCGGACACTTCGCCACGCGCTGAGAGCCCCGGCAAGAGGTGTGTTCGAATTGCTGTGAGTGCAGCTTGCAGGCCGGCTTCAAGCTGTGGGCACTCTTGGACATCCGTAATTTTCTTATCCCCTTGAGGAAAGAAGCCGAGCACTCGAGGGCCACCTGCCCAAAACGAGAAACGCGCCCGACGTCGCCATTGCCACGGTGGGCATGGCTCTAGAAGTGGTGCGCACTCCAACCCTCGGGCAATCGCTTTGCGGAGCCCTGCCTCGACAATCAACTGCTTGGCGGCCCCTTGCGTCTCCTGCTCGATGTGCTGCCACTGACAGCCACCACAGCGCTCGTCCGCGAAGAGCTTGCACTTGGCCACAACTCGCAACTCTGAGGGCTCGAGAACTTTCACGAGCTTGCCACGAGCAAATTGCTTGCGTTCCTGTATGAGCGAAACAAGCAAGCGGTCGCCCGGTGCAGCACGAGGCACAAAGGTAACCCGACCGTCCTCCCCACGCGCAACACCATCGCCTCCCGCTGCGAGGCTCTCTACAAGAACTTCAATTCGGCGCCGGCGCTTGCTCATTCACTGCTTCCTTCGTCATTCGAGGCCTGGACCAGTTCCACGACGGTGCCGCGTGATGCGCCGAGGGTCTCGGCTGCATTGCCTTCGCGAATGGCAAACTCCAGGGTGTCGCGGGATCCGATATAGGCCACAAGCTCGCCTGTGCCCACGTTCGAGTAACTCTCACTGAGTGCAGCAATGTCTCGCCCCGCAATCCGAAACCCTGCACCAGCAGGCACCTTCGCGCGGGCAATATTTGTGATGAGATTTCCAAAGACATCGATGTGGGCAACACAGGCCGCGGCCCCTTCCGACTGCTCTGCTGGCAGGCGGCCGCGCAACACGACCTGGGGCCCCGCCTCTTCAGGCTTGCCGCCTCTTGCCAATTCCGCCGCTGCGGCAGCAAAAACATCCCGACCGCTAAAGGTCATCGAAGGTCGATCGCGCAAGAACGCCAACTCCGAAATCTCGTAAGCCTTGGTGGCGCGCGGCGCAACAAGCGCGAATACGCCGTTGTCAGGCCCAACCAAGATCTGGTCTTTGTGCATGACAAGAACGGCTTTGCTGTCGCTGCCCACGCCTGGGCCAACCACGCAAATATGAATCGTGCCAGCGGGAAAAAACGGAACCGTATTCGTTAGCGCATGGGCCGCAGCGCCAATGTCGTGACGTGGAATCGAATGACTGATATCGGCGATGCAAACACCTGGCGCACGCGAATACAGCACGCCCTTCATGGCACCCACGTATCCATCGGCGGTCCCCAAATCCGTCATCAAAGTCACGAGCGCCATGTGTCGAGAGTACCCGGAGCCAACCTATGGGCACCAGCCGCCCAAGCGCAATTGACACCCTGTCTGCCGCCCCTCTACTCTCGGCTCGATGAATAAGGTCTACGACAATGCCGAGGCCGCACTCTTCGACCTAAAGGACGGCGCTACCCTCATGTCAGGTGGCTTTGGTCTGTGCGGAAATCCCGAGAACAGCATCCAGCGCCTAGCCGCAATGGGCACCAAGGATCTCACCATCATCTCCAACAACTGTGGCACCACAGATAAGGGGTTGGGGATTCTGCTTGCGCAGGGACAAGTGAAGAAGATGGTGTCTTCGTACGTTGGTGAAAATACGATTTTTGCTGAACAGTTTCTCTCGGGGGAACTCCAAGTAGAACTTACTCCGCAGGGAACGTTGGCCGAACGCATCCGGGCAGGCGGCGCGGGCATTGAAGCGTTTTTCACACCCACCGGCTTTGGAACGAAGGTCGCAGAAGGCAAGGAGACCCGCGAAGTAGGCGGCGTCAACTGTGTTCTGGAACGTGCCTTGCGCGCCGACTTCGCTCTCATCAAGGCGTGGAAGGCCGACCGCTGGGGCAATTTGGTGTTTCGGAAGACCGCTCGCAACTTCAATGCAATCATGGCTACGGCGGGCAAGGTCACCATTGTCGAAGTAGAAGAACTCGTAGACGTCGGAGAGCTTGAGCCCGATCAGATTCACACGCCTTCCGTCTACGTCCAGAGAATTTTTGTCGGCAAAGACTACGAAAAGCCCATCGAGCAACGCACCACGAGGCCCCGATCATGAACAAGTTAACGCGCGATCAAATTGCCAGCCGAGCCGCCCAAGAGCTAAAGGACGGCTTTTATGTGAATCTGGGAATCGGAATGCCTACGCTTGTCCCCAACTTCGTGCCAGCTGGTGTGGAGGTCGTGCTGCAGTCGGAGAACGGCATGCTAGGGATTGGCCCCTTCCCCTATGAAGGCGATGAGGATCCTGACCTTATCAATGCTGGCAAACAAACGGTCTCCGAGATTCCGGGCTCGGTGTACTTCGACTCGGCGGAGTCCTTCGCCATGATTCGCGGTGGACATATTGACATGGCCATCCTTGGTGCGATGCAAATCTCGGCCAAAGGCGACCTGGCAAACTGGATGATTCCGGGCAAGATGGTCAAGGGCATGGGTGGCGCGATGGACCTTGTGGCTGGCGCTCGCCGTGTGATCATTATGATGGAACACGTGACCCGAAACGGGGATCCCAAGATTCTCAAAGAGTGCAATCTGCCCCTAACGGGCATCGAAGTCGTGCATCAGATCATCACCGACATGGCGGTCATCGATGTGGAGAACGCCTCGCTGGTGCTCAAAGAGCTGGCACCTGGCATCACCGTGGAAGACGTGGTCGCAGCCACTGAAGCGCCGCTCGCGATTAGCCCAGAGTGCAAGGAAATGAGTTTCTCATGAGCACACGCAAGGAGCGCTTTGCCACCGATGCTGACCTTGAAATCAAGGGCTGCTATAGGCCTGCCGACGTCGACGGTCTGGAGTATGACCGAGATTTGGGCGATCCGGGGACATACCCGTACACCCGTGGCGTCCGAGAAACCATGTACCGGGGTCGACTTTGGACCATGCGCCAGTACGCCGGATTCGGAACCGCAAAGGAATCCAACGAGCGCTACAAGTACCTGCTTGACGCGGGCTCCAAAGGCCTGAGCGTTGCCTTTGACCTGCCCACACAAATGGGCCGCGACTCGGATCACGAGTTGGCACACGGGGAAATCGGCAAGGTTGGCGTCGCAATTGACTCCATCGAGGACATGCGCGTTCTCTTCGATGGCATTCCCCTCGACAAGGTCTCGACTTCGATGACCATCAATTCCACCGCAGCAATCTTGCTCTCGCTCTATGTTGCTGTTGGCGATGAGCGCGGAATTCCGCGCGACAAGTTGGCAGGCACCATTCAGAACGACATCCTCAAGGAGTACATCGCGAGAGGCACGTACATCTACCCGCCTGCGTCATCCATGCGTCTCATCACCGACACCTTTCTCTTTTGCAACGAACAGGTGCCACGTTGGAACACGATCTCAATCTCCGGATATCACATTCGCGAAGCTGGTTCGGACGCCGTGCAGGAGGTCGCTTTCACACTCAGTAATGGCATCGCCTATGTGCAAGCAGCTCTCGATGCAGGGTTGGACATCGATGCCTTTGCTCCCCGGCTCGCATTCTTCTTCAATGTGCACAACAACTTCCTTGAAGAGGTCGCCAAGTTCCGCGCCGCGCGGCGCATGTGGTCTCGTCTGATGCGCGAGCGGTTTGGTGCAAAGAACCCAAAGAGCCTTCTACTGAGATTTCACACCCAGACGGCCGGCGTCACTCTGCAGGCAGAACAACCCCTAGTAAATGTTCCAAGGGTAACTATACAGGCCCTTGCTGCGGTCCTCGGAGGAACTCAGAGTTTACACACAAACTCCTACGACGAGGCTTTGGCCCTGCCCTCTGAGCACTCCGCGACTCTTGCGCTGCGGACCCAGCAGGTCATTGCTCACGAGTCTGGCGTCGCCGACTTTATTGACCCGCTAGCAGGCTCCTATGCTGTTGAGTCGTTGACCGACACCATCGAGGCCCGCGCATTGGACTACATCGCGCGTATTGACGAAATGGGCGGCGCAACCCAGGCTATCGAGCAAGGGTTTCAACAAAAGAAAATCGAACGACGAGCATACGAGCATCAGTTGGCTGTCGAGCGAAACGAGCGCATTGTCGTGGGGACCAATGAGTTCCGCAGTGATGATGGCGCACACGTTGACCTTGCCAAGTCCAACCCCGCACTCGAGCGCGAGCAAGTGGAGCGACTTCGAGCACTGCGAAGCCGCCGCAACCAAGACGAAACTGATAGGGCGCTGCGGGCCTTGCGGGATCGGGCCGAGGGGCAAGGCAACCTCGTGGAGAGCATCCTGGGAGCCGTCACAGCCATGGCCACCATCGGCGAGATCTCGGATGTCATGCGCGACGTCTTCGGCACCCACCAACAGAGCTAACCTCCTGGACATGCGCCCCCCGTCGCCAGGGCAGTCGACTCCACCGCAGCAGGGTACCAGCCGCCCACGGCTATTTCCCTTCGAGGTGCTACGGGTTTCCAGAGTCGGCAGCTCGACATAGGAGCACCAGGCAGCGTGGCCTGGAAGTTTGATGAGAGTGGAGAAGCAACACACACAAATCGTCAAGAGGTTACGTGTTTCACCAAGACACGAATGAGCGTCGAGACCGAGCACATCATCGTCTCGGCCCCCGGCAACAGCCTTCTCTCTGCGAACTTCGGGCTCTTGTAGACAGTTAAGCCCGACATTCGGGTATCCATCCCCCGGCATTGCGCAGAATGTGAGAGGATCAACCTGCTGTGGCCGTATTGGAGGAGTATGAGGTTGAAGGCGGCCATCTCACCGTCGAGGAGGGAGGGCTTCTTCGGGTCGTTCTCCGCAAGGATATGGACATCACTGCCGCCCATATTCGAGAAATGCACGAGCTAGCGATGACGACGATCGGTCGACGGATGGCGATTCTCATCGACACAAGGCAGCTTCGGAGCATGGATCGCACAGCGCGCCAAGTTGCAGCTGCTGACTACATCGCAGACTATGTCACACGGCTGGCAGTGGTGGTCGGAGGACCCGTGTCAGCGGTCATCGGCAATTTCTTTACCCGCGTATCGCGCCCGCGCTACCCGGTTCAACTTTTTGCCAGCGAGGACAAAGCAATGGCCTGGCTCTTCGCAGCTTCAAAGTGAGCTCCAACGACCCGCGAATCGCCGCCATCATCGAACTCGCCATTCGACTGGCGCAAGGAGACTCAAGCGCGCGTATGCCGTCCCCTCAGAGTGACGACGACATTGACGCACTGGGCGCTGCGCTAAACATGTTGGGAGAGGAGTTAGAGAAGCAATCCTCGCTGCGGCAAAAGGCTGAGGGACTTTTGGAGGATTCCGTCGATCTGTACGAGAACGCACCGGCGATGTTCGCCTCCGTCGACGTCAATTCTCGACATATCCTCAAGTGCAACGACACTCTGGCCTCTGTCCTTGGATACCACAAAGAGGAAATCATAGGCCGTTCGCTACGCGACTTTCATGCAGAGCAAGACTGGCCGCTACTCCGAGATATTCTGAGCCAAGGGAAGACCACCCAGCACGAAGTCATCATGATAACCAAGGACGGCCAGCAAATCGAGGCCAGTCTGGGTGGGTCCTTTGCACGCTCTAACTCGCGGTGGCGAGCCGTCTGGACCGACCTACGTCGTCGCAAGCAGCTGGAGAGCCAGTTGGCGCAAGCGCAGAGGCTCAAAGCTGTGGGGCAGCTTGCAGGCGGAGTCGCCCACGACTTCAACAATGTACTCACCGCGATCATGAACATGGGCTACTTCGTGCGCCAACGACTTGAGGGCGATGCGGAGGGCGAGGAGGAAGTGGACGAAATCCTAGCCGCTGCGGAACGAGCTTCTCGGCTCACCTCACAGCTGCTCGCGTTTTCGGCCCAGAAAGCCGGCAAACCAAGCCCCGTATCTGTCAATGATGTCGTCCTAGGCATCGATCACATGCTGCGGCGAACCATCGGTTCCACAGTGGAACTCAATACCCTGCTCTCAGAAGACATCTGGGCGACCTGTGTCGACGAGAGTCAGCTTGAGCAAGCGATTCTCAACATAGCTCTCAACGCGCGCGATGCCATGAGCGATGGGGGCACGCTCACGATCTCAACAACCAACGAGGTCATGGCAGGCGATCTTGATGACCACAGAGGCAGAGGGGAGTTCATCAAGCTCACAATGGAAGACACAGGTTCCGGCCTTAGCCCCAAGATGCAAGAGCACATCTTTGAACCGTTCTTCACAACTAAGGAAGCGGGCAAAGGCACAGGACTCGGCCTGGCGCAGGTCTATGGGTTCGTCACCCGGTCAAAGGGCTCTATTGAGATTGCCAGCAAACCTGGGCAAGGTGCACGGTTTGAGATCCTCCTGCCTCGATACGTTGGCTCAGCTAGCAGCCAGCCCACTCCACCAAGACGCGCTCCACCGGATGTGCCAGCACATGGAACCGTCCTCGTCGTTGAGGACCAACCTGCGGTTCGCCTGGCCGTGGTTCGAGTGCTGAAGTCTCGTGGTTACTCAGTCCTTGAGGCAGACAACGGCGAGAGTGGTTTGCGCGCATTTCAAGCGGCGAGCAATGTTTCGCTGGTTCTCACCGATGTGGTGATGCCTCGCATGGGAGGGTATGAGTTTGTCCGCAAGGTGCTAGCGGATACCCCCGACATGCCTATCATCATGATGTCCGGATACAACAACGAAGCGACAGAGCCCAGGGAACTCGCTGGGCACATCCGCTCGATCGCCAAGCCCTTTGCCCCGCTGGACCTTCTCTCGCTCATCGAGGCCGCACTCGTCGCATAGCAGGTCCGTGCTGGCCTAGCTCATGTGCTCGGCGAGCTTGCGGAGACGGCGCCCACGCACAAGGCTGTGACGACATAGCGCACCGTAGAGTCGAAGCTTCTGATCGGCGAGCACCTCGGTGCCATCCACCCGGCGGGCATACATCTCCAGCACCTTCTCATCCAGAAGAACAAGGGCGAGCCAATCGCGCCAGCGGCCGCTACCGTAGAGTAGCTTTGCCAACCAGCGATCGAGCGCGAGCTCTCTGCCCACGGTGGCCCGCCGAATCTTCTTTCGATAGGTAGCGAACGCCACATTTCCTGATTCGAGTGCCTCTTCAATGCAGTCCCCGGCGACTACAGCTTGCTCCATCGCGACCGCAATGCCCTCACCGGTGAGCCCATCAATGCCAGCAGCATCACCAACAGTGACAACGCGCGGCTCAGAAATTTTCGCATCGGGGTGATAGCCCCAAACCGGCCAACCGCGCACTCCTTTGGCCGGAAGCTCGACACCATAGGGACGCACGCCCTCGGCAAGCAGCGCCGTGAGTTCGCGTCCACTGAGGCTCTTCTTGCGATTGGGGTAGTGCATAAGCCCCACGTTGAGGCGATTGTCAGGCGCAGGAAAGAGCCACACATAGCCACAGAGACCGCGGCTCATAAGCCCAAAGTCGTAGACCATGCTCGTCTCCAAGCCTCTGGGCGCGGGCACGTTGAGTTCCGCGACAAAGAGCCGATGCGGGGTCTCCTTTGCGTTGTTGAGTATCTGCTTGCGAACCCGTGAGGCTGCGCCATCTGCGCCCACAAGCACCTTGGCGCGGAGCTCGCGCTTGGCTGAGGTCTTGACCCTTACGCCCTCCTCGTCACGCTCGTAGGAAACCAGGCCTTCGCCTTCCAGCACCGTGACGCCCGCTTCTCGCGCCTGCGCCACCAAGTCTGCATCAAAGTCTTCTCGCCGGATGACGTCGACGCTCTGCCCCATCTGTACCCGTCGTTCAAAACTCCCACAACGAACGACCGCATCTGGGCACGGCACGTGATCCACCCGAATCGCAAGGTCGAGTGTTTTCATGACTGGACGCATGTGGCCCGTGAGAGCACCACCACAAGGTTTGTCCCGCGGAAAATGATATCGGTCGAGAACGAGAATGCGCTGTCCCCGGCCTTTCTGGACCAGACGTGCGGCAACAGCGATGCCCGCCGGCCCTGCACCAGCGACAATCACATCGTAATCGGGACTGCGTTCCACCAGCGACTAGGTATCACCTGCTGTCTGCACGTCAACCTGTTGTACACCTGAAAGGCGAATTGCGATCTAGCCATAGCCTGGGGCCGGTGTCGATAGCCCCACAGAACTGAAGACGCGAAACCACCCCTTGCGTGCAAGCGTTCGCTAGATGCCAGCCACGGCTGTGACCATCACAACGGCGGTGAGAGTCCCGGTTGGTACCTCGTCGCCGGCCTGGATATCGACGTCGGTGCCAACGATGATGTTGAACGGCTGAGAGTAGCTCTTCATATACGCGGCCAGTCGCTCGCGACCATTCTCGGTAAGGACAACATCTTGCCCCTCGATCGTCGTACCCGCAGGGATCGGAGGCAACGTCCCAATGGCCTCGGCACCGGGGTCGCCAGGAGACATCACGCCCTCAGGAGCAACGTAGACCGTCATCTCCGGGGTAGCGACATTCATCGTATTCTCCGTGACCTTGTACGCGATGCTGTTGACGGTGATCGAGACAAGTGGCTGGCCTTCGATCTCCTGGAGTTCGGGTTTTTCCCTAGCGAGGTCGAAGCTGTGCCAAAGGTTGACTAGCACTTTGACGTCGCATGTCTTTGCTTCATTGCAGGTACCAAAGCAGATGCCATCCGCGCCGCACAACTCGGTGATACCCAACGAACAGATTCCCGCGCTCTCCGTGCAATCGATAGCGGGCATCGTTGCGTCGTCAGTGAGCTGCCAGGTGCTGGTGTCGACTACGATTTCCTTCTCGGGAAGGCTGAGGTCGAAGTCGGCAATATCCGGATCGATGAGGCCACACCCGCTCACGAGTGTAAGTCCGACGGCAAGGGCAGCAAAGCGAGAGAGTTGAAACATAACGGTCCTACAGCAAGTGGTTAGGCTAAACGCAAGACATGATTCTAGCACTGCCCAAGCCAGATCGCGACGTGAGACCCGTCACCGCCCTACAAGCTCTTGAGAACCGACTCTGCAGCTGTGTAGGGGTCTTGCTCCCCGCGCACTACACCATCGGCAAGGCCGTCTAAGCCGCCCTGAGCGCGCAGGGTTGCATCTGCTCGGTCGGCTAGCATACCGCGCACAAGCTCAGCAATATGGGCCTTTGCGCGCTCTTTGCGCCGAGCATCCTCCTGCTGTCCCATACGGCCACGGTGGCTATCAATCGCCTTGGCGACATCAGCGATGCCAGACTCCTCACGGGTACCGAGGGTCGCGATGCACTTGACGATCTCGACTTCCTGTCGCCCGACACCCCCACGCAGATCGAGCATATGAAAGAGGTCTCGCACTGCTCGGTCCGCCCCCTCTCGATCCGCTTTGTTGACGACGAGCACATCGGCGATCTCAAGAATGCCTGCTTTGATCGCCTGAATGTCATCGCCAAGACCCGGCACAGTCACAACGACCGACGTGTAGGCCGTCTTCATGACCTCGATTTCATCCTGTCCAACACCCACGGTCTCAATGATGATTCGATCAAAGCCCATCGCATCGAGCACCGATGCGACATCGAACGTCGAACGAGACAAGCCGCCCAATTGTCCACGAGTTGCCAAAGAGCGAATGAAGACACCCGAGTCACTAGCGTGGCGTTGCATGCGAATTCGATCGCCCAAGATTGCGCCCCCGGAAAACGGCGAGGTGGGATCGACGCAGACCACGCCGACGCGAAGGCTGGCATTCCGATAGACACTGATCAGCGAGTCGACCAGTGTCGACTTTCCCGCGCCTGGATTGCCCGTGATGCCAATGATGTACCCGTTGCCTGTGTGCGGATAGAGAGCCTTGAGTTCCTCGATGGCGGAGGGAACTCGATCATCGAGGTCTCGCATTAGACGAGCTGCCGAGCGAATGTCGCCTTCCAGGACCTTGTCGATTCGCATTATTGTCCTCTTTCCACGGCAGCCGCTGCCTCGCTGCTCTTGAAACGCTGTTCCGGTCCCGCAGGTGCGTAGAACTGCAATGCCTTGAAATCCTCGGAACCAACGATGCGCGCACCGTGCTCGACCGTGGCGGGCACCTGAACGGCATCTCCCGCTTGTACCCGAACTGCACGTCCCGCTACCTGCATTGCTGCTGCACCTTCCAGCACCAAGAGATACTCAGAAGAGTTCGCATGGCGGTGCAGCGGAATTTCTGCGCCTACCCCCGCGGTTAGGGCTCCTATATACGCTGCTGCATCTCCCGAGATGTCTTCATCAAGGATGATGCGTACGTTTGCCTTGCCTTCGGCGATGGCATACGTCTTAGACTGCGCAGCTGTTCGCACCACGGGTTTTGCGCCGCGCCTCGGAAGCTTGCCCGTGAACACCGTGGTGCCCGCGGTCTTCGAAGCATCGCGAAATCTGCCCTCGGGGCCTCCTGGAGCATAGAGCTGCACAAGCTCTGTGTCCTCGTCGCCGCTGTGAGAAAAACCGTGCACCACTCCCGCTGGAATGTATACAGCGCTCCCTGCTTCAACGGCCTGTGGACCACCAACTCCGAGCACCGCGCCCTCGCCTCTCAGAACAAATAGGAGTTCTGCGCTGGAGTGCGTGTGCAGGGGCACGCTCGAGCCAGGCTTGGCAGTGAGCACAGTCATTGCAGCTTGCCCGTTGCCGGTGTTCTGCTCGTCGATGAGCACTTGAGCTGTCATGGTGCCACCTGCAATCTCGTAGACTGGCACGTGCGGCAGCGCCACGCTGTACTGAGCGGGCGGCGCCACAAAGTCGAAGGGTGGCAGTCGAATTCGATCGCCAGCAGCAAACACATCTGGCCACTTGTAGCTTTTCCACAACGCGAGAAGGCAGTCGGTGAGAACGGAGTCGCCCACGTTCTCTTCGACAAGCGTTGCCGTGGATGAGCCGCCCTCGCCGATCTCCAGCGCGATCACAACCTGTCCCTCGAGTTTCAAATTGTCTGCAGCACCACGTGCCCAGCAGGTGTGCACAGCAGGGCTAAACTCGTTGAGCGCCGAAGCGATGCTCTGAATTTGCATCGCTTCCACTTCGGCCTCCGTGCCACCGTCCGGCACCGTCGGCACAGGTGGGGTCGACGTCTTTGTCGATCCGCCACATGCAAGTGCGAGCGCTAGTCCTGCACAGATACGTTGTCGGTAACCCATTGACCAATTTCCTGTGTCGAGGCGCCCGGCTTGAAGATCTTTGCGACGCCATTGGCTAGGAGTTCCACCACATCCTCATCGGGAATAATGCCCCCACCAAACACCACCACGTCCTCTGCGCCCTGCTTCTTGAGCGCTTCGATAACCGCAGGAAACAGTGTCATGTGGGCCCCCGACATGATGGAAAGGCCAACCGCATCCACTGCTTCTTGAACCGCAGCGGTTGCGATCATCGTCGGTGTTTGGTGAAGCCCGGTGTAGACCACTTCATGCCCGGCGTCAGCCAGCGCTCGAGCTACCACCTTGGCCCCCCGATCGTGGCCGTCGAGGCCGGGCTTAGCTACAAGAATACGTCGTTTCCGCTGTGTATCGCTCATCTCGGGCTCCGCTAGTTTGATGCTTCTTTGATCAGTTGGCGCGCAATGACGATGCGCTGGATTTCGCTGGTGCCTTCGTAGATTCGAGTCACGCGTACATCGCGATAGAATCGCTCCAGTGGAAAGTCCTGCGTGTATCCATTGCCGCCGTGGATTTGGATGGCCTCGTCGCAAATCTCGCAGGCCTTCTCGGTTGTGAACACCTTTGCCATCGAGGCTTCTTTCGAAAAGGGAATTTTCTGATCCTTCATCCAGGCAGCCCGCTCTGTTAGCAGCTTCGAGGCCTCTAGCTTCGTCGCCATATCGGCAAGCTTGTTGGCAATGGCTTGGTGTCGAATGATGGGTTGGCCAAACTGCTCACGTTCGTTGGCATAAGCGAGCGAGACCTCTAGCGCGGCTGCTGCAACGCCCAGTGCCTGGGATGAAATGCCAATTCGGCCACCATCCAACGCTGCCATTGCAAGGCGAAAGCCCATCCCCTCGGTGCCCAGCATTGCGTCTTCGCCAACGAAGACATCATCGAAACCAAGCTGAACAGTCGTGGAACCACGGAGCCCCATCTTGTGCTCCGCACTAATCACTGCAAGACCGGGCGCGCCACCTTCGACGAGAAACGCACTAATCCCTCGAGTGCCCGCATCCTTGTTCGTGAGCGCCCAAACAACTATGACACCAGCTTTGTCGCCATGACTAATCCACTGTTTGTTGCCCTTGAGCTTCCACCCGCCATCCACCTTGGTTGCGGTGGTTTTCATGGCAGCAGGGTCCGAGCCGGCTTGTGGCTCGCTAAGTGCGAAGGCACCACAAACTGCCTCACCACTGGTGAGCTTGGAAACGTGCTTCTTCTTTTGCTCTTCGGTTCCAAACGCACTGATGAGTTCAGCGACCATGTTCGTGACTGAGACAGTGACCGCAACAGAGGCATCGGCCTTTGCCAGCTCCTGCATGACCACGGAGAACGCCATCGCGCCAGCTTCTGCCCCGCCAAAGGCTTCGGGCACGTTGACACCCATGAGGCCAAGTTCGGCTAGCGCTTTTAGCTCGGCCACTGGGAATTCGCCGCTCAGGTCGCGGGCTGCGGCCTTGGGCGCAAGCTCTCGCTGCGCGAAATCGCGCGCCGTTTGGCGAATCAGTTCTTGCTCGTCGTTTAGTGAGAAGTCCACCTGTTACTCCGGGTTGTAGCGAAATCCCAACTTGGCAATCTTGCCAAGCGGGTCAACTAGGGTCCAAGCACGCACCCGCGACTGAGCGCAATCCGCCCAAGCTGTGTCAATGCCCGCTGTGTGTGGTGAAGCAAAACCAACCGATTCCACAACACCTCGATTGCCGAGATAGAGCGTGACCCAGACATTGCGTGGTTCAGCCGAGCCCGCTTCGCCCGAACAAGCGGAGAGCTCTTTGGCCAGCACGCCAATCGCGCCTTCGGCTTTCTCTTCGGTCCACCAATTCGCGCTGCGCCGCGCCTCGAAGTCGAGCGGCAAGCTGAAGTCTGCCTCCCCTCCCTTCGGCTTTTTGAATTTCATTGTGCGGCTCTCGGCCAAGAGGCACTTTTCGACGGGCCACGACCCGACACTGCTCTTTGTGGCACGCACGCTCTTCACGGTTCCATCTCTGGCGATCGTGAAACTCAGTTCGACTTGCCCGCCAAGGAACTTCTTGTGCTTGGCTTCGACCTGAAAACACGTGGCAAGCGCTGAGGAATGGCCTTCCATACCTACTTGGATATCGTAAGGGTCGAGGTGCCCCTTTAGCCCTTCGATTGAGACATCATCGTCGTCATCATCATCGTCGTCGTCCATACCTGGAACGCGCGATCTACGACGTGTTGGACCTTCATCGTCCTGCTCGATTTCGTTCACATCGACAGCGGCAGACTCAGACGTTTTCTCAGCTCCACCACAACCTGGCACAACAAGGCCGATGGCGAGCAGCGCCAATGGCAAGACAATGTTCTCGTTTCGAGGCATAGCGTTCCCTTAGAAGCTCTGTAGTTTGAAGCCGTACGAATACTGGATGGCCCGCGGCAAGGTAGTGAACTGCCAGCGTGACACCGATTCGATAACACACTTCTCAAGGGTGGCCGAGCGCTTGCTCGCACCCAGAATCTCAAGCTTCGTCGGAGAGCCATCAGGGTTGATCGTCAGCCCGAGGCTCACTGCGATGCGCTCATTCTTGTCGACTTCTCCCGACTCCACCGCAATAGGAAAACACCGAGCTACCGTTGATGCCTTGCGCTCAAAGGTGCTTTGAATCTCCTCAAACTTCTCTTCCGGGATAAGCTCCTCGCCTTCGTCCTCGGGCTCCTCGATCTCCGGTTCAGGCTCGGCGACCTTTTTCTCTCCGCCGCCGCAGCCAGCGACCATTGCCATTCCAAGAACCGCACCGCTCAACCATTTCACGCTCGCCATATCAAGCCTCCTTCCGCAGGTAGTTGGTGATCACCAGGCGTTGAATCTCGCTGGTGCCCTCGTAGATCTCAGTAATCTTCGCATCCCGAAAGTGTCGTTCTGCGGGGTACTCGGTAACGAAGCCGTTGCCACCAAAGATCTGGATGCACTCGCGTCCAGCTTTGTTCGCGATATCGGAGGCAAAGAGCTTTGCGATCGCGGCAGCTTTGCCGTAAGGCTTACCCGTATCTTTGAGATGCGCAGCCTTCAGCACCAACAACCTGGCCGCATCGACTTCCGTCGCCATGTCTGCCAGCTTCCACTGAATGGACTGATGCTCGGCGATTGGCTTGCCAAAGGTTTTTCTCTGTAGCGAATACTCGAGACCGTCTTCAAGGCAAGCGCGAGCGATGCCAAGTGCCTGCGCAGCGATGCCAATTCGGCCGCCGTCGAGCGTGCTCATCGCAACCCCAAAGCCCTTGCCGAGCGCACCAAGGAGCGCGTCTTTGGGCAGGCGAACGTTCTCAAGAAAAATTTGGCAGGATTTGGAACCGCGAATGCCGAGTTTCTCGTCTGGTGGCGAGGTGCTCACGCCCGGCGCATCCATCGGCAAGAGAAACGCGCTGATGCCGCGATGCCCCTGGCTCTTGTCAGTCATTGCCATGAGCACACAGACATCGGCCACAGGACCATTTGTGATCCAGTTCTTCGTGCCGCTGATAACCCACTCATCGCCCTCAAGCGTCGCCAGGGTGGTTTGCGCAGCTGCATCCGACCCAGCCTCCGGTTCCGAGATAGCAAAGCAGCCGAGTTTTTTGCCAGAAGCCAAGAGCGGCAACCACTTCGCCTTCTGCGCGTCGGAGCCATAGCGTGAAATCGGGTCACAGACCAGCGAGTTGTTGACGCTCATGATGACCGCAGTTGACGCACATGCACGAGCAATCTCTTCAATGGCCAGTACGTACGAGACATTGTCCATACCCGAACCACCGTGCTCATCGGAGACCGCAATGCCCATCAGCCCTATCTGGGCCATCTTGTCGACAATCTCTTTGGGATGCTTGTGCTCGGCATCGATTTTGGCTGCCTGTGGCAACACTTCACTTCGAGCAAAATCCCGAGCGGTCTTCTGTAGAAATTGTTGTTCTTCGCTAAGACTAAAATTCACGGTCTCTACCTCATCTTCCGTGCGCTAGCTGCCGCGAAATGCGGGTTCGCGTTTCTCTAGAAACGCCGCCATGCCTTCGCTTTGGTCATCGGTGCTAAATAGGTTTGCAAAGGCAAGTTGCTCCAGGCGATTGCCTTGCTCCAACGTCATGGAGAGGCCTTCGTGAATCGTTCGCTTTGCTGCGGCAACTGCAAGAGGACCGTTTGCGAGGATCTTCTTTGCCGTTGTGGAGACAGTTTCCATAAGAGCTTCGGGCTCGACTACCTTGTCTACCAGCCCAATGCGCAAGGCCTCATCAGCGGCGATGATGTCACCTGTGAAAATGAGTTCCTTTGCCTTGGCCACCCCAACTCTCCGAGCGAGCCGCTGTGTGCCTCCAAAGCCGGGAATCACCCCAAGTTTCACTTCGGGTTGGCCGAGTTTTGCTTTTGCCGAAGCGTAGATGAAGTCACACGCAAGAGCCAGCTCGCATCCTCCGCCCAATGCAAAGCCATTCACCGCGGCAATGTACGCCTTGCCAGACTCTTCGATGGCGCGGCCAACATTGCCTCCATATTCGGCAAATGCGGCCGCATCGACTGAGTCCATGCCCTGCATCTCTGCGATATCAGCACCCGCCACGAACGCTTTGCCCGCGCCCGTCAAGACCACGATTCCCACTTCATCGTGGCCCTCAAGCTCTGCGACCGCAATCGAGAGCTCGGTGAGAAGTTGCGGGCTCAGAGCGTTGAGCGCATCAGGCCGATTGATCGTGACGGTTGCAATGTGGTCGGCAATCGCGACCGTGAGCAGATCGTATTGCACTACGCCTTCTTCCCTTGCGCATCGTAGGTGTAGAAGCCTCGGCCGGCCTTGCGTCCAAGCCATCCTGCGGCGACATGCTGCTTGAGCAACGGACACGGCCGGTACTTATCGTCACCGAGTTCGGTGTGCAACACATTCGCAATCGCCAGACATGTATCGAGGCCGATAAGATCGGAGAGTTCCAAGGGCCCCATCGGGTGATTGAGGCCGAGCTTGACGCCAACGTCGATGTCCTCAACGGTTCCAAGCCCCTCGTAGAGCGCAAAGCAGGCCTCGTTGATGAGCGGGATGAGCACGCGATTGACGATAAAGCCTGGGATGTCGCGAGCGGCAACCGTCGTCTTGTTGAAGCGCTTTGCCAGCGCAACCGTTGCCTCAAAGGTCGCGTCATCAGTGGGCAGGCCTCGCACGATTTCGACGAGCTTCATGACCGGCACAGGGTTCATAAAGTGCATCCCAATGACCTTTTCAGGCCGATCCGTGCAGGCGCCAATTTTCGTGATCGAAATGGACGATGTGTTGGACGCCAAGATGGCTTCCTTCTTCGTCACTTCGCTCAGCTTGGTAAAGATCTCGAGTTTGATATCCTCGCGCTCGGGAGCTGCTTCTACGACAAAATCGCAAGGAGCGAGGTCTTTGTAGTCAGAGCGAGGAGTGATGCGTGCAAGTGCTTCGGTGCGCTCTTCAATGGTGATCTTCTCCTTGGCCACAAGACGATCGAGCGCACGACCTAGCCTCTCAGTAGATTTCTGAGCCATCTCGAGGTTTGCATCGAGAAGCACAACGTCCAAGCCCGCCTGTGCTGCCACCTGGGCAATGCCCCGGCCCATTTGGCCAGCGCCAATGACGCCAATTGTCTGAATATCAGCCATTAGTCTCGCTCCACCATGAGAGTAATTCCCTCGCCGCCGCCAATGCACAGGCTTGCCCCGCCGGTCTTGGCGTCTCGCCGTTTCATCGCGTGAAGTAGCGTGACCAAGATGCGGGTTCCCGAGGCGCCAATGGGGTGACCAAGTGCAACCGCACCGCCATCGACGTTTACCTTGCTGCTATCGAGTGAGAGCAGTTGATTGTTGATTAGAGAAACGACAGAAAACGCTTCGTTGATTTCCCAAAGGTCCACATCCGTGGGCTTCCATTGCGCCTTCTCACAGGCCTTCTCAATTGAGGCGGCAGGAGCTGTGGTGAACCACTCGGGGTCTTGAGCGTGGTGCCCCCAAGAGACGATCTTCGCGAGCGGAGTGAGCCCACGCTTCCTGGCCTCATCGGCTGACATCAGTACCACAGCCGCCGCGCCATCATTGAGCGAGGAGGCGTTGCCGGCAGTAACGGTGCCGTCTTTCTGAAATGCTGTGCGCAGCGTGGGAAGCTTCTCGGGCTTTCCGCGGCCAGGCTCTTCATCCGTGTCGACAACAACATCCCCCTTTCGTCCCTTGATCGTGACTGGGACAATTTCCTCTGCAAAGAGACCATCGCCAATCGCCGCCTGGGCGCGCTTGTAACTCTCAATCGCAAAGGCATCTTGCGCCTCTCGCGAAATGCCCTTTTCCGAAGCACAGAGCTCAGCACAGTTGCCCATGTGCTGATCGTTGTACACATCCCAAAGGCCATCGTTGACCATTGAGTCGATGGTTTGGAAGTTTCCCATCTTGATGCCAGTGCGAAGCCCACGCTGCACGTGGGGCGCTTGAGACATATTCTCCATGCCCCCAGCGACGGCCACATCCACATCACCACAGGCAATTGCCTGGGCTGCGAGCACGACCGTCTTGAGCCCAGAACCGCAGACCTTGTTGACCGTGGTGCAAGGAGTGCTCTTATCGAGCCCAGCGCCGATGGCTGCCTGTCGTGCGGGAGCTTGTCCCAAGCCTGCAGGCAGCACGCACCCCATGTAGAGCTCGCCGACATCACTGGCACCGATATCCGCCCGCTGGAGAGCGGCGCGAATTGCGATAGAGCCGAGCTCTGTTGCTGGCACGCTGGAAAGAGAAGAGAGGAAGGAGCCGATCGGCGTTCGAGCGGCACTAACAATAACGACATCGCGCATGGGCGTTTCTCCGAGAAATGGTGAGTGGCAGGAACCCGCGGCCCGCGCCTTCGAGAGCTCAGCTGGAGGGCTGAGCATGGAGGGAATAGCCCAGTAAACTCGCGTATGTCAAGGCGCTCAGGGGCTAGCCAAATGCCTTCGCGCGCTCGAGGATCGGGGGCATGAGCTGGAGGAGCGATTGCACTTCCACAGCAGTGGTATCTGGCCCAATTGAGAGTCGCAGGGCCTCCATTGCCTCCGTTTTGCTGAGCCCAATTCCAAGCAAGACTGAAGACGCCTCAGTGGTTCCCGAGGAACAGGCCGCACCCGTGGAGGCCGCCACTCCAACCAAGTCCAGGCCTGTGACTAGAAGTTCGCCAGGAACACCAGGGAATCGCACGAGAACTGTGTTGCACAGGCCCTCGGAGCTGGAGTGTAAAACTGCGCCCAATTCCTCGAGACCCATCGCCAGCGAATCGCGCAGATCCGCTTGCCGTGGGGCATCCGCGAGTCGCACTGGCAGCGTGTCACAAGCCGCGGCAAACCCCGCAATCAAAGCAACCGCCTGCGTCCCTGGACGTCTTCCCGACTCCTGCTTTCCGCCTCCAATCAAGCTCTCCACTGACGGCCCCGGCCTGAGCCAGAGCGCCCCCACCCCCTTGGGCCCTCCAATCTTGTGCGCCGAGAGACTCAGGCCATCGACAAACGGTAGGAGCGAGGCGACCTCAAGGCGTCCAAATCCCTGTACGGCGTCACAGAAAAGCAGACAACCAGCAGATCTGCAGAGCCCAGACACGGCTGCCAGATCCTCCACACTGCCAAGTTCGTGATTCGCCAATGAGAGCGCAAGGACCCGTGCCTTTGAGGATGCCAGCACCTTCTCTGCTGCTGCCAAATCGAGCGTTCCATCGGTGCTAGCTCTCAATGTCACCATGCCACCTCGCTCTGCACCGGCAGCCTCACCTGCTGCGTAGAGTGATGGATGTACGGTTGGAGGAAGAAGCACAGGTCCTGGCCTGTTCACAGCTCTCGCCAAGCCCACAAGTCCCAAGTGATTGGCTTCGGTGCCGCCTGAGGTGAACACCAAGTCGAGAGCTTCGGCGCCAATTGCCGCTGCCACGGTTTCACGCGCGGAGTCTAGAAGCGCCTGCGCCCTGCGCCCTTCCCGATGAGGGCTGCTGGGGTTCCCCACGACCTTGAGAGCTTCCAGGACGGCCTCCAACACCCCGGGTGCAAGCGGCGAGGTTGCGTTGTAATCAAAATAGCTACGCGTAGATTTCTGTGTGGGTACTGACATTTGACTTTGCGCTGCTCTACACTACATGATCTGTCGCTGGTTTCTTCTCGCTCATGGCTGACGACGTTGGTTCATTGCTACTACGCGCTGGTTTGGTTGACCCGGATCAGCTCGATCGCGCCCGCCAGGCGGTGCGCAATGACGGGGGCACCGTTCCCGAAGAACTCGTGCGCAGCGGCCACCTAGGCGATGAAGATCTAACGGCCTTCTACCGCAGCCGCCTCCTGATACCGCGGATCAACCCTTCCGAACTCACACGCTTAAGTTCAGGGCTTCTTGAGCGGGTGCCCGCCGACATGGCCACAGAGTTTCGCTCGGTCCCTGTTGCGCTGGACGCCGATGGCAATCTCACGCTGATCATGTCGGATCCTAGCGACACCAGGGCCGCTGAGGAGATTAGCTTCTTTACCGGGAGCTATGTGATGCGTGCCGTGGCCACACAGGCGCAAATTGCGTGGTGCTTGGCGCACTACTACAAGCAAGAGACAGAGCTGTACCGAGAGCTCGTTGCCGATGGCACGTGGCCCGATGTGGAAGGCAGAATGCTCGCCGAAGCTGCGGAGAGTGATCCAACGCTACAAACCGCGCCAATGAAGACTCGGCCCCGCCCACTCAAAGTGAAGCGCCAGAAGACTTCGAAGCCTGGCAAAGTTGAAGGCAAAGACGAGGAATCTACGGGCCCGCTAAAAACGCGGAAGGTAAAACGACCACCAAACCAACACCCGAGCCCACCAGAACTTTTCGCAAGAGCGGGAGAGTTTGAAAGTGTGCCAAAACCCGAGCGCAAGATGGATTCGGCTCCTGGGATTCAAGTCAATCTCGGCGACGAACCGGCCATCGTACAGGAAGTTGAACGTGGGACTGACACCGCGCCAATTCTCCTTTCGAGCATCAAAAATACGCTCGATGTCGAGAAATCTGGGCCCATTATTCTGGACACAAAGGATCGCAAGCGTCGGGTCTCACGGCAGACGAGCCTTGGGCTTGGTGCCATTGGCAGCGACTCTCCAATTCAAAAGGCGCTCGCTGAGCACGCACAATCCGGGCTTCTGGAAATCTCCGCGGGGCTGCCCGAAGACAGCGGCACCTTGAAAACTGCCGCGCTTGCCAAGGAGATTCAGGAAACCGGTTCTGAGCAACAAGAGCCAGATGAGCCCACAGAGGAGTCTCCACGGCTCCATGCCGATGCAGAGGAGCTTGGTGCCGAGCCAGAGATTGCACCTGCCGCTCTGGATTCGGATGTTAGGGACAACGACTTCGCTCACAAGACAATCCGCGACGCCAAGCCCGAGGAGCCAAAAGCCGCAAACCCAGCGAAGTCAGCTGAGCGCAAGCCAGAGGCTGCGAGCGAGGCACACCAGGGTTCGCCAATCGCACGCAGCATCGACATGGTCGGCGGCGAATGGGGCCCTCCCGGCACCACCATTCCCCCGGGCTTTCTTGGTGCCCGGCCGCAGGCCTATGAAGATTTCAACGATAGCGTCCCAATAGCGGTTGATGACAACGACGCGGTGACAACCCAAATCAACACCCACGATCCATCGGTGCCAATCGTGGTCTCGGCTGCGGGTGACGCAACGGTTCGCAGCGACACTCCCAGGGCGGTAACCCAATCCAACCTAACCGAGTCAGCCAGCAAGCTGCTTGTGGCCCTCCGTGCGATCGATGGCGCAGAAGACAAGCGAGGCATACTCGAACCAATTCTCAGCTTTCTCGACATGGCCTTTGAGCGCACAGGATTCTTGGCGCTTCGCCAAGACGACCTCACAACCTGGTTGCTTCACGGTTGCACGGACGATGCGCGAAGCAGCATCGGAGTGGATGAGGACTCAACCTTCCGCGACATCGTGCGGATGCGCTTGCCCTACAACGGGCCAATCGAAGATGACGTCACAAAGAAGTTCGCGCAGGACTTGGACATGCCTGATGCATTCGATGTTTTGGGAGTCCCAATCGCCATTCGCGATCGCGTGATTGGCGTCTTGTTTGGCTTGGGCAGCTATGACGCGATCTTCGAGGAGCACCTAACCGTGTTATCGCAAGCTGCCGCCGAAGCCTTTGAGCGCCTCTTGCGGGCCCGCAAGTAGTGTTGGGCCGATGAAGCCCGGCGCTGCCGAACTCCTAGACTACCACCCGATTCGACTACCACCCTATGGCGCAGGAACTCCGAGTTCTTCGTAGAGCCCCGGGTCCACCTCTTCGATGGCCTTCTGGAGACTCGCATCAGATGCCCCTCGCTCCTTCGCTCGGCGAATTGCACTCGTCGCTTCGGCCTTGTTGCCGCTTGTCTTCATGATGGCCCTTGCGAGCGCGATTTCCGAGCCAATTGTAGCAACCCCCGCATCAAAGACATCGTTTAGGTTCTCCATCGCTTTGGCAGGATCTGAGTCCACAAGGACCTGACCTAGCAAGTCTCGCGTCGGTAGGTACCCAGGATTGCTCTCAGAGGCCGCTTCGAGAGACTTGAGCGCGGATGCAGAATCGCCTTTCGCGAAGGCAATTCGACCAAGCGCGAGGTAAGAGCGATAGGCAAGTGGGTTCGGGAATGCCTCCGTGATGTCCTCGACAGACTTCTTGAGTTTGTCTTCCGCAAGCTCGCTTTTCCCGACCGCCGCCAGAGCCATACCATGCACAAAACGCGCAGTCTTGGTTGTCGCCTTGCGTCCCAGGCTATCGAGAGCCTCATCGGCCTTGCGCCTCTCGGTTCCCGTTGTCGAAACCATGCGCGCAGCTTCCGTCCAAGCCTGCAGCTCAATGTCTTCTGGGGAAACTTCTAATGCCTCTTCGAAGGCTGCGAGTGCGCCAGCCACGTCGCCTGTATCAAACAGCGCGCGTCCACGAAGCGTTGCCGCACGGAAACCCGATGTATCGCCCAAGGCCTCAAGGGCCGCTTTGGGAAGGCCACGAGCCATCAAGAGTTCGACATCGAGTAGCGCGACCAGTGGGTGGCTCTCTGGATCCGCCGCAAACCAGCGGATGGTGCCGCGCACTCCAGCCGCATCAACAATGCGGCCCTGTGAGACACGTGCAAGGCCGATTCGCGCTAGGAATCGCGGGTCTTGCGGGCCATTGTCAGCACTTGCGTTGTTGAGCGAAGTGGCAAAGGCTTCATAGTCGCCAAGGGATTGCGAGGCGCCTGACATGGCAAGCTCTTTCCAGGCAATCAGCTTGGAACCACCAGCTTGCGCGAGCCCAATGCTGATGTCGGCCATAGCCTCTTGCGCCTCGATTCTCCGCTCAGACCTCGCCAGTGACCGGCCAACGAATGCTAAGGCGTGATTTTGGGAACGGCTGAGCGCATCGTCGTACAACTTCATCGCGGTATCAAACTCGCCTTCATCGAGATGAAAGTTGGCCAAGTCGACCGTGGCAATTGCGGGCCCTTCGCCATTGGCATGAGCCTGTGCAAAAGCGGCCTTCGCAGCCGTGCGGCTTCCTCCAACCAACAAGGCGCGGCCCAGAAGCCAACGAGCCAAGCGATCATCAGGCGAACGTTCCAGCCATTCTTTGAGTTGCTTCTGCGCACCTAAAAGTCGGGCATCCGCGTCTTCCGTGAGCTCCGGAACTTCGGAGAGAGCGTTGGCAGAGCTTGCGATAACCAGCTCGCGATACCCCTTTTGCCCGGGCTCAGTAATCTTCCTAGCCACAGAGTTAACCGCACGCTGAACTTCTGCGGGCGTGTACTCTCCATACAGCAGTGTGGAGAGACTTGTGACCTCAGCTAGGACGGCCATGGTGTAGGCATCCGAAGTGTCGCGCTCCAAAGCCTTCTTCGCTTCTTCTCCAGCCTTGGCCAGGTCTCCGCGATCACCGCTATCAACAAGCGCCTTCGCGCTCTCTAGGTAGCGAGCAATGTCCGCATCCACCTGTTTCTGCGCATACCAATACCAAACGCCACTGCCCGATCCTGCCGCCAACAGGATGACAAAAAGGTAGATGAAGATGCGAGAAGCGGATCGGCCCCAGCGCTTGCCTGGGCCAGGATCGTAATGGGCTTCCTCAACGCGCACATTGGGCACATCGAGCAACCCCCCCATGAGCAGTTGATTGAGGTACTGCTCACCAGCCGCTGCCGAGACACGAAGCCCCTCTTGCGCAGCGTCTTTGGGCTTTGCAGCGGGAATCAAACGCGGGCGAACAGCGGGCGCCGCCGTGGGGGCACCGGGTGCACCAGGAGGAGCCGACGGCCGGGCAGACCCGGGCTGTTGTGGCGGCATTGGCGCCAAGGGGTTTTCCGGAGGTGGCGCCTTGTGGTGCTCGATAGGAGCAAACTCGGGCGCATCCGCTCCACGTCGGTCGTTAGAGACCGCCGCAGATACGCGATCGCTTGGCACATTTGGGCGCACCTGTTTCTGAGCCAGCTCCAACCGACCAAGGGCCGGCGGCGCGGCGGGTGGTGGTCTTTGCGGCTCGGGCACACGAAGCGGCATGGCTGCCGCAGCAGGAGCCTGCGCCGCCTGCGCCCCGTACCCCCCAACTGGCTGCATGGGCGTTGGCACTGGTGCTGGCGGATCGAGCGGATGTCCATCTCGAGCACGGCGCACGAGTCCCAGGAGTTCGGAGTCCGAAGGGTTTAGGTTCTGAGCGTGCTGTAGCACGGGCAACGCTCGCTCGAAGTCATTGCGGCGCATCAGAACTTCACCTAGAAGCCGGAACCCCACGCTATTGTTGCGATCCGCCTTTACGACTTTCAGGAGTTCAGCCTGCGCTTCCTTCCATCGGTGCAACGCTGCTAGAGCACGCCCTAAATACAACCTGCCTTCCAGATTTGAGGGCGCAGCTTGCAGTCCTTGCGCGCAAACCTGCATGGCGTCTTCTGCACGACCAAGCTGCAATAAGCAGTTGGCCAACCCAGTGAAGCTTGACACCGGATCGCGGCGAAAGGCTTGTTCGAGAGCAGTGAGTTCATCGACGGTGGGTAGTGATGCGTTAACCATGGTGATGTTCAGCTCGTAGCACTTGATAGTATCCCGAGATATTGACCACTTGCCCAGTTCTCAGGGCCAGCATTTTTCGATTCCGCAGCAAAGTAGTACTTTTACCTACGGCATATCCGTTCAGCACAGCTACGATCACGGATCTCATTCGACAGATGCGCCAGTTTCACCCGGGCATGGTCCACGAGCAGAGAACGCCTCCCCAGGGCAACTTGAGGAGCCAAGGAAGGTCTTACCATCACACCCGCAGAACTCGACCATGTCCGTCGTACAGGCGCGCTCTGGCGGCACACAGGTACCGGGCCGGCTGGAATCGCAGCTCGCTCCCTCACAAGTGTTGCTGAGGCAGTTTTGACTGCTAAAACAGGCAGCTCCGTCTGGCCTTCCCCCCGTATCAATTGGACTCATATCCACCGAGCCCGGTTCGCTCGACTGGCCCTGTCCAGCTGGCACATCCGAGATCACAGGTGCTGCAGCAGGTGGCACCTGCATAGGACGACTTGCCGGGCACGCTAGGCCTGCCAGCGAGAGGGCAAGCGCAGCAATGAGATACCGAAGCGTTCCGGGCATGCGCACATTCTAAGCGCGCACAACGCTCGGTGCCACCTGAGCCAATGCCAATCCTGGTAGGCTGGCAACATGGGAAATCGCTTTGGACGACTCTTCCAGATCACCACCTTTGGAGAGTCACACGGGCCCGCGGTTGGCGTTGTCATCGATGGCTGCCCTCCCCGACTTCCGGTCGATGTCCAGGCCATTCAGCGCGAGTTGGATCGCCGCAAGCCTGGCCAAAGTCGCATCACGACGCAGCGAAAAGAGGGAGACGAGGTTGAAATCCTCTCGGGTGTGGATGGGGGCCTTTCGACGGGCACGTCCATCGCGCTCATGGTTCGCAACAAAGACGCTCGCAGCAAAGACTACAGCGAGATGCGCGAGAAGTTTCGGCCTTCGCACGCAGACTTCACGTATCAGAAGAAGTACGGAATCCGAAGCGTTGAGGGAGGAGGCCGTGCAAGCGCCCGGGAGACCATCGGGCGAGTAGCAGCAGGCGCAATCGCCCAACAAATCCTCGCTGCTGCGGGAATTGAAGTGCTCGCATGGGTTGCGAGTGTCGGAGACCTGGTTGCAAGTGTTGACGCAACAACCGTGACCCTGGATCAAGTGGAAGCCAATCCGGTGCGGTGCCCCGATGCTGCTATGGCCGCAACCATGTTTGACCACATTGACGCAATTCGCAAAGCGGGCGATTCCGTCGGTGGGGTGGTTGGCGCAGTTGCTCGCGGTGTTCCCGTGGGGCTTGGCTCACCGGTCTTTGACAAGCTCGAAGCATGCTTGGGTGCTGCCATGCTCAGCCTGCCCGCCGCCAAGGGCTTCGAAGTGGGGTCAGGCTTCTCGGGCACCAAGATGCTTGGCTCCGCCCACAACGACGTCTTCTATACGGATGACACCGGGCGCATTCGCACCCGAACCAATTTCTCTGGCGGGATTCAAGGTGGCATTAGCAACGGCGAGAACATCGACCTTCGCGTGGCGTTCAAACCAACAGCGACGATCTTGCAGGCCCAAGAGACCGTCACCATCGATGGTGAGGCCACAACGCTCGCAGCACGTGGAAGGCACGACCCCTGTGTATTGCCAAGGGCGATTCCCATTGTCGAAGCGATGTTCCGTCTTGTGCTCGCCGACCACATTCTCTTGCATCGAGCGCAAGTTGGAGAGGTGCGCTAGACATGGGAGACATACAAGAAGAGCTCATGGCCCTGCTCTCTCCCGAAGACGCGGAAGCCGAATTTCCAAGCAAGCCGAGCGCACTTCGGCGCTGTGAGCCCAAGCGACTTCCTCTTGCCGACGCTGCCCAAGCCTGTTCTGTCGGCCAACTCCTGGCAGCGCAAGACCAGGGCGAGGCCCTCGCCGTCGGGCGGCTCGACAGTGGCAAACTCGTCGTCCTAGCCGACCTATGCCCACACGATGGGGGGCTGCTCTCGGATGGGTTTATTGAAGGCGAGGCGATTGTGTGTGCGCGGCACGGCTGGGAATTTGACGGTCGAACAGGTCAGTGCTTGAGTCGAGCTGGGATATCGGTGCCATGCCACGCCCAGAAGCCGCCGCATATTTGATCCCTCGCTAGGAGTCGGCTAGCGTTCGATATACGTGGCCAGCATCTTGGTATTCATGGACAGGCGGGGCGCAAGCCTCGCGCCAAGGTCCAAGCAGATTCTGGCCCAAGGTCGGCGTATCGCAAGCCATCTTGGTGCGACGCTCTACGCGGTTGCTTCCGAGAATGACGATGACAACGACAACGATACTTGGATTTCAGAGGCTGGCCTTGCGGGCGCTGACAAAGTCGTCCTGCTGAGTTTTGGAACGCCGGATGAGGGTTCTCAGCTCCCCGGGAACTCCCACCAGACCAGTCACCTGGCCGCTGCAATGATGGCGGTTTGTGACGCGCTTTCCCCAAACTTGGTTTTGCTCGATTGTGCTCCGCGGGGAACTGCAATCGCACCTCTCCTCGCAGCCCATCTCGCTGCCACAGTGATGCATGGGGTGCAGGCGCATTTTCTTCCAGAGGGCGACGTCCTTCTTGAGGAGCGAAGTCCAAACCGTCGCACCTGCCGAAACGTGAGTCTCAGCAAGAGCATTGCTCCGGTGATCGCGACCATCTCCATCGCTGGCGTAACGCCGACCAAGGGCCAAGATGATGCGGATGTAATCTTTTTCAAAGCCCCACGGAGTTTCGACACACTGCCCGGAACAGACATGCCCACACAACCAGAGGTTTCCGACCCACGGCTCGATGGCCCTATCGTCGTGTGCGCAGGTATCGAGGCTTTGCCAGTTCTTACGCAGGTTCGGGCATTGGCATCGGTGCTAGGTGCTCCCCTTGTATCGACCCAGGCGCTGGCATCGCAAACCAACACCAACACCAGCATCGTGGATCAAGATGGTCACACCATTGCGCCGAGGCTCTACATCTGCTGTGGAGACGATGGAGAGGATCGCCATCTCTCGGCCATCGCGCTGGGCACGCAGATTGTTTCTTTGGGCCTCTCACCGCGCAACTCCTCCGTTTCCGCCTCGCGCTATGCCCTCTTGGGGCCGCTAGCTGAGACTCTTTCAGCGTTACTGGATGCGATCTCAGAATGCGAACCTGCGGCCTGTCTGCCTAGCCATCCCATGCAGCACCTTGCCCTCACACCGGTGGCTGCAAATACCTTCCGGCCTTGCCCCGACGCAACAGAATTGTTCTCAGACCCGTCGGAGCTACTCGGTCGCCTCCGCGATGACGGGCTCTGGACTCCGTAGTGTCCTCAAAACCCAATGCGCGGGCACATCTCGCGGCCCCAGAGAATTCGCTGGCTTCGCAATGCGAAGCGGCCCTGCTCGCACGTGGCGTTATGGTGGTTCGCAGCGCAATTGCCTCTCTGGCTGCGTCAGAAGAGTCCACAGACGAAAGTGTACTTTGCATGGTTTTGGAGGGCGTGCCCTCTGGCAAGCATGCCGTGCAGCTTGCAGAACGTGTCGCGAGGCACGCGAGCCGAGGCGTTCCCCCAATCGTCCTCGTTCCTTATGCTCCTCCCCGCCGCGCAAAAACACCCACGCGAAGTGGCGATGAACACGCAGCCAGCCTCGCATTGCTTCGCGCGCGTGGGGCCATTGTACTTCGAGCCCCCGATATCTGGCTTGAGTGCGTGATTCTCCTCGCAGCCCATGGGGTCCCGAGCGGCCCACAGGGCGCGATTGTCGCCGAACCGGGCGCATGGCTTGCAATATCGGCAGCGGCCCTGCAAAAGCGTGCAGAGGCTCTGGGTGAGAGGTTTTCTCCAAGTGCCGGTATCGATGGCGATCAAGTGACCGACTTCGTTCTCACCGACACGACGCCGACAAGCCCCCCTAAGACGGGGGCCCTCTACATTCCGATCGGAGTGGTTGCTAGCGCCAAGGCTGCCCTTGTCGGACTTGGGAATTCTCTTGCAGCTGCCGAAGCAGCAGGTCAGGCAAGCCGCCGCATTGCAGCAGGCGATTCACGCGCTTCAGCCGACGATGCCCCAAGCGAGGAATTCGACATGGACCGCTTCGAGCGGCAGCTCGATAAGCTTGCCGACACAGCCGGCGATCACGAGTGCAAGGTATTGCTATCAAGCTATGGGGTTTCGATCACTCGACAGGCAGTGGCGACCACTCCCTCAGCCGCCACCCGAATTGCCAAGAAGGCGGGCTACCCCGTCCAAATCAAAGCGTGGGGACCACAGCAGCCCAGTGAGCCAGAGGGGGCTCTTGTGATCTCTGACGTAGCGACCGCAGCTGATGTTCGACGCTCATTTTCCTCGGTATGCGCCAGAGCCAATTCGGAAGCGGTGATCATCAGAGAAACACCCATGCGGGGACGCGAGGTTCAGGTGCATTTTCGGCCCATGGGTGCCATCGGCCTTGTGTGCTTCCTCTACCAACGCGGCCATCAAGAACCTGCGGCTGCCTTGGCCCCGCTTCGGCAAATCGATGCTGACACCATGGCACGGCATGTGGTCGCCAGTCGCGCGGGTGATACGGATCCCGATTGGACCGCGCTCGCATCACTCCTTCTCAACGCCTCGCACATGGTGGCCAATACCCCGCGCCTGGTTTCGGTGGAGCTCAACCGCGTCATTGTTGGCAATCAAGGCCAAGGCGCTCTGGTCGTCGATGCCCGGGCCCGGCTCTCACCCACGCGAGATTAGATCTGCCGCTGCACGTTCGAGAAAGGCAATCTGATTCCGAGCCGGATCCTCGAGCACCTGCACAAGAAGCCTCCGCAAGGTCTCTCCAACAACAGGCCCGCGAACGCCCGCTAGCTCCATGACTCGCCCACCGGAGATTGCCAGGTCACCAATTTCCAGTGCTACATCGCTAGCAAGTATTGCCTCGGCGTGAAGCACCGCTGCCTCAAGCGTCGAATCTTGCGTCCGTTTGGCCTCTTGCATGGCAATTCGAAGCACATCGGGCGCAGTCTGGCGCCCTACCATACTAAGAAATTCTCTCACTTGATGTTCTGGCTCGAGCAAGGTCTTAAACCCATCCATATGCCGCAACGCACTCAAGATTCTCTTGCGCTCCTCATTGCTCATTTTTAGATGTCGAAGCAAGTCGTCGAGCGAATCGATAGGAACACCCCAAAGAAGCGTCGCCAGCCGCAGAACTGGGTCCTGTGGGGCCACCTTGATTCGCGCCAAGGCATCCTCGAATGCATCGTGAGTAAGCTGTGGCAAGACCGTCTTGAGGACCCCGCTCTTCTCGGCTACGAGCAACGCACGCACAGCAGCAGGTCCCGCTAACAGCTTGAGCAACTCGACTCGCACTCGCTCCATCGCTACCTTGGACAGAGCATCGAGCGCTGTGCCAATGGCAGATTCGGTATCCGCATCCAGCGCAAAGTCGAGAGTCGACACAAATCGAACCGCGCGCATCACACGGAGCCCATCCTCCGCAAACCGCTTCTCTGCCACTCCTACGGCGCGAATTACCCGGTTTCGAAGATCGCCAACTCCATCAAACGGGTCGTGCACCTTGCCCTCAATGGGATCGAAAGCCATGGCATTCATGACAAAGTCACGTCGTTTGAGGTCCTCGTCCAGTGGTACTCCAAAGTGCACACTGTCGGGCCGCCGAGAGTCCGAGTATGCTCCTTCGCCGCGGAACGTCGTGATTTCCACGGGGGTGCGATTGGACCCGGGCCCAAGAAGAACAGTCACGGTCCCATGTTGCAGCCCAGTGGCGACTGTGCGCTCAAATAGGGTTAGCACCTCTTCGGGCAGTGCATCACTCGCCACATCCCAGTCACTAGGAGTTTTCCCTAAAACCAGGTCGCGCACCGCACCGCCCACCACCCAGGCCTCGAAGCCGGCCTCGCGCAGAGTCGTGCACGCGCCACAGACCGGGCCTGGGACTTTGGCTTTCATCGTTTGCTCGTCAGACACAGCTATGGTGCTTCTTGCTCAGGAGCGGCCGTCCCTCGCAGACGACCAAAGATGGCATCAGATTGCCGCCGGAGTCTCTCGGCCTCCTCCACGTTCCCAGTGTGCTCGCGATGCACAGCATAGGAACGGTAGGTGCGGGCGAGCTCAAGTTCGTGCTTCATTCCAGACAAGATCTCGATTGCCTTCTGGAAGTGCTCATCCGCGGCTTGCAAGTCACTGGCAGAACGTCCAACCCGAAACGTTGCTTCCGCCATGACCCGATGCGCGCTACCAACATGAAACCTAGAGCCGATCTTCGTGCCGAGGTTGAGGGAGCGCTTTGCATTGTCCAGTGCCTGCGCACCATCACCGATTCGCAGGTAGGTCTCCGCCAAATGGCGGTAGCACTCCGCAGCTCCAGGCAAGTTGCCCAAGCCACGAGCTATCGACTTTCCTTCGAGAAGGCTCTCAATCGCATCCGAGAACTGCCCACTCGCTGCCTGGCACTGTCCGAGTCCAGATAGCACCTGTGTGAGCGCGAGCTTGTCGCCAATTGCCGCTGCACTCTTGCGTGCCTCTTCAAACATGGCGAGGGCCTCTTTCGATTCGCCATCCGCGCTGTGCACACCAGCCAGATCGCACAACGATTGGATCACCCCGGCCGTATCACCAATCTCCCGGCGCAAACCAAGCGCTTCGTGAAACTGCCTGGAGGCCGCCTTAAACTCCCCCGTTTCGCGATGCACTCGCCCAATGTTGGCCAGCGATAGTGCGATCGATCGAGAGTCACCGATTGCTCTTCGGAACGCCAAGGCTTGCCGGTGAAACTCTAAGGCTTGCGCATACACACCGCGCAACCAGTGTACTTGCCCGATGTCATCGAGCGTTCCTGCGATGCCACGCTTGTCGTTGGCCGCCTTGAACAAATCGTGCGCCGAACGCAGGTGCGCCATCGCTTGATCGTACTCTCCGAGGCGCCGGTGAATGCGGCCAAGTCGATTGTGAGCTGCTCCGCCCTTGGAACGATGGTCAAGAAGCCAAGCATGCCGGAGCATCCGGCTGAAGTGACGTTGCGCCTCCGCGGTTTCGCCTATCAGATCGAGGACAGCACCGAGGTTGTGGAGAGCATCTAGCAAGACAACGCCGTCATCTTCTTCGAGAAGCTCCAGGCCTTTGCGGTACAGCTCAACGGCTTGCTCGTTTGCGTATCGCGCGCTCGCCTTGTTGCCGCCAGCAATGTAGCTGTGGGCCGCACGGCGCTTGTCGCCACCTCGCTCGTAGAGCTGCCCAAGGAATTCGAGTTGCTCTTCGGAACGCGCAGCACTCTTGGTCTCTATCCACTGCGCGGCAAGCCGGTGGTATCGACCGAGCTTGCCTCGCTCTGTGCTATTTGCAATGAGTTCTCGCTCGAGGTTGTGTTTGAAGACAAGCTCAACATCTCCTGCAACTGTCGAGTCTTCTGCATCGAGCCGAAGCAAGTAGTCTCTGTCCACCAACTCTTCAATGCACTGAGTTACCCCGCGGCGGATGGCCTCTCCTCGATCGCTCCAGTTATAATCGAGCGGGCCAGCGGGCGCTGTAGGACCGGCCTCCTCGGTTGCTCGTGCCAGCTCAATTCTCGATAGCGCAACGATCGAGCCAATCCAAAACACGTTGCCAAACACCGCCCCTTTCTCGAGCACAGCACGCTCGTCCTCTTCCAAGGCGGCGATCCGCGCCTCGATCGCCTCTTCCACTGTTATCGGAAGATCGGTCTCCATCGCGCGGTCTGCATCGATTTGCCACGGAGTGACATCGGCGTTGATCGTGCCATTGGCGAGAAAGAGGCGCACAAGCTGGTCTAGGAAGTAGGCATTACCGCCCGTCATTTCCACGGCGTCTTCGACGATCTCCGGGGGGATGAAATCGCAGCGGCTGAGCATGGAGCGAAACATCGCCTCAGCGTCACCGTCATCGAGGTTGCGCAATTCGATTCGCAAGTGTTGCTCCACATCTGTGCCCCAGTCAGCGGTGCTCACCATCAATTCTGGACGCGTTCCTACCAAGAGCGTCACCGCGGAGTCGTGCAACGAGGTGCTTAATTCTCTCAAGAGTGAGAGGCTACCCTCATCCGCCCACTGCAGGTCATCTACGACCAAGACGATAGGGCCGTGGCTGCCATCGACTTGGACAAAGCGGCGCAAAACCGTCCTGGCCACTTCTTCGTACTGTTTTGGATTCTCCGACAGGACTCGTAAAAATGGTGAGTCGGGGAATTGAAGATTCAGAAAACCTCCGAGTACATGAAGCACCTCGGCAACCCTCTGGTCACCAAAGACCTCCTGAACTTCACGCCTGAACTCAGCAACAAGCTCTCCCTCCGTGGCGCTCTCTGAGATTGCGAAACGGGCACGCAAGAGCCTGGCGATGGTGCTGTATCGAGCTCCGTTTCGAACGGCCGAGCAGCGATAGAAGAGAGTCTGACTTGGAAGCCCATGAAGCAGCTCATCGATGAGACGACTCTTCCCTGTTCCCTGATTGCCCACCACGGTGATGAGTCCTGGCCGACTTGACGTTGCCGACTCGGACACGGCGGCCTTCATTTCTTTGAGTTCTGCGTCACGCCCAACGAGTGGGCTTCGCATTCCGCGGAGACTGAAGGGATCCGAAGTCTGCATGCGAGTTGCCGCTCGGTCATGCTCAAGTCCCGACGGTCCCTTAAAGAGAATGTCCGGAATCTGGCTCTCAGCACGAGCACGCGGTGGATGAACGTTTGGCTCGGTCTTCTCCCCCTCAACCATCGTCGCTGGGCGATGTAGTCCGTCTTCAGACAAGGCACTCAACGATACCGTCAGGCACCTCTCGGCAGCAAGCGACTCGCCCCCACTGTAGGTGGATGTACATCCTGAATCAACTTGGAGCGAATCTGGCGCCAACACCCACGACCTGTGTACCATTCCGGTGGCGATGAACCGAGTACCCGATTCAAACGCGAGCGTGCCTGACCGAATGTCACGCATTGGGCTGGGCGCGATGGGCGTTGCGCTCGCGAGTACCCTGCTCTCCGCATGCCCAACTGTTGACTTGGGAGAAACACCGGTCTCCCCGGGTGCCTGTCGTCCAGACCCTGCCTACTTCGAAGAATTCATCTGGCCAGAATTTATCGCAACCGCAGACGAAGCAAAATCGTGCGTAGCCGAGGGTGGATGTCACCAGCTCGAAAACGGTCGTTCTGCGTTTCGCGTCTCAGTCAATCCACCGATCGATTTCACGGCCAACTACAACGTGACAACGCGCTTTCTAAACTGCGGCACCCCCCAGGCTAGCTCCCTGCTCACAAAGCCTATGAGCGGCGTGGATAGCCACGGTGGCGGCGAGCTCTTTGCTCCAGGCAGCGAGTCTGAACTTGTCTTCCTCGATTGGTTTGTGACCGAATGAGACGAACAATTTGGCTATCCCTGGTGCTCGTTTTGGGAGTTCTTCTCGCCTCTCCTAGGCAGGCCAAGGCGGAGGCCTATCTCCGCGTCATCAGTCACGATGCCCCCGTACACACCGGACCTTCCGCTCAATACCGTAGTGTGTATTTTGCCGAGCGCGGAGATGTGCTCGAAGTACTCGATCGCAGCACGCAAAACTACTGGTACCAAGTGCGCTTGGACGACGGAACGACGGGGTGGATTTTTGGAGAACTCGTCTTCCCCTTCGAGGTTGTTGATGACGTGGAGAAAGGGTTCTTCTCGCGGATTGGCGGTGCTATCTCCGACACGCTCTTGGGGCCCTCCCCAGTGCCATATGCAGATGTTGAAATTTCGTTTTCCGCTGGCACACTTGATGGCGAAGGCACATTTCTCCTTCGCCCAGCCTGGCTTATTGACCCCTATTTCGCCCTTGAAGGATTTGTTGGCCTGAGCCCACGCCAACAGGAAGACCTCTTTCTTGGGGGCATCGGCTGGACCCTTCGCATGCTGCCGGGTGCTGCGATTGGCCCCTACATGCATGCCGGCGTGGGAGCTGCGCATCTACGACCCAAAGCAGACAATTTCACACAAGACCCAGAAACACTCTATGCCCTCGTCGCTGGCGGTGGCTTTGAAATCACTCTAAAGAAACAAATCACGTTGCGTTTGGATTTCCGGAACTGGACGATTCACGACCCGGATCAAGCGTCCAATGGACAGGAGTATAGCGGTGGCTTGGCAATCTTCTTCTAAGGCAACAAACATCCCAAGTGGACGCACCAAGCTCATTCTTGCGTGCGTGCTTGCGACGGGTTTCCTATTCGGTGCGTGCGGCAAGCAGGCTGTACGTGCCAGTGAAAAGGAATTTCTCGCAGATCGCATCATGCAGTTCGATGCAGATGGCCAAGAGACATCTGCTGATGAACACATCTTGTCCAACCGCGAAGGTTCCGCTGGCGGCCGAGGCACAGGTGGCGGCGGCTGTGGCTGCAACTAGGTACGACTCGCGCATGAAACGTTCAGCGAGCTTCCTTGGACTGGCCTACATGGCACTTCCTATTGTACTGCCAGCCCTGGCTGGGGTTGTTGCGCCCTCTTCGCTTGCGCAAGCCCACGCCGAAGATCGCGTAGACAGCACAACCACTTGGTACCAAGAGAAGCGCAAGGGCAACCTTGGGGGCCTCACGGTCGTGCATCCACAATTCGACATTGGCGTCGATGCTGGAGACAATACGACACTCGATATTGGGTACTCGGCTGATGCTGTGAGTGGAGCCACCGCAGCTGTCTACTCCACCGACGCTGTCTCTTCGGCAACCACCTTTAAAGACCTTCGTCACGCCGCAACCACAGGCATCACGTTCTACGGCTCGCGCTCCACTCTGAGTATCTCAGGCAACATTGGCAGCGAGCGTGACTACAACTCGATTGGTGTTGGTGCTAGTGCAAAGGTCGACTTGCCCGGCAAGAACACCGCTCTCGCACTCAGCTACAACCACGGCTTTGATCAGGTTTGCGACTTCGACAATGGCATGGCGACAGCACTCGAGCGAAGGCCTCTTACTGGGCAACAGGCCTGTGAGAAGCAGAAGTTTCTTCTCGGCAAAGACGTTGCGGGTGACAGTGTTTGGCGCGACCTCTCATTTGATACGACGCAAGCAACCGTTACGCAAAACATCTCCCCTTCCGTCGTTGCGCAATTCGGGCTCTATGGCCAAGTTGCACGCGGGTTTCAGAGTAATCCCTATCGACGTGTGCGCGTCTCTGGAGTCGAGGCACAAGAGCATTTGCCTGATGTGCGGGGCCGGGTTGCTCTTATGGCCCGTGTGAACAAGTACTTGCCCAGCATCAAGAGTGCAATGCACGCAATGGCACGGGGCTACACAGATACCTGGGGTGTCAACTCCGTCACGCTTGGCTTGGGCTATAGCCAGTACTTCGGCAACAGCCTACTGCTCAGAACCAATGCACGCATCTACCAGCAGTCCGAGGCGACATTCTTTAAGGATGCATTTTTCTACGAAACGGAAGGCAGCGCTGGCGAGTACTTCACAGGCGACCGCGAGCTTGGTGCCATCCGCAACATCGTCGGTGGCATGAAGTTTAGCTACATCAAATTCGATGAAAACGGCGGAAACGTTCTGGGTGTCTTTGACGAAGTGAGCTTCAACCTCAAAGCCGAGGTCTACTTGCTCGATGAGCTTCCTGCCGATCCCATCGAAGACAATCGCGAGGGAATCGATCGCCAGTTCCTCTCAAGTGGTCAAGCTGTTGATGCATTCACGCTACAGCTTGGCATGCTCTTCCGATACTGAGACCTGGAGTTGCCCCCCAGCTCCGCGATGGCTGAACCGCTAGAGATCACGGGGATCGATATCGTGTTTCTTGAGCAGCTTGTGAAGGTACTTTCGGTCCATATCAGCTGCTCGCGCCGCCTTCGAGATATTGCCACTTGCGCCTTCCAACAACCACCTGAGGTACTTTGACTCAAACTCGTCGGTCCAACGTTCCTTCTGCTCACGGAACGAGATGCCTTCCTCAAAGGTGAAGCCGGGCCCTTGTGGAGCGGCTTGGCTGAAACCTCGCTGCTCACCCAAGGGCGCCACAAGGGTGCCCGGATCGGCTCGGAGGGCCAGCGCGCGCTCCAGAACATTTCTTAGCTCCCGAACGTTGCCTGGCCAATCATGGGCCATGAGCGCGGCAAGACTCGCTTCCGTCAGTTCAGGGGCATCCTCATGTGCGAGATCCTTGAGAAAGTGGCGAACCAGCAGAGGGATATCATCTTTCCGATCTCGGAGCGCAGGTGACACGATCGGCACCACGTTGAGTCGGAAATAGAGATCCTCTCGAAACTTCCCCTTCTCAATTTCACTTCGTAGGTCCATGCGTGTTGCCGCAATCACCCGAAGGTCCACTTTGATGGTCTGTGATCCACCTACCCTGCGAATCTCCCGCTGCTCTAGCACCCTTAGCAGTTTGGGCTGCAGATCAAGTGACAGCTCACCGAGTTCGTCGAGGAACACCGTGCCGCCATTGGCGTATTCAAAGGCTCCCAACCTCTGGGTACTCGCACCCGTGAACGCCCCCTTTTCGTGTCCAAAAAGCTCACTCTCGATCAGAGTTCCTGAGACGGCACCACAGTCCACCACGACAAACGGAGCATCTTTGCGCTTTGATAGCTGGTGAATGCTTCGCGCAAGAATGTCTTTACCTGTGCCTGTTTCTCCTTCTATGAGTACTGTGGCATCCGTGGGGGCAATTCGCTCAATAAGCCCAAAAATCTGACGAACCTTCTGCGAGCGCCCCACCATGCTGCCGAGTTTTTCCTTCTCGGATGGTAGAATCTGGATGCGCTCTTCAAACGGGCTGAATTTGAGTTCTGCGGCCCCTGCGGCGATTACGGCTCCTGCCCGAATGTAGGCCTCGCGGATTTCCGCACCATCGAGAAATGTGCCATTGGTCGACTGCAAATCGCGAAGCAGATAGCCCTTCGCATCGCGCACAATCTCAAAATGGTAACGCGAGACGGTCTCATCGGTTATGACGAGATCATTGTCTTCGCCCTTGCCAACCCGAATCACTTCTCCTTGAACCACATGCTCACTGCCTCGCTCTGGCCCCTTGAGCACCACGAGCTTGCACTGCCGCAAATTGACGGTTGGAACACCACCATCGCGTTGAATTCGAGTTCCGGAGACGTCTGCCACGGTGTGGAATGCTAGCTCGCTTTGCGCCCTCATCCTAGCGAACGTGCACGATTTGATTCTTGTCGTTCGTCAACCCACCTGTGGGCAAACTCAGACTTCGCGTCGGCAAATTGACCCGGTGTTCTGACCGGGGGTAGGCTTGCACCGTGCTCTCTACCAAGGCCGCTAGGTACTGCACCGCACTTGCCGTTCTCTGTGCTGCCCATGCGGGTATTCCACTGCTCACTGGTGCGGAAGCTGTAGACGCTCAAGAGTTGCCCAATGCTGCATCCGAGTCAGAGCACGAAGATACGTCCGAAGCTTCGCGCCCTTCCGAAGTGCCGATTCCCAACTGTCTCGATCAGAGCATCACCGGTGAGCTCGGCCAGAGCCTTCGGCCTCGAGGTGTTCAGAAACGCGAGTTTCAAAAAAGGGGGCAAGTGGAGCTCGTGGCGCGGGGTGGTCTCTACGCATCCGACCTCCTCTCCTCGTCCTACGCTTTCGGCGGAGCACTCGCGTTCTTCATCACCGAAGACTTGGGGCTCGAGTTCTCGGTTGACCGCACGCCCGTCGCCTTGGATCTCGATGCGCCTTTGGCAGAGTTTTTCGGAGACGACCGATTCAAGCCAGGCACCGGCTATTTGGGCCTAGCGGGTCTTGTATGGTCTCCAATCCACGCCAAGCTTCGGACCACCGATAGCATTATTCACTCGGACATCGTCTTCACTGCCGGTGGCGGTCGCTTCTTTCACAACAGTGTGCAGGGCATTGCGGCCCAGGCAGGCGTTGCACTTGAACTCTACACGACGCAATGGGTGACGTTCCGTTTTGACTTGCGTGACGTTGTCTTGGTCCAAGAAGCGGTCGCTGAAACTCGACTAACAAACAACCTCATGGCCACGCTCGGATTGGCGTTGTGGATCCCAACAGGACTATGAAGCTCAGCCTAGCCCCTATCGCGCTGATCGCGATTGCCAGTGCCACCATCGCACAAGCTCCTTCGGCTCATGCAGACGAGAGAGGCGACATTGCGTTCCACCCCACCGAGCAGTGCATCGATAAGGCGATTGCAAACCGCCTCGCGGTTAAGCGTAAACGGCGCGGCACAGTTGACCGACTTTTCGTGAAGCAGGCGCGACACGAGTTTTCTTTCGGTGGTGGTTACTACGTCTCCGATCTCTTCTCGGGTACCTACTCGCTAGTTGGGTCCTACACATTCCACATGACAGAGAGCACAGCCGTAGAAATCGGCGGTGCATTTACTCATGCCAATGCCGATGTGATTCGGGCGATTGAAGACGAACGCGGCACGGTTCTTGAGGACAACTATGCGCAAGTACGCTTCGTGGAGAGCCTCCTGCTTTGGACTCCTGTGTACGGCAAGCTACGACTTGGAGGCACGATTGCCCGCTTTGACCTACATCTCGACATGGGTGTTGGAGTCGTAGACTCCGCCACTAGTCGTGGCGCTGCTGGCGTAGCCGGTCTAGGATCAAAGCTCTTCCTTGGAGAAGCAGTGGCGTTGCGCGTAGACCTGCGCAATCACGTTTTCCGGCAAGAGCTTCTCGACGAAAATTTCTTAGTAAACGACCTATCACTCACAGCGGGTTTGTCGGTCTTCCTCCCCTTCTCTAATTAGAACTGTTCTTGCCCGCATTTGCGCGGGCCCCTACGCCAAGGATCATGCGATGCGCGGCCTATCAAAACTCTTTCTAGTCTTCTTCGCTCTGTCCCTACCCGCTCACGTCGAGGCCAAACAGCCCGACGATGAGCCGGCGAGCGCGCCCGATGATTCAGGTGAAACCATTGACGGCGAGCCCATCGATGGCGATGGCGATGGCGATGGCGACGAAACACCACCAGAAGGAGAAGAGCCAACCGCGACAGAAGAGCCGAGCTCGGAGGCCTCTGCCGGCGAAGATTTAGCGACATTGCGAGCAGAGTACTTCAAACTTCGCGATCGTCTCTTTCAGTCCAAAGCACGCGCATCGGCCGTTGCCAGCGCGCTTTACTCCACCCGACTGTCGATTGGCCTCAACTACACCTCAGCGCGCTACTACACGATCACTCGCGCCACCATCCGACTGGACGGCGCCAACATCTACGACGACAGCGAAGGCACGGTGTCATCCGACAAAGCGCCGCGCTTCGAAGGCTACATCGCGCCGGGCCGTCACCAAATCAGCATTCGTCTTGAGGCAACCGGCAAGGATGACCAACGCTTCACCAGCGTTATCGACAACAGCTTTGTCGTACAAGCGATCCAAGGCAAGGATCTCGATGTGCGCGTGCGAGCCGAGGACAGCGGCGACATTGCCTACAAGTGGAAAAAGAAAGAGCGAGGTAGCTACCAACTTCACCTCGACGTTTCCGTCAAGTCCAAGAAGCGAAGTGACAAGAAGACTGACCATGTAAAGCGAACAGGGGAGCTACGCAAGCATGCGCCTGCCAAGACACATCGGAGCTAAACTCGGGTTTGTTGGCGCTCTGGGTTTGGGCGCTATCGCGCTTGGGGGAACCACAGCGCAGGCACAAGAGGCCTCAGAAGCCCCAGCGTTCACTGGTGACGAGAAGGCATCGCCAACCGTTGGGGACTACTTTGAGGAACTCCAGAAGAGCGGAAATCTCGATATCGAATCTGGCTCGCGCGACACCCTAATCGCGGAACTGCGCCGAGCGGAGTCCCTCCTTCGCAGTGGTGCCTACGAGGACGCGGCTGTGGCACTGTACGCAATCGTCGAATCGCCACGCTACGAGGGGCTAGAAGACTTCGTAGAGTTTCAAAATAGCCAGTACTACTTGGGTGTGGCGCTTAGCCGCTCTGGAGCCTATGACGCTGCCCTGACCTACTTGCTCAAGACCATGTCGTCGGGCCCTAGCACACTGTATTTCGCACCAGCTCATCGCAAGGCCGTAGACATTGCCCTGCTAACAAAGCAACCGAAGAGTGTCCTAAGGCAGCTCGAGTCGCTCAAACTGAACGAGCCGGTTCCTCCTGGCGTGAGTGGAGAGCGTGCATATCTACGAGCACGGGCGGCCTACGAAGAGGGCAACTTCTCCGCAGCAGAAGCCGAGCTTGTTAAGATTTCACGCAAGAGCCGACTCTACAGCTCGGCACTCTACCTACGCGGTGTAATCCGAACACGCAAAGGTGAGTTTGCCGACGCGGCAGAGGCCTTCTGTGAGATTTCCGATACGCCAGACGATGGCAAGTACACCTTTGTTGTGGACGAACGCTACTTCCGAATCAAAGACCTTGCTCGGCTGGGCCTAGCGCGCATTGCCCACGAAACTGACAACTACGACAACGCCTATTATCACTATTTCCAGATCCCAGAGGACTCAGACAAGCTCGGCGACGCGCTCTTTGAGGCAGCCTGGTCCATGTACCAGAAACGTGAGCTCCCCACCTCGAGAGACTTGGTAAACGACTTCATTCGCCAGTTTCCAAACTCGCCGCTCATTCCTGAGGCGAGGCTCTTGGCTGGCTACGTCGAGCTCGCCGACTGTGAGTTTACAGATGCTCAGAACTACTATGACGATCTCGTAAAGGACCTCGCCCCCATCGTCAAAGAAATCGAAAGCATTCGTGAAAATCCACGCAAACGAAGCCAACTCTTTGACAAGGCGCTGAAGCGATGGCGCGCGGAGAAGGCCGAGCCCGATGAGCAACTCACCGAGAAGCTAGCGAGCAAGAGTGATCGCGTACTCGCTCTTCTGCGCTTCAACGAAGGCTTTGTTCGGGTCCATGAGGCCGTCTCCGGTTTGCGCCGAGCCTCAGGTGGCGCTCCCCACGTCGTTCAGACATGGCAGGGGCTCGGGAAGCAGCTTGGACGAGTGAAAGTTCGCTCAAACAGCGAAGAGCAGTCGTTTGAGCAGGCAGAAGCACTCGAAGGCCAGGCGTTGGTGGGTGACCTACAGCGCTTGCGCGACCAAGTTGAGAAAGCTCGAGCCAATCTTCGAAGAGCGAAGCGCGACGGCGAAATCGAAGGCGCCGATGCAGAAGAAGAAACCCAACGCCTCGCTCAAATCGATTCAGAGATTGATGTGCTTGAGTCACGAGCTGTCGCCGCGGCGGAAGCTGTTGCCATCGCCGACGAAGAGGCAACGCCTGATGGTCTCAAGCCCCTTGTCCGCAGCGACCTTGCCCAATCGAAGGAGCTCGAGAGCGCAGCGAAGGAGCTTTTGCTGCGCCTGGAAAACACGGCGGATACGATGGCAAAGAATGCCCTTGAAGGCCTCTACATCGAGACTAAGCGTGTTCTTGATAAGGCAAAGCTTGGCAAAATCGATGCTGTGATCGGGCAGAAACGTCGGCTCGAGATTGAAGTCCAGGACCTTTCGTCGGGGCGGTTCCCAGCCGAGTTACATGGACAACTCTGGGAACAGGGCCTCATTGGTGACGACGAAGAATTCTGGCCTTTTGAGGGCGAGTACTGGAAAGACGAATACGAGGGTTGGCGGTGAGACGAGCAAGTACACTAGCAATCGCTCTCTCCACCTTCGTGGCTGGAAGCACTCTTCTCGGACTCGCCGGTGGTGTTTCCGCGCAAGAACTCAACGAAGTTCGCCTCGACAAGAGTGCTGCAGGCGATCTCTATGTCCGCAAGCGCCCCCCCGTTCCAGAGGCCCCAAGACTCCCTAAGATACTGCGCAAGCGGCTTCTAAAGGTCGAGAAGAAGGTTGATGCCAAGCGCGATGAAGCGATCGGGCTACTCAGAGAATTTCTGAAGTCCGAACCGACAGGTGACGGTCGCGCCGAAGGCCTTTTCAAGCTTGCAGAGTTGCTCTGGGAGGACAGCCGACGGCAATACCTCGTTGACATGGAGCGTCATGACCGCGCGCTCGAAAAATGTCGCCAGGACAAGGATGACTGCAAGAAGCCCAAGAAGGAACCTACACTGTCCTTCAAGGAGAGCGAGGAGCTCTATCGCACGCTGCTTGCAGACCACCCGAAATTCCGCCGAACAGACCTCGTCTTGTATCTCGTGGGCTTTGCCTCGCAAGAGGATGGCCGCCGAGAAGAGGCCCTTCAGTTCTTTGCGAAGGTTGTGCAGAACTACCCTACATCCCCGCTCTACGGCGAGTCGTGGCTCATGATCGGCGAGCACTTTTTCTCGGCTGGAAAGTGGAGCGAAGCACGTGAGGCATATAGCCAGGTCCTTTCCCGCCCTGACTCTGAGAGCTACGATCTCGCTCTCTTCAAGACCGCGTGGTGCGATTGGAAGTTAGGCGATACCGACCAAGCCGCCAAGCGCTTCAAGTTGGTCTTGGACCTAGCCGCAGAAGCCGAACGCAGCGGCACAGAGCGAGAGAGGAAGCGCAGATCGCAGCTACGCGACGAGGCCCTCGACTACCTCGTCCTGGTATTCACCGAAGACCCAAATATCAAGGCAGCGGACGTCTTTGCGTTCTTGGCCTCCATTGGCGGTGAGCGGTATTCCAAGTCCGTTATCGTGCGCCTAGCCGAAGTCTTCTTCACCCAGGGCGACTACGAGCGCTCCATCGAAGCATATCGCTTTCTCATTGAGGAGAATCCAAGCAGCATCAAAGCTGCTGCGTATCAGCGCCAGATCGTCGATGCATATCTTGAGAGTCTCGATCGCCCAAAAGCGATGGCCGAAATCAAAATCTTGGTCGAAGACTACAAGCCTGGCAGCGCATGGGCGAAGGAGAACTCTCAGCACAAGAAGACTGTCAAGCGCTCATACGAATCGTCCGAGCGCTTGGTCCGCACAATGGCCAAGGGGTTTCACGCTGAGGCCCAGGCCCTTGAACGCAGCCAAGGCCAACCAGACAAGAAAGTGTATGCGCAGGCAGCCGACACGTACGGCTTCTACCTTGAGAGTTTTTCTGATCACAAGCGCGCTACCGAGGTACGTTTCCTCCACGCGGAGATCCTCTTCTTTAAGCTGGGGAAGCTTGAAGCTGCAGGCGATGAGTACCTGGCGGTCGGCAAGTCTTCCCCGGTTGGCAAGTGGCACAAGGATGCGCTGCTGAAAGCAATGGCCGCCTATCGCAAGGCTCGGCCCGCTTCTGTTGACACGACCAAGCAACGCGAACTCCTCCCCGTTGATCGCAAGTTCGCCGAAGCCACGGACCTCTATGCGACTCTCTTCCCAGCGGATCCAGAGCTGGTTGGCGTGATCTACGAAAATGGCCAGCTCTTCTATGACTACGCCGACTATGACGAAGCCATCAAGCGCTTTGGCCTCATTGTCACCAAGTACCCCAATCATCCAAACGCGGGTGCAGCAGGCGATCGCATTCTCGACGCGCTCAACAAAGGAGAAGACTACGAGAATATTGAGGACTGGGCTCGCAAGTTGCGCGACGCAAAGGGCTTCCAGTCGCCGGAACAACAAGACCGACTTGACCGCCTCATTGTTGAATCGATTGGCAAGTCGGGTGAGAAATATGCTGAGACTGGGGATTTTGTGAAGGCAGCAGGCTTCTACCTACGAGTGCCCAAAGAGTTCCCAGACCACGAACTTGCGCCACAATCCACATTCAATGCTGCCGTCTTGCTCGAGAAGGCGAAACGTCCAGAACAAGCAGCAGACACCTATCTAAGCGTTGTGGATCGCTATCCTAAGCATAAGCTAGCTTTGGAGGCAGCGTTTACCGCGGGCGTGGTCTACGAATCGATGGCCTACTTTGAACGCGCTGCCGAAGCATATGAGCTAACTACGGAGAAGTTCCCGAAGAGCAAGAAGGGCGCCGACGCCCTCTTCAATGCCGGAGTTCTCCGACAGGCGCTTGGGCAAAACAAGCGGGCAATCGCGCACTACCAAGCCTATGCAAAGCGCTTTCGCAACACCAAGAAGGACGCAGCGGAAGTTGCCTTCCGAGTCGCTGTTGTCTACGAGGCGGCAGGCCAGGATGGTAAAGCCGAGAAGGCGTATCAGGAGTACTTGCGCAAGTACAATGGTGATGCGCATCAGATCGAGGCCCTCGCACACGCAGGGCGCGCCGCCTACAAACTGGGGCAGTACAAGCGCGCCAACAAACAACTAGAAGCGACTCTAAAGGCGTTTAAGAGGCTCAAAGGGGACTCAGCGAAGCGCAACCGAGGCTTTGCTGCCGAGGCTCGCTACTACCAAGGCGAGCTTCTCTACCGCCAGTACGACCGAGTCTCGCTTGATGTAAAGCCGCGCAAACTCGACAACGCACTAAAGCAAAAAATGCGGCTGCTCGAGAAAGCCTCCCTCATCTATCTCGACGTCGTGGAATTTGGCGATCCATCGTGGTCGACCGCGGCCCTCTACCGCATCGGATCCGTAATGGAAGAATTCGCAACATCACTGCGAGAAGCCCCAACGCCCAATGGCTTGAGCGAAGACGAAGCGCAGATGTATCGCGACGCTTTGGACAATGAGGTCATCACCATCGAAGAGCGCGCAATCGACCTCTACACCACGGGCTACAAGAAGGCTATCGACCTCAAGGTCTACAATGACTACACCAAGAAGCTGCGGTCGGCGCTGGGACGCATGGCGGCGAGCCAGTTCCCACCCTCCAAGGAAGCGAGGGAGCCCATGCGACTCGGTGATCGAACTCCGTCGATCGACCTCATGCGGGAGGTGGTTCGCGATGACTAGCAAGCGGCTCCGAAACCTTGTCTCGTCACCGGCCCTGGCTCTCGGGGTGGCTCTTCTACTCACGAGTGGAAGCTTCGCCGCCTGTGGTGGAAGTCAGAGCCGAAGCGTTGGAAAGGGAGCAAAGGAGGCTCCAAAACTGCCACCTGTGAACCCTCGGGCACTGCGGCAGTTTGACTCGGCCCTACGCGCCTTAAAGCTTGGTGGGCCCAACGCCCACGAGAAGGCGATGAAGCGCTTTAGGAACGCGTTGGAGCTTGATGAAAACCTCTGGGAAGCGTGGCACAACCTAGGCGCGCTTCTGTTAGCAGAGGGAGAAGTTGAAGGGGCGGCTGAGGCATTCGGTAAAACTCTTAAAATCAACCCGACTCATCGTGCTGCAATGGCTGGCCAAGCAGAAGCCTACAGGCTCAGTGGTAACAACAAGAAGGCAGCCAAGGCCTACCGCAAACTCATCGAGCTCGAGCCTAGTTCGGTCGATTCGTATGCCCGCGCGGCATCTCTGTTGCGGGCAAGTGGAGACTACGAAGACGGGCTCGACCTGCTTCGCGAAGGACTGCGGGTTGGAGGCGCAAGTGCCCCAATCATGGTGGAGCTAGGGCTTATCTATCTCGCGCAAGGGCGCGACGAGCTCGCAAAACTCGTACTGGGGAAGGCGATGGCGATCAATGACAAAGATCCGGCAATCTACAACGCGCTGGCCTTAGTAGCGATGGGTGAAGGCGATGACCAGCTGGCGTTTTCCTATTTCGACAAGGCCGCAGATTTAGACCCAAACTACATAGATACGCGTTTCAACAAAGCAAACGTCCTGCTCGATGCAGGCGACTACCAGGGGGCAAAGTTGGAACTAGAAGCCATCGCTGCAATCGTGCCGAGCGACCAAGATGTGCGCGTTGCTTTGGGTGTTGCCCAGCGCGGCGCAGGAGAGCACGATGCAGCGCGGAAAACATGGAATGCTGTGGCCAACAACCCTGCAAGCCGCAAGCGAGTGCGGTCCGACGCCCTCTTTAATCTGGCAATCTTAGAAATGGATTTTGTGATGGATGACGACAAGGCGATCGCAGCGTTGGACCGGTACCTGCAGGGCAGTTCGTCGAAGCACTCCAAGCGTAAGGAAGCTGTGGAACTACGAAAGGAGCTGGGGGAATGAGCCCCCTCGAAAATCGGATGCGGGTGGGTAGCGCCCCCTATCATGTAGTGAGCAAGGTAGGTCGGAGTGCACGCTTGCGCCCTCACACTGTACTTGTCGTGTTCATCGCAATGATGATTGCTGCACCTTCGGTTTCTGATGCGCAACGTCGGAAGCGTCGCAGGGGCAAGGATAGGAAGACCCGGGCCGTGGCTTCGGTGAAGGAAAGCAAGAACAAGAGCGGAGGCAAGAACCAAGTCTTCGACTTCACCGGCCTCAATCTCGGCGCCAGCATGCGCACGCCTCAACTCCTCTACTTTCTCGACCGAGCGAGTGAGGAACTCCACCGTGCCTCATTGCGGCGGCGTTCCTTCGTTCCAGAAATGGTCCGCTCCATCTCGGAGGAGGGTCTATGAGCGAACCTACCCCAGTAGGCGCGCCTGTTCTTCGGGTTAGTTACATCTGGCGTGACGAAGTCATGTCAGACACCGTTTTCGGGGAGGCTCAGGAAGTCACCCTTGGAACCACGGGCACCGCAACAATCGTCACGCCAGACCTTGGCCTGCCAGATGACTTTGCCATTTTTCGGCCGGGAGCTCGCGGCTATGTCATGACCCTAGGCTCTGGCATGAGTGGCGAAGTTGAGCTGGGCAAGTCAAAGCAGCAAGTCAAAGATTTCGTTGGGGCGATGGGCTCAGGAACGGCAGAACCTGGCGGCTTTCGAGGACAGAGCATTGCAGCGGGCGATTTCGGCGTCATTCACCTGGATTCTTCTGGTGACCACAGTATCTTCTTTCAGTTCATTAAGAAGAGTCCCGAGCTCCCCCGAAGTCCGATCGTTCGCGACACAGAACTTCTCTTACCGGCATTTGCCTTTGCGGTCGTCTTAGTTGGCTTCTTTCTAATCTACGCCTTGGCCATTCACGAGCCCCTTGGGCAGGGGTTTCTCTGGCCTGGTCGACGCGATCTGGTTGCAAACTACCTTATCAACCGCCCAGCCCCCGTTATCGAGATGCAGCCTGAAGAGGTCAAGGCGGGCACAGAAACTGGTGAAGAGAAAGCAAAGCCCGCTTCCACTGTTGGCTCAGCAGGCAAGAGTGGCGGTGAGGGCAAAAAAGAGCGACAGCGTGACGAGGCACCAGACAAAGGTGAGCCAGACGAGGCACTGCCTGAGAAGATCCAGGTTGGACTGCTCAACAAAAAGAGTCGCGACGCGTTTGAGAAAGTGCGCAACCGAGGAGGCTTTGACAAGAAGTTGGGAACAGCTCTGGCGCGTCTAAGCGGCCCGCGAAATGACGGCTCAGCAATGGGCTTTGGTGACGGCTCGGGCACAGGGGTTGGACCTGGCAAAGGCACCGGAACACTCACGAAGGGCACCGGCAAAGGAACTGGTGGCGATGGAAGCGCCCATGCCGACGTGCGCACACAAGGAAAGCTCAACACGGGCGGCAAGCGGGCTGCGAAGGGCACTCCTGGTGGCAAGGGCGTCAAGGAAGTCGCCATCAAGGTCAAGCTGAACAAGCCCTCTGGAAGCCTTGGCGGCCTCACACAAGACCAAATCATGAAGGTCGTGAGAACTCGCGCTCGCGCAATTCAGTCGTGTTATTCACGCGAGCTGCAGCGCAACAAAGGGCTTGGCGGCAAGGTAGTCGTCAAGTGGAAGATCGATAGCTCTGGCACAGTGCAACGGCCGCAAGTTCGAAGCACCACAATGCGCAATGGGCGAGTTGAGGACTGTGTTGTTCGCGAGGTTAGCCGAATGAAGTTCCCATCTCCAAAGGGCGGAGGCAGCGCTACGGTTAACTTCCCCTTCATCTTTGGTCAGAAATAGGCGCAACACTAGGTACCCAACATACGAGGATCTCCCATGAGAACATCAAACACACACACGGCTTTCACTGTTCTGCCACTTGGCGGAATCTTGGTGGCTGCGGTTCTCACAGGCTGTGCCGAAGATCCTAGATACGTCTTTCCCGATGAGCCGATCATCGCCACACCTGTCGTTGATGATGAGGCACCGCCAGTTCCGCCAGTGCAACTCCTGCTCCCTGTGCGATTGGAAGAGGAGGACGAGGCCACGGAGCGCGCTGCATTGGCAGCAGAACTCGGTGTTGATGTGCCCTTCGTCAGCATCGATGACATCGACCTCTCACTCGAATGGACGATCACCAATCTCGATGAAGAGAATGACGCGCAGGTCCGCATTCTCATCACCGGAGCCAACGAGTACTTTGCCTACGTTCCTGCAAGCTTCGTCGTTGATCCAGAGGAAGAGCCAACGCCCCCCCCTCTGGCTGGGGACATTCCGCTCATTGTGCCGGCAGGGGGAACCTTGAGCGGCGTGTTTCGCGAAGATCAAATTCGTGAAGCGTCCCTAGATTTGGAGCTCATTACCCGTGGCGCACTCAATCCGTTTGCAGCCATGCTTGAAAGTCATGACGGCATCGATGAGATCGCGGTTGAAGGCGGAACGGCAATCCCCTCGAAGGCGTTTGCGAGCCTCATTCGCTTGGATTTGGCCCTCACGACCAATCGACGGGTTTCCATGGCGTACGCGCTACGTGCTCGTTCTCATGTTCGGCCCAATCTGGTTCACGATGAAGGCCTTGCTGCCCTCGCTGATGAACTCACGGTCTTCGAGCCTGTCGACTTTGTTCCGCCGCCGCCAGAAGAAGAAGCTCCATAGCGTTATAGTTTGTCTATGCTTTGTCGGCTACGAATTGTACGTAGTGCCCTGCTCGCTTTGAGCCTGGGCGCCGCATCGGCGCTTGCCTTGCCCGCCCATGCAGAGGATCGCCCTGTCTCGGTTGGTCCATACGCCCAGGTAAGCGTTGGTGGCCAGAAGATGGTCGGGAAGACCAAGCGGCGGACGAACGAAGGGCCGAAGTTCGCTCTGCGCGTGGGAACCGACCTCTTCTCGTGGTTTAGCGTTGGAGGCCGACTTGATATCGCCAGCCACGAAGTTGTGTTGCCGCGTCCTCCTCAAGGTGAGTACACCCAGTTCTATGGTGGCGCAGGCGAAGCGCGACTGAGCCTCTCGATTGGTCCGGTCGCTGTTTTTGCGGAAGGCAGCCTGGGCTACACAATGGTTTCGACAAACGTCCTGGAGACTGTCGACATTCTCGAGCCGGGTGAGCGCTTCACTCCCACAATTGGCGCGGGTGGCGGGCTTGAGTATCAATTACAGAATCGTCACTACGCCTTTGGGCTGGGAGGCGAGTGGAATAATCTCACGGAGTTTGCGCGGATGCATACCGTTAGTGTTTCGGCCCACATGCGGTACACATACTAGCTAGCTGTGATTCAAAGAGATTGAGCGTGCTCACACGTCTTCTCGCCGCTGGACACGTTGACGAGCCAACACTCATCGTTGCTTGATCGGTCACTTGCCCCAGCAAGCTCCCTTCGCGCCTTGCCAGCAAACGAACTCTCTTCGTTTCTGATGGCCAATGTCAATGAACTAGACACTAGCAACGGCGTTCGTTGCAGCAGTTGCAAGCAAGGGCCCGATTCGAATCTTGGGGTTCTTCTCAGGGAGCCCACGTGCCAACGCAACCTATCCAGACGATCAAAAAAGGCCCTCCTAGCGGAGAGCCTCTTTCCCCCCAGCGTGAGGGGGCGCTTTCACAAGTGAAAGTGGTTGGATGGGGATTAGAGATCGATTACGACGACGCCGCGGGATGGCTGCTCTTCTTTTTCCTTAAGCGCAGGGGTCTCATCACCTCGTTGCTCATCATAGAGCGGTAGTTGAATACGACGTGCATCCCTCTCGCGATTCCTCTCGTCCTCGCGACGGCGAATTTCTTCGATGATCCATGGTTCAAGCATTGGCGTTCACCTTTGAGTTGTCAGGTTGCGATTTGGGTTAAGTGAGGATGCGGTTGTTGTTTGTAGTTGAGACGGATAGGGAGGCGATTCGATTCGAAGTTTCTGTCCTCAATATCCTTGTTCGGCACAAACGGGATGTTCTGAATATGCAGGGCCCGAATGGTGCTTTCCCTCTTAGTGTGCAAGAGCCGGGCCCTAAATCTGACCGGGATCTTTGAATACTCAAGTTGCTGATATGAGTGGCGAACTCTGCCCTCGCTGTTTCATGAGAACAATCTGATCATGACATAGGGAGATGGCAACCCCAAGAAGCAGGCCCATGTTCTTTGCCAAGATCCCCATTTAATCAAGGATTATTATGCATTTACCTATGCGTGACGGATGTGCACACCCAGGGCCCGGATTGGGCCACAGAGCGAGGTCACAAGACCTCTGATCCACATGTCACCTTGAAGCCAATTCGACGCAGGAAAAAAGAATCATGAGGCGCTATAGACGCTTGATCTTCCACACGCCCTGCTCACGTACGAGCTCTACCTCGTACGTTTCCCCATATCGGAGCCTAGCTTGATTCTCGGACTGGGTGTCAGAGGTTGGTGCGTTTAGGTTTACGCGCACAGTCTCCATCATCTCCCGCATCTCGTCTTTGCGGGGGCCATCAAACTGCTTCTCTACCATCGCAACAGTCATGTTCTCGCGGTACTTAGCGGGCACAAAACGCAACATGACGTCCCATCGCTTGAGTGTGTAGGCACGGACAAACGAGCGCACCGTGTCACGTGGGGTTGCCTGGCTATAGAACATCAATGGATTTGTGGCAATCTTCCAGGAACCAGCCTCTTTGCGAAGCTGCAACGTCTCGTCATAGCCGTACTTGAGCTCTGCACGAATCGCAACGGAGCCCTCTTCAACAGACAGTCGCTCAGCTGTTTGTTCCGCCTCCGCTTTGTTGTTGCGAATCATGGCTGCGAATTCCTCGCGACTGTGCTTCGCGCGAAACTCCGCAGACATCAGGCCATAGGCCTGCCCCACCTTGCCTTCACGCAATGCCTGAGCATAGCTGTGTAGCGCTGCTTCGGGAGAAGCACTTGCAGGTCCACAGCCAGCTAGCAATCCCACAACAAGCATTCCACGAACGAGCGAGCGTCCTACAGATGGGAGCGGCAAGAGTCCTTTCGTTGCGTTGCTGGCCAACACTTCAGCGTTGTACCACGACCGATCGTTTGACGCTGCCAAAGCTTGCGACGAAGCAGAGTGCTGCGAGTACCATCGTGATCGTTGGCAGCAAAAGCGCGGTCTGCAGGTCATAGTGCTGCGCCAAGCGGCCAACCAAGAAAGACGAAGGCGCCGTGCCACATAGGTGCATGGCCGCAATGTAGAGTCCTTGTGCGAGCCCCGCTTCTTCTCTTGGCACAAGGTCATCAACAGAAGCCACCAAAGGCCCGTGGTACCAGTTGATAGTGAACATCAGCAGCCAGGAAGCGATGTAGAAGCCAGCGCCCAACGGTAGGTAGATGACGGTGAGCGCGAGCGGTACGGACGCTGCGATTCCGATAGCGGCGGCAGCCTGGCGACCATGCGGCATATACGTCAGCAGTCTATCGGCGACCCAGCCCCCTGCTAGCACGCCGCCCAGACCCGTCACGAGAGAGACTCCTAGAACAAACAGGGCTTCGTTCTCATCGGCGCCCTTGCTCCCTTCTAGAAAATCAAAGAACCAGGCGAGATAGCCTCCGGCGGAGAAGGCCATGAAGACCGCGCCAAAGAGCGTCCAACGGTAGGTCGGAAGTGCGAGCAGAAAACGAATCGCTCCCGCGCCTTTTCGCGGGGCTCTCTTCGTTGAGCGTTCAGAAAAACGATCCTCACCTTCCCCGAGGCGCAGCTTCAACACCAAGATTGCAACGGCAATCCCAGGCAACCCAAGTACGAGAAACGCGGGCGGAAACCCGAGCTTCTTGCCGATGAGTGTGCCCGCAGCTCCACCAAAGAACAGCCCGAGGTTGAACATCGCCACGGCACGCGCCTTTCGCTCCGCCGGCACGAAGTCACAAATCAGTGCATTGGCTACAGGAACACAGGCGGCAGTTCCAAGCCCGACAATCGCTCGTAGAACGAGTACGCTGAAGACCCCATCCGTCAACGCGGTGAGCGCCGCCGCCGCACTCCAGATCATCAAGCCCGACGCGAGAACCTTGCGTCTCGAAACTCGGTCTGAGAGCCAACCAAAGAAGATTGTGGCCGGCCCATGCGTCACCATGAAGACGCTTGTGAGGAGACCGAGTTCGCCATCGTCGAAGTCGAAGAGGCTTCGAAGGTCGCCGTACATCGTGATAACCACATTGCGATTGGCGTAGTGCAAGAAGTTCGCTAGCGCCAAAAGTCCCAGCACATACCAAAGCGCTGATGTCTTGGTCCGCACAGCACCGACTGTACCGGGCCCGAAGACCGAAACCCAAACGGACCCCGAGACGTCCTCGGGGCTCATCGCAGAACGCGTCTATGTTGGGCTACGGCTCTTGTACCTCCGCAATCTCAAGCCCCTCACTCATCGCTTCTGGCTCCTCCGTGCTTGCCACGCTAGGCTCTGCCCCCTCTTCCGATGGAGGCTGTGCCCCCTCACCGGTGTTTTCAGGAGCCACATCTTCGTTGCCCGAAGCAATCAGCGATACAACCCCCTCGAGTCGCTGGAAGTTGGCTAGAGCTTTCGCTGAGCCGCCAGTACTAGCCTGTCGATAGGCTGCTCGGGCAAGTTCGATCTGATCGAGGTGCTCATACGCCATGCCAAGGTTGTTCCACATATACGCCTTTGGCGTGGCTCCTGTGGCTGCTTCCTCAAGAGCGCTCACTGCCTCTTCGTAGAGTTCTTCTTCGATCAGAACAAACCCTAGATTATTCCATGCATACGAGTTGTCGGCATCCTCCTGTGCAGAGCGCTCGAAGGATGCAATGGCAGCATCGTTCTCTCCCTCGGCCAGTTCAACTCGTCCCATGGTGTTCCATGCAAAGCTCGAAGTTCCATCGATCTCGACGGCCGCTTCCGCATGCTCTCTCGCCTCACCGCCCCGCCCCATGGCCAGGAGCGTTCGTGCGAGCTGGATTTGTGCATGTTGCGATTCCGGCCGCTTCTCGACGGCAGTCCGGTAGTCTCCCAACGCACCTTCCAGATCTTGCGATTGAAAGCGCATACGGCCTCGACCCATCCATTCAGAAAACTTCTCAGGCTCGGGAACCACAATGGTGTCTTGCGCCGGTGCTGCTTCGATCATTGGAGATGGCTCGGGGGAGGTCGCAGGAAGCTGTGCTGTGAGATTCTCTGACTCTGCCTTGCTTGCAGACTCCGGGAACGCCGTTGGCTCAGACTCCACGGGTGCCTCAACAGGTTTGCCGTTTGAGCAAGCTGCAGCGGTCAGCATGGTCGTAAAAAGGATACTCTTGGTGATTTTCGAAATGGTGCTCATGATTCTCTCCTCAGGGGTTGGTGTTTCCCCGTGAAAGAGCAGCCCCTGTGCCAGGACCGTTTCCACCGACAATTGCGTAGTTAAGAGGCCTGTGTGTCAGGGTAGACGCGGAGAGTTCCCATGAATCACCACAGAAGCAATCCGTCCGTGAGCGACGCTCGGCGCTATTCCAGCTGCGATGGACTATTGGGAACAACAATCCGAGGCGGTACAGGTGGAGCAGCCGTACCGCGCATCAATGAGAGCGAGAGCTCGTAGGCTGCCGGCCCCTTAAGTTTCTTGGCGTGCACCTTGAGTAGTGGCGAGAGCCCCTGCCCCACTGGCACCTGAGAGAGCACTTCACTCTCACCGGTCACCGCAGTCACCCCTTCTCCGAGGATCGCTCCGCTTTCGGCAACAACGCTAATATCGAGATCCGCCTTCGCTGGCCCTGAGAGGCGCAACTCCAAGATGCGATCGTGGGTCACGGGCGCCAACTGGAAGTAGTCCACGTCCCCCTCTACAAGCTCACCGCGGGCAATGAACAAGCTTGAATCGGCCACTCCCACGGGCGTCGCTGCCGCCTGTGTGTCGTTGGGTTCCTCTTCGGTACCCGGGCCAACTTCGGCGATATCAACCCGCAGCACGTAGCTCTCTTCTGGGTTCGACGATTTACCACCAATGCGAATAGTGTAGGAGTCGACTCCCACTTCGGGAAGAAAATTTCTTAGAGCGAGCTCTTCGCCCTTGCCAGTGGCGCGCTCGACGATGGCATTCCCTGCCGGGTCTAAGAGTGCAAGACGTGTTGCGACACCAGGCACGGGCGACAGCACAATGTGCAGCGCTTCTTTCGAAGTAGTACGCGCTTCTGGGTCGACCACAATTTCACCAAAACCTGTGATTGGAAGACGCCAAAGGTCTTTGTCTCCTGCCCAGCCAACAAAGCCGCGCCGCTCTTCCCCGATACGAATCTCGCTGGCACCGGAGAGTTCTTCGTTCGGCTCGCGCTCAAATCCGGCCTCGGCATCTTCCTCGACCCTCCACGAGACTTGGTACTGGCCCGATGGCCCCTGGCGGCCGCCCGCCTTGCGCAACTTGCGGCCAACAAACTCTCCAACAACGACTTGATACGTTTTGCCTGCCTCCACGCCAAACCCCGCAAGTCCCTCGGAGGTTCCCGTGGGACCGCGGTCCGACTTCGCGAGGACATCGCCGGCTGCATCGTGCAACGAGACCATTAGGTCGGCACCAGCTCCTCCGCTCACGTCCACAAAGAGCAGTCCGGTTGCTTGTGGAACTACCTGATAGCGGTCGATGTCATCGCTGCCTTCCAGGATGCCGCGTGCTGCAGTCGCCGTGTTGAGTAGCTGTGCCTGGGAGACTTCGTTGTTCGGTTCCACTTCGGCAAGTACGTCAACGCCCGTCTCCGTCTCTCCAACGAGGACCACAGCGGGCTTGTCACTGCTTCGAGTAAGGCGCTGCTGCTCAACCGAGTCCTTGTCGCAACCAGGGCCAAGCGCCGGCAGCAAGACAACAGCAACAAGTATCGTGGCCAGCCGCAGTGAGAACGTGCGTATCACTCGCGCGGTGCCATGGTCGCGAGAAACTCTCCCTGGCTCACAACGGTGCCATCGACCTTGCACTCGCCACGCATCTTCCAGATACGACCCTTTCGAAGTGGTTCCACTTCGATAGAAATCTGGTCGCCAGGCTTCACAGGCCGGCGAAACTTCACCTTATCGATTGCCATGAAATAGACAACTTGCGTTTCGGGATCAAAGTCGCCGCTTCGCGCAGCGAGAATGCCACCCGCCTGCGCCATGGCCTCGACCTGCAGCACTCCGGGCATAACTGGCATGCCTGGGAAGTGGCCCTGAAAGTGTGGCTCCCCATAGCTGGCGTTCTTAATCGCGACAATCTTCTCGGGTGTCACGGAAATGACTTTGTCGATCATCAAGAAGGGATATCGGTGCGGAAGAATCGACAGAATTTCCGCAGGACCAATCGCGCTAGATTCGCTCATTGCGTCCCTATGTATCACAAAAGGCGTTTGCTCAGCAGAACGGCAAACGACATCGCGAGCTTTCGCGATGCCAACTTGCCAAGCGCCGAAGGCTACTTAATGCGCTTGTTCACTGCGCTCGTAATGTCTAGGCCATTGCCAGCCCAGAGCACCATGCTCTTGTCGAGCACCATGACGTAGCCCTTTTCCTTGGCGACAGCTTTGATGGCGGGCGCCGCTTTGGCAAAAATCTCTTTTACGAGTTTGCCCTCTTCGGCAACGAGCCCCTGTTGCAGCTGCATGTATGTCTCTTGCAGCTTCACGTACTTCTGCTGTAGTTCACGCTCGCGCTGTTGAAGCACAGCGGGCTTGAGCATCATGCGCTGTTTCTCTAGCTCCGTAGCAGCCTTCTGAAGCGCCTTTTGCTCCTTGTCGAGTTCGCGCTGACGCTTCTTCTTTGTGTTCTCGAGGCGCTTCTTAGCAGCCTTGCCTGCACCAGTTTCATTGAGTGTGCGCTGCAAGTCGACGAACGCGACAGCTCCTGAGGATCCAGCTTGAGCTTCCGCGCGGACAAAGCCCCCAACAACAAAGCATAGTCCGAGTAAAGCGATAGCAAAGTTACGATTCATTAGATTCTCCAGCAGTTTGCACTCCAAGCCATCACTCACTTGGGGCACGCACAGTTAACACTCAAGCCTTCAGGTTAGAAGAAATTTCCGATTGTGAATTCAAAGACAAGCGGCTGTTCCCCCTCCTGACGATCCAGAGGGATACCCCATTCAAATCGCAGTGGACCAATTGGTGAAAACCAGCGGAAGCCAAAGCCAACAGATGTCCGAATTCCCTTGAGAATTGAGTTCGGGAAGTCAAAGCAGGGATCGAACTTGGCTGAGACATCACCCGTCTGAAAGCTGCCACTGCAGTATCGCTCCTCAAGGTTGTAGGCGTTTCCTGCGTCGAAGAAGACAACCCCAGAGATGCCTACTTGCTTAAATAGCGGGAATTCGATCTCACTATTCCAGATAAGTTGCATGTTGCCACCAAGCGGTAGATTGCGCAGAGGCTGCCCAATATCACCGGGTTGAGAGACCCGGAGCTGTGGACCTAGCGAACGAGGTGCAAAGCCGCGCACATTATTGATGCCACCAATTAGGTAGCGCTCGGTAATCGGTACGCCAAGTGGGTCACGGCTGGTTGTGACACCGATCTCAGCGTTGGTCTTGAGAATGAAGGGACCAAAGAGAGGTTGGTAGTGGCGGGAGAAACCTCCGTAGCGCACAAAGATGTTCTGCGAACCGGTAAACTCGTCTGCGATCTCAACAAAGGCATTGTGGTACCAGCCGCCAGTTGGGAAGAGCCGGTTGTTGCGCGAGTCGTAGTTGATGGAGGCGCGCAAGGACGAGGTGATACCACCGCGAAAGAGGTTCGCGACGCTGTCTGCCTCAACCGGTTCCTGAATCGCACCGATGTTTGTGAAGCCGCCACTGCTTGTCGTTACGCTCACATCCTCCAGTTTGTAAGTGAGGAAGGCACGCGACTCGAAACTGAGTGGGTAGCCCCAGGTGAGGTTTCCACCAACCGCATTTCTCGCAAAGCCACTAAAGGCGCGGACCTGATTGAAGACGTCGAAGGCAAACGTCCAACGAGTGTCCAAGAACCACGGCTCCACGAACCGCAGCAAGAACAGTTGACGAAGCCCTGAGAGCTGAGCCTGCAACGACAACGTCTGGCCGCGACCAAAAAGGTTGTTTTGAGAAATCTGCGCTTGTGCGATGAAGCTCTCCACTGAGGAGAAGCCCGCACCGATTTGAAACGACCCTGTTGGTCGTTCTGCAATCTCGACGTTGACGACGATGAACTCATCACTGCTGCCACGCTTGGTCGAGATGTCGACCTTCTCGAAGAACCCGAGTGCCGTTACGCGACGCTTGGAGATTTCGAGATTGGTTTGATTGTAGAGTTCGCCTTCGGAGATCTTCATCTCGCGGCGGACAACTTTGTCTCGCGTCTTGCTGTTGCCCCGAACATTGATGCGTTCGAAGTAGACCTTCTTGCCCTTTTCAATCTCGAAGCTGATGTCGACAATCCGTCGGTCTAGATCGACATTGGTGAGAGGCGTGACGTTGACATACGCGAAGCCTCGATCTTTGTAGTAGTCGTTGAGCCTAACGATGTCTGCCCCCACCTTCGAGCGATTGAAGTTCGCGCCCGGCTTGATGGTGAGGCGATTGTAGTAGGCCGACTTATCGCCAATCATGTCGCCTTTAAAGTCAATCGTCCCGACTTGAAACACGGGCCCCTCATCGATGGGAATCGACAGGTACATGTACTTTTTGTCTCGCGAAAGGCGAATTTGCGGCGTACCAATTTTGACGTTGATGAAGCCGCGATCGTAGTAGTACGCGGTGATCATGAGCAGGTCGCGCTCAAACATCTCCTCTTGATACACACCGCCATCAGAGAGGAAGCTCAGCGCTCCACCCTTGCTGGTCTGGATAATGCTTCGAAGCTCCTTGTCGGAAATCTTCTCATTTCCAATGAAGCTAACCTCCCGAATCTCGACCTTGCTGTGCTCGTCGATAATGAAGATGACATCGACCTCGGCCTCGTTTACCTCTGTAACTTCGTATTCAACACCAGCGAGGTAGTAGCCCTCTTCCACATAGAGGTCGTGAATCTTTGTGCGATTGGCCTTGATCTTGGTGATATTGAGGATTCCATCTCGTTTGAGGTCCAGAACATCGTTAATCTTCTCGAGGTCGAGTTCATCATTACCAGAGATCAGTATTTTTCGGACGGAAGGCTTCTCCTTGACCGCAAAGATGACAACGACTCCGCCCTTGGCACTTGGCAACGCCTCCACGGTGATGTCAGCAAAGAAGCCCATCTTCCACATCGCTCGGATGTCTTCCCGGACTTTGTTGAGATCGAGCTTGGTGCCAACTTTCGTGAGGAGGTTGACGCGAATCGCGGCATCCTCAACTTTGCGATTACCTCGAAACTGGACCTGTTCGACTGGCAAGTCGAGCAGCTCGGAAGCCTCACTAAGCGCCGAGCGCATGTCGGGACTTGCCCCCTGAGCGCGTGCTGCCCTGCCCCATCCCATAAATGCGAGAGCCACCACAGTGGCGACAAGGAAAACTCTTGGGCAGCGCGGATTACGACAGTACGCCATCGACGAGCCCTCCATCTTCCATTCGCAAGCAGCTTGGCATCATCTCGGCCAGCTTCGGGTTGTGGGTCACGATGAGCATAGTGGTTCCGCGTTCGCGATTGAGTTCAACAAAGAGATCGTGAATCTCTTTGCCGGTGTGTGTATCGAGGTTGCCCGTCGGCTCATCTGCCAGCAGGAGTGGTGGCTCGAGGACCATCGCCCGCGCAAGGGCCACGCGCTGCTGCTCGCCGCCGCTCAGCTCACCAGGTCTGTGAGTGAGGCGCTTTGACAGCCCTACCCTGTCTAGAATCGCACGCGCTTTCTTCTGGGCCACTCCCGCATCCATGCGATTGATGAAACATGGCATCATGACATTCTCAAGCGCTGTGAACTCAGGCAGCAAGTGGTGGAACTGAAAGACAAAGCCTATCGATCGATTGCGAAACTCTGCGAGTCTTGTGGGTCCCATGCTTGTGACCGACTCACCATTAAAGAGAATCGATCCGCTGGTTGGCAAATCCAGTGTGCCAAGTACGTGCAAGAGCGTGGACTTGCCAGCTCCAGATGCGCCCATGATGGCTGCCATGACCCCTTTGTCCAATTCAAACGAGAGGTTGTTAAGAACGTGCAGTGTGCGACCACCATGTTCAAAAGACTTGCAGAGGTCTTTCACGCAAATGCGAGCGCCCCCTTCAGGGTCTGCTGGACGCTTGTCTGTACTGGTTTCCATCGATTTCCCGAAAGAGTCCCGGAACTTACTTAGGGGATCCGAGGCTGTCAATCGGTTGGGACTCCACTTGGCGCAGGTCGGTTGCCCCGAATACGGAAGCGGCCGCTTGACAAGATCGGCTTGTAACCAATCCGGCGAAGCGGCCGCGAACTCTAAGGGACGTTGGGCGGGCTAGAACCCGAGGGAGACGCCAAGGTTGACCATCTCAATAGATCCATCTAGGGCTTGAACTTCGCCACTATCGCGCAAGTTCGTGTTCTGCGCTGTGTAGTCGAGCCACAAGCCCACTTGGGTGAGTGGCAAGTTGATGTTGTACTGTAGTCCGACGCCAATTTCCTGGCCGCGTCCTTCATAGCCCCAGTCCTCCATGGCAGCAGGACCGCTGAGCCAGGTCTTGTTGATACCGATCTTGCCATAGCCCTCAAGACCGCCAACGAGGCCTATGTAGTACTTGAGGTCGACGCCCAAGGAGATGGTCGCGAAGTCGCCCTCGCCAGAAAATCCGCTGGCTCCACGAAGCTGGCTACCAAAGAGCGAGCCCTCGACTGCCAACGCTCCAAAACGCTCGCCGACAAGGATACGTGAGCTGCTTGTGTCTTCATCGGTGGTGAAGTGGTCCGAGAGGTCACCTCTCAATTCCCCACCGGCGCCAATGCCGGCGCCAATGTAGCCATCCGCCTGAGCTTCGCCCGCGCCAAGCAGGAGGAGGGATCCGAGAACTAGGGGGAGGATGGTGAGAGCTGGTTTGGCGCGGCGATAACTCATGCCCTGTCTTTTTGCACGTGTTGTGCCGCCCTCTTGTGTGTGACGTTTCCGCAGTTTGCAGCAGATTCACCGTGTCCGCGTGTTCACACCGTGACCAGATGGTCAGGGCAAGTCACGAGCAACCCAGAGTCACTGACTCAGGATCGGCCGGGCTGTGAGGTTGTGAGATCCGCTCTAGCTAGTGTGCAGATCGAAATGATTGACCGGAAGATCGCGCCAAGAACTCGTTTTCTGGCAAGGCGCAAGGAAGTGGAGCGTATCGAGATACAAGTTTGCTGGGGCAAGCGACCGAGGGACAATGAAGAAGACTGGCAGAGCCCGTCTCTCCAGCGGGCGAGAAGACGAGTGAGCGCGTTCTATGTTCATGAATCGCACACTAGTGTGCGGCTCAGAGGAATAGAAATGTGCTGGCGACGGGAGCTCGTTCTTTGACAAGGCGCGAAGGACGACCTTGCTGGGGCAAGCAAGG
>JANTGM010000018.1 GCA_024762925.1 Kofleriaceae bacterium | reverse complement strand
CCTTTGAACGCCTTCGGCTCATCGTTGCTCAGATCCTTCCTTGCCCCAGCAAGGTCGTCCTTCGCGCCTTGTCAAAGCACGAGCTCCCGTCGCCAGCACATTTCTATTCCTCTGAGCCGCACACTAGTGTGCGATTCATGAATATAGAACACTCGTCTTCTCGCCCGCTGGAGAGACTGGCTCAGCCAGTCTTCTTCGTTGTTCCTCGGTCGCTTGCCCCAGCAAACTCCCTCTTCCCGCCTCGCAGCAAACGAGCTGACTTCGCGATCACGAATCAATGTCCATGGATCGCGCACTAGGGCGGCGTGCGCCTTTGACCTGGCGAGGAAGCAAATCGATGAAGGGGAGCATTGTTGCCATATGAGGCATCGCCCTTCAAAAGCCCCCAAGGCCAACGAAGCGTTTGGTCGTAGCGTCGATAAGGGAGACTCTCTATTGCAATAGAGAGCATAGTTGGGATTCGCCCGCTGTGTTGCCCATGAGCATGTTCTTGCCAACCACAACTTGATTTGGCTCGCCGATGCAAAGTTCGCTCACACCATACTGGCCGTTGCCGCTGGCTGCATTGTCGCGAACTTCACCTTGTGCGCCGTCGAAGAAGAGAATGCCGCTTCGAACGCTGCCTGTTACCGTATTCGCTGTGACTGTCACATTGGCGGCCGAGCCAAAGACAATGCCATCGCCAAAGCTTGTGCCACTACTGAGTTTTGTATCGGCAATCGTATTGCCCTCAACGCCAACACTTGCGTTCAGGACGATGATGCCTGCGCCTGTCGCCTCAGTGATCAGGTTGTTCGAAAACTGCGACCTGGTGGTAGGACCATCGACATAGCTAATTCCCGAACCATGGACTGGTCCAATTGTGTTGCTGTCGACGACTACAACCGAGTCGATGATGCTAATTCCGTTGTCCATTGTTTCTGCAATTGTGTTTCGCTCAATGCTTCCCGTTGAATCTGTCGTTGAGATCGCGGTTGCGACGATACCGACAATGAGGTCGGGAAGGATGTTCCGAATCTCGTTGTCGCGAATCTCTACTGCGACTCCAAGAGCGGAGATTCCCGCACCGGCACAGGTGTTGATGACATTGTCCTCGGCGAGGAGGGTTCCCGCACTGACAGTCACGCAGTTGTCGGAGACTGCTCGGAGGAAGGTGTTGCGCCTTAGTGTCACGGAGGTAGAGTTCAAGCTTGCGGCGATGAATCCGCTGGGGCTGTCCTGAAAACGGGAGTCCTCGACGTGAATCACGCTAGCCATACCTCCGAGGATAGATGTCTGTTCCGTTCGATAGATCTCCGAGTTCGTGAGCATCAAAGAACTGTTCTGAACGAAGACACCCAACCCAGAGTCGGATAGTTGCAGGGCGCTCGCTGTTAGCTCAGAGTCCTCAACAAGATGCACAGCTGCTCGCATCCCACTCGAAATCGCAACATCATCCATCGTCACCGAAGACTCCTCGATTACAATGCCGCGATCTGGTGCGTCCACTGCACTGCCTTGCGACCAGTCGAGGCTCGACTTGTGTACAAGCAACGCATCATCGGCGTAGTCTCCGGAGGAGGCGGCTTCAGACACGTTGACGTCCACCTGGGTCATGTTCACGGTTGCATTGCTTAGGCTCAATGCGGGGCCAACGCCCTCCACCGAAACGCTTCGCAACTCGAGGTTTCCGCGCTCAACTTGGAACGCGGATTGAAATGCAACATCGCGGATCGTAATCAGCTCCTCTGCCGAGCCGCTCCACGCGATCGTCTCTCCGCTATCCGCAACAAAAACTGTCGGTGCTTTTAGCGAGCCCAGGACTGTGACTGCAGCGTCAAAGTTCCATGAAGACGGCACGGGGTATGTTCCCGGCGCCACATAAACAAGCCCACCAGGTGGAACATCTGTGAGTGCTTCCCCCACACCGGTGAAGGGGCTTGCCTCGCTACCATCGCCTCCTGGTTCGGCCGCTTCGTCCACGAATATCGTGTCAGAAGTGCTGCCATCTTCGCCACATCCGAGGGCCAGGCAGAACACCAATAGGAAGAGATGTCCTCGAATTGCAACGCGCACACATGCATCATCCACCGCCTGTAAGGCGAAGGCAAACGGAAGGTGGTCGGTGCAGACTCTCTGGTAACGAGCACTGCCCTTTGTCCTTTGAGCCTTTGCCCGTATCATGCTGGGCATGAGTGCACGAATAACGACGCTTGTTGCGCTAGCCGCAATTCTCGGAACGGTGGTGACCACTAACGCCGAGACGTTACAAAATGATGGTTTCCAAGATGGCATGGCGGCCGGTTTCCAAGCGGGCTTCGTTGTCGGGGAGAAGGTCGCGGTCAAGCTCTCGCCTCCTTCTGGCAACCCTTGGCAACTGGACAATGTGCAGTTTCTCTTTGGCGGCGCGACATCAACGCAAACTGTCACGCTCAATATCTATGCAGACAGCGCTGACGCTAATCCTGGAGCTGTGCTCTTCACCGCTGACTATCAAGTGACCGGCGCCGACAACGCACTTAGCGAAATCAGTCTCGCAGCAGAAAACATTGTTGTTACTGGTGACTTTCGAGTTGGCATCGCATTTCAACACGCGGGGCTACCATCCATTGCACGTGATGATGATGGGTCAATAGCAGGGACGAGAAACTTCATTGAGGCAGATGGGGTTGGATGGATTCAATCAAATCTGCTTGGGCTCGTAGGGGATTGGGTAATTCGTGTCAATGCAACAGAGCAGGGTGGTGCCCCGGCTGCAGACGCTGGCCCGAGTTCTCCCGATGCTGGCGTACCCGGTGATCACGATGCCGGAGCGACAACCGACGATACTTGCGAGCTAAACAGCGACTGCACAAACGGGAGCTATTGTGGTGATGATTCTCTTTGCACGTTTGATTGCCGGGTCGATATTGATTGCAGCGGTGATCTTGCGTGTGACGAAGTCGGTCGTTGCGTTGAGCCCAAGTCGAGTGACAGTGGTGGCTGCAATACCAGCGGTGGCACGCCGCTTGGTATGCTCGCAGGGATCTTCATGATGCTCCTCCTAGTTCGCCGCCGCCGCCAAGCCTAGTGTCGGATTCAAAACTCTTGCTCGCGCTCAGTTCTTCGCCCTCTGCACGCCTTCAGCAAGCGAGCTGACTTCGCCATCACGAATCAATGTCCATGGATCGCGCACTAGTGAATATGCTGCTTGCAGGGATTTTTAGCTTGGTCGCTGCGAGTTTTTCTATGGGCATCGCCCAGGCTTCCGTTGTGCAGCGCTTCGATCAGGAGGCACTGGAAGAAGGGGCGAGCCGTGTGGTCGAAGGACAGGTGTCATCGATTCACACGCAATGGAACTCTTCTCATACGGGCCTAGAGACCATCGTCTCGATTGCGGTGGAGAGAACGACGAAAGGTGAACCGTCAGAATCCGTGCAGATCGTGCAGCCCGGAGGCAACTTGGATGGCATGTGGCATGTCATCGTTGGCATGCCTGAGTACGAGGTTGGACAGCGCGCGCGTTTCTTTCTCCGTGAAGCCGCAGCGGGTCGATATCGCGTCTATGGCTGGAAACAGGGCGTATGGCCGGCCGTTGTGAGTGCTCGGAGCGTGCGCTACCAACCGTCCCATCACGATGACGCCGCCGATGACGCCGAGCTTGTCCACTTCACCCACAACGGCATGCTCTGGCAACCAGAGCAAATCCCTGTCGCCTACTCGATCAGCGAAGTGGGTAGCGATGACTTGAGTTTGCAGGAGGCGAAGGACGCGATCTTTGCTGCCTTCTCCACCTGGCAAGACGTGCCATGCTCGAGTCTGTCCTATTCCTACTCCGGTGAAACATCTCTCGGTATGGCCGTTGACGATACCAACGTCGTGCTATGGATTGAGTCGGATTGGATCTACGGAGAAGAAGCTGCGGGCGCGACATCGCTCTTCTTCGCGCCGGGCGAGACACCAACAGCAGACGTCGCGTTTAACGGAGAGGGCTTTACTTGGGCGAACGGTCCCTTGAGTGTTGGTACGGCAATTCAAGACGTGCAAGGTGTTCTCACCCATGAGCTGGGACACTTCTCCGGCCTTAGCCACACGCAGAGTGCCTTGGACACGATGTACTTTTCGTGGACACCGTGGCAATCACAGCGACCACTTTCCGCGGATGACAAGCTTGGGCTTTGCGAGCTTTACCCAACGACCGGCGATGAATGCTCAGGAGTTGGGGATTGTGCTGAGGGTGACCTTTGTGAGTCGTATGAGCGAGGCACGCTTTGCACACCACAAGCTGACCCAATTGGTGCAGACTGCAACTACAACAAGATTGATTGCGAAAACTTCTGTCTTTTCACCGTTGCAAATCTCTCAGCGGGCTACTGCTCACGATTTTGCGAAGTTGACAACGATTGCCCGGATCGCTTTGCCTGCAATGACGCCAGCGCTGGCGCCATGCCGGTGAGGGTGTGCTTCAAGGATGACTCCTCCAGGCGACCCGATGCTGGGCCTGTCGAAGGTAGTTGCGTTGACACGATCGATTGTGACAACGGCCAGTACTGTGGTTCCGACAGTCTTTGCACGTTGGATTGCCGCGAGGATTTCGATTGCAACGATAGTGCGCAACGCTGCACGTCGGATGGACGATGCGAAGTTGCCGAGAGCAGCGGCGGCTGTGGCTGCAATTCGGGGCAGACGCCCAAGGGCACATGGCCAATCCTCGCGCTGTTTGGGCTCTGGATGTATCGGCGACGTCGCGCTGTGGCCTAGCGGTCCAGCTGTCTCGCCCTATAGACCGGTCGCATCTGGAGGTAGACAGACTGCAGCTTCGAGCGTCGAATTGACAACGCAAGCTTCGCCTAGCTCGCAGTCGGTGTTTGTTGATGTGCCCGCGTCGGTGACTTGATCGTTTGCCGGGTTGCAAGCATTGACGCAAACGCCGATGGCATCGTAGAAGGCGCGCTCAAAGGTCGTGCAATATGCACCTGTGCCAAATGGCTCAAAACCTTCGCGACATGAATCAGGAGGGCCAAGATCGCAAATGCGGGTACAGGTGTTCTCCAAGCAGTGAAATCCTGCGATGCAGTTGTCGAATCCTGTGCAGGCGCCAGCGGGGCCTCGGTTGCATGCGCCGCCGGGTAACGCCTCACCTTCTGGAACGCACGCTGTGCGGCTCAAGTATGGCTCTTCCGACTCGATGAGAAGTGCGCACTTCTCACCAAACTCACAGCCCGCTTGCGTAACGGGATTGCAGCTCAGGTGATGCTTTGTTTGAAGTAGGCAACCGTGTGTACCACCATCGCTAGCGCGTTGCGCATCGAAGTGTGGGCCATAATCGCCGCTTGGGTCATCGCCATCGCATGCACACATGAGCGATAGGAAGAGGCCAAGGCCAAGGACAAGATGCGAGCGTTGCATGGAGTCGCAATCGTAGAGAGCGCGGCGGTAGGTCAGAAGAATTCATCATCACAGCCCCTAACAATCTCGGCTTCTCGTTCTTCGAGGCAATGCTTGCGGTCTCGCCTCTGCGAAGAAGTTGCTAACATGGGCTTGATGGATTTCACGCGCGACCTGGACAACTCGCCCATCTCGCTTGTTGGTGGTCGCGCTCACTACGAGGTGGTTGTGCGTGCGGTGCTTGCGGCCGAACGCTCTGTCTGGATCGCGACGGCCAATCTCAAAGAGCTCATGGTAGAAACTGGTCGACGTGTACGCGGCGGGCGATATCACTCGGTCCTAGAAGACTTTGAGCGCCTCGCATTGAAAGGAGTCGACATCCGTATCTTGCATGCGTCCTTGCCGTCACGTCCCTTTCGAAATCGCTTTGACAGTTTTCCAACGCTAGTCGAAGGCGGCATGGAACTTCGCATGTGTCCTCGCACGCATCTAAAGACCGTTATCGTCGATGCGGAGTTTGCGTATGTGGGCAGCGCAAATTGGACGGGTGCAGGCCTTGGCGCAAAGGGAGTGGGGCGGCGCAATTTTGAACTCGGCTTCACAACCCACGACGACAATCTCATTGATGAACTTCAAGAAATGTTCAACGTGATTTGGACTGGTCGTCCGTGCGCGGAATGCAAGCTTCGAGATACTTGCGAAGTGCCAATTGATGAACTCTAGAATTCCCTTGGCGAATTTTGCCGGGGCTCTGCGGGATTAGGGCACAATTCTCCTCGGCGACATCGCAACGACCGCTATAGTTAGAGGTATGGCGGTGAATGCGAGACGACTCCTTTCGATCGTGGTGCTCTTTGCTGTCTCTGCAACGTCTTCTGCGTTTGCCGGCGAGCTGAGCAAGAAGGATCGCAAGAAGGTTGTTGTGCTGCTCAAGAAAGCACAGAGAGCCGCAAAGCTGGGCGACCGCTTTTCCAAGAAGCCCAAGACTCGCGACCGTGGCATGGCCCGATACAAGGTCGCCGCCCAAGCGTACCTCGAGGCCTACAAACTCAGTGAGGAGCCGGCGCTGCTGTTTCGATTGGCAGCGATCTACGAGGCCCGAGGAGAAAAGCGCTGGGCATTACGAGGCTACAGGCGCTATTTGGAACTCGAACCTTCTGGGAGCAACAGTGAAGCCGCCAAGGAGCGAGCAGAGACCCTGAATGGCGCTGAGAGGGGTGACGACGTTGAAGGTGAAGCCGACATCGATCCATCAGAATACTTCGGAGAAGAAGTTCCCGAACCTCCCCTTGATGAGGTGGAGCCACCGGTTGAGGAAGAGCCAGAACCCGTGGTTGTGAAGGTGCCAGAGCCTAAGGTTAAGGTCAGAGCATCGGATGAGGGACGCACCCTGCGCTATGCGGGCATTGGGACTGCTGTTGCAGGCGCTCTTGCAGTCGGCTTCGGAGTTAAATTTGGGCTGGACGCTTCGTCCGCAAGTGACGAATTGAGCAATCACGAAGGTGCCTGGACTGATGAAGACCGTATTCTCATCGACGACGGGGAGGCAGCAGAAACACGCGCTCTGGTGTTCTCGGTGGTGGGTGCAGTTGGAATCGTTGGCGGTGGTGTACTGTATTATATGGGCGCGAAGCGCGCAGGTGCGAAGGAACAACGAACTTCTCGTATTCTACCCGTGGTCAGTAGCGAAGGCATGTCAATCTCATGGATGGAGACATTCTAATGCAACACTTGGTATTATTCTTAGTCTGTCTCGCAGGCTCTGTCGCCCTTCCCGGTTGCTTTGATCCGACATACCCAACTGACTTGGAGTGTGGACCTGACAACTTCTGCCCTCCTGGGCAAACGTGTTCATCAATCCGTATTTGCGAGCTGAATCCCGATCCAAGCACCATTCCAGATGCAGGCGTCGGTCCCGACGCCACGGTTCGAATGGGGGAAATCGAGTCCATTGACATTGGCCCCGACCTCCAACTCACACTCGCCGAGACTCATACGTTCGTTGTTACGGCGACCTATTCAGATGGCACGCAGATCGAGGAGAATGCCTTAGTGATTTGGACGAGTTCGAGCACTGCAACAGTTTTCGTCGATTTTCGAGGCGTCGCTAGGCCGCAAGCTGTGGGGACCGCGACCGTCACGGCCAACTTCAATGGTCAGGTGAATTCAGCTGTGGTTACCGTTGTCCCTTAAATGCGCTCGCAGCGTCTCAGCGGGCTCGTTTCGTGTGAGCAAGCGAGTCGTCTTCGCGATTGCTATGTTGGGGTGTGGCCGAATTGGATTTGATGGCCAAGGTGATAGCGGTGTCGCCGAGCCTATTGATGCAGGAGTTTCGGCAGATGCGGCCCCATCAACTCCGCAACTCATAGGAACCGGAGGCCATCCCTATCGAATCGCTTCTGATGGCTCTGACGTGTACTGGTCGGATTTCAGCAACGGAGCCGTCTACAAAGTACCAGTTGCGGGCGGAGAGTCGACTGTGCTCTTGCCACCTGAAGAAGGGGTAGTAGTTTATGGCCTCACACTTGGCGGCGGGTTTCTCTACGTGTGCGATCAGGCGAGTGGCTTGATTCGTCGCGTTTCCACCGCTACAGGCACTAGCACGGAGATGGTCACGAGCCCTTGCTTCGATGTAGCTGTTGACGACACACATCTGTATTGGAGCAGCAATGACCCTCTCACACCAACAGTTCGGCGGCTCGCCTTGCCCGATGGGGCGACCGAAGAACTCGGAGCCCTCGGAAATGCTGGCAACCTGGTTGTGCACGATGGAATGCTCGTTTGGACGGCCTACTCGATCGGCGAAGTACGCGCGATGCCAACGTCGGGTGGGCAGAGCACCTTGTTGGCCGCAACTGACGAGCGCGGGCCCTGGGGGCTCACGGTCGATGGGGGGTATGTCTACTGGGTCAACCATCATCAGGATTCAGGTGGAGTGATGCGCGTTTCCCTTGCCGGAGGAATATCAGAGACGCTTGTGGCAGATCAGGCGGGAGCACATCAGATCAAGGTCTATGACGGCGATGTGTATTGGACCAATGAATACGCGGGTACAATTGCGCGACGAACGAGCGATGGAACGATAGAAACGATCGCTAGTGGGCAAGTCGAGCCGATGGGGCTTGTCATTACTGACGAAGCCTATTTTTGGACGACAGAGGGTGGAACGGTCATGCGACTTGCCAGATAGGAATAGCTCTTAGGTCGTGATGGCCGAAGTAGATCAAGATGAGGGCTCGCGACGCTTCGCGCACTCCATGATCGGCCTATTCGAAAACGCATCGGGGAAACTCCCATGCCGTTGACGCAGAAGAAATTGACCACGTTCGCGTTAGGAGGGGAACTGGAATAGCTCAGTCGCAGACCCTCACGGATTCACTCTACAAGCACCATTGTGCTGCTTTTTGCCAGGACTTGACCCGTGGCTTGCGCACAAACCAAGGTATGCTGTGAAAATGTCGCCCCCGATGCATGTGCCTGCCAAGGGCTCTACCCTTGGTCTCAGCATGCTTGTTCTCGGGACAAGCGCTGTTCTCGGTGCAGGCGTCGTGGGAGCGTCTCCGAATGAGGCGTCGGCGATCGGCGCATTGAGCGGAGGACTGGCGAGCGCAAAGGCGCCCGATGGCTCGTATTTGTTAGAGCCCAGTGTTGGCGTCTCCCTCTTGACGGAGTTTGTTGATACATCGCTACATGTCGACTTTGGCAAGGCTGAAGTCGCGGGAGGTGTTCGGAACGCGATGTCGTTTGCGCCAGCGATCGGTGCGCATATTGAGAAAAACTCTGACCAGGAAGGTATCGTGCAGCTCTTTGGCTTGGTGCGGCTTCCCATTCAGCGGCGCACAGGAGCTGGACTTGCTGATAGCACGGGCGTAGCGCTTGGTGCTGAAGCCGGTGCGAGATTCATCGCTTGTAAGCCAGACGGAACAGACTCGAGCACTGCAGTGTTCCAGGGGGTATGCATCGGCCTATCGGTTTCTCTTCGGTATCAGCAGCATCTAAGTGACTTTCAGATGGGTTCAGCAGTACTCCCGTCCGGTAGCGCTACGCTTTCCATGCCCTTCATGTTGTTTGTTGGATTCAACCCAAGAGCCCTGTAGCCAATGTCAAAACATCTCATTTGGCCGTTTCTTCTCATGTTCTCTGGGGGCTGTGGGCTCACAATAGGCGTCGAAGAGTCCAGAGAAATTCTGAGCGCCGAGCATGACGCAGACGGGATAGATTCGTTTCAGGCGTTGAACGTCTTCGTTCGGGACGATGTAACTCTTGTTGGCGGGGCAAACCGCGTGCAAGCCGAGGTCGATACGGTTCGTTGGAGCGATGAGTCAGCCGGCGAGACTGGCATTGCGGTAGTCTTGAGTGAGTTCGGAAGAGTTCTGAGTTACTCGCTGTCGGGAAACGATGAATTTGTGACGGTGCGCAGCGCGAGCTTCGAAGTTTCCTCCGGAATGAGCGTCGTGATGAGTGTCGAGGGAAGTGGTGTTATCGCCCGAGACCTCGATGGGACGTTGGACATAAAAAGCGACGGGTTTTCGGAGTTTGAAGAGTGCACTGGCGAGCTGCGCATCGACGCGCCAAGCGTGAGCGTCCAAAGCACGCAGTCTGTGGATGTCACAGCGACCAACACACTCAATGCAGGGCTTTCGGGAGGTGGGAGCCTCATCGCGAGGGAAATCAATCTATCGATGAATGAAGTTTCCGCCGACTACTTTGTGTCAACAGCGGGCCAGGAGGAGGGAGGAAGAATCTCGGCCTTCGTGCCGAGAGAGGCATCTTTCACGTTGTTCATTCAAGCGAAGCAGCGTGGCTTTGTGAGCTTAGATGACTTCGCATACGAGTCGAACGAAGAAGTCGATGCCGGCGAGGTGCCGAGGATCATCCGCGGCATCGAAGTGGATATCGGAGGAGGAGGGCCGAGGGTAGAACTTATCGCCGAGACGGCTGTCTTTGTGTATCACCAAGAATAGTCGGCTGGTGGCGCTACTTGCTGCTCCTACAGAGGCGAGCAAAGTCTAGGGCCGAGCAAAGAACAGAACGTTGTGGTAGCGAAGTTCTGGGGACTCATCATCGGGCCAGTCGACATGTTCGCGATGAGACTCTGAGTAGACCTCTTCCAGGACTTGAGCAAAGACCTCGTCGTCACAGGCAGACCAGACACCCAGAACGCCACCTGGGCGAAGGTGCTTTGCCACCTGCATCTGCCCCTCCACGGTGTAGAAAGGAGCACTGGCTGGGGAGAGCGGGCTGTCGGGTGCGTGGTCCACATCGATGAGGATTAGGTCGTAGGTCTCTGATGGTGGCCCCAATACGTCTGCATAGATATCACCCTGCACAATGTTGAGTCTCTCTTCTTTTGAGAACTCTTCTGATACTGGCAATAGCCCTCTGCTCATCCAGTCAATGATGAATTCCATCTTCTCCACCACACGCACACTGCCAACCCTGGTGTCTTCAAGAGCTGCCTGTGCGGTGTGGCCAAGACCCAATCCCCCAACAAGAACAGACAACGGGCCCAACCCTTTGTGCAGCGTACTTGCACTCGTCGAGAGGCGCCTCTCTGACACGGGGCTCACGCTGCTCATTAGGAGCTGACCCTCGATCATGATGTCGTACACCCATCCAGGGCCGCCCACTCGCGGACGCTTGCCCAGGTAGATCATGCCGATATCAGTGTCTGCGTGTTCAAGTACGTCTAGTTCACTCAAGACCCAAGAGTACAAGAGGCTCGTGTACACATCCTTCTTCTTGCGGTCTCCTCTCCTCGAGAGTTTCGGTCACCTCGGCTGGCCTGCCTGGGTCGTTGGGCGCGGAGTGGACGGGCGAAGAAAAGGTGCATGGTTTCATCATGAACTTTCGTGGAGCCACCCTACGGATCCATTTCTTGGACTTGGGAGAAACCGCCCACAGAGGCCGCCTGGAGGTGACATCACCTGCGAATCGTGATTCAAGGCAGGTCTTCGTGGTACAAACGCAGCAACGCCTAGCGGGCGCTCGGGTACCGGCTAGGCGTTTGCTTGCGATTGCTTCGCTCAGAAGCTGTCGTCGCTTCGCTTAGAAGCTGGCGGTCGAGATTTCCATTGGTGCCTGGTTCTCTTCGCCCAAGTACTTCGCGTTGTTGAGAACTTGTCCTAGCTCAAGGCCTGCGTAGTGGATTGCACTGTAGCGCTTGCCTTCGTAGAAGGCCCGGTCAGAATCGTGCTCTGCGAGTTCTGCGAGCTTGCCCTCGGCGATAATTGCTTGCTCTAGCAAGAGCCACGAAATCGCAGTGGTTGACATCATCTTGAGAAAGATGTTCGCACTCAGTGGAACAAGCTGTGCTTTCCCGCCTTGGAACCAACCAAGGAAGCGCATCGCGGTAGCTCCAAGGCTTTGGGCCGCTTGACCCAGTTCCTTTACGTGTTTACCCAGAGTCTCGTTCTCAGAGTTTTTCGCAACGAAGGCTCCAATGTCTTTTAGGAAGGCTTGGAAGTTTGCACCACCGCGCTGGCCCAGTTGGCGGCCGACGAGGTCGAGAGCTTGAATGTGATTTGTGCCCTCATAGATCGAGAAGATCTTTGCGTCACGGCAGTGCTGCTCGACCGGGTGGTCTTGCAGGTATCCTGCTCCTCCGTAGACTTGAATTGCCGTGGTCGCCACTTCGTAGGCCTGGTCCGATCCATAGGCCTTCACCAGAGGCACCAGTAGATCAAGTTGGCCCTTTTCATAGGTTTTCTGATCACCATCTTCGAGGATGTCAACCTTGTCTGCGTGCATGCCGAGCTTGACAACCAGGGCGCGAATACCTTCCGTGCGACCCTTCATCTCAAGCAGCATACGTCGAACGTCTGCGTGTTCGATGATTGGAACTTTTGGGGCCTCGGGGTTTTTAAAGTTCTTCATATGAGGGCCCTGAAGCCGCTCCTTGGCATATTCAAGGGCGCTTTGGTAGGCCGCTGCAGCCACACCCAGACCTTGAGTTCCAACACCGATGCGGGCGAAGTTCATGAGCAAGAACATTTGCTTCATGCCGACGCCTTCAACCGTGCCGACGAGTTCGCCGATGCAGTCTCCACCTTCGCCGAAGTTGAGCACACACGTCGAAGAAGCGTTGATGCCCATCTTGTGTTCGATGGATGCGCAGACAACGTTGTTGTATCCAGAGCCATCTACGCTCTCTCGCGGCACGATGAAGAGACTGAGTCCTTTTGTGCCAGCTGCCGCTCCGGGAGTGCGAGCGAGGACCATGTGGATAATGTTGTCCGTGATGTCGTGCTGCCCACAAGAGATGAAGATTTTCGTGCCCTCAATCTTGTAGCGGCCATCGTCGAGCTTGACAGCTTTGGTGGTGGCGGCACCAACGTCTGAGCCTGCATGCGGCTCGGTGAGGCACATCGTTCCACTCCACACGCCGGTGTAGAGATTCTTGCAGAATGTCTTCTTTTGCTCGTCGGTACCAAAGTGCTCGATGACCTCTGCGGCGCCTTGGGTGAGCCCGGGATACATGTTGAAGGCGGTGTTCGCGCCACTCATCATTTCGTTCGCAGTGAGAGCGAGAGTGCTTGGACCACCTTGGCCGCCGTATTTCTCGTCAACACCGAGGCCGCGCCAACCTGCCTCATAGAGAGACTTCCAGGCTTCCTTAAAACCTGCAGGCGTTTTCACTTCGCCGTTTTCGAACTTGCAGCCAACCCGATCCGCTGATTCATTGATTGGGCCGGTTACATCGCAGACCCATTTGTAGACTTCGGAGAGGACCATGTTGACCTCTTCTTGGCCCCAATCTGCGTGCTTGCCTTTGCCGAGAATCTCTTGCAAACCGAATTGCTCAAAAAGGAGAAACTGAAGGTCGCGAAGGTCACAGCGATAGCGATTGATGTTTTGAGACATGAGGTACTTCTCCTGGCTTGAGGGTCACGGGTTGAGTGAATGAATGCTCATTCATTTCGTATTCTGGACGTTGTGACTCGTCGCGTCAAATCGAATGACACAAATTTCCCGATCTGCGCTTCAACTTGATCTATAGAGCACCTAAGTGAATTCTCGCCGGCCTATCCCGTCGGACGAATCTGCCGCCAAAGAAGGTACATACCCGTGTTTAAATCCCTAGTTCTCGCTACTTCTCTATTGGGCCTCGGTGGGCTCGCTTTCATTGCCTCATCCGGTCAACCTGCTTTAGCACAGGCTAAGGACAGTGGCACAATCTCGGGAACCATCCAGTTTTCGGGGAAAGCACCAGCTAGAAAGACCATAGACACGTCCAGCGATGCTGCTTGTGGTGCAAAGCAGGAGTCCGATGCGCTCATTGTGACAAAAGGGAAGCTGCAAGATGTGCATGTGCGTATCAAGAATGGCACAGCTGGCAAACACAAGGCGCCAAGTTCGCCCGTCGTCATCGAGCAAATCGGTTGTGTCTACAAGCCACATGTTCTGGGTGCGATGGTTGGGCAGCCGGTCGCGATTCGGAACAAGGATAAGACAATGCACAATGTGCATGCCTACATTGGCAAGGAGACTTGGTTCAACCGTTCTCAGCCGAAGGGAGCGCCTGACATTGTTGAGCGCGACACTGGTGAGGCAGGTGAGGTCTTTGAACTCAAGTGCAATGTGCACGCTTGGATGCACAGCTACATTCCCATTACGGATCATCCCTACTTCGATGTAAGCGGGAGCGATGGGAGTTTCTCGATCAAGAATGTGCCAGCTGGCTCCTACACTCTTGAGGCTTGGCATCCAAAGTTGGGGCTCAAGTCGACCAAGGTGACAGTTGGCAAGACCGGGGGCAAGGCATCATTTACCTACCCATAAGAATTCTTCTTAATGCCGAGTTTGCGGCGGGGCGATCCCTGGCCCCACTGTGAGGTCTCTGGATCCCGTGTAAGTACGGGGGCTTACCTCTAACCAATCCTTGTTGTGCCAATGCCACACGGGATAGAATGGAAGAGTATGTTGCGATGGTCAATATGCGCGCTCATTGCGATGAGCGTTAGCTTTGCAGCCCCTAGTGAAGCGGGCGCCGATCGCATCAAGAAACTCGCAAAGCAGCTCGCGAAAAGTCGCAGTGCCAAGGTGCGCATTTCCGCGGCGCTGGGTTTGGCGAAGAGTGATGACGCAAGAGCACTCAGCGCACTCACTCGATCGCTTCAGCGTGATTCCTCTCCCGACATTCGGCGAATTGCCGCTTCCTCTTTGGGACAGCGCATGCAGCGTCGAGTTTCCAAAGACTCTCGAAAGAGAGTCTTGGCGGCGCTTCGCAAAGCTTCAAAGAGCGATCGGGACTCAAAGGTTCGGTCAAGTGCGAAGGTGGCACTGGCGAAGGCACAACTCGATGCAACATCTCCATCAGCGGGGAAGAGCAGGGGAGTTATGGTGGGCGTTGCGGCGCCAGAACGAGTGAGCAAGCGACTTCCAAAGAAGACCGCAGCGCTTTTGCAGAGCCGAGTCAAACAAGTGATCAAAGAAAAATCCCCGCGCTCTGTTCGCACCGCACCTGGCACAGGCATGCCTTCTAGTTCTCAGTTGAAGCGCAGTGGAATGGCGGGCTACTCGGTGGTTCCGAACATTTCTAAGCTCAAACTAAAGCGCAAGGGGCGACAGACGTTCGTGACCTGTGAAATCAAAATGAAGCTATCTCCTTGGGCTGGGGCTGGTGGGTCGCTGAACGTTGAAAAGAGTGCGACGGTTACTGGCTCGGGGACAGTGAGTAGCGGGAGTTCAAAGCAGCAAGTCTCTGACTCGTCGCAAGCATGCATTGAAGCCGTTGTGACTCAGGTAACCGCGAACCAGGTTGTTCCGTTTCTGGTTGGTCGCGCTCGCTAGCGTTATTTGCAGGCTGGCTCGTGCCCAGCTTGACAGGCCTTTTGGATGAGCTCGGCTGCTTTTGTCTTGTCCTTCTTCGTTCCAGTACCCGCTCTTGTGTTGAGCCCCAGCTTGTAGCAGGCCAGGGAAGAGCCTTCCTTGCAGCCCTTCTCATAGAACTTGTTGGCGATCTTTGGGCTGCTCTTCATGCCACCAAGGCCTTCTTGCCTCATGTTGCCAAGCCAGGTGCAGCCTTCATATTCGCCCCCATAGCAGGCCTTGCGGAATACAAATTGGGCATCGCCCGCGTTGAGTGTCTCGTCACTTAGCATGAGCTTGCCAAGTTCTACGCATCCTAGGGCGTCACCTCCATCACAGGAACTCGTCAGCATTGTCTGAGCCAACTTTCCGTCGCGCTTGACACCATGACCGGCAGCGACCATCACGCCTGCAGCGCGGCATGCTTGTGCATCCGCCTCATCACATGCCTTTGACAAGAGTGAGGCTGCTCGCTTCCAGTCTTTCTTGGCGCCTTGCCCGTCGCGAAGCATGCTCCCCAAGACGAAACAGCTTCCCGCGTGCCCTTTCTCGCATTGCGCTTCGCAGGTGGAGGCGTCCCCAACGTCACATTGGTAGGGCGTATCATCTTTGGGTTTCTCGCAACCGTCGTCGGTAACGACAAAGCCTGGTGGGCATGAGGGAACATCGATCGTTGCAAGAGCCGTTTTTGGCTCATCTGCCGATTCCTTGATTGGTTTGAGGCGTAGGCGCAGAGGCGCACCACACTGTGATGGAGCTGATTTGGCGTCTGGTTTGGTGTTCTTGCAGTCCTCGATGTTGCCGTCTTTATTGTGGACCGATTCGGCACTTGAGCTTCCAGCACCCGCTCCCTGCTCACCAAAGAAGTTCGCTGCAACCTTGCCTTCGGCTGCCGTTGAGGTCGCGAGGACAAAGGCTCCAAGGGTGGCGCTCCGAACGAAGTGGGTAGCCTCAGAGCAATCCTCTTCTAGCTCGTCTCGGCTCGCTCGCTTGCGAGCAGAGTTTTTCTTACCGATCATCACCATCGCCGCATCGAGAGTCGTGCCTCGCTTGATCTCTCCGCCAAGCTTTGCGAGAAACGAGACACCAGACATGGGCAGGTTGGCTTTAATCTCATCGGAGTCCTGCATCGACACGACCTTCTCTTTGCGCGTCATGCCGATGAAGCCGTAGTTGCCATCCAGACTGCAATCGGGCAGTAGCTTGATGGAGTTGCAGTCGTAGGCGACCACTGCAACGCCTTCCTTCATTGCAACTTCAAGATCTCCTCGAACTTCGGGATCCCAATCGACAACAAGGGAGTCGTAGCTCTTGCTGCCATCACACTGCTCAGGAGAGACACTGCTCTTTGGTGTGACCGTTGGTTGTTCCGAGCGAATTTTCTTGGCGGCGCCACCGCTGGGACAGCCTGCTAGCGCGGTGAGGGATGTTGTCGCTACAAGTTTTAGGAAGAGCCGTGACAAAGACATGGGTGCACCATACCAGTCGAACTCACTGCAATATGTGACTGCGCTGGCCACAGGTGGCAAGCGCAACGCGGACGTTGGCCAACCTTAGCTGCAACCCAATGCACCTAGTGCGTGATTCACAATCTCTTCGGTCGTCTGAGTCCCAATCTCTTCGGTCGTCTGAGTCCCAATCTGCTGTGTATCTCGGCTTGCAGCTCGGACTTGAACGCATTGAGATGTGGCCTTGAGCTGCAACGCGTCCACACGGAAGTGCAGTCAGCCAAAGTGCCGCTCGAAACCCTGGACTGCGTGGGAGTTGGCCCACAGTGAAGCAACCTCGATCGCCGTTCCCTGCTCGTTGAGACAGGTCATTGCGCCAAGTTCAGTGTGCTTGCAATGGACACTGTAGGCAAGTGTAGCAGCCTTTGTCCGCTATCATGGTCGCAACCTCTCGCTAATACCGGATCTCGGAGTGCGCTTTTGCTAGCATACCGCTCGGTGGCAATTTTAGTGCCCTTAGTTTTGGGGGGCTTGGCCCTCGCCGTCATGGCTATCGTGTCTGTGTTGGCCAACCGCAAGCGCGGTCGTCAGCCAGTGGCTGCTGGACACGCGCGCATTTTGATCCACGCGATCAACGATGATCGGTGCACTGGCTGTGATGCATGCGTTGCTGTGTGCCCAACCAACGTCCTCGATCTGATCTCAAACAAGAGCCGTGTATTGCGGTTTCAGGACTGCATTCAATGTGAGGCCTGTATGTGGGCGTGTCCCACCGAAGCTCTCGTGATGTTTCCCGAGGGCACACAGCCTCCACCGGTCAAAGCGCCCGACATTGACGACGTATATCAAACGGCTATACCTGGCCAGTACCTCATCGGTGAAGTCGCGGGAAAGCCCCTCGTAAAGAACGCGGCCAATCTTGGGCGTGCGGTCATCGAGCACATGCTGCAGTCGGGACTTAGACCGACTCCGGGTAGTCTCGGTGATGTAGATGTTCTGATTGTGGGGTCTGGGCCCGGTGGCTTGAGCGCCGCTTTGACTTGCCAGCAGCGGGGCTTGAGTTACGTGATCATCGAAAAGGAGAACATCATCTCCTCGACAGTGAGCCGCTATCCCAAAGGCAAGCACGTAATGGCAGAGCCCTATGAGACGCCAAATCTCTCGCTCTTGCCGATCTTTGATTCGACCAAGGAAGAATTGGTTTCGCTTTGGAAAGAGCTTGTTGACACCTGTCAGGTGAAGATTCGAATGCACGAGACCGTGCAGACCGTCCGCAAGCAGCAAGATGGCAGCTTCATGACGGCTACCACTGGTGGCAACTACCGCTCACAACGCGTGGTCTTGGCCACGGGAACACGGGGCAAGCCACGGTCGCTTGGCGTCCCAGGTGAGAACTTTCCCAAGGTGCAATCACTTCTCGAAGACCCCGATGAGCATCGAGGCCGGGCCGTTTGCGTTGTTGGTGGTGGCGACAGTGCTCTTGAGGCAGCTCTTGCTCTAAGCGAGTCGGGGGCAAAGGTCATCATGTCGTATCGCGGACGGAGCTTTCATAGAGCCCAAGCCAAGAATCGACAGCTCGTAGACCAAGGGGCTTCACAAGGGCGCATCAAAGTGAAGATGCAGAGCGAGGTGGTGGAGTTTGGTCAAGACACCGTCACTTTGCAGATGGCTGATGGAACACAGAAGCGCTACCCCAACGAGGCTGCCTTTGTCTTGATTGGTGCAGATCCTCCAATCAAGTGGCTTGGCACGCTGGGAGTTCACTACATCGAACGTCCACACATGCAGCCAATGCCCAATAGCGATGCCCTCGTTCGGCAGTTTGTGCCCGACGCGCAAGAGTGCCCAGAGATTGCGAGTGAGGCTGCAGCACAGGTCTTTGGGCGGCCGGTGTCACGGCGGCCAGAGCCTGCCGCGCGCCGAGAAAGCACACGCGGTTCGTCCAAGGGTGGCGTGGGACGGCGATTCGTACGCTCTGCAAGTAGCCTCTTTGGCATCGGTGACGATAGCAAGAGGGGTATGTCACTCTCAGATTTTGCCGATGCGGCCCCTGCCGAGCGGGTGCACAAGCGGGACGAATTGGACGCGGGAGAGCGCACCAGAATTCTTCGTATGCTCCGCGATGAAGGAGGTCGTCAAGCCGATGAGGATTCGCAGGTGCACAAAGTTGACGACCTGTTTTCCAACTACGAACAGTCTGCACAGGCTTCACTAGGACGTCCGAGCCCTGGAGCCGCGTTGCCGCTTCCATCGCATGTTTCCGCAGCGGCTGTCAGTGGCGAGCCTAAGCAGGCCGTCATTGTTGGCCTGGCGAAAGCTGCAAGCGAGCGCAAGGGGCGCCCTGTCTTCGAACCCCATGCCGAGGATGAGGACGAGCGAACCGCTCACCTCTCCCCTGAGGAAGCACAGCTTCTGATGAGTCGGTCCGGAACTCCAAACCCGTTTGGCGATGAGGCTACGAGCTTGGTCGATTTCGATCCAGCCAAGATCATGGCACAGGCCGACGGCGAGATGGGATTTGCCGATGATTCGACATTGCAAGAAGAGGCAACACGAGTGGCCTACTTGGTGGATGAAGGCATTACACCCACTCCGTCGCCGGTTTTCGAAGAGGAATCCGGTAAAATCGACTACAACCGCAACGAAGCGGAGCCTCGATCCCTCAGCGAAGTGGATTGGGATCTAGATTGAGTGTGCTGTAAGAAATATTCCGAGTTCCGTTTTTCGTTGTGAAGTAGTAGACGATCAGAACTCTGCCATCGTCGAGTTCCAGGGCCCACGGATAGCCGAGGTCGGTGCAATGGCCGTCGTCACGAATGACAAACTCGAGGGCTTGGTCGATGTTGTCACCTGCTTCGTTCAAGAGACGCGCACGCACCCCAAAACCCTCATGTCGGTAGCCGTACGTCAATAGAATCTTGCCATTTCGGAGTCGGAGTCCATGAGCAGGGTGCCCGATTGCGTCGTGGACTTGGCAAGCTTGCCAAGTGTAGCCGCCATCGTTGGAGCGAGCGCTGGCCATGCGGTCTTCGCTGTGGTCGGTTCGAATCCAGGCGATGAGTGTGCCGTCAGCGCAGAGGGTTAGGGACGGCTCGTAGAGGTTGAGTGTCTCATGGCTCGCCATCTGGCTGCGATAGGCCCAGGTGCGGCCGTTGTCACTTGATGCAAAGAGATGGGAAGAGTAGGCGCCATCTACTTCACTATAACTTGGCATAAGAATTTCTCCGTTGCGCAGCACCGCTTGACCTCGCACACAGCCGCCATGCGAGGTACGCAACCCAGGAACCAAGGGCAAGGCTCCGGGCAGCTTGGGAAGGTACTGACGCTCGGTCCAAGCGCCAATGCTCTCATCGAACAAGCGCGTGTAGCTGCCCCACGCAATGTAGCTGCAGCCGGTATTTCCCTCCCCCCCATAAGGCTTGCCATTCCAGGCGCGGACCAGCTTCGCAAAGGCGGGAGGCATGGGATACCAAGAGAACGAGGAGAGCAGAATCTCTCCACTCTCAAGGAGCAGCAATGAGGCATCTTGATCGGCCGACTGCCCATCCACGCTAAGACCACGAGGCGGGGTGATTGGTTGTAGCGATTGATCGAAGCGCATTGCGATGAGCTGTGAGCGCGCATCCCAGTGAAAGAGATGACGGTGAAGATCTGGCGTCACGTCCTCGTCATCGCCATCGTTGAGCAGATTTGGGTCGTAGTCCGCACCAAGAAGCCAGCGACTATCAGGTGCCCGTCGAAACACCAGCAACAGCTCGCCCGTCGCTGTTTGACACACCGATGGGAAGGCGGCCATGAAACGTGCGTCTTCGTAGAAGACGCCGTGTGACTGCACGAGGTACACAACGACTTCATCGGCCGAGATCCAAGTTTACTTAATTCGGAAGTAGGCGGAGTGTGGTTGGCTACTTCAGTCGCGAAGTGTGCTTGGCTACGGCGCCATTGAGAAGACTTCGAAGGAGCCATCTGAGCCGATGAGGATGTCGTCGTGGCCATCTTGATTGAAGTCGCGAACGAAGATTCGCGGCCGCTGCCCTGTCTTGGCCCCGGAGAGACCAATGACTCGACCGACTGAGCTTTCAAGTCCCAGGCTAATGTAGAGGCGATAGTCGGTCGCATCGCCCGTGTCGCCAAAAACGAGAACGGCCGAGACGTCGATGATGCCATCGCCATCAAAGTCACCGCTAGCAGTGGACTGTGCGAATGTTGGTGTGGCGTCGCTGGTGATCAGCTCCACATCGAGCTTGTCATCGTCAACGGGAACAATGCGAAATCGAACGATATCAGTGCCTTCGATGCCCAGCGTATTTGCGATGAGCAGTGCATCTTCGCCATCGCTGCTTTCACTAAACGACAAGCCACTGGGAATCACGCCAATCGTTGTCTGTCTTGGGCCATCGATATCGACAACAAGTGTTACGTCACCGGAGCCCGCATAGACAACCGCACGGTGAAGTGTTTCGCCGCTGCTAAGACAACCACTGGCAAGCGGGATGCCTGGCGCGTCTTCGCCCGAGAAGACTGAGTCGACGACTTCGCCGTCGCGAAGAGCAATCGTGCTACCCGTAAATAGCAGGGCTAAGAGTTCTTCTGTGTCTTCGGGGTTGTCGCAGTTGCCCAGCGGGAGGAAACGTCGAATGACGGGAAGGGTGCTCCCGAAGGGTGTCAACGCAAGCGAACCGTTACTGAGAATCTCGATGATATCGGTGGAGCTGGTGGTGAAGACTCGCTCGCGATCTCCATCGGTGAGGAGTGCAAGACTCGCCGCAGAGGGGGGCAGTGGGACACTCACTTGCGTTTGGAAGCTGCCACTCTCCGAGTCATAGAAGGCAACGTAGGCGCGGCGCGATAGACCCGCCTCAGGGCTGCTCATCGCGACGAACCCCTGTTCGCCATTCGGGCCGACTCGTCCTACTTGGTAGATCTCATCCGGGTTGCGAGCGCTTTCGGCGTCGGCATTTGGAAGGGTGTCGGAAAACAGGAGTGATGGATTCTTGAAGCCAGTGATGATTGGTGGAGCATTTCGCGCCCAGCGCGCTCGCACATCCACAGCGACGGGGCCAGGAAGCGGAAGCTCGGCAACTTGCACCGTTACAACGCCGTCTCGATTGCTCAGTTCGTTTACGGTAGTTGGCGCAATTCCTGGTGCCGTCGTTGTCCAGCGCACGGGGACTTGTGCCGCCAACTGGCCCAGACCGTCGGTAATTCGCACCTCGGTTACACGAGCTACGACCTGTAGTGGATCGAATTCGGGAATGGAAGCAAGTGTTACGACTTCGCCTGCCAGTTCGAGTTTTGCTTGGTTCTCAATAACGCCATATGGCGCACACCCCGCCACCAACTCTTCGCCGGTAGTATCATAGCCAAGTGCCACAAAGAGTTTGTCTTGCTCTCGTGGAATGCTTCCAGGATCTGCCTTGGTGCCGTTGCGCAAGAGTACTTCTTCGACGGTATTGGCGCGTACCTGCTCATCATCAATGAGTCCAAACGCGATGTCGTCACAATCAAATGGAGCGCCTTGCGGTGGAACCACAATCGCGAGGGAGGCGCTTTCCACTTGCGACCGATACTCCTTTGGCACGAGGAACTCGATGCTCAGACTTGGGTCGGCACAGGAGATGAGCGATAGAGTCGCAAGTGGCAGCAGGAGACGCATTCACGGCATCCTAACGTGATAGCGTTCATTCTGCAGTGCAAGAGCCCACACGAAAGACGCTGATGCAGACCGGGCTCGTAATGACGGCTGCCAAAGACCAAGCACCTCCTCGTAGCTGGGTATGCCGTGTATTGGCAGACGATGGGAAGGGGGCCATGGTCACACTCGGCGCTCGCCCAATTCGGATTGGCGCTGGTCGGAATTGTGACTTGATTCTTACGGACCCACAGGTGAGCCGAGAGCATGCGGAGCTCACCGCTGGCCCCGATGGTATTCACATTCGCGATCTTGGGAGTACCAACGGGACATTCTGGCAAGGGTCGAGGATTTCGGCGATTGCGGTTCCCGGCGGCTCTACTGTGGTATTCGGGAACACGCATGTACAACTTCTCGCTGCGGATACCCCGGTACTGCCTCCGAGCCCGAGGGACCGCTTTGGCGCGATGGTGGGAAAGAGCCTCGCGATGCGCGAGCTGTACTCGATTCTTGAACTTGCAGCGCCCACCGATGTGACGGTTCTCGTTGAGGGCGAGTCCGGAACCGGCAAGGAGCTCGTTGCTCGCGCGCTGCACGATCACTCTGAGCGCGCTGGTGTTCCCCTTGTTGTGGTTGATTGCAGTGCTGTGAGCGAAGAACTCTTAGATTCTCAGTTGTTTGGCCATCTGCGCGGCGCCTTCACTGGTGCCAACCGCGACCGCAAAGGTGCCTTCGTTGAGGCTAGCGGCGGCACGTTATTCCTAGATGAATTGGGCGAGCTGCCGCTGTCATGCCAAACGAAACTCCTGCGTGTACTGGAGGATCAAACAGTCTTGCCTGTTGGTAGCGACCGCAGAGTCAACGTGAACACACGTGTCGTGGCAGCCACACATCGACGCTTGGCCGACATGGTGGCGCGTGGAGAGTTTCGCTTTGACCTCTACTATCGCCTTGCCGTGGTGCACGTTCACCTTCCACCGCTGCGAGATCGCCCTGAGGACTTGGCTGTTCTGGTTAAGAGTTTTTATGAAGGTAGGGGCGTCGCATCCGGTCCGATTGCGGGCCCAAATTTGGAGCGCCTACAGAAGCACGCCTGGCCAGGAAATGTCCGAGAACTTCGCAATGTTCTGGAGCGGGCCTGGGCTCTTAGCGGGCCGGGCAAGAGCCGCTTCGAAGACCTCCAACTTTGGCTACAAGCAAGTACCGTTGAGGCAGCAAGTGGTCCAAGGATCGATACTTCTATGCCGTTTAAGGAGGCCAAAGAGGTGTGGAACGATGAGTTCGAGGTCCGCTATCTTGCCGAGGTCTATGAGCGGTTCGGGCGCAACATCACACACGCTGCAGAGCACGCGGGAATAAACCGCCGACACTTTCGAACGCTCTTGCGAAAGCACGATATCATCGATTCGTGATGAGAGTTGAGGGCACCGAGGTGACTCGGCTCGGGGACTATGAACTCGTCTACGAGATCAAGTCTGGAGGGATGGGCAAAGTCTTTCTTGCGAGAAAGCGCGGCACGGGTGGGTTTGAAAAGCTTGTAGCGATCAAGACCATCCTAAGCGAACTGAGCGAGCGCACTGAGCTGCGTACGATGTTTTTGGATGAGGCGCAGCTCTTGGCGCGTCTGGAGCACCCAGCCGTTGCGCAGGTGCATGACTTCGGCGAACACGAGCAAACGCTGTTTCTGGCGATGGAGTATGTGCCGGGCGTGGCCTTCAGCGATCTCAAGAACGAGGGCACACCACCTGGTGTGGCAATGCGCCTTGTCGCACAAGTGTGTCGGGCCTTGCATGCGGCGCACGAGCTACGAGATTTGGCAGGCAATCTACTCGAGGTGGTTCATCGAGATGTGAGCCCAGACAATCTGATGCTCACGTACGACGGTCATGTGAAGGTTCTGGACTTTGGCATTGCGCTAGTCCGTGGTCGGCAGTCGCCAGTGACGGAGTTTGGAACCATCAAAGGAAAGCCCCCATACCTTTCTCCCGAGCAGGTGAAAGGAAAGCGAGTCGACCATCGCAGCGATGTGTGGTCGGTAGGCGTTGTTCTTTGGGAGCTGCTCACGGGGCAAAACCTCTTTGGCGGAGACTCGATCTTCGCGATCGCACTTGCGGTTGACGAACAAGAATTGGTGCCACCGTCGCGGGTTGCAGGCCAGCTTCCAGATGGGCTCGATGAGATTGTCATGCGAGCGTTGTCGCGTTCTGTTGAAGAGCGATTTCAAAGCGCTGGTGAAATGGCGGATGCACTTGAGCAGCTCGCTTTGGAGGTCTCTGCACCGAGCATTGCGGACTTCGCAGATGTAGCGTTGTCGGAAAGGCGCGAGGCACATCGAACTTGGCTGCGTGATGTTCTTGCCGACGGGGCTTCTATGCCCCGAGTTGGGCGAGCCACAGGCCAGCAAACCCTTCCCGCTGCGGCGATCGCTGAGGCTGAAGCACGTCTTGGCGAGAGCGATACCTTGCTAGAGACGCCAGTGGTTGCTCCAACAAGGCGGCGAACCATGGGTGCACTGGTGCTTGTCGCGGTGGTTGCGCTCGTGGCAGGAATTTCGTGGTCCTTGCTACAGACGGATTCGTCGGCTGAGCGCACTCTGGCAGCATCGGAAATCGATGCGTCTCGAGAACAGAGTTATTCTGAATTGGATGCTGGAAGTGCACGCACTGGGGATATCCTGCTGGATGCATCCATCATCGTGGCCAAGAGCGAGCCAGATAGCGGGGTCGCTCGCAAGCCCAAGAAATCGCGCGGAGGTCGAGCGAGCAAGCCGCCCGAGAAAGACACTCCAGCTCCAGACCCACCTGTTCTTGCTGTTGTGCAAGAGAGCACCGGGACGCTAACGATCGCTGCAGAGCCGTATGCGCTCGTGCGCGTCAATGGCAAGGATGTTGGGGCAACGCCTCAACTGCAAAAGAGGTATCCGCCAGGAACCTACGTGATCGAGCTTATTCACCCCGATTCTGGAGCGCTCCGTCTTCGCAAGACCGTCAAGCTCCAAGCCGGTGGGCACAAGAGCGTGATTGACCGGCCATAGTCGGAAGTGTTCTTATGACTGCCAAATAGGGCTACGCTAGGCGCAAGCCAAGGAGCACTGCATTTCTACCGTAAAGCCACCCCCATCAAGTGGGTTGCGATCTGTGACAATGAGAGTGTGTGTTGTGATCTCTGTCTCATCCATGCTGACCTGGAGGGTTGTTGAACCAGGGGCTTCTGCGCCCTGGAGACACTGCTCTTCGGCACCGCTGCAATCGGATCCCTCAAGCAACGCAACACTAAAGGCACCGCTCGAACCAACTGTGATGTCACAGCTACCAAAGCAGCCTTTGCCTGCGCTGGGGACACTCACGAGGTAGGTCTTGTCGTTGAGCTCTTGCTTGATGTTAACGCCATTGCGAACTTCCACCGTTGAGCAGCTCGATGACATCGAGCGCGCTTCGTAGTCGCCTAGGACAACTGTGTTGACTGAAAGGGGTTCGGAGGGACACGTGGTGGCAACCTGCTTGATATCGAGATCAAAAGCACCAGCTCCTTCGACCCCATCAACGAAGACCGAGACCGATTGTCCCGCCGAGAGTCGACGAACCACTTCCGAGGTGAACTGGGGCTCTGGGGCAGCATTGCATCCCAAGATGCGATCCTCGCAGCGCGAGCCATCGATGAGAGTGACGATTGCACTATGTCCTTCGCCGATTGCAGTGAAGGCATACATGCCATCTGCTGGCGCAACATAGTGGTAGGCTCGATCTTCTTGTAGGTCGCCTCCGCATTGCCCCTGAAAGTCATCGCCAAAGCCCGCAGTGGTGAGCGTCAAAGGAAACGTCTGACCCTCAAGGTCGGAATCGGGGCAGGACACGCGCTCGACGCTTAGCGTTACATCACCAGTGTCACCGGCGAAACCATCGATGGCCACCAGAACATCGCTGTCTTGCTCAAGCTTCACAACCAGTTCGGATTCGCTGCCCGGACCGACATTGTTGTTGCAAAAGAGCTCGTCGCCATCACAACCATCAAAAAGAGCCAAGACCGTGTCAAAACTTGAACCAATCGTCGTGAAGACGAAGTAGTCGGTGACAGGTGCTCGCCAACCGAGCAAGAGGTCATTGGAGTCGACGCTTCCACAGGAGAGGTCACGCTCGTTGGTGTTTGCTTCGGTGTTGCCCGTTGAAGTGCCAAGGGCTGGCGTGATTTCTTCCAGCGCGCAGGCGAGCGGGTCGACCATGGCATCCGCGGCTGCATCGGCGACTGTAGGTCCCGCATCGCTGGCCTCAGAGACATCGTCAAAACCCAGGAGTTGTGCACAGCCCGAGACAGCCAACAAGGAGAGAATGGGAAGAATTGAATACGTTTTGGTAGCCATGAAACTAGAACCGCCCGCTGAGGGAGAAGCCGACATTCTGGTGCGTCGCAGTCGGTGTTAGATGAATGGCATGGCTGCTTGTCTCAGAAGAGTTAGGAGAGCTCAGCCAGAGGTAGGCGCCAGCGCCAATGAGCGCGACCCCGGAGATGGCCACAACGGTTCCAAGATTCGCAAGGGAACGCGCGTCTTCGACTTCGGTGACTCCAGCGGGGGTGCACTGGTTATCCGAGTCACAGAGGCCATCGTCAAAGGCGGCGTCGTAGTTGCTCTTAGCTGTCAAGCCAAGGACCGCCGAAACAACGAGCAGTCCACCACCGCTAGCCAGCGTCGTGATGCCCGCAATCTTGCGGATGTTGCTTTGACGCTGTGTCTTGACAGGTTCGCTCACAACGACTGGGGGCGTGGATACCTCGTTTGGGAGCGCTTCGAGAACCGGAATCTGCAAGCTGCTTCGCTCACCGTCGACAACCTCGTGATTGAGGGTTTGTTGTTGATGACCTTCTGCTTGCACAACAATGGTCTGCGTTCCCGGGTCGGTCGCGATCGCGGTGCCATAGGCCCCTTCACTAAGTAAAACTCCATTGTGGGTAATCTGTAGTCCAGCAATCTTTGCTTCAGCGGACACAGCGATCGTGAGATATGAGAGGTTCGCTTCCAATCGCTCCGCTCGCTCTCCTGCAACCTGCGCACGACGGGGTTGTCCAGCGCGCTGAGCGAGCACTGCCACCTCACGGTAGGCTGCCCACGCGCTTGCGGTGCGTCCGACTTTTTCGTAGCACTCTGCGAGTTTTCCTCGTGTGCCCATGGCTGGGACAACCTTCAGACTCGCTTCAAACTTGGCGCACGATTCGGCGAACTTCGACTCGCTAAAGAGCCTCATGCCTTCGTCGAATAGCGCCTGCGCGGTGGCCTGCTCGCCGGCGTCTTGAGCGTATCCGTGACTTGGGATCGCGAGCCAAGCAAGCAAGAGGAATATGGGGAAGACGCGTCGGTTGCGCATTGCGAGGTTATTGCATGGTTCCAAACGGGTCGTCATCGGGCTTGGGCTTGATTGGTGGTTTTGGCTTCACCTCGGGGCTCGGCTTTGGTTTTGGACGAGTTGCACGTGGACGTCGGTGTTTGAGAGCTGCATCGGGCGGCGGCGCAGCATCGGCGGGCAAGACCACTGCGGGGACTTCGACCCTCGCATCAGGCACGGAAGCATCGAAGCTTGGGGCTGCATCAAAGGGAAGTGCTTCGGCTGCCGTTGCGGGATTGGCTTTGCCATCGCCTCCCAGCAGGACCAGCGAGCCAACCACAGCAATCGCCACAACACCCACGGCACCTATGATCAGGCCAAGCCGCCCACGACTCGGCGTCCCTTGATGGGTATTCGCCTCGGGGACTGCGACCACGGCCTGGCCGGCTGAGGCTCGACGTGTCGTAAGGGGATTGGCGGCGAGGTCTGGAGCAGGCTGGGGCGGTTGAGAGTCGGAGACATGGGTCGGTGCCATGGCGGCATCGGAAGCACTGCCTTTGGGCGGCTTTCGCATGGGGGCCGTGACATTCAAGTCCATGGCACCCGCCGGGGTTGCATCGATTGCGGCTGCGACTCCAACGTTGGCAATCGACTTAGCCATATGCGCGGCGCGATCGTTGCCAAACGGAGCGAGTGCCTTGGCAAGCTCAGCCACGGAGTCGTATCGAAGCTCCCGGTCCCGCTCAAGGCAACGGTGGATGATCTCAGCAAGTTCTGGACTCACCCCAGGCATAACCGAGGGCAGCGGAATGCTCTCACCTGTGAGCACTGCTGCGAACATTTCTGGTGCCGACTCTGCGTGGAAGGGCAGCTTCTTCGACAGCATCTTGTACAGAATTGTTCCTAGCGCCCAAATGTCTGCACGGTGGTCGGCGTGTTTCGCAGAACGCATCTGTTCGGGAGCCATATAGCCGGGGGAGCCCATCGCCATCGAGCTCTTCGTGTGACTGACGTTTTGCGCAGAATCCTGGATTTTCGAGATTCCAAAGTCTAAGACTTTTACTTGCCGCGACCCATCCGGTCTCTGGGTTACAAAGAGGTTCGCGGGTTTTAGGTCACGGTGCACGATGCCAATGCTGTGCGCTTCGGCCATAGCCATACATGCTTGCAAGATCATGTCGACAGCAGCAGGCTCTCCCATGGGGGCTTCCTTGCGGATTACATCCTCCATGTCCTTGCCTTCTAGGAACTCCATGACGATGTACGGGGCCCCATTTTCCATGCAGCCCACATCCATTACGCGTGCGACATGTTCGCTGCGAAGTCGGACGGCGGCTCGTGCTTCCCGCATGAAACGCTCAACGCTTTCGTCGTCGTTGAGTGCATCTGGCAGCATGAATTTGAGAGCGACTTTCTGTTTCAGTGCAACGTGTTCCGCTGCCACTACAACGCCCATGCCACCAATTCCAAGAATGCGTTCTACACAGTACTTCTCGGCGAGAATGTCGCCGGCTTTGACGGGTGCCACCACAGATCTGATTGTCCCTTTTCGGCTTGCATTGGTGCAACTGGCTCAGTGGGCAGCTGGTTCCTCGAGGGATCAGTAGAAGCTCGCCAAGGGGATTTGCTGATCCTTCGAGGTACCGGTCCTGCAAAGTGGCTCTCTAATACTTCTGAATTACAAGGGAAGTTGTGGTCGCCAAGTTGGCCAACACTTTGCTCTGGCTGGGGGAAGCCTTAACCCCTAACCCGGAGATTTAACTATGAAACCAACCTACAGACCACTCACCCTGCTTTCCGCCCTCCTGCTCGCTGCGCCGCTGGCCGGTTGTGCACAAGACCACTTTGATGATGCCGATGAAATCACCACAGCGATTGCCCAAGAAAATGGTGGGCTCGATATGGAAGATGAAGCGCCGATGTTTGGCGAGGCTGATCTCTATCAGAATGCCAACCTTGATGCGGAAGTTGTCTTTGATGACAGCATGGAGCAGCAAGCTGAGGTCATTGCAATGCAGCAGCAAGCCGGAGCCTCTGTTGTGCACACGGTGTTGCGATGGGGACAGATTCCCTTTGACCCACAGGCCGATGAGGTTGTCGATTGGTCGGGTACGCTCAGCGTAAATCGCGGAGCGATCTTAGTTCGGCGTGCGGTGGCGTTTGAAGAAGCAACAGGCGACGGTTTGGAGGTGCGTGAATCCCCTCGTGCTCTCACATTCCGATCCACAACACGTCCAGCAAGCGACGGGCTTCGACTCACGATTGTCGATCCAACTCCAAATGCGGTAGACCCGCTGGTCTTGGACTACAGCACCACCGAGGGTTCGGTTTACTCAGTAGAACTCGGAGACCTCGTCGCGGCGCCACAAACCTTCGACGTTGACAACGCGGGAAATCGCATCGTTGCTGTGGCAATTGCGCGCTCGGAAGAAGACTGCGCCTCAGGCACACTTGGTGGACGATGGCATCGTGTTGCTCGCGACCGAGGCCGACTTCTAGGACAGGTTCGCGACGCGGATGGAGAGCTTAGCGGTCATCTGCGGGGCGTGTATGGACAACGCGCAAATGGCAATCGCGTCTTCTTTGGCAAGTACATCAACCAGGACGGCGAGTTTCGCGGCATCTTCGCTGGACGTTACCAGGCTGGCCACTTTGGTGGTCTCTGGATGACTCGAGCAGGCGAGGTGGGAGCGCTTGGCGGCAGGTATCGCGAGACGATTGCCGGCCCCGAAGTTGGTGGTCACTTCCTTGGGCGTTGGGCAGAGCGTCGCTGCAACGTCTCAACGGAGTCTGGTGGCGACCTTCCAAGCATCTAGGGAAACCCCGCGAACTCAGCCCAGTGCCATCGGCCGCTTTTGCGCCCTGCGATATACTCGTGGTGTGAAGTGGTTGGTGTCTACCTTGGCAATGGCCTTGGCCGCGTGTGGCGGGTCCACACGTGAGGCCAGTGTTCCTGTGGGGTCGCTCCAGAGCGTTTGCGCAGAGTCCACACGTTGGAATGGCAAGAAATGCATGCAGGAGGCTGCGGCAGAAGCGGCACTAGAGGAGGCCAAGCAAGCACTTGCTGCATTCGAAGTTGAGCCCGCTTTGGCGCTGCTAAAGACTCGTCTTGCCAATGGTCCATACGGGCACCAGCTGCTCATCACTTTGCATGAGCAGCTGGGAATCGCGTACTCATACCTCAAAGAGGAAGAGAGGGCATTGGAGGCATTTAAGAGGCTTCTGGCTCTCGAACCCGGACATCTTCTTAGTTACACACTTTCCCCCCAGGCAACCTTCTTGTACGAGCGAGCTCGCAACCGCAGCAAGGCTTTGCCAAAGACCAACCTGCAGGTGAGTTGGCCGCAGGGGCTACAGGAAAACGATCGCATTCCGCTCAGCGTGGAAGTGGTGGCTGATCCACTGTCGATGTTGCACTCATTGGCTCTCTACGTCCGTGCTGAACCATCTGCGCCTTATCGGCGTTTGCAGGTTGCCTTGCCGGGAGCTGGCGAGGTCAAACGTGTTGTCCTGCCGGCAGTAAAGACCAAGCGCGAAGCGGTGCTGCAACTCTATGGAAGTGCCTACGACCGAGAGGGCAATGAGGTTCTCCTTTGGTTTGATGCAGAGCACCCAAGAGAGCTTCCCCTAGGCTACCAAGAACCATCCCCCTGGTACCGAAAGTGGTGGGTCTGGGCGGCCATTGGAGGGGTTGCCGCTGTGGGCACAGGCGCTACCGTCTATGCGCTTGGCATCGAGCCCGCGGACGCTGTGCCTGTCGGCTTTAGTTTCGGTCGCTGAGCAATCGCAGAACGGGGGCCACCATGCGCGCACCACAAAGAAGTGCCATCAGCCCTGCTGGCACCCAGAACACCGCGTAGTAGAGGGCGACATTGGCAAACACCGGGTGCGGCATTTGCGCCGCCAAGACATAGGTGAACGCGGCCTGGGTGATGAGCGCAATGCCTCCGAGCACAAGCCCAACTGCACCAATGACCCATCGCTTTGCAGAAGCCAGGATGGAGAGGCTGAGAAAGATCGCGAGTGGCAGAGCGGTTTGGGCCGTTGCAGGAACAATGGGCTGCATCCAGGTGTAGACCAGAAGCATGGGGACCGCTGCCATGAAAGAAATCATGGTCCAACGAATCGCTTTGAGAAGCGGATCTTGCGACGACCAAAGTGGACTTGCATCCCGCTCAAAGTGCTCACGCTGTTTGCTTCCGAGGAGATTGGCCAAGATGAGAAGTGAGCCGGCGATGCCAATGGCAAGCGTCCAGGTGTATTGGCTTGGCTGTGTCGCGAAGGGGGCGAGATTGAGCCCCGCGCTTAGAACGCCACCGCCCGCCAAGGCGAGGGATAGCCAACGCGCGAGAAAGGAGCCACGCATGATGCCGACAACATTCACGCCTAAAAGCACCAGAAGGAATGTTGCGTAGCGCTCATCATGCATGAGGTCGATGGCAAGTAGCTGGTGCCCGAGATACTTGCTGGCGAGCATGACCATCATCATCGCGAAAAGCGTCATTGAGATGCCGCGCTGCAGCCTCAGTCTCTGGCCTGCAACAGCGGCAATGCTCAGCAAAGACAAGCTGCCAACCACGAGGGTAGCAGCACGCTCAAAACACGACATATCGGTGTATCCGAGCCAACCTGCATAGGTGGTCATTGCAAGGCCGAGCAGGGAGAGGATGAGAGGCGCGCGGGAAGGCATAGGGCAGTGTAACGAACGAAGGCGGCTTTGGGTCTATTCCTTACGCCAGGTTTCCAATGTATTCCGATGGGAAAGTGGTATTTTAGCACGGCTTGTGAAGTCTTCATGTGAAGTTGGTACATGTAGGAGTTCTCTTGAAGCGCGAGTCACGAACTCTCGACACAAGCTCCCGGAAGAGCGAAAGTTAATCTCATGAGCGATGCAAGTGGTCTGATCAACAAGATTCGCGAATCCGTGATTGGCAAGCATCATGAGACCAACGGGCCCTTTGGCTTTCGTTTGGTGACCTACGCGGACTACACCGCTTCGGGACGCTCACTGAGCTTTATTGAGGAGTTCATTACCGAGCATGTCCTTCCCTACTACGCCAATACACACACTGAGAGCTCCAGCACGGGCATGCAAACCACACGTTTTCGTGAAGATGCGCGCGCACAGATTCTGGAATCGGTCGGTGGGAACGACGATGATGTTGTCATCTTCTGCGGGTCGGGTGCTACTGGCGCCATCAACAAACTCGTAAATATTCTGAATATCCGAATTCCCGCAAACCTAGATGACCAATACGGCTTCACCAAGCAAATCGCCCCAGAGGAGCGTCCCGTTGTTTTCGTTGGGCCCTACGAGCATCACTCCAACGAGCTCACATGGAGAGAGTCAATTGCCGATGTCGTAGTCATCGACTTGGATGAGAATGGCCACCCGAATCTTGCCCTTCTCGAAGAAGCTCTTGAGACATATTCTGATAGGCCGCTAAAGATCGGGAGCTTCTCTGCGGCTTCCAATGTCACGGGCATCGTCTCGGATACCCGGCGGATATCGAGAATGCTGCATGAGCATGGCGCCTTGGCGTTTTGGGACTTCGCCGCAGCTGCTCCGTACGTGCAAATTGAAATGCAGCGCACTGCTGCTGGGGTCGACGATCACAAAGATGCCATCTTCATCTCTCCACACAAGTTCATCGGTGGACCCGGCACGCCTGGGGTTCTCGTTGTCAAGAAGAAGCTACTCACCAACCGCGTGCCCTCGGTGCCCGGTGGTGGCACTGTCGCCTATGTTGGCCCAGACGAACACCGCTACCTCGAAGACCCAGCTCACCGCGAAGAAGGAGGCACACCGGACATCGTTGGCGCAATTCGAGCTGGCTTGGTGTTTCGTCTGAAGGACACCGTTGGTGCTTCACTCATTCACGAGCGTGAGCAAGCATTCTTGGGGCGGGCAATCGAGCGATGGAACAAGAATCCCAACATCCAAATCCTTGGCAATGCCAACGCTGAGCGGCTCTCCATTGTCTCGTTCATGGCTCGTCACGGCGAGAAATACTTGCATCACAACTTCGTCGTCAGCCTCCTTAACGACCTCTTTGGGATTCAAGCGCGCGGTGGATGCTCGTGTGCTGGCCCCTATGGACATCGCCTGCTAGGCATCGACATCGTGCAGTCCAAGGAGTACCAAACCGAGATTCTTCGCGGCTGTGAGGGGATCAAACCAGGCTGGACTCGCATCAACTTCAACTACTTCATTTCCGAGAAGACCTTTTCGTTCATTCTTGATGCAGTCGATTTTGTTGCGCGTGAAGGTTGGAGATTCTTGGCGCTGTATCGCTTCTCACCAGATACGGGACTTTGGCGCCACAAGGATTGGGAGCATCGAGCGAATATGCGACTCCGCGATGTGGAGTTTCGTGCGGATGGAGTTGCCTTTCCCCATAGTCACAGGAAGAACGATGAGTCGGCGCTTGCAGGGTATCTCGATCAGGCTCGCGAGCTCGCCGCAAAACTACCGACGGCAATGACGGGGTGCTGCGAGGCGCTCGACGTGGGAGTTCATTTTGAATCGCTGCGCTGGTTTCCGCTTCCCAATGAGGGGCAGGTGCAAGCTAAGGAAACGTCTTAGGTCGCGCCTAACAACCGCTGGCAGCGGAGCAGACTGCCACGCTCTCAAGTTCGCCGTCTACGCCTGGTGAGCCATCGTTGCCATCGCGAATCGACACTGGTGCCACGGGTGCGCTAACGCCTCCCGAACCACCGGTGCCACCTGCGCCTCCAGTGACCACACAGTCTTGCACGACCGTAGATTGGATGCTGTAGATGCCGGCGGAGATGCCACCACCGCCACCGCCGCCGCCACCGCCATGACCGCCATGGCCACCATCGCCGCCCGGTGAGCCGGCTTTTGAATCGCCGTTGGCAAGGCCGCCATTGCGACCGGCACCGCCAACTTGGCCGTGTCCGCCGTTTCCGCCATTTCCACCGGCTCCGCCAGTGCCTCGAGCGATTGTGCAGTCGCTTGCTGTGAGACTGCCACTTGCGACGAAGACACCAAAGCTGCCACCGCCCCCTTGACCGCCCCCGCCTGCCGAGGTTGCAGCGCATCCGCCTGCACCACCACCGCCGCCCCCAGCGCCGTAGGAGTCGATTCCATCATCACAGCCGCCGCTTCCGCCGCCCCCGCCGCCACCGCCACCGTTTTGTCCAACGCCACCAGAGGTACCCGAGCGAGCGAACCAATAGTTGCCGCTTAGAAATCCGTTGCCTGTAGCGCCATTACCTGCGCTGCCATTTTGAATTCGCCCATCACGACCTGGAGGCGTGGGGACACCACAGCTACCGCCGCCGCTTCCGCCACTGCCACCAAGACCCAAGGTGCCAAATGTATGCGCTGCATTTGCGCCACTATCACCAGAAGTTGCCGCGCAAGGGCCGCATGTACATACTCCAAAGACGCAGTCACAATCAGTATCCATCTCGCCACCGTTGCCACCTCGCCCGGCGTTCGGATTGCGAGTTCCACTGCAGGAGTTGGTTCCCGCGCTTCCGCCATTTCCGTGACTGCTGTCGTTGCACGAGGTGCTGAATTCGTTTGCGTTGCCGCCGGTTCCACCACGCATTGCTGAGGTTGCTCCAGCACTGGAGGTCGGCAAGCCAACAGCTCCACTTGTAGCGTCCTCGCCATTGCCGCCCACGATGCTCACTCGCTGGAGGTCGACGATGGCGTCGTCAATGTGAACGGCGTACGACGAGCGTGCACCAAAGAGCGTTGCGCCCGAGGCTTCCGGGCCGACAATCACAACGTCTGCAACAGTGGTGGAGACCACGAGATTGTGTGCGCGGATCGTTAGGAACTCATCATCGCCCCCGGTACCGGAGTCTTGTGCTCCTGTGATCGTGACTCGATGCTCGGAGTCGGTGTGCACATCGCGCTGCCAGTTCGCATCAAAGCCACCAAAGATGTCGATGCCATTCACCAAAACGACTACCTCATTGTAGTCGCCAGCCTGGACGTAGAGTTCGCCTCGAGCAGCTTGCAGGGCGCGAACGATACCAAAGCTTATGGTCGCGCACGGATCAGTGTAGGTGAGACCACACGTCGAGGCATCGGTTCCTCCGTTGGTGGCCACAAAGATCGCACCATTGAGATCGCCATCGATACCGTCGCAGTTGTCGTCGACAAAGGCGCCGTCTGGGGCATCGGTCTGTGACGGAGCATTGCAGGTCTCCCAACCCGTTGCACCTCCGCAGGTTCGAGTTCCTGTGCAGTCCCCAAAGTCGGTTGTGATGGTGCAGTCTTCTACCGCACCCACCTCAGCATCCGTACAATCGCATGCTCCACTTGTTGGCAGGCACTGTTGATACATCGTGCCTTCAACCTCGACGTCACTGCAGGTGAATCCATCTGGGCAGCTGATCGTCGAGCAGTCACGGGCGCAGAAGGAACGGTCGTCTTGGTTCGTTAGACAGAGGTCGCTGCCAACAATTGCGCACTCCGAATCCATCTCACAAGGGCTGCAGATTTGCGTGCTTGTCGGGACACAAACATTGTCAACTTCGCCTGGTTCGATGACATCAATGACGCCAAAACAGCCATAGCCTTCGGGGCACATGCCATCCATGCAATAGTCGGAGCAGACACCGCCGATGCCAACTAGGATGCAGAAGTTGGAGGCACACTCGCTTCGATCCGAGCATGGCTCGCCGAATCCTCGCATTGGGCCCGCATCAGCATTGTTCGTAGCGCCCGCGTCTGCAAAGGGAGAGACCGAGCCATCGGCTTCGCAGTTTGAATCGCCAGGCTCACAAGTTCCTGCTGGGCTTCCAGAAGCGCAGCTCGCCGCAACGAACAGTGCGACAACCGTCAATAGGTGCGAAAAAGGGTGCGTTGCGCGCATTGACCCAAACTAGCACGCCAGGTCACTTCTCGAAGCACAACCGTGAAAAAAGTTACCACACCGACAGTGTCGTGACCGACATCCCTCTGAAACTGCTTGCGAGCGCTGGTATTCAAAGAATTCGCAGGATTTTTTGCGCAGAAACTTGGAGGTGCACAAAGGCGTGGTGCAGAACTTGGATGTGCGGAAAGGCGCGATTGGCCGCTTCCTCCACGAGCGGTCGAGCAAAACTCTCGAAATGGTGCGGCAACACTGGGTGACGTATGTACCTACATCGTTCTCATAAGAGTTTATCTCTCTTTGAATCACGCACTAGCCTTCATCCGTTTCTTCGAGGGTTGGGGTATATTTGAACGCACGATGCGGGATAGGGATTCGGAGAGGGACCGGTACCAACAGCTTTTCGAGCGTTCTGCGGATGCCAGTCTGATCATCGAAGGGGAGACATTTGTAGAATGCAACGCTGCAGCCGTCGCGATGTTGCGGTGTTCAAGTCGCGAGGAGGTATTGCAGACACATCCCTCGGAGCTATCGCCCCAAAAACAGGCTGATGGGCGGGACTCCTTCGAGAAGGCAAACGAGATGATGGCGTTGGCAAAAGCCAAGGGGAGTCATCGCTTCGAATGGCAGCACAAGCGGCTCGATGGTGAGGTGTTTCCCGCGGAGGTCCTGCTCACCGTCATCGATGAAGGTGACACCTCCATCATCCACGTCGTGTGGCGTGACCTGAGCGAGCGCTGGTCTCTTGAGGAGGAACTGCGGCAGTCGCAAAAGATGCAAGCCATTGGCAAGCTGGCCGGAGGCATTGCTCACGACTTCAACAATCTCCTTGTCGCCATCTTTGGGAATTGTTCGCTTCTTGAGCGAGTCAACGATGGCCCGGTGACTCTGCAGTCTATCGGCGAGATTCGTGAGGCAAGCGAGAGAGCGGCCGCTCTCGTTGAGCAGCTCATGGCATTTAGCCGCACGCAGCCTCCAGCAAGTGAGGTCATTGGACTCGGCCGTTCGCTCGATGCGATAGCGCCGCTGCTTCGACGAATCATTGGTGAAGACATTCGTCTCGAAGTGGCTTGGGCACAGGAAGTCTATGTGCGAATCAATCCCAGCCAATTTGACCAAGTGCTTCTTAACTTGGCGAGCAATGCGCGTGACGCCATGCCTGAGGGCGGCACTCTGGAGATTTCGCTGACCCGCGATCGGGTGGCCCCTGGCGAATTGCCGATGGGAGACTTTGCTCGCCTACGAGTCCGAGACAGCGGTGTTGGGATGGATGCGGAGTGTCAGCGTCGCGCTTTTGATCCATTCTACACATCCAAGCCTCTCGGGAGCGGAACCGGCTTTGGGCTCTCCACCGTCTACGGCATCATCAAGCAATGCGGTGGGCATTCTTCGCTTACATCCAAAGTAGACGAGGGAACTACGGTGAATCTCTTTGTCCCTGTGAGCGAAGACAAGATCGAGACCACCACCAAACCTGTCTCTCAAGGCACTGCCTATGGTGGTGATGAACGGATTCTGGTTGTGGAAGATGAACCGACGATACTCTCACTTGTCGAACGCAACTTGAAGGAGTTTGGCTACCAAGTGACGATCGCTCGCAACGGGCGAGAGGGCCTTGCACTGGCAGTTGGCCAGGATCCCGGCGCTTTTGACTTGATTGTTACTGATGTACGAATGCCAGAGATGAGCGGTGCCGCCATGATCGAGCAACTACATGCAGAAGGGCACGAGCCAAAGGTGCTCTTTATGTCGGGGTACGCTGCAGAGGAACTCACCACTCTTGGTGATGACGAGGTCGATCTTCTTCGCAAACCGTTCACGCCAGAACAACTCGCAGCTCGGGTGCGTGCGGCACTCGATAGGTAGACGTTCTATTGGGATGGTCGAATCACTCGGCCTGCATGCGAGCTTTTTGTGCAACGATAGCGCAACGTCATTGCTCGGAACGGTCTTTGCGCTTTGAGAGCTGCGCTCGGCGCGACGTAGATGTGTGTGTCTTCGTGTAAGTGTTTTTCGCAGACAGAGATCTTCGTGCAAAGGCAAAAGAAAGCCTCTCTCTCCTTGGCTGTTGGTGGAGGTCTCGTGCGACCATTACAGACATGCGTGCAATGTTCGAGGACTCTTTGCTCTGGAATGACTCTCTTGGCTCCCGGGCACTGCTCCGTATTCTGGTCATAGCCATTGTGCTACCGGCTTTGACAGCTGAGGTCTGGGCGCAACGTTGCGCGGATGGGACCTTTGGCGAGTGTCATGCCGAAGGGAAAACGAAGGAGCAGGCAAAGAGCTACCCAAATGCGCTCTTACTGTACGTCCGCGGTTGTGAGAATGGAGAGCAAGCATCCTGCGAAGCTGCGGCCGACCTTGCGACGCAACGGCCGGGACTTCGCCGGAATCGAGTCGCACGCAGGACACTGAAGGCAGCTTGTGAACGAGATGTCGGGCCTGCTTGCACTTTGCATGGAGTACTCATGCAATCACGCCGAAAGCTGGACAGGCAAAAAGCGCGTCGAGACTTTGAGAAAGGCTGCGAGCTTGGCGACGGTGCTGGATGTCGCCGCGTGGGGGAATTGGTTGAAGCAACGGAGCTGGCCGTAGCACAAGAACTCTACGAGAAAGGTTGCAAGCAAGACGACGAAAAGAGTTGCGGAAATTCGGGGCGACTGCTGGCCGCAACCGATGTGGCTGGCGCGCTGCCCCTTCTCAGCCGTGGCTGTGAGGCATCGAATGCACGGGCGTGTGCGGCACTTGGGCAATTGCATCAACTCGGAGGCTTTCCCGGCGCCGACACAAAGCAAGCGGAGGATGCCTACAAGAAAGCATGCGGTGGCGGAGATGCCCTGTCTTGCGGAGAACTCGGAAGTATTCTTATGCGCCGTGGTGACGCGGAAGGTGCCGCGCCGAAGCTGCTGTTGGCGTGCAAGGCGAAACTTGCTCCCAAGTGCACGGAACTCGGCGAGTTGTACACTGCACAAAGTGACGCCAGGGCCGCCCGGCGCTTCTTTGGCAAGGCGCGCGTGGCCAACCAACGCAGTTGCCGCCAGGGAAACGGTGCCGCCTGTCTTCGTGTTTCTCAGGATTACAGATTGGGGCGTGGTGTGAGGACCAACTCCGCGCAAGCCGAGCGCTGGCTTGAGCGCGCGTGCAAGGCGGGAATTGGTGGGGAGAAAGGGTGTCTGCGGATAGGCCTCGCGGCAGCAACGCCCCGAGGAGTTCGCCGGGCCGAGCCCATCCTCCGGCCGCTCTGCCAAGCAGGGGAAGTGCTCGCCTGTTCGGCTCTTGCTCCAATCGTTGCCCTAAAGATGCGTGAGCCGCTGTATCGCCGCGCGTGTGAGCTCGGCGACCGCAATGCCTGCGTACAGCTTCCTGGGGGTGAGTCCACAGATGCGCTGGTGGCAGCTGCTCGCGCCAGGGAGACGAGCCCCGCGTCACAGCAAGACAATTCTCAGTCCTCTTCAGGAACTGCGAATATTTCTGGAGCTGCGAGTACTTCTGAAAACGCAGGTGCATCGAGTACGAGTGAGGACTCGGCATCAGTGTCTCCCGAGGTCGCATCTGTGGTTGCTGCAGAAACCGCGCAACGGCAGGCGGAAACTCGCGCACGCCAAGCGGCAATGAGCGCCCAGCACGCAGAGGAGGCACGAAAACAGGCAGAGGTTCGACAGCGCACGGCGGAGAAGAACGAGGCGGCAGCCAGGCGTCGAGAGACCCAAGCGCTTGCGCGTGCAGCCCAAGCTGCGGCAAAGGAGGCTGCCCAGCGCAAGCGAGCCGAGGAGGCATTGGCTCGCGAGTCGGCGGCCCACCAAGAAGCCATGCAAGCCTCCGAGCGAGAATCGATAGCGCTTGGGAAAGCGAAGGCTGCCGGCATTCGAGAGGCGGAAGCACGGAAACGTGCCCGCGAAGGTGAGGCCTCGGCTCAAGAGGAGGCTAAGCAAGCAGCGCTTCGAGAATCAAAGGCCAAGCGCTTGGCCCTACTCGCCGCAGCCAAGGAGGCGAAATCGAAGAAGCAAGCGAAACAGGCAGCACTGAAGGAAACTCGCATCCGAGCTCGCGCTGAGAAGGCACTCGCAGGTCTCGCAGCGTCTAAGAAAAATGCGGATGAGTCTGCTGCCCGAGAATCTGCCGCGCTCGCCCAAGCTCAGGCAAGCGCTTTGAAGGCTCGCGAAGCCCTAAAAATCGCCGCCAATCAGAAGGCGGCGCGGCTGCAAGCGGAACAGCGAGAACGTGAGCAACGCAGTCGTGCGGAGCGTCTTGCCAAGGCAAAGGTGGATGCCGAAGCTCGCGAGGCCGAACACCGTGCACGTGCGGAAGAGGCGGCAGCGCGCGAGGCCGAGCAGAAACGTCTTGTGGTAGCTCGGGAGGCTGCGCGCAAGAAGGCAGCACTTGCCGCAAAACAGGAAGCCGCAGCTCGCAAGCAAGCCGAGGAACGAGCGGAACAAGCTCGCAAGCTGGCGAAGGCCGCTGCCGAACTTGAAGCGGAGGCACGTCGTCAAAGCGAAGAGGCTGCTGCAGCGCGTGCTACTGCGGTCGCCGCTGCAGCAAAGGAAGCATCGCTTCGGCGCCGAGCCCAGGCACGTGAAGCCGAGCAGCGCCGCCGAGCAGAGCAGGCAGAAGCCAAGGAGCGGGCAGCGCGAGAGCAGGCTGCCGCCCGCGAGGCTCGTGCAAGGAAGGCAGCGGAAGCTGCTGCTGTGCGAGAAGCTGAGGCCCGCAAGCGCGCAAAAGCCGCCGCCGAGCGCGAGGCCGAGGCTCGCAAGCAAGCGGAAGCTCGTGACGCCGAGGAGAAGCGAAAAGCCGAGAGGATTGCCGCGCGAGAAGCGGCCGCTCGCAAGGCCGCGGAGAAGGCTGCTGCCCGGGAAGCGGCCGCTCGCAAGGCGGCCGAGAAGGCTGCTGCTCGGGAAGCGGCCGCTCGCAAGGCCGCAGAAGAGCGCGAAGCACTACAGCGTCACCGTGCGGAAACGCTCGCTGCTGAAGCGGCCGCTGCTAGAGAGAAGGCAAAGGCGCGGGAGGAGAAACTCTTACAAGCCATCAAGGATGCAAAGATTCGTGAAGCGGAGGCAAAGCGAAAGCGCGAGGCCAAAGCAAAGGCGCAACGTGCCGCGGCCGCGAAGCGGATTGAGGCTCAACGGGAAGAAGCCCGCCAACAAGCTGCCAGCAAGCGGGCCGAAGCAAAGCGCGCCGAAGCTGAGCGTGCACGTATCGCCCAAGAGAAGCGCGAAGCTGCTGCCCTGAAGGCCAAGCTTGAACGCGCAAAAAGGAACGCAAGCAAGGCCGAGGTGGTTGACATCGAGCGGCTCGACTTCGCATGCGAGGCTGAGCATTTTCCATCGTGTGAGCGTGCTGGAAAGCGTTTGCGTGATGGTGATGGAATCCCTGCAGACCCAAAGCGCGCCCTGGGCTTCTTTGAACGCGCATGTGTCGCCGGCTCGTCATCTGCGTGCCGCTCGGGGCTTTCGCTCTTGAAACGCGAGGCCCCAGACAACCACGAGCGCGAGAGCCTTCTCCGCAAGGCCGCCTGTATGAATGGCAAGGGGGACGCTGCTGCATGTGCAAGTGGAGCAGCTGAGCTGCTTGGGCGTCAGAGCAAAGAGTCTCGTTCGTTGGCCGCAACGTTGGCAACCCGTGGGTGTGAACTCCAGTCGGGCCCGGCGTGTGCAATCGCCGGAGACATTGCAACAAGGGCTCCGGTGGATCGAAAGAAAGCAGCTGAGCATTACGCGAGGGCTTGCAATCCTGGCGGAGGAGAAGGGTGCGCGGGGCTTGCCATGCTGTGCCGCAAAGGGGTTGTCTCGGCATGCGAGCGCTTGGATGGGGAAGTGCGCGACGAGCCACTACCAGCGGATTCGTTTTACGCGAAGGCGGCAATGCTTCGCCGCAAAGGCGATGATGTTGCCGCAGCACAGGTGCTGGAGGACGCCATTCGAGAGAGCTCTTCACCTCGGCTGCAGGCCGAACTTGGTCTCGCATATCAGGGTTCGGGAAAGTTCGTAGGCGCAGAACGGCTTCTATCAGAGGCGCTTGCCACGGCAAACGACTCTTGGGTTGAGGCTCATCGTTCAGGACTCGAGCGTGTGCTAACTCACGCAAAGTCGCAGCTTGGCTGGATCGTGCTTGCGTGCACAAGCGACGGCGAAGAGGGGCACGTTGTCGGGGCCACGCTTGGCTGTGACCGCGCCTTCCGAATTGTCGTTGGTGAGCATGCTGTTGAGGTTCGCGCACCAAACCGCTTGAGTGCCATGGTAACGGCAACCGTAGTGCAGGGGGCTCGAGCGGTTGTGAAGGCAGACCTCGAGCCGCACCGTTGCGAGAAGCCGGGCATGATTCACATGGCTGGGGAAGACGGCGGGTGTTGCTGGCCAGGTCAGCATTGGGACTCGGGATCGTGCGCTGGTGAAGCTTCGCCGAATGCCATGGCTGGCATTTCGAAGACCCGCTCATCGTCAGGTGGGGGACTCGCGCCCGTGAGCGTTCGACTACTGGGTGGCGTTACAAACTTTGTGAGCTCGTCGCTATTTCGCTCTGGCGTGGACGCAGGCGCCGATTCGACCTCCTTCGGCGCACGGGGCGAGTTGCGACTGGGGCTGCATCTGGGTGGCTTGCTAACGTTGGAGGGAGTCATAGGTGGCTCGCGTAAGAGTTTCTCTCATTGGGGCGATTGTGATGGTGGTGCCTCGGATTGTGCCCGTTCATTTCCCTTTCGAGACACCATCGACTTTGGAGCGATGCTGCAAATCCACACCGATCCTCTTCGGGACGGAGGCAACTTGGATCTGCATGCCGGCGTGGGTGTGCGACCTTGGACCCGAATCGAAGTGGATGGAGCTGGTGGATCCGCGAAGCTGACATCTACCGTAGTTCCTGGCGAGCTGGGTGCATCCCTCTATCTTGGTTCGAGCGTGTCCCTCGATGTTTTGGGGCTAGCCGAACTCTGGCTTCCGTGGAAGTACTGTGACTCGGAATGTGTCGGCACCGAAGGCGTTCAAACTGAGCTGGCGTGGGCGGCTCTGGGAGGGTTGACGCTACACATCGACTAGGCGGCGACGTGCGGCCCAAACAGAAAAGCTCTTAGTCCTGGAAGAAGTTCCAGTAGTTACAGTCTGGAAAGGTCTTGCGGATTCGGTCCAGTGTGGCAACCCGCAGCCGCGTGCCATGAAGGTAGAGGCTGCCAAGCGCGGGAAGATCGAAGAACGACTCGGGAAGCTCCAACAGTTGGCTGCAGCCGTGCAAACTCAGGTAGTGCAACTCCGATAGGCGTCCAATGTTGGCGGGAAGTTCGCTGATACTCGTGTGACCCAGTGATAGATTGCGCAGCTTGTTGAGGTCGCACAATGAGTCGGGAAGGCGGGCCAACAAGCGGTTGGATTCGACGTTGAGAGTCTGCAGGCTCTGCAGCTGCCCGATACTAGCCGGCAGCATCTCTAGCTGATTGCCTCGCAGGTCGAGGCTCTCAAGGTGCTTGCAGACGCCCAGGGCTGGGTCGATACGTGAGAGCCGAGCAGACACAGCGAGTCGGGTCAAGCTCGCGAACTCTGCGATACGTGCCGGTAGCTCTTTGATCTCGGGATTGTTGTAGACCTCAATTTGGTTCGTATCACCGGCAAACTCGTCGAGCCACGCGTCGGGCCGAGGTCGCAAGTACTCAGCTGGGCGAGCAGCTCGCACAAGTCTCACGACTGCCGGCGCTTCATGTCGTTCGACGTTGGGCTTCGTTGCACCGACTTCTCGGAGAAACTCGTCGCGTTTCTCGCGCAGCTTGGGCGACTTTATCGAGCGACGGATTGCGCGCCCTGCTTGTAGCTTTGCCCCGTTTGGCAACACCACGAGGCGTGGCAGCCATTCGGCAAGAGCGGCCAGCGTATCGCGCTGCGTCCCAGGCCTCGCTTTGAGCCATGTGACGAGTTCATCGACTGTCTCATCGAGCGTCGGCTTCTCTCTTGGTAGCTCGCGTGGCGCAAGCGTGAGCAGAGGACCAGGCTTGCGAAACACGCGTTGGCCAAGAGCGAGGGCGTTGCGGATTGCGCCCACATCAAGCGACATAGGCGCATCCGGGTCATCGGGATGCGGCTCCACGAAGTCCGAGAGGAGCACGGGTTTCCCACGAACGTAATCCCAACTTGGATTGAGGTCGCCACCAAAATGCTGGCAGTAGTCAGCGGTTACGTCGCCGCGATTCACGACGTCTTCCATGCCGAGTTGCACAAGGTCAACAACCCGCGCTCGTACCCACGTTGCGCTCACGCTTGTATCGTTGTTCAAGTTGTCAACTTCCACGAAGTTCGCCAGCAACTGCTCGCATTCAAGAACTCCGCCACTTTCGATCGACAAGCCCAGGCAAGTGAGGTTCTTGCAAACAAGGCGCCCCTGAGAAATCTCGACCCAACCATTGACCACCACATCGGCATCATGGATTTGCTCGGAGCCTCGGACTATAAGGTCCCTGTCAATTACGGTGGCCACGACGTAGCCAAGCGTAGGGCCTGCGAACAGCTGGGTCCAACAAAGATCCCGCTTTGTGCTTCGTTGGTTCCAGTGATCCTAGACAACGATCACGAGCGAAACTGCGCCGCAGTTGTGTGAAGGAGCGGGAGTAAGAGAAATTCGTACTCTACGGGGCCTAGTGCTCGATTCATGAACATAGAACGCGCTCACTCGTCTTCTCGGCCGCTGGACAGACTGGCTCTGCCAGTCTTCTTCGTTGTTCCTCGGTCGCTTGCCCCAGCAAACACCCTCTTCCCGCCTCGCCAGCAAACGAGCTGACTTCGCGATCACGAATCAATGTCCATGGATCGCGCACTAGCTCGTCTCCAAGGAGGTTCCATCGAGACGAGAGTGGAAGAACTCCATGACCTTGTTTAGGGCCTCTTGTGTCGGATGGCCCTCGGATGGCACAAGGTCGTGCGTTAGGACCGAATGTGCCGTTCGCGGGATGTCGTGGGCATTCCCCTTAGAACTGTCGATCTCGATCGCCAAGAAATTGTCTCCAAGTTCGCGTCGAAGAGAAGCGAATCGCTCCGTCGGGACCATGCGATCGTTGGTAAAGCGGAGCCCCATCACGCAAAGCCCCTCGTTCTCGGCTCTCGACTGAACCGCGGCAAGCGTTGCTCTGTCGATTCCGAGGTCGCGTTTTTGTGCAGGTAGTACGCCAAATGGCAGCGATGGCTGACTAAGTACTGGGGCCTTCATCCACGGGTCAACAGCCATCGCCAGCGCAAACCCTCCAGTGAGACACATGCCAACGGCGCCAACACCGTCACCACCACACTCCTTGTGCGCATGCTCTGCCAATGCTCGTAGCCACTGTGTTACTGCGCTGTTCTTGCCCTTGGCCCACACGGTGAATTCCTTCATCACACAAGCTCGCGCGATGCTTCTTATCGAGTAGGGAAAGCTCATGTCTTTGCCAGGCGTGCCCAGGAGTGACGGCATGTAGACCGTGAACCCTTGCGCCACGACCTTACGACCAAAGTCGGCAACCGCGGGGTACAGCCCCGGTACTTCGTGTATAACGATGATTGCAGGGCCCTCACCCGCCTTGTAAACGGTGCGAGTTTTGCCGAGAAACTCCATGGAGAGCTCTTCAAAATCTGGGTAGGGCATAGCAGGTAGTTTCTTGATGGAAAAAGCAAGCCCCGCGTCGTTATCGCAATGCAAAACGGCGCGGGGCTGTTGTATTCGGTATTCGTTACTCGACGCCCGAGAGCTTTGGATTTGCGGGCAGTGCGTTCCAGCCCGAGAGCGACGTGCGATTGTTCGACTCGGTATCCTTGGCGCCGTTCGCGTCCTCGTTGAACTGCAGCGCTTGTAGGACTGCGGCAAGCAGGCCTGCATCGTCGTTGTCGTTGGTGTCATACGCCATGCCATCGATCTTCGTGGCGGTCTGCGCACCAGCGCTTGTGAACGTTGCAGCTGTTCCAACATCGGTGTCCGTTGGGAAATCCGTTGCTGCGTCGGTGCAGGTTTGGCACTGGACAAGCAAGATGCCATCAGCGCCGTTCTGGAAGAGGTTCGTGCTACCTACAGCGAGGTCGGCGGCCAGAGTTACATCGTCGGAGCCAACCACGAAGAGTCCGTCAGCGGCGACCGTTCCAGAAAGGGCGTAGGCATCTGACGAGAGGTCGTCGCTGCCGTTCACTGCCACGATGTAGTAGCCATCAGCAGCGAGGTCGATTTCTGCAGCGGTGTTGTTCCAAATCTCAATGAACTCGGCTTCATCGGTGCCTGGGGTGTCGGCATCCACTTCCCAAAGGTAGAGCTGCGAGAGGAAGTTGCATGCCACGTCACCAGCACAAGCGGCATCTTGGCAGTCGAAGAAGCCATCGCTGTCATCGTCGAGGCCGTCGTCGCAAACCGTTTCGTCAGCAGCGAGGCTCGTGAAGAGTGCGGTATTGTTGGGCGCCGCAACAGCGGTACCTAGAACATCGAGCAGCGTATCTGCGATGGTGGTCGTGTAGTCGTTGCCATCGAGCATGGTGCCTGTCGTAATCGTCACCACACGGCCATCAACTGTGGCGGCACTTGCAACCAGGCCGTTGTCAAAGGTGAATTGAGAACCGTCGGCAACAAGACTTCCCGCATCGATTCCGCGATCGAACTCAATCGTGACTTCTGTTGTGGAAACAGCAACGGCTTCCACGACAAGTGGAGGAGGACAGGTTGCGGTGAGCTCTGAAGCATCAAAGGCGGAGAGCTGCGCTGCCGTGTTGAAACGCCAGACCGGAGTTGCAGCCAGCGTTGCCGTACACGTTGGTACCAGACCGATCGACGCTTGCAGGGTCGCTGGCAGTCGCAGGCGAAGATCGGCGTTTGCCGTAACCGCAGCGGTCTCAACCACTCCTGCAGTAAATCCTGATCCAGCACCACCAAATGCTTCGGTGACTGTGAGTTGCGCAATGACGAGTTCGCTCTCGTAATCGTCGAGGGCTGTGACAAGATCCGCAGCTGCCGACACGTCTTGCACAAGCCCCGTGATGTCGTTGTTAGAGCTGATGATTGTCTCACCGCTTATGGCGGTTGCCTGGCGAAGAGAGCCTGTTGTGTCCATCTCCGTTATCGTGAAGCTAACGAGGTCGCCAACAGCGACAGGTGTTGTGAGACCGGCTGGGTCGATGGCAACAAAGAGCGCAGGGCCCGTTGTTTCTGCTTGCACAAAGAAGCCGGCAGGATCGTTTCCGATGCCAGGCTTGAGGTAGGTCACGAGAACTTCGACGATGGGTAGGTCGACAGCTCCATCGGCAGCAGCACGAGCTTCGTCAATACCGTTGTCGATCGGCGTTGCATCGGGCGTGATGTCGGCGTCGGGCGAAAGGTCGGCATCGGCAGGAACGTCGGCATCGTAGACGACCGCCCCATCGAAGGTCGGATTGACTCCAGCATCGGCGCTGTCGTTGCTGTCACCACCTCCACATGCGGCACTAGCAAAGAGAAGGGAGAAGAGAATGGATAAATTTGTTGTACGTGACATGGCCTGTGCTTTCGCGGTTACGGTAGGGCCCTAGTGAGTCACTTTGGTGGTGCTTGGTCAACATCCTTGTGACGCTCTTAGAGGCATGTGGTTTGATGTCGCGATCCGCCTTCCAACAAAGCCGGGAACATGCGCGTACCGTCCCAAACGCCGCCTAACGAAGAGTTTGCGCACTTTCGGGACACTGGTAGATCATCCAATAGTATTTCCATCACCAACGCTTCGCAGGCGGCTTCTGCTGCGCAGAGGGAGCTGGCGAAACACGTATTCTTTGCACTTGTTCCTGAGCGTAGATCTCCGTCCGATTTCAGGCTAGGAAACACGTTGTTTCGGCACCGAGGAATTGGATTGCCCTGGGGCGATTTCGACTCCCACCTGCCAGCGTTGGGCTTCGCCAGGGCATAGGCTCGTTGCGAGCAAACTGCTCTACGAATTGCACCAAGACTCAGGGGCACGGATGAGCATCTTCGGTGCGGCGAATGGATCGCGCACAGTAGAATCCATCTTTGATGCGCTCCCACTATCGAAGCTGCTCTCTCATCACGATGTTGCAGGATTCCGTCTCCGGATCGAAGACGATGAGCGCTTGCCCAGCCTCGATCTGCCTCATCACATGCGAAATCTTCTGATCCAAGTCGTACGTCTGTTCGCCGTAGTCCGTGCCTTCGCGAGATACGTATTCCTCGAGCAAGCGGCGGAGGGTCTGCGGCTCCAAGCGGTCTATGGGAATTTCTACAGCGGACATTCGATGCGTGCACCCTAGCAAGGGGAGCTCGGCAAATCTCTCAGTTTGCTACGTGAGGCTGAATGCGGAACCACATTTTTCGCGGTACGCCACAGCCGTCACACTTGCAGTGAGCGATGCGCAGCAAAGCTTCGGTGGTTCTGTCAATCTCGTCATCGTGCATGCGCAGGCGGCCTGCACAGAGCGGGCATGGCATGGCCTCGGCGCTAGACTGAATGAGCACCGGAGTTGGAACCGGAATGGGGCTCTGTGGGCTTCCACCCGGTCCAAGTGCAAAGAGGCGATCCAAATCGGCAGTTCGCTTCCGCTCCTTGTTCGCAAGCTTCCGGTGCGCTAGTTGGGCGACTCGTTTGGGCTTTCTCTTTTTCTTGCTAGCCATGGCTGTGGGGCCAGTCTCACACAGAGCAAATCGACTCTGGACGTGGGGCCAAAGCCAGGGTACTCCGCAGGTATGGCGATGGTGAACCCTTCCTTCCTTCTTCCGCTCATCGCGGGTGTTCTCTTTGCTGCATGTGCAACAGATCCTGTCGAACTAGAACCCATACCGGCGCCTGACGATGTTGCATTCGCTCCCGCTGATGCCCAGCGAACGGGCAGCGGCCTCGCGTATCGCGTTCTGGTAGAGGGGGAAGGGGAACTCACACCCGGGCCACGTGATCGCGTCAACGTGCACTACACAGGTTGGACCACAGACGGGGAGATGTTCGACAGCTCAGTTCAGCGCGGAATCTCCGCAACCTTCGGCGTTGACCAGGTCATCGCAGGTTGGACCGAGGGGTTACAACTAATGAACGAGGGCGATGAGTTTCGCCTATGGATTCCTCAGGACTTGGCGTACCGCGGGCAATCGGGGCGCCCCGCCGGCATGTTGGTCTTTGATGTAGAGCTCATCAAAGTCTATCCAGAACCTTAGGCAGGCGGACTAGCCGCGCTTTCGAATCAACCCTTCTTGCGCCGTGGATGCGACGAGAGTTCCATCGCGCGTAAAAATCGAGCCGCGTACAAGCCCTCGGGCATTGCTTGCCGATGGGCTATCAATTGAGTGCAAGAGCCAGTCGTCCATGCGGAAGGGACGGTGGAACCACATGGCGTGATCAATGCTCGCCACCTGCATTTTGCGATCGAGCCAGGTCGCGCGGTGGGGGCGCATCGCGGTTGTCATGAAGCTGAAGTCGGAGCAGTAGGCGAGCAAGTAGCAATGGAGCGCGTGCTCATCGGGCAGGCGGCCATCGGCGCGCACCCACAGCTTGTGTTCAGCGGGCTTGGCTTCGGGCACCAGTGAATCGACTGGGTCGACAGCGCGAATCTCGATGGGGCGTTCGGCCAAAACCACTGGTCGGTATTTTTCTGGGATGCTGTCGAGCTTCTCCGCCCAGCGCTGCACTTCGTTCTTGAGGCCGTCGGGACCTTTCGCCTCGGGCATTGCGAACTGGTGTTCGAAGCCCTCTTCTTTGAGTTGAAACGACGCGCTGAGATTGAAGATAGGTCGACCGTCTTGAATCGCAACCACTCGGCGAGTCGTAAAACTCTTACCATCGCGGATTCGGTCTACATCGTAGATGATGGACTTGCTCGCAATACCAGGCCGCAAAAAGTAGGCGTGTAGGGAGTGCACCGCGCGGTCGCTTGGCACCGTCTGCACAGCCGCACTCAGCGCTTGGCCGAGAACTTGGCCACCGAAGACCAAGCCCCACCCCAAATCCTGGCTCTGCCCCCGGAACAGATTGTGCTCCAGTTTTTCGAGGGCAAGGAGATTGACTAGCTCGTCTAGGACGGTACTCATGAGCAAGAAGTACCACGAACAGCACGTTTGCTTGCCGATTGCGGGCGTTCAGGAGGCGCATAGTGTGCAATCGATGGTGGCGAACGCGGAGGCTGCCAGTATGCTGGCAAAACCATGGCGGACAGTGACAGCACGACCGAGAAACGAGGGGGGCGCCAGCTCTCGGTCTTGTTGCGACTTGTGCGTCTTGTGAGGCCCTATCGGGCGCGCTTTTATCTGGCCTCGGTCTTCTTGCTGCTCGGCTCGATCGTCTCGCTTGCCTATCCGCAGGTTGCTCGCTACGCCATCGACCTCGGCATGAAGAAGGGTGACACTGACGCGTTTAACAACGTGCTCACCTACCTCTTCATCATCTTCGCGATGCATGCAGTCTTCGTGTGGTTTCGCCACTACATCATGAGTTGGCTAGGCATCCGAGCGGTGGCAGATCTGCGCAGCTTGGTCTTTGACCGAATCATGCTTCTGCCGGTTTCATGGTTTCACGACCGGCGCAGTGGAGAGCTTGTTGGGCGACTGGCTGCGGATGTCGCCGTCATCGAAGAAGTCATCGGTTCACAACTGAGCATGGCTGTACGCAACGTTGTGCAGCTTGTGGGTGGTGTCACTCTCTTGCTTGTCGTCGACTGGAAACTCACCATGGTGATGTTGGCGATCATTCCACCATTCACTGTCGCTGCTGTCTTCTTTGGTGGAAAATTGCGCAAGCGTTCGAAGGCTGTGCAAGATCGCTTGGCCGAAGCTTCGGGGCGTGTCCAAGAAGCCATTGCCGCCATTGACACGGTGCAGGCCTTTGGACGGGAGCGCGACGAAGCCAAAGCGTATCGCGACGATGTAGAGCTTGCGTTTGAGTCGGGCTTGCGTTTGGTGAAGTGGCGGGCATCGTTTATGTCAGCGGTTTCGGTGCTCACCTACGCTGCCCTGGCCGTCATCCTCACGATTGGTGGACGCTCCGTTATTGCGGGCACTCTCACTGCAGGTGAACTCACGGCCTTTCTCATCTACACTGGCATGGTCGCCACGGCGTTTGCCACCATCGCCAGCCTCTACGGTTCTCTCAGTCGAGCGGCGGGCGCCACCGAGCGGCTCTACGATGTCGTAGACCAAGTTCCGGAAATTCGCGACTCAGAAGAACCCGTAGATTTGCCCGATGGGCAGGGCGCTGTGCACTTTCGTGATGTCTCGTTTCACTATGCCTCGCGTCCAGACGATCCTGTGCTCCGGGGGGTTGATATTGTTCTCGATGCCGGTCAAGTCGTGGCGCTGGTGGGGCCTTCCGGTGCGGGCAAGACAACGATCGCTTCCCTCTTGCCGCGCTTCTATGATGCGCAGGAGGGGGCAGTGACTCTTGAAGGCGTGGACGTTCGAAAGCTTCGCCTCCGTGAGTTGCGCGCTGCCATCGCGGTGGTTGCACAAGAACCAGTACTCTTCTCAGGGAGCATTCGCGACAACATCGCGTATTCCAACCCGGAGCTCAGCGCCGAGCTTGTCGAGAAGGCCGCCAAAGATGCCAATGCCGATGCGTTTATTCGAGGGTTCCCAGAGGGCTACGATACGTTGGTTGGCGAACGGGGCGTGAAGCTCAGTGGCGGCCAGAAGCAACGCATTGCCATCGCGCGCGCGATTGTGGCGGATCCTCGAGTGCTCATTCTCGATGAGGCCACAAGCAACTTAGACTCCGAGAGCGAAGCGGCAGTCCAACAGGCCCTCTCCAAGCTCATGAAGGGCCGTACAACGCTCGTGATTGCGCATCGCCTGAGCACCGTGCGGGATGCCGATCGAATCTGCGTGGTTGAAAATGGTGAGATCTCGGCGCAAGGCAGCCACCACGAGCTGATGACGAGCAGCGAGACCTATCGCCGCCTTGTCGAGCACCAACTCATCGAGGCCGCCTAGGTGAGTCGTCGAGACAATGCGGCGTTTCGATGCGAGAGTTGCGCCCTACATCAAAGCCTCTGCATCTGTGAGCACATCCCACGGATTGAAACGGCAAGTCGCCTTTGCCTTGTGATGCATCGCGACGAGGCACGCAAGCCTACGAACACAGGGCAGCTAGCAGCACGATGCTTGAGGGGAAGCGAAGTGCTTGTTCACGGTCGAAAGGGGGAGCCCGCCGAAGCTCCTTGGCTTGGGAATGGAGATACGAGTATTTCTGGTGGCCTCTTACTCTATCCAAGTGATGAGGCTGAGCCGCTCGCGAGGGAGCATCTGGCGAATGGGCCGGTTCGCCTCGTGGTTCCCGATGGGACTTGGCGTCAGGCGGCAAAGATGACCAAGCGCATTGCGTGGATTGCCGATTTGCCACGAGTAAGTCTCCCACCAGGCGATGAGACAACCTACCGTCTGCGTTCCGAGCCGAAAGACGGTGGCCTCGCAACCTTGGAGGCCATTGCGCGAGCGTTCGCGATTCTCGAGGGGGAGCACGTTGAAGCACAGCTCTCAGACGTTTTCCGGCGCATGGTGGACCGCACGTTATACAGTCGTGGCCAGATTGGGCGCGATGACGTCTACGGCGGAGTTCCAGACAAGGTTCGGCGACACAAACCGACCTAGTGCGCGATCGATGGACATTGATTCGTGATCGCGAAGTCAGCTCGTTTTCTGGCGAGGCGGGAAGAAGGAGTTTGCTGGGGCAAGCGACCGATGAACAACGAAGAAAACTGGCTGAGCCGGTCTGTCCAGCGGGCGAGAAGACGAGTGAGCGCGTTCGATATTCATGAATCGCGCACTAGGGACAAGCGACCGAGGAACAACGAAGAAGACTGGCTGAGCCAGTCTCTCCAACGAGCGAGAAGACGAGTGAGCGCGTTCGATATTCATGAATCGCGCGCTAGGTCGCTTCCCAGAGCGATGATGACTGGAACCTGAGATTGTGAACAAGACACTGAGGATGCCTTGGCATGGCTGGCAAAGGCTGGCAATGAACCTTCTTTGGAAAAGAATCCGAAGATGTGGTTCTCAGTTTGTCTCGCTCAGGGGTTTCCTCCTTGAACCCCCGGAGACTCAGCCATGAAAACTCGAAACCCCGTCCTCGCCCTCGTTGCCCTTCCCGCACTCTTGCTCGCCACAGCCTGCAGTCACAACGTCTACACGCCTCCATCCCGCGCTTTTGCAATCACAAGCCCCAAGGTCTTGGAAGAGGGCAAGACGGTGGCCCGCGCGAACGTGAGCTCGAGTAGTCAGATCTTTGGCCCAGAAATCGTCGCAGCCAGTGCCGGATTTCGGCGAGGCACTGGCAACCATGTCGAGCTCGTCGCAGATGTTAGCTACGCCAGCGTTGCCGAGGCCTCAGCTGCTGGAACCAATCGAAACGTCACGATGGGACGTCTAGGCGGCAAAGTGCATCCAACCGAGTCAAAGAACTTGGCGCTCACGGCCGGATTGGGTGGCGGATATGCGCCTGCTGCCGGCATGTATGCCAGCGCTGATGTTGGCGCGGTGGTGGGTTACGAGAATCGCTATCTCATCCCTTTTGCCAGCGCTGGCGCGTACACAAGTGTTCCCATCGATCCCAAGGAAGTGGATACGACGCAGCCTGGTGATGACGTGCAAAGGCTGGACACCCCCGAGAAAACCCTTGGGCTCACAATTGGCGCAGGAGTCAAAGTCCCCCTAAACACCACATCACTTCTCATCGGCATCACATGGGTTCAAGTTCACGACGACGACTCCCAAGACGTGTTTATGACCATAGGCGCTGGCATTGAGACCTCGTTCTAGAAGGCGCGTCATACCCAGCCGAGGCCGTGTATCTGGCACAAGCGAGCCGCTGACAGCTCTTGATAGGTAGAGAGAGGCCCAGCCAAGACCGAAGCAGAGTTGCTTCCGCAGCCACACCGCCGAAAACAGCAACGCCCCCGAGTACCAAGCGGGGGCGAAGAGGCTGTGGACTTGAGACTTATCGGCGGTCGGCCTCAAGCTCACCGAGGAAGTCACCGCCGACGAGGGAGCCGTACCAGACACCATCCTCGAGGCTTCCATCGCTGCCGACAGGAATGACTGCTTGGAGCTTGATGAGAGACATCTTGACTGCTGCCTCGTCGATTTTCTCAGAGATTTTCTGAACTCCGACCTGAACAGCTGCTTCGCAAGCGCCTCGAGCTGGGCCGTATGCAGCGCCACAGAAGGTGCAGGCATTTGCGACTGCGTTTGCAACAGCATCACAGTTAACGATGCTTCCAAGTGCACTCTCAACATTTGGATGACCCGTGGTGGCTTCGATGCCAGTGTCAAGAATCCAACGAACCAAGGTAGACATGGTGTTTTGGATGCGGTGCTTGTCGAGAAGAAGGTCTCCACAGTGGTAACGAGCTCCAAACTCTTCAGCAATGTCGTTCTCAACTCCAGGAAGGTCTGCAGGAGCGGTGCGAAGTTCGCGGCCGTTCAGGTTCACCGTTACAAAGTCCCAAGTGTGGCTAGCGCGGTAGTTTCCGTCACATGCCTCACCGTCGAGGATGAGCGTTCCTTCAACTCGCATCGTGTCAAGCATGTCGCTAACCGTAGCGAGGTTGTTGATGATGTCGATTGCGTAGCCGGGAACGTACTGGCGAATGATGCCAGAGACGATTCCACCGATGATGAATTCGATGGCTCCTGGGAGGCCAAGGTCGACTTGACCGTTGATGATGTCTCGAGCGTCCTCCGTTACATCGAGGATGCCATCAACAACTCCTGGAAGACCATCGCGAAGGTGAAGGATGCTATCAGTCTCGTAGGTACCGGCAAGGGCAGGGCCAGGACCGGGATCCGAGCAGCTCTCTCCATCGCGACTTGGCGTACAGTTGCCAGCGTCGCAAGTGAATCCGAGTGGGCAATCGTCAAGAGTCTCGCAAGCACCAGGAGCTTTGATGCAGAGACCATTTACACAAGTCTCACCAGCTTCGAGGCAGTCGATGCCCTCGATTGGGTCGCATGTGTACGCATTGTCTTGGGGACCGACACAAACGTTGTCGAGGCAGACTTGTGGGGCATTACAGTCCGCAGTCACTTCGCAAGCGCCACCTGCTTCACCGTCGCCAACACAAAGAGCAACCTGCTCTTCTTCCTCTTCTGGAGTGAGGCCGTCATCACCATCTCCACCATTCTCGCCAGCGAAGCCGCCATCGGTGATGGTGCCCGTGCATGCCGTTTGGGAGGTGACAGTGAATGCGAGGAGTGCGGTGAGGAGTAGTGTTGCAAGTTTCATGATGGTGAAGCCTTTGTGGTCTGGTTGGAGACCTTGTCGGTACGGTCACCTCTCACTGCACGATGTGATCCAAACCATCCTATTTGGTTTCAGTCTGTTACGTCCCTGCCGATCTGTGATTTGCCGGGCTCTCTTGGCCCCACTACGGGTCAGTCCCCACCAGTGTCCATGGGGTATCAAGGCGGTAGCACCCCATGTGCCTCACACCACGCGACAGATACAACCGACTATGCCGATTTCCTTCGGCCAGCAGCTTGCATTGACCAGACAATCAAAAACACCGTGGTCAGGGCCCAAAGCGTTGTCTTAAGGTAGCCCAAGGGCGCCAACTGCGATGTACCCAGCGAACCTAATCTCAGCGGAAGACACTCCTTTGAAACGCACGAACCAACTTCTCGCGACTCTTCTCCCTTCTTTGGCCATTGGCGCATGTGGTGTCGATGCCACGGACGTTCCAATCGACGCCGATACTACCGACGCTGCTCCGCTTGCGGATAGCGCGGGCACAGTATTGCCTCTTGAAAACTACGAGGTGACTGGCAAGGTCCTCGACTACTTCGCCGTTCCTGAGGTAGCCGTGACTGGAGCTGAGGTTGTCACCGAAGGCGTGAACCCAGCCATTCCAGCAGTCATTGATGCAGAGGGCGTCTACAGCATGGAAGTGTTGGCCAACAGCCTCTTCTACCTAACATCGTCTGCTACAGGGTACGTTCCCAGCCGAAGTGGCGCACTGCAGATGTTGGCTTCGGCGATTGTGCGTGATCAGTATATTGCCTCCACCGAGGGGGTGGCCCGCCAATACTCATCCGTAGGCATCACAGCAGAGGCGAACAAGGGCATTGTGATGGTGGATCTTCGGGATGCCGCTTCCCTCCCGATTGTTGGGCTACCTGCAGCAGATCTAGCACTCTCCACCATTGCCAATCCAGGCGTCTCGGTCAGTACGCCGTTCTTTGTGGAAGCGGATGGCAGTGACCTCTCTCCAAGCGCAACCACTCCTGTGAGCGCGCTAGACAACTACACCATTCCGGGCGCTCCCAAAGAGCTCGATCTACGGCGTGCACGAGCAGGATTTCTCAACGTCGATCCAGGCGAGTACAACGTCACGGTGACGCTTCCGGACGACGCCGGCACGCAGACCATCTTTGTGATCGTGCCAGAAGGTGGCGTTTCCTTCGTCACATCCAACGTCAATGGCGATGGCCGAGGTGACCCAACGATTGTCTTGGACCCGAACAGCGCTCTCGGTTTTACCGAGGACATTCATCCGATCTTGCAAACCGTAGCTCGTGGAGGTGATGGTTGCGCAACCTGTCACGTTGCAGACTTTTTCTTACCCTTCGTTGGCAGCGCTGAAGCCACGCTCGAGCTTTTGCAAATGGATGCTGTGAGTCCTGCTGGAACGCCGCGGATTGATCTAGCCGACCCTGTTGCCTCGCCCTTGTTGCAGAATCCTGTGTATGAGGATGTTCCAAATCATCCCAACGTGTTTTGGACGATTAACTCCAATCACTATCGGGGCATCCTGGCTTGGATCAATCAAGGTGCACCACTTCTTCGAGAAGATGCTGTCTTGCCCTAGCTATTTGCTTGGCCAACACCTGCAGGTTTGCTTGGCCAACTGCTCGCCTAGAGGATTTTTCTGCAAACGCTAAGAGCGTAGTTAGACCGCAAAAACGTTGCGCAAGCAGCAAAAGCGAGGCGCCAAACAGATGGGTTGGAAGCGACACAAACGTCACGTGCGAAGTGAGGATGTTCTTACCCATCTCTCTACAAAGTCAAACCTTCCCGCCTTTCCCTCTCTGGCTGGCTGGACAGACACCGATGCTCCTACCGCGGCTGTTCGACTTCGCTGCTTTGCTGGGGACGGCCAATGGCTCATTGTTGGTGAGGAACTCTGGTACGACATGGATCAATGGGGCGGAAACGAGGCATTTGCCCGAGGCCTACTACTTCGGCATCGGCGCGCAACACAGGCCTATGGGGGGCATGCAGGCGAGTTTGGTGCTTAGCAGGTTGTCGCAAAACTGGCGCGAGGAGAGCCCTTTGCTGCCCGAGGCGAACCAAGAGATGAACGCGATCGTCTTTCAAGGCGTCAGCTGGCACCGGCAGTCAATCTCTATTTCGTCTTGCGCGCCAAGCTCGGTCAAGAGCGCGCTTGGGAGATCGTGAGAACCATCTCGCTCGAGGCAGGCAAAGTGTTTTTGAGCAAGATGCTCAGTACTTCCCGCCCCCCCGAGAGACTCATTGCTGCAATTCCTCCGATGGTTCAGAGCTTCTTCAATGCTGAGGGCGAATCGGTGATTGGTGAAGACTATGTTGAGTTCACAGTAACGGCTTGCCGCTTCGTCGAGCTCTTGTCGCGAGTTGATGCCGCTGAACTCGGGCCGATTTTCTGTAAGGTGGACAAGGTCTACTTTGCGCAGCCCGAAGTGCCCGTGAAACTCAAGCGCAAGTCAAGTCTCGCAACAGGTGGTGCGTGCTGCGACTTTCGTTTTGAGCGGTCGGGCTAGCTTTGGATGGCGTTGTTCTGAAGCCACATTGCACCTAGCGTTCAGTCCATCGAAAACTCGATGGAGCTTGGAATCACTTCCCGAATTGACGCTCGCGTGCCCTCGTCCCGAACCTTCTTGAGAAAACGCACCTCTGTATTCGAAATCTGAAGTGGCTTGGTCTTGGTGAAGGCATCATCAATGACTTTCAACATGCGCGACATCGACCCTTGCCAGCCACCTCCAACAGGGGACAATTCTAGATGCCGTGTGTATTCATTGGCACCCTTGCGCTCCAAAATGATCTCACAACTCCACTCTCCTGGTGCCTCCTCCTCGTAGAAGGCTGAGATGCGTTTCGGTTTGGCAGTCGTGATGGATGGAAGCGCTGCAACCAAGGCTCCAAGCTCAGGCTCACTGAGCGCGATCCAGTCGACCTTCTTCGCCAAGTCGCTTCGCAGAGCTCGCCGAGCCGCTTCATCGGGACCATGAAGGATGAGCTTATTGAGTTTGGGCAACGATTGAACGGATTGAAGCAGCTCGACATCCTCATTCCAAATCCAGCACTCCAAGACCTCAAGTAGCAACGTTCGCTTTGATCGAAAAAGCGGCTCAAGCGACTCTTGCCGGTTTGGCAAGATGGCCAAGTGGCGCAGACTTCGCAGCTGCTCTTGAAGCGCAAACGAAACTGGAGCGCGCAGCTTGGTGATGGTCGCCAACAGTGGATGTCCCATTGCCTTCTCGAGATGGTGCTCGTGGGCTTGCGGCTTGATCTCACACGCTGACAAGAAGCCCCGCTCGAACTCACGCCCTCGCACGAGAGAGATGGCTTTGATCGGTCCAATGAGTTCATCGATATTGTCTTTGAGAAGTTGCTTCTCTTGCTTCTTCTGCTCCTTGGTGAGGCCTGTTTCCAGTTTTAGGTGCTGCAACATGATGAGAGTTCCACGTGGGTCTCCCAGTTCCTGTAGTCCGTCAGCAACAACCAGTCGAGTCTCTTCGTCTGCCGGGTTATCGAGAACCATCTGGAGCAGGGCCTCGTGCGATGCACCGCTTGGAGCGGCTGGGAGGCTGGACAGCAGTTCCTTGGCAAATGCTTGATCCTCATCGCTGAGTAGCTCGGGTTGGTCTTGGGCTTCAATCGCATCTGCAACGCTCGCTAGTCGCCCAGCCATGTATTCTGCGGGGCCCGTCCACGACGACTTGATGCTTGAAGGATCAAAGGCGCGCGCGAGTTTTGCGCTGCGAGGATCTCCGAGTTCCTTGAGAAGCTTGAAGAGTTGTGTCCACGTTGGACGGCTCCCGCTGCTCACCCAAGGAAGGTCTCGAACGATCCTGTGCAAGGCGTCAACCGTTCGTGGGTCTTTGGGCCACTTGGCGATTGCTTGGATGCGCTCCTTAACTCGACCAGAAGAATCCTGAGCGAGGCTTGCCAAGAGAGCCCCGCGATTGAGTTCGTCGATGGACCTTGCAAGCGCCACCCACTCCTTGTGCTTCGGAGGCGTTCGGCGCATCTCGTTCGCTGACTCTGATTCTTTTGCGATTGAGAACTTTTCGATGATGGGCGCGAGTTCTTCAGCTTTACTTGAGCGCCATGCCGCTAGCAGTCGTTCCAGTACTGCCTTGTCGCAAGATCTGGCGCGACGACCGGGATGAGATTCTGGAGGTGCGAGCTGGTGGATGGACCTACGAGCGGCTCGTTGAATGGGCGGAGGAAGAGGACCGCAGTCTCGGCAACCTCTATCGCGAGAAGCGCTACAGCATTCCGCAAGGGCCAGACCGCGCTGCGATTGACAATCTCTGCGTGGAACTGACCGAAATGGCTTTGCGCGACGAATAGAGCGAAGAATTGCTCGCGCCAACGGGTCGTACCACGCCCAGAGGTCCTGGAAGTGTTTCTTTGGTGGCTGCCGGCTCATTAGAGTTCTTCTGAGGCGTTCGGAATTTCTTTGCCAATTGTGATTGCGTTTGTTACCCACGTCTTCGTGGGACTCTTCAACCGAAAGATCAGCCAAGACGACTTTGCAAAGCTCTTCCTACAGGAGGCCGAGCAACGCGATCCTTCTAATGAAACGACGTACAAGCCAGAATCGTTCTCTGTGCAGTTCGCAAAAGGTGGACAGAGCTTTCTCCACAACGTCTACGAAGAATACACCTCCGCAAAGAAACGCGATCGTCACCATGTACTCGAGCGGTATGTGCGACTCGCCATGATGGTGCCAGATGCGCACGATGACTTTGCGGAGGTCTTTGACAAGCTGCTCCCCGCTCTGCGTCCTCGTTTCTACCTTGAGCACCTTAAACTGCAACTGGAGCTGCAGAACCCCGACGAAGACATTAGCGACGTCACCGACACGCGGAATTTTGCTGATGGGCACTTTGCTCTTTCTCTTGCAATCGATGCCGAAGATCACATCGCTCAGGTTGCCGACTCCCAGTGCGAAGAATGGGGTGTCTCGTATGGGAGCGCACTTGAGGTTGCCAAGGGAAATCTCCGTGAGCGCAGTGACGGGGCTTGGGCGGCTGTGGAGTTTGAGGAAACCGGCGATTGCATCTACATCTCATCATGGAATGATTGCTACGAGCCGTCGCGACTTCTAATTCCCGACATCATCACCGCGCTCGAAGTTCGCGGTTCGCATGTTGTGCTTTGCCCAACGCGATCTCACATGATTGTCATTGGTTCAGAGCACAAAGAAGGCCTGGAGATGGCAATGGCGTTGGCAGAGCCCATGCAGGAAAAAGATCGCGCCGTTTCACTAGTGCCGGTCATTCTCTCGGAAGAAGGTTGGCAGACCTATCACCCTGAGGACGACTTTCCGGAGCTCAAGTCATATCGGGTCGCGCGAATCATGGAACGTGCCGAGGAGTACGCGGCGCAGAAAAAGTTGCTCGAACAAGTCTTGGAGGTACGCGGCGTCGACAAGTTTGTGGCGAGCTTCACGCTCTACGGAAGTGAGGACCAAAGCGAAATCAGCATGGTCGTAGCAACGTGGACACGCAACGTGGAAACCTATCTACCAGAGAGTGAGTCGATTGCGCTTCTAGATACGGATGAGCACCGGGTGTGTACGGTGCCCTTTGCGAAGGCACTTGAGGTGATTCCGCATCGACTCAAGCAATTGGACTACTACCCACCGCGGTATGAGACCATAGGCTTTCCCACAGAAGAGGAGGTTGTTGCGATGGGCTGCGAGTACGAGCCGATTGGGGAACCTTCGTAGACGTTCCAAGCTACTGAGGCGCCAGTGAGAATCGATAGGGTTTTGATGATGGCACTTTGACAGTGACGGTTTTCTCGGCTCCTGTTACGGGGTTCGCAAGTCGCAAGCGATGCGTTCCGTGTGGCAGTCGAAGGCTGCGAATCGGGGCTTCACCGATCTTCTTGCCCCTCAAGTAAACGTTGGCCCAAGGCTTCACAAAGAGGGAGATTTCCCCTCTCTGCTTTTCACGCTCTTTATCTGGTGCGAACTTTCCCGTGTCGCGCTTGCGCTTTGGAGTGTCGGCACGCTTTGTGGGAGTAGCAGCATCAACTTCAATGAGGGGAGCGGGGTTGGGCGGGATGGCGGCATCCATAGTGCTTGAGGCGTTGGTGTCAGAGCGCATCGCATCGGCGTTGGGAGAGTCGGGGGGGGGCTTAGGCGATTCGGTGGCTGCGTCCGACATTCTCTTAGAGGATTCGGTGGCATTTGAAGGTTTCACATTGCCTACAGTCGCCACGTTGCGGTCATCAGAATCGCCGCCCATGAGCAGCAGCATGCCGACGAGGGCAATGGTGACGCCAACAATTGCCGCAAAGAGCAGTGGCAGGCGAGAGCGAGTCGTCGCAGCTTCCACGCGATACGGCATGGGTGCAGTAGAAGGTGCAGTAGAAGGTGCTGTAGAAGGTGCAGTAGAAGGTGCAGTAGAAGGTGCAGTAGAAGGTGCAGTAGAAGGTGCTGTAGAAGGTGCAGTAGAAGGTGCTGCAGTCCACGGCTCGAGAACCAGCGCGGGCGGGGGATGGGATTCGCCGATCGCAGTCATCGGCTCCGTCCGTCGCTCGTCCACACTACTCGATGGAACCGTTGGCAGAGCCGCGGTGAATTGCTCGGGAACCTGAACCGGACCGCCCTGAGCACTGCCGAGCAGCCACTGCGTTAGGCCATCCTTGCCAAGCCCTCCGTCGACAAAGGTGAGTGACGTTGATGATGCATCAAAATTGCCGTCGGTATCCGTCTCGTCCGTGTTCATGTCAACCGGAGTGATTCGAGTGAGCCGCGTGTTCATGCCAGGCCGGCGTTGCTCAAGTTCAGAGTTGATGATGTTGTCGATTAGTTCGTCAGAGGTCGTCGACGTATCGCGTTCAAACCCAGGCTCATGTTCTGCAATAAGCGTGGCGAGGTCGGTTGCGGTCACAGGCAGTGACTCTGCGTACGAGAACTCGATTAACGCGCGACCAATGGATGCCGCATTTCCCCGTTCCGCAGAGTCTCGGTTGAGAACATTTCCTACGATTTTATCCAGCTCTGGAGATAGATCTGGGCGTACTTGTCGCATTGTTGGGATGGGGGCAAAGCGAATCGCGTCAGCGATTTCCGCTGGCGTCTCCTGGTCAAAGACACGCTGGCCTGCAAAGAGCTCGAACATTACTGAAGCGAAGGAGAAGAGATCGGAGCTTGCGTCGAGCGACTCTCCGAGGCTCTGCTCGGGGGACATGTAGCGCCACTTGCCCATGATGCCAAACGGTTGTGTGTGGCCGGAACCACGATTGTCCGCCTGCGCAATTCCAAAATCGGCGATCTTCACCTCGCCCGATTTGGAGAGAAGAATATTGGCGGGAGAAATATCTCTGTGCACAACGCCTCGCCCATGAGCAAAGTCCAAACCTTTGAGAACTTCGATGGCGATGTGCAATGCGGCGGCAAGAGGAATGGGGGTCTCACGTGCACGCATCGTCTTAAGAAGCGTTGACAAGTCGATGCCGTCGACAAACTCCATGGCTATGTAAAACGAATCTGCGAAGCGACTGAAGTCTGTGACCTGGACGATGTTGGCGTGATTGAGCGTGACCGCGATCTTTGCTTCGCGAATAAATCGATCGACGAACTCGCGGTTGGAGGCGAGCTCGGGCAGGATTCGCTTGACTGCCAGTTCCTTTTCGAAACCGTGCAGCCCATACGTCTTGGCCCGAAACACTTCGGCCATGCCACCTACCGCGATTCTCTCAACGAGTTCGTAGCGATGCGTGGCGCTCTTAGGCATGACAACTGTGACGGGTGTCGGGCGTGAACACCGACACTTGGTCCGTTTCTACACTATACTGCCGACATGCGTGTTCTTGTAGTCGTCCTCTTGCTTTCTGCCATGAGCAGCGCAAAGGCTGGGGCCGAGACCGCCTTGATTGTCGATGTGAGCGGCACCTCAACCGACTCTTCGGCGTTGCACAAGCTCATTCACAAGGACGTTCTTCTTGCAGGGTATTCACAGAGCAATGACGCAGCACTCCGAGACGCTATGGTTGCTCCTCTGCCCGCTGCCGAGACGTGGAGTTTTGAAGAAGGGCAGCTAGAAGCTGCTGAGAAATCCTACGAGCGCTTCGAACTCAAGGCTTCGATCGGCCACCTCGAATCGTTTGACGCAAGCTGGCGAAACAAGAGTTCTTCTGCCAAGGGTCAACGACTTCTCAGCAAGCGCTACTTGCTTGGTGGGCTCGTTCGCTTCGCCCAAGGAGAGAAAGACAAGGCTCGTGACAACTTCCGGCTGAGTCATCGCCTCGCGCCAAAGATAACGAGGCTCGCGGCTAGTCAATACCGGCCAGCCGTCGTGAAGCTCTACGACGAAGCCGTGCAAGCAAATACAACGGCGGGAGTCGCTCATCTGGTGCAGGACTGGTCGCCCTCGTCGGCCAGGCTCTTTGTCGATGGCATCGCGAGTGAACCCAGCACTGTTCTCACCGGTCCGCATCTACTGTCGTTGGAGGCACCAGGGTATACGCGAGCAAGCTTTGTGAAGTTTCTCACCGCTGAGACGAAGCTCGTCGCGAAACTCGAGAAGATAGGGCGAGTCGCAAGGTTGCTTGAGCTTCGAAGAGGTGCCCTTCGAGCAGATACAACCAACCTAAGGGCACTTGCCTCCGCAACAGGGGTACCCACCCTGGTTCTCTTTAAGCACAGCGATGCAGGGCCTTTGGGAGCGGTGTATCGCGAGGTGGAAGGCAGTCTTAGTCCATGGGTTGCGATTGGGAGCATGCGGTGGCGCGCAGCACTGGATCGGACTCCAGCAGACAGTACCGAGCTTGTTGCGAGCACACCGAAGCGGTCGCGTTCCTGGTACAAGACATGGTGGGGCGGTGGACTGCTGGCGGCAGGCGGAGGCGCTGCGCTCGGAGCCACTCTGTACCTTCTTTTTTCCCCAAGCGATGGCGATAGCGCTACTATCGACGAATGGTGTTTCGGAAGCTGCGAGGAACAGCAGTGATCGCTTTGGTTCTTGGCTGCCAGGCAAGCGACCAGCAATCGATCTCGGTAGCCATGCAGCTCGACGCCGACAGTTGTGGCGCATCGGCCAGTGACTTGCAGCTCAATTGCAGCGGCACAGTTTGGCTACACGTTAGCGATGCTGCCGGGGAGACAATTGCTAGCGACTGCGTTGACGTGTCAGGAGACACGCAGCCACTCACCGATCTTGCAGGCATTCTTGGTTCGCAGCTCGACCTCGGTTCGTTGCCAGCAAACAGAGAACTGCGGATTCAGCTGAGCGTCTATGATTTGCAGTTCGGGGAGTGCCCCAAAACCGCGCCCTTGGAAGCTCCGTTCATCTCAGGCCAGAGCGCATTGGTAAAACTCGGAGAGGCCGACGACGATATTCTTCTCAACCTGGTGTGTTCATCCGATAGCTCAACACCTGAGGAACCTCTCCCCGGCAACGAGCCCTGCGCTGACTGTGAAGGGCTGGTGGAGGAGTGTTTGGGGCTCAATAGCGCAAATAGCTGCTCTGTCATTCAGCAACAGTGCAATGAAGAGTGCAGCCTGGATGGGGGGCCGGATTGCAGTCTCCCTTGCCAAGTGTACGAGCAGCGATGCTTTGACAATCCTGGTGGGGTCCCTGTGCTGGATTGCCAGGGAGTCACCGAGGAATGCTTCCAGCTTTGCAAGAACGATCCCAAGGGCTGCATCGCTGCATGCCAGGATGTCGGGTCCTTTTGCGAGCAAATCAGCGAGACCATCAGTGCCTGTGAGCAAAGCGGTGATGATTGCTTTCTCAACTGCGATGTCCCGAGTGGGTGTCTGAGCTTTCGCGGCTAGCGCTGGCTCAAGCCGTACTTCTGCACCATTTTGTGAATCGTCATTCTGTCGAGTCCAGTGGTGCGAGCAGCCTTCGAGATGTTGCCATCGTGTTCTTTGAGAAGCTTCTTGAGAAAGCGCTTTTCGAACTCGTCCAACATGTCTCGCTTGGCTCGCTTAAACGGCACTGTCGTATCGATCAGGGTCTGCAGAACGTTCTGTGCATTTGTGGGAGCAGGGGCGTTGCCAACACGCGCCGGACTGCTAGCGATGAGGCTCTGAGTATGGCCTGAGTCCGACATGATGACAGCCCGCTCGATAAGATTGCGCAACTCGCGCACGTTGCCCGGATAGTCGTAGCGGCAGAGGTTCTCAACGGTGCGCTGCTTTAGGGTCACCGTGTCGCCACCTGGTAGTTGTTTGAGAAAGTGAGCGACCAAGAGAGGCACATCCTCGAGTCGCTCTCGCATTGGGGGCACACTTAGTCGAACGACAGCGAGGCGATAATAGAGATCTTCGCGAAAGCGTGCCTGGTTGATCGCGCGGGGCAGGTCTCGGTGGGTTGCTGCGATTACCCGAATGTCGATGGGAATGTCGATACGTCCTCCCACTCGGCGAATGCGCTTGCGTTCGAGTGCTCCCAGAAGCGAGGGCTGCAAGTCGATCGGCAACTCACCAAGCTCGTCGAGAAAGAGTGTGCCGCCGTTTGCTCTTTCAAAGGCTCCCTCGTGTCTTGTGGCAGCTCCCGTAAACGCTCCCTTTTCATGTCCAAAGAGTTCGCTCGAAATCAGGTTGCCAGCAATCGAGCCACAATCGACGACAACAAACGGGCCGTGTGAGCGATTCGAGCCACGGTGAATCGCCTCGGCAACAAGCTCCTTGCCCACCCCTGTCTCCCCTTGAATGAGCACGCTTGCTTCTGTTGGTGCGACCCGCTCAAGTTGGGCAAAGAGCGCACGCATCCCTGGTGATTGTCCAATGAGATCTCCGTAGCTCGCGCCCAACGAGAGCTCCACGGGCGCGGTCTTGTCTTGTGGATCAAAGCGAATGCGCGAGTCACCAACGTGAATGACCATGCCTGGTTCGAGGTAGGCTTCGCGAACTCGCAATCCCGAAACGCTGGTGCCATTACTGGAACCGAGATCGAGTAGGCGATAGCCGCCTTCGTCGAGGCGAATCTCAAAGTGGAATCCGGAGACTCGCGAATCGTTGAGAACGAGATCGCAGCTTGAGCGCGCACCAACTCGCATCAGCGTGCTCTCAATTTCGACAACGAGGCCAGCGTCGGCACCACTGAGTACGGTGAGGCGACATCGTCGAATTTGCATCGAGGTCGCTTGACCATTCTCATAGCTCAGCCAAGTTGCTGTTCGTCGATCATCTACCACGGGCCCACCTTAGCTCAGCTCAGCCACTCGTTTCGAGGTCGATTCTTCCCTCGTGGAGAGTGATGCTTTTTTCTATCACCTGCGATTTTTTTTCGACGGCCGCAACTCCTCAGTGTTGCCACCCGACGCTCGTCAATCGACGTCATCGGTACTTTGCACCGAGAAACACTGAGGTTTTCGTCATGGCACAGGGTTCGCACTAAGGCTCGTCGAAAGGAAAATTTGCCCCCATGAAATCCAAACTCATTACTCTCGTCTCCCTCAGTTTCTCTGTCTTGCTTGCAGGTGCTTGTGCACCCGAGGCGCCCCAGGATGAACCAACCTCTGGACTCTCACTGCTCTCTAATGGCCCCGACTTGCCCGAAGAGTGCGACCCCTGTTGGGATGCATTCCAAGACTGCTTTGCCAATGGCAATGCTACCGAAGAGTGTGCACAGCAAATCATCGAGTGCGTTGATGTCTGTCAGGCTCCACCGCCCCCAGACGAGTGTCTGCACTGCGCCGCTGGCTTCGAGGCTTGTGCGGTTGCCGATCAAGACAATGGTGGTACCGGCGAAGATTGCGCTGTTGGGTTTGAAGGGTGTCTAGCGGCTTGCGAAGGCGAGAGCCAGTGCGATGCCGACCCCGCTAACTGTGACACGGAACCGCCAATCAATGAATGTGAAGCATGCGACCTAGACTTTGATCAGTGTATCAACAATGGCTGGGGCGACCCAGGAGACGAGAACCAAGACCCAGCAGGTGAGACTGAGCAGTGCGAGCAGGAGTGGGATGCCTGTCACCAGAACTGCGATGACGGTTGGAACCCTGGCGGTGAGGACGAGTTGTGTCAGCTCGCCGAGGAGCAATGTGAGAACAATGCTGACGACAGCTTCCAAACTACAGACGGAGAAGTTCTTAGTTGTCAGGATGTTCTTGTGAACTGCTTCGGCCAAGACCCAACCGATCCACAGGAGCCAAGCGACTGTGACTTCTGCGATGATGCGCAAAGCCAGTGTGCAGACGGCGGAGACAACAATCTGGACTGCCAGGACATCGAAAACTTCTGCAGCCAAGTCTGCCCATAGCGCTCCTACTCCCCACATTCCTTGCAAGGCGTCGGCATTTTCGAGTGTCGGCGCTTTTGCTTGGTGCGGCTACAGTCGATACAGCATCATGTAGACGATGACGCCGGTGAGTGAGACGTACGCCCAGATAGGCCAGGTCCAACGAACGATGCGTCGGTGCTTTTCTCGCTGGTCTTTCACAGCAAGATATATGCTTCGAAGCACGAGAGGCACGAGCGCAGCTGCGAGCACCATGTGTGAGAACAAGATGATGAGATAGAGCGTCTTGTCCCAGCCGTCACCAGCATAGCGATGTGTCCCGCTCAGAAGAAAACGCGCGACGTAGCTCACCAGAAAAACACAGGAGGCGGTGAACGCTGCAATCATGCACTGGCGATGCAAGACTTCACGCCCTTTTCTGATGGCCGAGCGTCCAGCAATCAAGAAAACGAAGCAGCTCGCGTTGAGCATGGCATTGAGCGCTGGGTGGATTTCGTCCCAGGGCATTCCGCTTTGGAGCATGTAGCCGGCGATCGGAACAAAGCAGAGCGCGATGGCCAAGACAAGCCAATTGATGGGCTCGCCAAAGAAGCCGCGATTGTCAGGCTGGGAGATTCTTGACAAGAGAACTACGCAATCCCGTCAACGACCATGACGATGAAGAGCACGGGCAAGTAGACGATTGAGAAAAGAAAGAAGCGGCGGGCCCACTTCGCATTGCCATTTCGAACTCCGACGATTGCGTAGAGAAAGTACGAACCACCGAGAATCGCTGCCGTAAGGAAATAGAGCTTCCCAGCGACTCCCAGTGGATAGAGCATTAGCGAGATTTGAACTTGGACTGCGGTGTAGAGAACCATCGCAACACGAGTGAGTTCAGGACCCGATTCGACGGGGAGAATCTTGAGGCCAGCGCGCGAATACTCCTTGCTGCGAAACAGGCTAATGGCGTGAAAGTGGGGAATCTGCCAGAAGAAGAGCACTCCGAAAATCACCAAGCCTCCTGGATCCAACCGACCCGTAACTGCTGTCCATCCCATTAGCGCTGGCATTGCACCAGGGAGCGAACCGACGATGGTCGCGATGGTTGTGCGCTGCTTCATTGGCGTGTAGAGCATCACGTAGCTAATAAACGCTACAACTCCGCACATGCCAGTGAGCGCGTTTACGCCAAACGTGAGTACAGGAACCGCAATGGCAACATTGATGAGCCCAAAGACAAGCGCCACTCTTGGGTCCATGCGTCCTGCGGGAAGCGGCCGCTTCTTTGTGCGAGCCATGTGACAGTCGATCTCGCGCTCAAGGTACATGTTGAGCGAGTTTGCCGATGCGACAATGAGGGCAGTGCCAAAGAAAAGGGGGATCCATAGCGACGGGACCACAACTCCTGGTGCAAGCGACATCGCGCCAGCAGTTGTCATGAGGGCAAAGATCAAGATGCCAGGCTTGGCCAGCGCAACCAAGTCGCGCGGGGTAACTCGGACCGGTTCAACAACGGCAGAACTCACTGACTCTGACCTCCTGCAGCCATTGGATCGTCCTTGACTGCATCAAAGCTCATGTCAAGTGTGACACTGCCATCAGCGGCAATCTCTGCTGGTGCTTCCTTGAGCCCGTAGTACTCGTGCCAAAACTCGATTGTTTGTGAGCCAACAGGAGCTCCTTCGAGTTTGAACGAGCCATCTGCGCCCGTTACGGTGAAGTAGGGGTTGTCACTAACAACGACGTAGCCTTGCATCCAACCATGATAGTCGCATTTGAGTTTGGCTACAGGTTCATCGCCAAGCTCGAAACTCATCACAACCCCCGAAGGTTGTGCGCGGTTCACGATCGTCTCAATTCCCTGTCGTTTGCCAAGTGGAAGATGTCGTGCATGAACGTTGTGTGTTGTCGTATCGCTGTTGTGGACTTCTACGGTCTGACCTTGAACGCCACCGGTCACTCGTGGTCTATACATGCAGTCGGTTTGATCGATGAGAATCGATTCGCTGGGCGTCCAAGCGGGCACCGTTCCTGGCTTGATACGAACGAGAACATTTGCCAGGCCACCGTCGCTGTTTGCCATGATGGTCTCTGCGCGAAGCTCACCATTGTCGCAAGCGGGATCCGAGCCTCGACGCAACAGGGGCATCTCGGGAATCTCTCCTGTGAGCGTGACGGTTCCCTCAACAACTCCAACAGGACCATCCGGTTTCTTGGCTGCGGGTTTGGGCTCGGGCCTAGGAGTAGGCGTCGGGTCTGCCACAGCTTCGGTCTTAGGTGTCCCAGGCGCCTTTTTCTCTGTGTCCTTGCTGCAAGAGGCAGCTCCCCACATAAGTCCGATAGCAAAGAGGGCACAGCCCGGGTAGCTCACTGCCTTTTGGGACAACATCGAGGGCGGTGCTACCACGGCTGTGGCTCACATATGAAAGATTGCGACAATATGTCGCCGCCCTGACGCGGCACCTGCGTTGGAGTCTCTCAAGGGGGAATTTAACTATTTGTTATTATTGGGAAGATACGGGTTGCTGTGACCTTGACCCGACCCCTACAATCGATTCGGACGAGGCGGTCGGGCAATTTTTCGTGGCAGTGGACCTATCAAGAGAGTGGGAGCAATCTCGGCCCTATGCCGAGGTCGCCTCGGATGATCTTGAGCGGGCAGGCATCGTATTTCGCTGTGGGCAGTATTACTACCGCACAACCGGCAAAGAGCTGGGCCACGGTGGCATGGGAACCGTCTTCTTGATGGGACGTCGCATGGGCCCCGAATCACAAACCCAAGCGGTGGTCGGCAAGGTCTTCCATCCTGACTTCTTGCTGCAATTGCGCACCGATTCGTCGGCGCGTCACGAGCACGAGATGGTCATGAAGAACGTGGACAACGTTGCTGAGATCGATTCTCCGCATCTCTTGCCGACATACGTATCCACGCGCATCGCGGACAACTACCTCATCGTGACCCCGTTGCGCTCGGGGACACTGCGAGAGGTTATTGCAAGAGGCCAGCTTAGTGCGCGACGAAAAGTCGAGCTGTTGATGCAGGCGATAAGTGGGCTCTCGTCGATGCACAAAGCGGGGTACCTGCACCGCGATTTCACCGTAAGAAATATTCTGGTTGACGATAAGCTAGAGACGGCCAGTCTCTTTGACTTTGACTTGGTACTCAAACTCGATGACGTTGCGGGAACGAACTACAAGACACGATTTCAAGGCCGGATCTTTGGGTCTCCTGGTTACTCATTGGCTCCCGAGATTCTCGACTCGGCGCTCATGGAATCGTCCATCGAGCCAAGCCTAGATATCTACGCACTCGGTACCGCCATTTTCGCGCTCTTTACCGAGCAGCTTCCCTACGGAGAAGCGGAGGATATGTGGAGCCTTCTACTGAAGGTGAGCGAAGGCGTTGTTCGCGGTGAGCGCTCCTACATCGACTATCCTGACAGCGTGCCATCGGTCGTACGGCCCATCATTGAGCACTGCATGCAGCGTTCACCCGATTTGCGCCCCAAGAGCGCAGATGAGGTGATTGTAGCGCTACGCGACGTCTTGCCAAAGCTCCAGCGGGATCGGCGTCGAACCTCATCGTTCAAAGTCACCATGCGGTACGGTGACAATGACAGCCGACTTGAGTTGGTTCGCGAGGGCAGTGCGGACAAGACTGTCACTGCCGAGTTCATCGGCACCGTCGATGGCATTCTCCAAAAGCTGGGTTACCAGCTTCACCGTGCCCTCGGTCGCGTCAAGGGGCATGCAATCTTCTCTGCTGCCCCAGACCCAGAGCTGCTTGCTTCGGGCAAGTTCCCCGATGCCAATGTATATCCCAAGATTGTGACAGCTCTTGACCTCTCAGCACACGCCGATCGGGCCGGTATTGCTGAGAAGTGGATGACGAAATTCCAGCCCGCGCTGAGAACCGCAAGACAAGGGCTGATGACGCCGCTCCACCGAGTCATCAACGACACGGACAGCGGATTACTACTTCTTCTGAGCGAGCATGTCGAAGATGCTCGGTTTGGACAGAACCTTGCCGAGCATGTGCTCGAGCCTCAAGAAGCATTCGGTTTGGGGTACCTCGTAGCGTGCCAGGTTTCGAGGCTGCATGCAACGGGGTTGGCGCACAACAATGTCTGTCCAGAGGCGCTGCTGCTCAAAGGAAATCGCAGCACACGTCGCGTGCATCCGGCCATGGTCGGAATCGTGGCGCCAAGTGAAAGTGAGAGCGATCAGTTTGTAGACACTCGCAAGCTCGCAGGCATGCTGCTCGAGTGGATCGATGATGCAGCGATCAGCGAAGCAGAACCGATGACCCGCACTCGTCTTGAAGTGATTCACTCCGATCTTGCCTCGATTGCTGACAACAATCTCGGTGAGCATCGTGTGGCTGAGGTGGTGGAGCGTTGTGAGGACGGGCTCTCCGCGCTCGATTTCAACTTTGGCGTACTTCGCGAGAATGGTGGCGATCTGCATGCTTATGCACTTCTTCTCGTGGGTCACTCACTTTACGGTCGACTCTGGACCTAGTGCCAAGCGACCGATGAACAACGAAGAAGACTGGCAGAGCCAGTCTGTCCAGCGGGCGAGAAGACAAGTGAGCGCATTCTATATTCGTGAATCGCGCACTGGTGCCTGATGCATTGACCAAGGAAACTCGCTTCTTCGCTCGCTGGCCGCCTTGCTCATCGTTGTTCACCAGGAATCCATGTTCTGGATCACGCGCAAGGCACATTTCCCCTTCTCGTTGCCTGGTATGAGGGGCCCGCGGCGTTTCGTGCTGGATTCGAGAGGGGGAAATCGGGGATACTCTCCTTCTATGAGACGCCTAGCTTGTTTGTCGTTGTTCGTCCTTCCTGTTGCCCTCTCCATGGCGCCTTCGTGCAAAGTTGGAGACGTCTCCGAGCGAGATCCCAACGCTGGAACAAGTGATGCGTCCGCCGTGGTGTTTGATGGTGGTGATGACGGTGTCGACGCGCAGCCAGCAGATCCAGACTGCGAAGAGTCGGTTCTTCCGAATGGCGCAGGCGAGCACAATCCTGGCCTTTCATGCATCGTTGGAGGTTGCCACGATGGCAACACGCAAGACGTACCACTTTGGACACTCGCAGGCACAGCATACACAGACATCAATGGCACAACACCACTGGCTGGTGGCACGATCGTATACACCGACGCAAACAACGTAGAGATCAAGATGGTCACCGCACTCAACGGCAACTTCTACACCGACCAAGCGGTTGTCTTCCCAATTCAGGCAAAGGCTTCTCGTTGCCCAAACACACTCCAGATGAATACGGCCATCGCCGACAACATGGGGAGCTGCAACACCGCCGGTTGTCACGACGCCGCCGGCAATCGCATCTACGTTCCCGAGTAGACGATCCTTCGGGCTTCGGCATCCCAAGCCCACAGCGGTTCTGCGGATACCTCACAGCCCCCAAGCCAATGTGAGGGCCGGCCGATGACGCTGCCGTCGCCTTGCAAAGCCGCCTCGCCACTCGTGGTGAGGGTGAAGGTCTCATCGTCGTCACCGTGAATCGAGAGCAGTGGTGGTGTGCTCGCGGCAAGTCGCTCGCAGATGTTTCGGACCTGTCCATCGCCCCACGCTATGTGCCTCGTGCGCTTTGCAACGTCTCGGAAAAGTTCTGGGAATGCTGCTTGCCCGTCGAGCAGAGAGAGGAGCACAGCTCTCTCCGTGGTGCCGAGGCCATCGCGGGTTGATGGAAACCGAGCGGCGTGCTGCTCTAGGGCTTTGGCAAATCGAGCACCAACATCAATGGATCCATCAAAGATGGCGTTTAAGCTCTCGGGATCGTCGCTTGCGTAGAGGTGCCACGAGATGGCGGCGTGCTGAAAGTCGAGCGACTCGATCGGAACTCGATTTTGTAAGAACTCGTTCATCTCGGCGGGGGCAATGTCGCCAAAGCAGTAGACACTCTCATTGGTATCGGGTGGGCACACCAGAGAAATGTTGGACGTGCGAGTTTCTCCTAGGCGCACGAGGACATAGATGAGCGCAACTTGACAGAATAGGTCTCGCCCAAACCAACACACCAGTTCTTCATCGTCTTCGAGGCTCGCAATCTCCTCATCAAACCTCCGGAGATCCTCAAGGCAGGCCTCGTAGTCGGCTTGGTAGGCATCGGCGAGAAATCGCGCGCGTTGAGAAATCCATGAGGGCGAAGGAAGGGCCGCGGGACCAGCAAGAAGTGCCTCGCGCAAGACAATCTGCTTGCCGCGCTTGTTGAAACAGGAGAAGGCATCACGAGCGCTGTCTCCATAGAAGAGGTGAATCACGCCAGGAGCGTAGCCGACGGTAGAGATGTAGGCTAGGGCTTCTCGGGCCACTGATGTCTTGGGTATCGCCGCATCAGTTGCTTTCTAAGGTCTGGGTAGTGGCGAACCCAAAAACCCGCGAGGTCTGTTGTGACTTGAACCGCGCGTCGGTTTGGAGCGAGCAGGTGAAGGACAAGCGGAACACGTCCTTGGGCTACGGACGGCGCATCGGTGGCCCCAAAGAAATCCTGCAAGCGACTCTGAATCCATGGGGGTCTGTCTGTTTCGTAGTTGACTGGTACGCGTTTGCGCCCTGGAATTGCCACATGGGTTGGTGCTAGGCGATTCATGGCATCACGCTCTTGCGCCGACAACGCCCAGTGCACGGCTTCAATGACAGAAGTTCCCCGAAGGTCGGCCAGTCTTGTTGGCCGTGGGCTCATCGCTAGTAGCGCATCACAAACCATCGGATCGCTTAGCTCTTGCCATTGCTGCTCAGGCGCGTGCTTGGCGGCAAACTCGTGGCGCAATCGGTAGGCGGCAAGCTCACTTGCATCGATCACCTGAACAAGCTTTCCATCGAGAAGCGCTGCCCGAAGGGTGGCTTTGGCAATGTCTTCGTCGAGGCGACTCGGGTCCACAATTCGCTCTTCATCAATGGCGATGTCGCCATAGTAGATTCCCGTTCTCCGCACGACCCGGTCTCCATCGGTCTCGAAGGCATGTTCGTCCACATCCCGAACTCCAGGTAGATCGAGCAGCCAGGTTGGGTCAATCTCGCTAGCTGTACGCACAAGTGAGCGCTGCCCTCGCGACTCAACATCGATCGCCAAGAGGTACTCAGCGTCGAGCACTGCACTGCTACGCGACTGGGTTACTGCGCCGCCTGCACACAAGAGCAGTGACTCTCCTCGCGGACGCACTCGCCTGGCGGCACGGTCGGGGAAACCCGCTAGCAAGGCGCGCTTGAGCGCTTCTTCGCGCTGATCGATACTCAAGACATCATCATCCTCTCGTTGGTCAAATGCGCGCAGCCACTGCCGAGAGGTCTGAGAAATGTTCTTAGCTATCTGCAGGTCGGCGCCTGCGGCTCTTGCAATGTTGGCGCGAAAACTACTCCCTTCGACTTCAAAGAAGACCTCAAGATCATCGAGTACATCGCTGGTGCTCGCTGCCGTTGCCTCCTGCCCTCTTCGTTGCGAATGGCGGAGAGGTCGCTCCGATAGAATTGCGGCGGCCAGAGTTGCGCTCCGGGGGATCCCAAGCTCAGCGCCTTCCAAGACCAACCGCGCGAGCCTTGGATGCGCCGAGACATCGGTCATTGCTTGCCCAATTTCGGTGATGCGGTTGGCGTCGTCAGTGGCGCCAAGACCCCGTAGAAGCTTCCTGGCAGCTTCTTGCGCTGCTTCTGGAGGTGGTTGCAGCCAGGCCATGTCCCCAAGTGAAGTCCCAGCGGCCGCGAGTTGCAGGGTGGGTGCAGCCAGGTCGCTCCGAACAATCTCCGGTGCATCAAACTCGCGTCTGCCCACAAGCTCGTGCTCGCTGTACAGACGAATACATCGCCCCGCTTGCGTGCGTCCAGCACGACCTGCACGCTGCTTTGCACTGGCACGGCTAATCGCTTCCACTTGAAGACTTGCAAGCCCAGTCCATGGCGAGTGTCGTGCAACACGAGCCGTTCCACAGTCGACGACTGACGTGACGCCATCAATGGTCAGCGATGTCTCCGCAACATTGGTGGCGAGTACGACCTTTCGCCGATCAGAGGAGGCAACGGCCCTGTCTTGTTCCTTTGGTGAAAGTGACCCGTGGAGCGGCAGCAAGAGCAGTTCGTGCTGGGCCGCGAGTTCTCCGAGTTTTTCCTGTGTTCTGCGAATCTCTGCAAGGCCAGGCAGGAAAACGAGGACGTCTCCTTTGTCGTTCTCGTCCTTAAGTATTTCTCGTAGCGCCCGTGAGACCGTTGTCTCTGTGTGCTCCTGAGGCCTGGGTTGCAAGTAGTCCATTGCGACGGGAAACTTTCGTCCGGCACTTTCGATAATAGGCAAGCCTCCGAGAAATTCGGAGACGGGAGCTGCGTCAAGTGTCGCCGACATGACAACCAGTCCGAGTTGGCCTCCTGTCGTGCGAGTTCGAGAGGCGAGGGAGAGCAACATATCGGCGTCGAGATGGCGCTCGTGAAACTCGTCCAGAACGAGGATGTGTGGGGTGGCGCTAAGACGAGCCCACTGCCGCAAGGCAAGGCCCTCTGTCATAAAGCGCAGACGGGTCTCGCCGCTAACCTTGCGATCGAACCGCACCTCGTAGCCGACCTCCGACCCGAGCTTGCACCCGCGCTCTTGGGCAACGCGCTTGGCCGAGAGTCTGGCCGCGATCCGCCGAGGTTGGGTGCAAACGATCGGGGCATTCATCGCATCAAGCAACATGCTCGGAACTCGCGTGGTCTTGCCCGCCCCTGGCTCTGCGACCACAACCGCTCCACCGTGCTCTTTCACGGCCTCGGCAATCTCAGCCAGCTGCGAGTCAATGGGGAGTGGCAGTCTCATTTGGCGCACCATATCCGATTCGGATGCGGGCAGGTACCATCAGTGCATGGAGCAGCGTTGGCAGTTCTGGATCGATCGGGGTGGCACGTTCACAGACTGCATTGGTGTCGCGCCTTCAGGAGCCCTTCAAGTCGTCAAAGTGCTGTCCTCGGATCGTGCGCCGCTAGTCGGAATTCGCGCTCTGCTCAAACTCTCCCCACAACAGGCCATTCCCCCGTGTGACATTCGCATGGGCACCACGCTCGCTACCAACGCGCTGCTCGAGCGTCGAGGAACGCGAACAGCACTGCTGATTACTCGAGGGTTTCGCGACCTACTCGCCATTGGAACACAGGCGCGGCCCGACTTGTTTGCGCTCGATATTATCAAGCCAGAGATGCTCTACGAAGAGGTCCTAGAGATCGATGCTCGTCTAGACTCAGAGGGCAATACCCTCTCAAGACCAGGGGCTGAGCTTGCTGCGCAACTTAGAAAATCTCGGGATGCCGGTATCGAGAGTCTAGCGATTGTTGTATTGCATTCGTATCGCAGCGATCGGCTTGAGCGGGAGATTGAAGACGTGGCTCGTGCCCAAGGCTTCGACGATGTTTCAAGGTCCTCAGAAGTGAGCGCAGAGATTGGAATACTGGGACGCGGCGACACGAGCGTTGTCGATGCCTACCTAACTCCGATTATCCGTCGCTACTTAGAAGAACTCCGAGAGGAACTTCCGGGAAGCAACTTGCAGATCATGCAGTCAAGTGGTGGGCTAACAAGTGCAGGACGGTTTCGCGGCAAGAATGCGGTGCTCTCTGGGCCTGCTGGGGGCGTGATTGCCTATAGCGAGATCGCGAAGGCCGCAGGCTTTCCGCGTGCAATAGGCTTTGACATGGGCGGCACATCGACAGACGTGAGTTGCCACGACGGCGAGCTGGAGCGCGTGTATGAGAGTGAGATCGCGAGCGTTCGCCTACGCGCACCCGGAATGAACATTCACACCGTTGCAGCAGGCGGCGGGTCGATTTGCCGGGACAATGGCTTTCGACTGCAGGTCGGGCCCGAGAGCGCGGGATCGGTGCCTGGACCATTGTGCTATGGAGCGACCGACGCGGTGTCGCTCACCGTGACAGATTGCAATTTGGTGTTGGGGCGTGTTGTTGATGACCGTTTTCCCTTTGGCCTCGACACGGCGCCGGTAACCAAGGCGCTAGGGGAAATTCGTAGATCCCTTGCTGCCCGGGGCGTTGATACGAGCGAGATGGACATTGCTTTGGGCTTCGTCGAGATAGCAGACGCCAACATGGCAGCAGCCATTCGGGAGGTGACTACGGCAAAAGGAAGAGACTTGCGCGAGTTTGCGATGGTCGTCTTTGGTGGAGCCGGTGGCCAACATGCGTGTTCGGTAGCTCGGCAGCTTGGGGTTCGGAGGATTCTTGTGGATTCGCTCGCGGGGGTTCTCTCTGCCTACGGCATGGGTCTGGCAGGACTGAGCTGGCACGGTCAAGCAGATGCTGGGTGCTTGCGACTATCCGAACAGGGGAACCTCGAGGCTGACTTCTCGGTGCTCGAAGCGCAGGGGCGCAAGACCTTGGAATCGGAAGGCGCTCTCGAGGTGCGATGCACACGCCTCCTTGATCTGCGCTATCGAGGCACGGAATCGACCATCACAATTAAAGCAGGTGACTCTGCCCCCGAAGAGTTCTCAGAACGTCACTTAGCGCTTTATGGATATCAGAAAGATGAAATTGTTGAGATGGTCGCTCTGCGCGTCGAGGTGACTGCAGAGGCAAACCCCGTAGCTGTGGCGCCTTCATCGTCGATACCGACAAAGACACTCGTACCTCTTCGGATGCACGAGCAATGGAGAGGTGGCGGCTTTCGAGAGACTCCGGTTTTTGGGCGCGAGCAACTGAGCGCGGGCACGGAACTGCGCGGTCCCGCACTGCTTCTTGATGACACCGGAACTCTCGTGTTGGAGCCAGGATTTGTCGCCCGACTTGATGAGGGCAACCGCTTGGTCCTGCACGACGAGACACCTGTGATCGCGCAGCCAGACGAGAGTGATACGCAAGCGGATCCCATCCGCATGGAGATTTTTAACAACCTGTTCATGTCTATCGCAGTTCAAATGGGACATGCGCTTCGTGACACCGCCGTGTCGACGAATATTCGCGAGCGTCTCGATTTCTCGTGTGCGGTCTTTGACGCTCAAGGGCATTTGGTCGCCAACGCTCCGCATATTCCCGTGCATCTTGGAGCGATGGGGGAGTCGATTCGTGGAATTCTAGAGCGACACCCAAAGCCCTTGCCTGGTTCGGTGTACGCATCCAACGACCCCAGCCTCGGTGGTTCGCACCTGCCGGACATCACGGTGGTCACCCCTGTGCACGATGAGGAGGGTACGCTAATTTTCTTTACGGCAAGTCGTGGGCATCACGCAGACGTGGGTGGCATAACCCCCGGATCGATGCCGCCATTCTCCTCTCACTTGGGCGAGGAAGGCGTCGTTCTTGACGCGGTGAAACTCGTAGAGAACGGTGTCTTTGCTGAAGAGCGCATTCGCTCGATCTTTGCTGGTGGTGAGTATCCAGCACGCTGCATCGCAGACAACCTGGCCGATCTTAAGGCACAGATCGCGGCAAATCAGACAGGAGCTGGCTTGCTAGCACAGCTGGTGGCCCAAAAGGGACGCGCCTTGGTGCTCGCCTATATGGGGCACGTGCAAGACAACGCCGCCGCCCAGGTCGAAGCCAGCATCGCTGCCCTGCCGGATGGCGAATACCGATTCAAAGACGCGATGGATGCAGGAACGCGAATCGAAGTTTGTGTGCGGGTTAGCGGCTCTTCTATGCAGATTGACTTTGAAGGCACGGGCGCTCAAGTACAGGGCAATCTGAACGCACCGACTGCGGTTACTGTTGCTGCGGTCATGTACGTCTTGCGCTGCATGGTGGGCACTCGCATTCCCCTCAACGCCGGCTGCTTGCGGGCGGTTGAAATCATCATTCCGATCGGAAGTATTCTGAACCCCGCAAAGGGAGCTGCAGTCGCCGCTGGCAACGTTGAAACCTCTCAACGAGTGGTTGACGTCTTGTTGGCAGCACTGGGCCTGAGTGCTGCCTCGCAAGGCACGATGAACAATCTTACTTTTGGAAACGAGACTTTCGGATACTACGAAACCATTGCGGGTGGTGCGGGGGCAACACCAAATGCGGCAGGAGCAAGTGGAGTGCACACACACATGACCAATACGCGCATCACTGATCCCGAGATACTAGAGTCACGTTACCCAGTGCGGCTCTGCGAGTTTTCCCTGCGTACCAATTCTGGTGGCGCAGGGCTGCATAGGGGAGGGGATGGTGTGGTGAGAGAGTTGGAGGCACTCCTCCCGTTACGCGTGTCGATCATTTCCGAGCGTCGTGCTCGCCCTCCCTTTGGAGTGCAGGGAGGCTCGCCGGGCAAGGCTGGGCGTAACCTACTTGATGGCGAAGACGTGCAGAGCAAAGCAAGCTTCGATATGAAGCCTGGCCAGAAACTCCGAATCGAGACTCCCGGAGGTGGTGGCTGGGGCTAGCAGCCAACGCTCATCGTTGCTTGATCGGTCCCTTGCCGCAGCAAGCTCCCTTCGCGCGCCGTGCCAGCGAACAAGCGTACGTCGCGATCCCATCTCAATCTCTCTGGATCACGTCTCTAGTAGAACTTTTCGCAGAGTCGAGGGTAGCGCTTTCGCATCTCAGCCTCATCGTCGAAGTCCCAGCTTTCACCTAGCTTTGGGTATTTGTGAGCATTCGGAGGAAGCTCACCCTTGCCAGTTTTGTTCTTGTACGCCTGCCATGCAACGGATAGCAGGTCCTCGCACTCTACTTCGTCTTCCACATGGTCCACGAGCGAGTCTGGCGCGGCTAGCGCGGCCTCAAATACATCACGCCCCTGGGCAATGAGCCAACCTCGAAAATAGTCAAATCCATCATCCGAGCAGCCGCCATTGATGATGTAGGCAGCACCCCACAGCGGCCACCCATAGGATTCCGAATGCAGCTTGCTGAAGTGGTCATCAAAGGAGACAATCTCCTCGGCGCTCATGGTCGCCAATGCGGCTTCAAGCTCGCTGAGATCTGCCTCCTCCAGCGCCTCGGCGCTGATGGTCCTTGAGATGAGTTTCCAGAAGTCGTCGCGTGTCATCGTGCAAGGCTACCGCGCCCTCGTCCTCATTGCAGCTCCTACAGCCCGTTTCCAGCAAGTCTCTCAGCAAAGTTCTTAAGTGTCGCTGGCCGAGTTCCAGGCTTGGTTTTTTGTAGTTGGGTTTTGTAGTAACGATAGGCATTGACAAGGTTTGGATACTTGCCTTTGGAGCCCATGCGATTTGCCCACTTGACGGTTCCCTCGAAGACGGTGTTTCGTGCATCAGTGCGGCGCTTAATGCCCTCCAGCATGAGCTGCGCGCCACGGAAGATTCCCACGGTGCCAACTGGATTCCAGGCTGTTGCTGCTCCACCAAGTATGGCTGTGAAGATGCCATTGCGCACACCACTGGAGTTGACGATGTCATGAGCCAGTTCTCGTATTGGAATCGTGTTTGCGATGCCATGGAAGAGTCGGTAGACCGGCGAGTTTGCTCGGCTGTTGAGCTTGGTCGCGTTACCCTCGGCATCAACCATGACAAGGTGAGTTCGCTCCGCAGATGGGGAGAACATTCGCATGAAGCGCTGCAAACGACCGCGCCCAACAACCTTCTGGCGAACTTGAACCTCAATTGGGCCCAATCCCGTAATGGGATTTGCTGTGTCCCCGTTGAAGGGTGTCGAACGAACAAGTGTCTCGCCGCGACTAAGAACACGTTCAATAGCGATCTGCTCGCGTTGGCTTTGTGAGAGCGGCTTGTCCTTGGAAGAGGGTTTCGCGGTTGTCTTCTTCGCGGTTGTCTTCTTCGCGGTTGTCTTCTTCGCGGTTGTCTTCTT